>NZ_JBBKZT010000038.1:0-28956 GCF_037889975.1 Variovorax rhizosphaerae | reverse complement strand
TCCTTCCCATCCCGAACAGGACAGTGAAACGACTCAGCGCCGATGATAGTGCGGGTTCCCGTGTGAAAGTAGGTCATCGTCAGGCTCTTACAGCCCAGAAAGCCCAACCTCAACGAGGTTGGGCTTTTTGCATTTCACGCAGCTTCGAAGCGCGCGTGAACCTCCACTCGAGAAGTAATATCGCGAGGTTGGTCAATGGTTGCAGCGATCACCCGCACGTAGCTCCTTCGCGGCAACGTAGTACTACGCCTGATACCGTCATGGTCCCCGGCCCGTGCGGTATTCGCTTCAATGGGCGGCCCCGACCATGATGGCCAGAAGATTCGCATAGGCTGGATAAGCTGATCGGCGAGGGCGAGAATTGTTGTTGCGGCAGATCTCGCCGCCGACGCCGATGTGTTTAGTGGTCTGCCGATTCGACGTGGTACGAACGAATGCAGTGCGCCTGTGCACCACATCACGGCACAATCGATTTCCCACCCGTCTGTGCATCCGTAGACGCAATAAAGCTGTAAGAATCGCCTCATGGAGGCACTCGACAAGCTCGATCGTTTAATACTGCGCACGTTGCAGGCAGACGGGCGGGCTACCTATGAACAGCTTGCCGAGCAGGTGAGCCTCTCGCCAAGCGCGGTCTTGCGGCGGGTCAAGCGACTTGAGGAAAGCCGTGTCATCGATCGGTACGTTGCGCTGGTCAAGCCCGAATCCGTCGGATTGGGCCTCACCGCCTACATCAATGTGCGACTTGAGAAGCACACCGAGAGCCACAAGCGAAACCCCATGGACGTCTTTCGCGCCAGCGTCCAGACGTGGCCGGAAGTCGTCGAATGCGCGGCGTTGACGGGCGATATGGACTATTTGATGCGTGTTGTCGTTGCCGACATGGCGCACTACAGTCGATTCATCATGGATACCTTGCTCAAGCACCCGAGCGTGGAAGACTGCAAGACGAGTTTCGTGCTTGATCGGGTCAAGACGACCACCGCAGTGCCCGTTTAAACTGTCGAACAGGTTATTTTTTGATGTCTAGTATTACGTCACTAGATCGTCACTTATCGGTGTCGTCCGACATTCTTGATTGGTGTAAACCCTTATATTCGGGCCATGCACAATGCAAGTTCACTTCTCAAGGCGTCGTTCGGCGCGGGTTCTTTCTTTAAAGTGCCAGCCACCGAATCCCGCCTGCCGGATGACCCAGGTCAGCCATCGGTCCTCGTGCCCATCCGGTCTATTGGTCCGGGTGAGCGCGATCGCATCGCGCACCATCTGCTGGACCTTGATCTCCACGACCGCTACCTGCGCTTCGGCTACGCCGCATCGGACGAGCAAGTGCAACGCTATGTCGATACGCTGGACTTCGACCGCGACGAGATCTTCGGCATCTACAACCGCCGACTCGAGATCATTGCCTTGGCGCACCTCGCCTTTCCACCGGTCGGGCAGCCCATGGATTGCGCCGAGTTCGGGGGGTCAGTATCCAAGCAGGCCCGCCGGCGTGGCTATGGCGCGCGGCTCTTCGAGCGCACCATCGTCACCGCGCGAAACGAAGGAATCGGCATGCTCTTCATCCACGCGTTGAGCGAGAACGCGGCGATGATCAAGATTGCGCGCAACGCGGGCGCGACGGTGGTGCGTACGGGATCGGAAGCCGAGGCGCACCTGGAACTTCCCAAGGCCGACTTCGACAGCCGCATGACCGAGATCGCGCTCGACAACTTTGGCGAAGTCGACTTCCAACTCAAGGCGCGCGCCAAGCGGTTCTGGACCTTCCTGCACACCATGCAGGAGATCCGACGTGGGCGGCCCGCGAGCGATCACACCGCGTCATAAAAGCTCGGCCGAGCGGCCATCCCCAGCCGGAGAAGCGCCGCAATGTCCGGGAGGCGTTCGCCTTTCCGGTATCCTTGCGCTTCCCCAACTACGCCCTCCCGCAGTGGCCGACCCTCACCCTGAGCGCACCCCCGTCGAACGGGAAGACAAACGCAGCTTTCTGCAGAAGCTGGCCGAATTCATTCATCCCGGACCGGATTCGCGCGACGAACTGATCGAAACCCTCGCCGACGCGGAGGACAACGACGTGATCGGCGCGGAGTCGCGCGTGATGCTCGAGGGCGTGTTGCGCATGGCCGACATGACGGCCGCCGATGTGATGGTGGCCGCGCCACGCATGGATCTGCTGGACATCGACGCCTCTCTCGATTCGTTGATTCACGTGGTCATCGACACGGCGCACTCGCGCTTTCCGGTTTTCGAAGGCGACAGGGAAAACATCATCGGGATCCTGCTCGCGAAGGACTTGCTCAAGTTGCAACGAGCGCCGGGCTTGAATGTGCGTGCGTTGTTGCGGCCGGCGACCTTCGTGCCGGAAAGCAAAGGCCTCAACGATCTGCTGCGGGAGTTCCGCGGCAACCGCAATCACCTCGCGATCACCATCGACGAGTTTGGCCGTGTCGCGGGGCTCATCACCATCGAGGATGTGCTCGAGCAGATCGTCGGCGAGATCGAGGACGAGTTCGATATTGCCGAGGAAGAGGGTGACATCTTCGGGCTCGCCGATCACACCTACCGGGTGTCCGGCGACACACCGATCGAGCGTGTGGCGGAGGCCTTCGGCATCGTTTTCGATGAGGAAGCGCTGAGCGAAGACTTCGACACCATCGGCGGGCTGATCGCGCACGAGATGGGCCATGTGCCCAAGCGCGGCGAGCACCATGCGCTGGGCGGATTCGACTTCGTCGTGCTGCACACCAAGGGCGGCGCGGTGCGCTGGTTCAAGGTCTCGCCAGCGCGCGGCGACGACGTCGCCGATTGAACGCCACGCTGCTTCGCGCGATCGGGTTCGCGCTGGCAGGGACGGCGCAAGCTGCGTCGATTGCCTGGCCGTGGGGCGGGCGGCCGCTCTGGTGGCTTCAACTGCTGTCCATGGTTGCATTGGTGTGGCTGCTGGACGGCTTGCGCCTCGACAAGGCGCCGCGCTCCTGGCGCAGGGGCTTTGGCCATGGCTGGATTTTTGCGACAGCGTGGCTCTGCGGCAACTTCTGGTGGCTGTTCATCTCGATGCACACCTATGGCGGCATGGCGGCGCCCTTGGCTGCGGTGGCGGTCTTGGCGCTGGCCGCGGCGCTGGGGTTGTACTACGCCATCGCTTGCGCCTCGTGGGTAGCATGGGGGCCGGTGCATTGGGCGTGGCGGGTCGTCTGCTTTGCGGCGCTCTGGACCCTGGCCGAGCTGATTCGAGGCTACTGGTTCACGGGCTTTCCTTGGGGAGCGACCGGTTATGCGCATGTCGAGGGGCCGCTGGCGATGTTGGCACCTTGGGTCGGCGTGTATGGGATCGGGGCGGTCGCCGCGCTGGTGGCTGCGGCGATGGCGCAGTGCGTGCGGGCCGACTACCGCAGCGGGTCATCGTGGGTGGCGCCGCTCAGTGTCGTCCTGGTGCTTTGTGGATTGGGTGCGATCGGCGTCAGCGACGTCACCGAGCGCGCGTCGAAGGCGCCGCCGCCCCCACTGCAGATGGCCTTGCTCCAGGGCAACATCCCGCAGGACGAGAAGTTCATCCCCGGCGGAGGCGTTGCCACGGCGCTGAATTGGTACGGCGTGCAACTGCGCGATGCGAGCGCGTCGCTCGTCGTCACGCCGGAGACCGCGCTGCCCCTGCTTCCGAGCCAGTTGCCGCCCGGCTATCTGGATGCGATCGCCTCACGTTACGGAACCGGCGCGCAAGCGGCGATCGTGGGCTTGCCGATGGGCGATCGGCGCGGCTATACCAATACGGTGCTCGGGTTCAAGGCGGGCCAGGCGGCGCCGTACCGCTATGACAAGCATCACCTGGTGCCGTTCGGGGAATTCGTGCCGGGCATGTTCCGCTGGTTCACCGAGATGCTGAACATCCCGCTGGGCGACTTCGCGCGCGGTGGCCTGGCGCAGCCGTCATTCGAATGGCAGGGTCAGCGAATTGCGCCGAACATTTGCTACGAGGACTTGTTCGGCGAGGAGATCGGCGCCAACTTTCGGGAAGAAGCACTGGCGCCGACGATTCTGCTGAACGTCAGCAACATCGCGTGGTTCGGTGACTCGATCGCGATTGACGAGCACCTGGCGATCTCGCGCATGCGCGCGCTGGAGTTCCAGCGGCCGATGGTGCGCGCGACCAACACCGGCGCCACGGTTGTGATCGACCACCATGGCGTGGTGACGCAGTCCTTGCCGCGGCTCACGCGCGGCGTGCTCCTGGCAACGGTGGAAGGGCGCAACGGGATCACGCCGTATGCGGCCTGGGTCTCCCGATTCGGCCTGGTGCCGATGTGGCTCATGGCGATGCTCGTGGTGGCGATCACGGTCTTGCCCGGTGTGCTCCGGCGCCGCAATTCCTGAACGCCGGGCGTCCGCCATTCGGACGTGCGCGTCGGGCCAGCATGGAGGTTGGCGCAAAAAGCAGCCATGGCCTCTACGCTTTGCCGAAGGTTTGCAACGCCGTAGACCATCCGAGTTAAGGATGCGCGTCCGCGGAGGAGGGGGGTCAAGTCTCGCCGAGCCCCTATCCCGGCAACATTCGCTCAGCCGTCGGGCAGGCCAGCGAAATGAGATCTCGCGTCCAACGTAAGCGGGTCGCGACGCCGGTGCCGCGCGAGGCATCGGCACTTGCCTCACTGGCCGAGGCGAACGAGGCGACCGGGCCGCGCAGGCGTGATCGCGCCGTCGCGCTGCACCGCTTGGCCGGCGACCCAGGTGCCGCGATAACCAGTGGCCTTTTGCAGGAAGCGCTTGCCGCCGGCCGGAAGGTCGGCGACGAGCTTGGGCGCGCCCACGCCCAGCGCTTGCGGATCGATCACGTTCAGGTCGGCGCGCATGCCGACTTCCAAGGTGCCTCGGTCCTGCAGGCCGAGGTAGCGTGCGTTGCGCTGGGTCAGCATCTGCACCACGGTTTCGAGCGGCAAGCGGCCCTGCTTGCGGTCTCGTGCCCAGTGCGTGAGCATGAAAGTGGTGAAGCTTGCATCGCACACGGTGCCCACGTGCGCGCCCGAATCGCTCAGGCCGGCGAGTGCGCGGGGGTGTTGCAGCATCTCGCCGAGCACGTCGAGCGAGCCGCCGTTGTAGTTGAAGATCGGGAAGTAGATGAGGTGGTCGCCGTCGCCGCCTGCGAGGTGGTCGTATAGCGCTTCGAGTGGCTTGATGCCGGCCTGCTTCGCACGCACCAGAAAGCTCTGCATCACTGAGGGCTCGTAGTCCGGCGACGGGCCGAGCGGGAACATGCGGCCGCTGATCATGTCGATGCGGGCCAGCAATTCGTCGACGAGCGGCGGGATGGCCGTGCCGTCGCCTGCAAGGCGTGCTGATTTCTCGCTGAGGATGCGTGCCTTGCGCGCGGGCTCGCGCATTGCGGCCGCACGTTCGGCCAAGGGAAGGTGCGCGATTTCCTTGTAGCCCGGGAAGCCCATGAACGGATGGAAGCTGGCGTCCAGGCCATTGATGACCCCGATACCGCGCGCAGCCGTCTGCAGGTAGAGCGGCAGGCCCTGGGCCACGCCGGCTTCGACGCGGTCGCGGATGGCGAGGTACTGCTCGCCGCCGGGGTCGCGCTGAAGCCATGTCATCGACAGCGGGCGGCCGCAGGCGCGTGCGATCTGCTCGACGAGCGTGAACTCGCGATCGAAGTTCTCGGGGCCCCGGAGCAGGTCGAAGTCGCTGACGCATTGCACGACACCGTGCTGCAGGCCTTCGAACGCGGAGACGATAGCGGTCAGTTCGGCGGCGCTGGCTTCGGATGCGGGCGTCTCCAGGCCGTCGGAGGTGCGGTGGTTGTCGCTGCGGCCGGTGCTGAAGCCGGCGGCGCCCGCTTCGAGCGCCTCGCGCAGCAACGCACGCATGGCCGCGATGTCTTCCGCCGTTGCGGCCTGTTGCGCCACCGCGCGCTCGCCCATCACGTACATGCGCAAGGGGTCGTGCGGCACTTGCACCAGGTAGTCGAGGCTGCGCGGCGTGGCGGCCAGCGCATCCATGTACTGGGTGAAGCTTTCCCAGTCCCATCGGATGCCTTCATGCAGCGCAGCGCCGGGGATGTCTTCGACACCTTCCATGAGCTTGACGAGATCGTCCTCGTGGCCGGGCCGAACCGGTGCGAAGCCGACGCCGCAGTTGCCCATCACGACCGTCGTCACGCCATGGTGGATGCTCGGGGAGAAGCAGTCGTCCCAGGTGGCCTGGCCGTCGTAGTGCGTGTGGATGTCGATGAAACCAGGCGTGACCCAGGCGCCTTGGGCATCCACTGTTTCGCGTGCGGTGCCGGCGAGCGCGCCGGGCGTGCGGCTGATGGCCGAGATCTTGCCGTCACGCACCGCGATGTCGGCGGTGTACGGGGCAGCGCCGGTGCCGTCGACCAGCGTGCCGTTTTCAATAAGCAGGTCGTGCTGCATCTTTTCGTCTCCAGAAGAATGCCAGCGAGAGTCCGCTGACGATATGCCAGATGCCCCACAGGCTGGCGATCAACACCATGCCCAGGTCACTGTTGAATTGCACCGCGATGATGCCGAGCGCCAGGCCCGAGTTCTGCATGCCGCCTTCGATCATCACGGCGCGGCGATCGTATTCGCTCACGCGCATCGCGACGCTGGTGATGAAGCCGAAGAATAGGCCGCTGGCGTTGTGCAGGATCACGATGACGAGCAGGGGCAGCAGGCCGATCGTGAGCAACTGCCGTTGCACGATGAGGCCGACGACGATGAAGGCCAGCAGCGCGACGAGCGAGAAGTTGGCCAGCGGCTTCTGCAACTTCTTCGACAGCGCGGGCCTGAAGTGCGTGAGCGAAAGGCCCAGCGCCATCGGGATCGCAAGCAACAGCAGCAGGCTGACCCAGATGTCGGACGGGTCGATCGAGAGCGTGCGCAACCAGCTCGCCGTGGCCGGGTTGTTGGCCACCATCCAGCTGAAGTTGAACGGCGTCGCGAACAGCGCGATCACGCTGGCCACCGCCGACACGCTGACCGACAAGGCCGTATTGCCGCGACCGAAGTGCGTGATGACGTTGCTGAGCGACCCACCGGGGCAGGACGCGACAAGGATCATCGCGACCTCGATGTCCGGCGGCAGGTCGAGCACCAGCGTCGCCAGCCATGTGCCGACTGGCAAGAGAATGAACTGGGGAATCAATCCGCAGATGACGGCGCGGGGCGTCTTGGCAACCCGTTTGAAGTCATCGACCTTCAGCTCCAGCGCGACCGAAAAAACCATCGTGGCAAGGACCACGCTCAATATCAATTGTTGTGCGCTCAAAGCGATCTCCTCGGGCCGAGAGCCTAACCGCTCCCGCGCTGGCCTCGCCCCCGTAAAATCACCCGCTTTCGCGGACCCGTCCGCGCTTCTGTGCTCTTTGACCGGACACCGCCGGCCAGTCTCATGTTGACCTTCCAGCAAATCATTCTCAAATTGCAGTCGTACTGGGCCGACCAGGGCTGCGCATTGCTGCAGCCCTACGACATGGAAGTGGGTGCGGGCACCTCGCACACCGCCACCTTCCTGCGCGCGCTGGGCCCGGAGCCGTGGAAGGCCGCCTATGTGCAGCCGAGCCGCCGTCCCAAGGACGGGCGCTACGGCGAGAACCCGAACCGCATGCAGCACTACTACCAATACCAGGTGGTGCTCAAGCCCGCGCCTTCGAACATCCTGGAGTTGTACCTGGGCAGCCTCGAAGCACTTGGCTTCGACCTGAAGAAGAACGACATCCGCTTCGTCGAAGACGATTGGGAGAACCCAACGCTCGGCGCATGGGGGTTGGGCTGGGAGGTCTGGCTCAATGGCATGGAAGTCACGCAATTCACCTACTTCCAGCAGGTCGGCGGCATCGACTGCAAGCCGGCCACCGGCGAGATCACCTATGGGCTCGAACGCCTGGCCATGTACCTGCAAGGCGTGGACAACGTCTACAACCTCACGTGGACCGATGGCCTTACGTATGGCGACGTGTACAAGCAGAACGAGGTCGAGCAGTCGACCTACAACTTCGAGCACAGCGATGCCGACTTCCTCTTCACCGCCTTCGCCGCGCACGAGAAGCAGGCCAAGCACCTGATGGAGCAACAGTTGGCACTCCCGGCTTACGAGCAGGTGCTGAAGGCGGCGCACAGCTTCAACCTGCTCGATGCGCGCGGCGCCATCAGCGTGACCGAGCGCGCGGCCTACATCGGCCGCATCCGCAACCTCGCGCGCAGTGTCGCGCAAAGTTATTACGAGAGCCGCGAGCGGCTCGGCTTCCCGCTTGCTCCGCGTGAGTGGGTCGCGCAAATCCCGAAGAAGGCTGCCTGAGCGATGAGCACGAACAACAAGAATCTTCTGGTCGAACTGTTTGTCGAGGAACTGCCGCCCAAGGCCTTGCGCAAGCTGGGCGATGCATTCGCGGGTGTGCTGCGCGATCAACTCGTCGCGCTTGGACTCGCCGGCAGTGGCTCGGTGTTGACGGCCTTCGCATCGCCGCGCCGGCTGGCTGCACGTGTGACGGATGTGGCCTCGCAAGCGGCCGACAAGGCTGCTTCGCAGAAGCTGATGCCGGTCGCGGTCGGACTCGATGCCTCGGGTGGTGCCACACCGGCATTGCTGAAGAAGCTGACGGCGCTGGGTGCCGATGCCTCTGCAGTGGCGGGGCTCAAGCGCGCGCAAGATGGCAAGGCCGAGGCCTTGTTCTACGAGAGCACGGTGAAGGGCGCGACGCTGGCCGAGGGCTTGCAGAAGGCACTCGCCGAAGCCATCGCGAAGCTGCCGATTCCCAAGGTCATGAGCTACCAGCTTGAAGCCAACTGCGAGTTGCCGGGCTGGAGCAGCGTGAGCTTCGTGCGACCGGCGCACGGGCTGGTTGCGTTGTATGGCGCTGACGTGGTTGAGGTCGGTGCACTCGGCCTTGACTCAGGACGCGACACGCACGGTCATCGCTTCGAGGCGAAGGTCGATCCGGTCGTGCTGCGCGATGCCGACAGCTATGCGCAACAGCTGGCTGACGAAGGAGCGGTGATCGCGGGCTTCGATGCGCGCCGCGGCGAGATCGCGCGGCAACTGGCTGCCGCGGCCGCGAAGGTCGGTGGTGGTGCCAGGCCGGTCGAGGACGATGCGTTGCTTGACGAAGTCACGGCGCTGGTCGAGCGGCCCAATGTGCTTACCTGCTCCTTTGAGGAGGAATTCCTGGCCGTGCCGCAGGAGTGCCTGATCCTCACGATGAAGGCCAATCAGAAGTACTTTCCGCTCGTCGATGCACAGGACAAGCTCACGAGCAAGTTCCTCGTGGTCAGCAACATCACGCCCGATGACGCGAGCGCGGTGATCCAGGGCAACGAGCGCGTGGTGCGCCCGCGCCTGGCCGATGCCAAGTTCTTCTTCGACCAGGACCGCAAGAAGACGCTGGCCTCGCGCGTGGAGTCGCTGGCCAAGGTGGTTTATCACAACAAGCTCGGCACGCAGGGCGAGCGCGTGGAACGTGTCATGCGCATCGCGCAGGCGATCGCCGCCAAGCTGGGCGATGCGAAGCTGGGGCAGCAAGCCGTGCAGGCCGCGCAACTCGCGAAGGCCGATCTGGTGACCGACATGGTCGGCGAGTTCCCCGAGCTGCAAGGCACGATGGGCCGCTACTACGCGTTGCACGACGGCCTCGATGCCGCGGTGGCCGATGCCATCGAAGACCACTACAAACCGCGCTTTGCGGGCGACACGCTGCCGCGCGGCGACGTGGGCATCGTGGTCGCGCTGGCCGACAAGCTCGAGACGCTGGTCGGCATGTTCGGCATCGGCAACCTGCCGACCGGCGACCGCGATCCGTTCGCCTTGCGTCGTCACGCGCTGGGTGTCTTGAGAATGCTTGTCGAGAAGGACCTCCCACTCGGGCTTGACGATTTATTGGATGCAGCTGCGAATGTCTTCAATGACGAGGCGCAGGGGAATATTGGCGTTCGCAGGAGCATGTCGCTCCTGATTGATCGACGCGAGTTGCCTAGAACGACGATCGACGCGAATACGTGTGCGCAATTGACGTCCTTTTTCTACGACCGATTGGCTGGCAGCCTGCGGGAGCAGGGCGCCAGCGCGCAGCAAGTTGATGCGGTGCTGGCCTCGCGTCCGCAACGACTTGGTACGGTTCCGCACCTGCTCGCCGCCGTTCGCGCTTTCGCGGCACTCCCCGAGGCACCTGCGCTTGCAGCGGCCAACAAGCGCATCGGCAACATCCTGAAGAAGTCGCCCGAGTCGGCGGACGCACTTGTGACCGAGGCCTTGCTGCAGGAACCCGCCGAGAAGGCGCTGCACGAGGCGATGCAACAGGTCGTGCCCACGGCCGATGCGCAGTTCAATGCTGGCGACTACACCGCATCGCTGCAAAGCCTCGCCGCCTTGCGCGCACCCGTCGATTCCTTCTTCGACGGCGTGATGGTCAATGCCGAGCAGGCGGACCTGCGATTGAACCGGTTGGGCCTGCTCAAGTCGCTGCATGAGTCGATGAACCGCGTGGCGCAACTGGAGCGTCTGGCGTCCTGAGGTCCGGCGCTCAATAATCGTTGCAATGAATCGGCAGCAACAACTGGATCAGTTTTCGCTCGCACTGCATCGCAGGGCGATTGAAGTGCTTCGTCGCGAGCCTGCGCTTCGTGCCCGTGCGCTCGACACGCTCGCACGCTGGAGGTTGCAGGCAGGCGCCACGCGTTCCGATCGGCTCTGGTACGAATGGGAGCAGCTGCTGGGCAGTAGCGACGTCGAGGCGTTGGCAGATGCGGCCCTTGCCGAGTCGGACCACGGACAACTCATGCGCAGTGTTTCGCCGATGGGTGGATTGGTCGATCAGCACGAGCGTGCGCAGTTGCTGAAGCTGGCGCGCGGGCAGGTTGCGGCGCAATGACACGCGAAGAGCCTGAGCATGTGTTGCGCGCCTCCGCCGCCATTGCGAAGGAAACGTCACTGGTCGTCGTCGGTAGCCAGGCGATCCTGCTGCTGCTGGAAGCGCCGCCCGAGGCACTCCTTGTTTCGCGCGAGGTCGATCTGTATCCGGCCTTGCATCCAGAGCGCGCTGATCTGATCGATGGTGCGATCGGTATGCACTCGAGTTTTCACGAGACCTTCGGCTATTTTGCCGACGGCGTCGGCCCCGAGACAGCCGTCATGCCTGCGGACTGGATGACGCGGTCGAGCCTTCACTACATTGGCGATGTGACGGCCCTCTGTCCCGATCTGCATGATCTTGCGCTATTCAAGTGCGTGGCGAGGCGTGAAAAGGATGCGGACTTCATTCGCGAATTGCTGCACCGTGAATTGATATCTGTCTCGACGTTGCGCAAGCGGGCGGCCATGTTGGACGATGCGAAATATCCGCATGCGCATCTCATTGCATGGATCGATCGTCGCGCCATCGAAGCGAAAGCCACACCATGAAGCTCGTCATCCTCGACCGCAACGGCTCGATCAACGTGCACCGCGAGGACTTCGTCAAGAGCGAGGTCGAGTGGACGCCGTTGCCCAGCGCGCTCGAAGCGATTGCGCGGCTCAACCATGCGGGCTGGCATGTGGTGATTGCATCGAACCAGTCGGGGCTGGGCCGCGGCCTGTTCGACGTGGCGTCGCTCAACCAGATGCACGCCAAGATGCACAAGATGCTGGCCGCCGTGGGGGGCAAGGTCGACGCGGTCTTCTATTGCCCGCACAGCCCCGACGAGAACTGCGAGTGTCGCAAGCCGAAGCCGGGGCTGTTCCTGCAGATCGGCGAGCGCTACGGCATCGACCTGGATGGCGTGCCGACCGCAGGCGACAGCCTGCGCGACGTGCAGGCCGGCGCGGCGGCCGGATGCGAACCGCACCTGCTGCTCACCGGCATGGGTGAAGCGTGCCGCGGCGTCGTGCCCTTGCCGCCCGAGTACCCGCCCGGCACGCAGGTTCACGACGACCTCGCGGCTTTCGTCGACTTCCTGCTGGCGCGTGAGGAGCGCGAAGCGAAGGCCGCGCTGGACGCGCCGCAAGACTGACTTTTTTCCATTGCACAACAAGATCGATCCCATGGCATTTATTCGCTCCGTCCTTCACATGCTGTGGATGCTCATCACCGTGATTCCCTGGGGCCTCATCATGGTGGTGGCCTCGATCTGGCGCCGTGGGGAGCCGCTGTGGTGGATGGCCGTTCGCTGGCTCAGCTGGGCGATTGGCGGCGCGCGCGTGATCCTCGGCATCGAGACGCGCGTGGTCGGTATGGAGAACTTGCCGCAGGACAAGCGCGCTGGCGCCATCCTGCTGGTCAAACACCAGTCCACCTACGAGACCTTCCTGATGCCGACGCTGATGTCGCATCCGCTGGCCTTCGTGTTCAAGCGGGAATTGATCTATGTGCCTTTCTTTGGCTGGGCCATGGCGCGGCTGGACATGATCCACATCGACCGCAGCCATAAGTCGCAGGCCTTCAACAAGGTGGTCAGCCGGGGCCGTGAGTTGTTGGCGCAAGGCATCTGGATCATCATGTTCCCTGAGGGCACGCGCATTCCGCGCGGGCAGAAGGGCACCTACAAGTCGGGCGGCACGCGGCTGGCCTGCGAGACCGGCGCGCCGGTGGTGCCGATCGCCGTGACCTCGGCGAAGGTCTGGCCGCGCAAGGCCTTCATCAAGCGGCCGGGCATCGTCGATGTGTCGATCGGGCCGGCGATCCCGAGCGTCGGTCGCAAGCCCGATGAGTTGATGCGCGAAGTCGAAGCCTGGATCGAGGCCGAGATGCGTCGGCTCGACCCGGAGGCCTATCGATGACACACGCACACAGGCCAGGGGACTGAGGCATGCGCGGGCTGCTGCAATACACGCTGGACCTGTTCGAAGGGCTGTCGACGGAGGCGCCCGGATTGAAGGCGCCGTCGAAGCCGCGGCTGCGGCGTGGCAAGACTGTCGCACCCGTGCTTCCCGTCGCGTCGGAGGCTCCTGCAGTTCCCGCCGCCGATGCGGTGCCGCGCACATCGGCGCCTGAGATATCGCTGGCCGATTCGCTCGCACCCGCGCGCTTCGTCCACCCACGCGCGACGCGCGAGGCCATGCTCGGCAATGCACGCGTGGCCTACGAATTCACGCGCGGCCAGCGGCGCACGATCGGCTTCGTGGTCGGTGCGCAGGGGCTGTCGGTGAGGGCACCGCGCTGGGTCGCACTGCGCGATGTCGATGCAGCGCTGCAGGAGAAGTCCGCCTGGATCCTGCGCAAGCTGACCGAAGCCGACCAGCGCTATGCACGGCTCGAAGCCGCGCGCATCGAATGGTGCGATGGCGTGAGCTTTCCCTATCTCGGCGAGCCTGTGGTGGTTCGGCTGGACCCCAAGCATGGCTTCAAGGGTGTGGGCGCGGTGCTCGAGGCGGACAGCGACCCGACGATGCCCAGGACCTTGCGCATGGCGCTCGCGCAGAACGCCACGCCGGAGCAGATCCGCGATGCCGCGCAAGCCTGGCTGTCGAAGCAGGCGCGCCGCATCTTCATCGAGCGCCTGGATCATTTCGCGCAACGGCTGGGCGTGCGCTGGACCAAGCTGTCGCTTTCGAACGCATCGACGCGCTGGGGCAGCGCCAGCGCCGATGGCGGCATTCGCCTGCACTGGCGACTGGTGCACTTCCGGATGCCGGTGATCGATTACGTGGTGGCGCATGAGTTGAGCCACCTGCGCGTGATGGACCACAGCCCGCGCTTCTGGGAAACGGTGGAGAGCGTGGTGCCGGACTACGGCGTGCTGCGCAAGCAACTCAAGGATGAGACGATCCCGCGCTGGAGCTGAGGGCTCATGGAAAAAAGAACCTATGTCCTGGTTCATGGCGGATCGCATGGCGGTTGGTGCTGGCGCGACGTGGCGGCGCATCTGCGGGCCGCGGGGCACCTGGTCCTGACGCCGACGCAGACCGGCCTCGGCGAGCGGCGGCACCTGATGAGTCCGGACATCACCCTGGAGACCTTCGTCGACGACATCGCCAACGTGATCGAGGCGGAGGAACTGGAGGATGTCTACCTGGTCGGCCACAGCTTCGGCGGCTGCGCGGTGGTGGGGGTTGCCGAGCGCATGCCGCAACGACTGCGGCACCTTGTCTTCCTCGATTCGCTGATTCCGATGTCGGGCCGGAGCATCATGAGTGGCCTGCCGCCGGACGTGCAGGAAGCGAGGCTCGCGGCGGCCGACAAGTTCAGCGGCGGCCTCTGCTCTCCAGTGCCGCCAGCCACCAACTTCGGCCTGTCGCGCGAGCGCGAGGGCGATGCGACCATGGATTGGGTGGAGCGCCGGCTCTCACCGCAACCGCTCAAGACCTATCTCACCAGCCTGACCCTGGCGAACCCGGTAGGCAATGGCGTGGCCGCCACGTACATCCGCTGCACCGACCCGCTGTACGCCATCGTCACGCCGAGCGCTGAGTTCGCCCGGGCGCAGCCAGGGTGGGATTACCGCGAGATCGCGACGTGCCACGACGCCATGATCTCGGCCCCGCGCGAGCTGGCCGACATGCTGCTGGCGGTGGCCTCGGACTGACTCCGCGCTCAACGCGCCCAAGCCACTCCGCCATCGACAACGAGCGTTGCACCCATCACATAGTCGCCCGCGCGCGATGCCAGGTAGATCGCCGCGCCGGCCATGTCCTCCGGCGTTCCGATGCGGCCGGCGGGAATGTGTCCCTTGACTTCGTCGGCATGGTCGCGCGCTTCCTTGTTCATGCTGGAGGCGAACGCACCCGGCGCGATGGCGCTGACTGCGATGCGCTCCTGCGCCAGGCGCAGCGCCATGCGCTTGGTGAGATGGATCAGGCCGGCCTTGCTGGCCGCATACGAGTACGTCTCCTGCGGGTTCACCGACACGCCATCGATCGACGCGATGTTGATCACCTTGGCCAGGTGGTCGGTGGCGGCGGCCTTGAGCATCGGCGTGAGTGCCTGCGTCAGGAAGAAGGGCGTCTTGAGGTTCAGGTCGACCACCTTGTCCCAGCCGCTTTCGGGGAAGTCGTCGTACGGCGCGCCCCATGCGGCGCCGGCGTTGTTGACGAGGATGTCGAGTGTCTTCTCGTGCTTCGAATAGGCCTGCACCAGCGCCTGCGCGCCTTCGATGGTCGACACGTCGGCTGGCAAGGACACGCAGTGGCCGAAGGCCGACAGTTCCTTGGCCGTCTGGTCGCAGGCATCGGCCTTGCGCGCCGAGATGTAGACGCGGGCGCCTTGGGCCAGGTAGCCCTCCGCGATCATGCGGCCGATGCCGCGCGAGCCGCCGGTGATGAGTGCAGTGCGGCCCTGGAGGGAGAAGAGTTGTGTGGTGTCCATGTGATGCTCCGGAAAGAGCGAGCAGCTTATTGCCGGGCGCTGCCCGGTGCGGTCGCCAACGCGCCAGCCTCGGCCACCACTTCCTGCAGCGTGCGAGCGAGCACGTCCCCGCTCAATGGCTTGTGCAGCACGCGCTCGGCGGCACGCGTCAGATCGGCGAATCGCTCGGGTGCGGTCTCGCCGGTGACGATCACGGCCGGTACGCCCGGCAGGCGCCGGCGAACGCGCTCGACCACGTCCAGTCCGGTTTCCCCGCGCAGGCGGTAGTCGATGACCAGTACATCCGGTTCATAGCCGTTGGCCAGCGCCAGCTCGGCCTGGGCGCCACCCTCCACGCCCTTGACCGACCAGCCGAGCTGGGTGAGGTAGGTGACCAGCGCGGCCAGGCCTTCGGCCTCGCCGTCGATCAGCAACACTGTGAGCGGCAGGCTTTCGCACGGGCGGGCGGGTACCGCGGCCGGCAGGGGGGCATGGCTTGGGGGCATGGCAGATGCAATGCGAAGTTCGAAGGTCGTGCCGTGCCCCGGAATGCTGTCCAGCCTGAGCTTGTGCCTCAACAGAGCCGCCGTGCGCCGCACGATGGCCAAGCCCAGGCCGAGACCCTGCGCACGGTCGTGCGGCGTGTTGTCGAGCTGGTAGAACTCTTCGAACACGCGCTCGCGCTGGTCGGGTGGGATTCCCGAGCCGGTGTCCGCCACCTGCACCAGCACATGCCCGCGCGGGCCGCGCCGGGCTGACAGGGTGACGCTGCCGCGGTGGGTGAACTTGATGGCGTTGTTGACCAGGTTGCCAAGGATTCGCATGAACTGGTCACCATCGGTCAGGCACCAGAGCGTTTCGGCGGGCAGGTCGACCTTGAGTTGCAGGTTCTGCTGCGCCGCAAGAGCGGCGTATTCGTCATGCACCGCGCGCAGCAAGATGCCGATGTCGTGCGCAGCGAGCTTGGGCTCGATCGAATGTGCTTCCAGCCGGGAGATGTCGAGCAAGGTGTCCAGCAGGCCGCTGCTCTGGCGCAAGGCGCTGCCGATGCCGCGGCTGATTTCCTTGAGCAGGACGTCGTTGCCGCGCTGCGCGAGGATCTCCAGCGTGGTCGCGTTGATCGACAGCGCGTGCAGCGGTTGGCGCAGGTCGTGGCTGGCGGCGGCGAAGAAGCGCGTCTTGGCCGCGCTGGCGGCTTCGGCGCGGTCGCGCTCGAGTTCGACCGACTCGGAGAGCTGGGCGTTGTCCTCCACCAGCGCCATCAGTTCCTTGAGGTTGCGGTCATGGTCGCGCACGCTGGCCAGCAGCACCACGTACATGATCAGCACGCCGATGCCCAGCGAGAAGCCCAGCGTGCCGCCACGCAGGAACCAGCCTCCGGCGATCAGCGCGAAGGTCGGCGTGCACAGGCCCACGAAGGCGCGCACCGAGCCGGCCATCGACGCGGCGCCCACCGCGCAGCCGGTCACCAGCATGATGCCTATCAGCAGGGGTGCTTCGTCGCTCGGCGTGGCGTAGGCCAGCATGACGATCGGCGCGGTCACCAGCCCGCTCAATGCAAAGCCGCGGTTGAGCTGCGGGAGCGCGGCGGCTTTGTCGATCGCGGAGTACTTTTCGATCTTGCGGGCCATCGTCCAGCGGTAGTACATCATCACGCAGGTGATGGCCAGCCACACCCAGGGCCACACCAGCAGCCCTTGCCGCATGGCGACCACCGCCAGGATGACATGACCCACGAACATCGCCGGCAAGCGCTTCAGGTAGCGCAGCATCAACTCGACACGCCGCTCGGCAATCCGACGCTCGATCCGCTCCGCACGAGGGATCGGGTCGTGCAGTGGCTCGTCAACCAATGTGCATGCCCTCGCGCGACGCCTGGTAGGCTGCCTCGGTGCGGTTGCGCACGCCGAGCGCGCTGTACACCGCACTGAGATGGGCCTTGACGGTCGATTCGGCAATGTCGAGTTGCCGCGCGATCAGCTTGTTGGAAAGTCCCCGGGTTGCGGCGCGATAAACGGCCATCTGCCGCGCGGTCAGTCCCGCAAGGCGAGGGTCGAGGGCCGCTTCCGAAGGAGCGGCGCCGGACTGCATGGCCATGCCCGGTGCGCTGCCGATGCTGCGCGCCGGATAGGTTTCCGAGGGCAGGAACACACGGCCCGCGAGCACATGCTTCAAGGCGGCCACCATCATTTCGGAGCTGTACTTCTTCGGAATGAAGCCAGCCGCTCCAAGCTCGATCGAGTGGCGAATCAGCGTGGCGTTCGTTTCGCCGGACAGCACCACGATGCGTGCCGTGCAGCCTGCGTCGCGCAGCCAGCGGATCGACTCCGTGCCTTCGCAATCGCTCAGGTGCCAGTCGAGCAGCACGATGTCGAACTCGGTCAGCTGCACCAACTGGACCGCATGGGCCATGTCACCGGTGGTTTCGACGCGAAGCTCGGGCACCAGTACGTTGAGCAGGTTCTTCATTCCCTGCAAGAACATCATGTGGTCGTCGACCATCAGCAAGTTCATTCTTTTTCCCCCCAACCGCAGTATTCACCAGATTCGTATTGTGCGAGTGCTCACTCATACTTTGGTCGTACTGTCAACGCCCCCATGGAGGGGGAAACCGCAGCGCGCCGCCCGTATGCTTGGGCATGAATGCCAGTTCCGACGGGCCTATAACCACACACGATTTACGGTCAAGCGCCGGGCTCGTCGATTCGTACCTGATCAGTCATTACCCGACGGGCCTGATCGACGTGCGCTGGTTCGATGCCAATCACCGGCTGACTTTGCGGCCGGTGATGCCTCAAGACAATCGCTTGCTGGCGGACTTGATCAATCGGATGTCGGAGCGCTCGCTTTCACACCGCTTTCCCAACGCGCAACTGCCCGCAACGGCTGACGAGCTGGCGAGCCTCGTGTGCATCGACTACCGTCGTCACCTCGCGATGGTGGTGGCCGTTCATGAAGGTGGGCGCGAGCGCCTGGTGGCGGAGGCGCGCTACCTGATCGATGCCGACGGCCAGAGCGCGGAGATCATGCTGATGGTGGATGACGGCTGGCAACGCCGCGGCATCGCGACCTGGGTGCTGCATGCGCTGGGCAACGCCGCCCACGCGGCCGGTGTCGGCTGGATGCGTTGCGACGTGCTGGCCGACAACGCGCCGATGCTGGCGCTGATGCGGCGCAACCGCTTCTGCTGCACGGTCGATCGCAGCGACGGCGACATCGTGCATGCGGAGACGCGCTCGCGTGTCCTGGTTGCCCACGCCTCGGCGCCGGGGCCCAAGCCGTTCGCGTGGGCGCTGCGCTGGCTGGAAAGCGTCCTGGTCGTGGACGAGCCGTTCAGCCGGTCGACAACGCAGCGCTGATCTGGGCGAAGTCGGGGCGCAGGGCGACGGTGTCCTGCAGGCAGAGAAGCTGAAGCTCGCGCCACGGTGCCAGCGCCGCTTCATCGGTGTCGTTGCAGCGATCGAGCAACTCTTCCAGCAGGCAGCCGAAGGCGCGCACCTCGATGCGTTCGAGGGCCGGGGCTTGCGGGCCGGTACCGACGAAGGATGCGGCGCCGAAATCACCGAGCAGCGCCTGGCCCGCGCCGTCTTGCAGGATGTTGTGGCCGTAGAGGTCGCCGTGCAGGATGCCGCGTGCATGCAGTTGCGACGCAGCCGAGGCGATCTGCCTTGCCATCGACAGCGCCGCGGCCAGCGGCCAGCGCGCGTGCTCGTCATAGATGTCCCGCGTGCACGATCGGAAGCTGGGCGGGCCGGCCAGACTGCGGAAGTGGGGTGGCACCAGTGCGAGCACCAGGGCCTCGACGGCCTCGGGATGGTGGACGATGCGGCCATGCACCGCGATCAGCGCGGCGTTCTCGCCCGCGGCCATGCAGGCGGCCATCTCGCTGTGTGGCCAGCCGTCGCTGGTGACGGCGCCCTTGAACAGCTTCACCGCCACCGCTTCGTGGGCATCGGACGTGCGGTGCCACGTGCCGCGGTGAATGATGCCGGACGCGCCTTCGCCGAGCCGTGCGTCGAGCGTGAGCTGCGACCAGTCGATGAGCGGCACCGCTTGGCGAGACAGCGCGGCGGCTTCGTTGGCGTCGCTGAACGGATTGCCCGCGCAGGCCAACCAGGCGAGTCGCGGCATTTGCAGGAGCCAGTCGGGCAGTGTGTCGAAGCGGTTGGCCGAGATGCGGAGCAGTTCAAGACGCTCGCAGCTGGCCATGTCCTCGGGCAGCGATTGCAGCCGGTTGCCGGCCAGCATCAGCTTCTGCAAGCGCGGGAAGCGATCCCATCCGGCGGGCAGGGATTCGATGGCGTTGTCGGTCAGGATCAGCCAGCGCAGCCTTGGTGGCAGGGCGCTGGCGGGGACCTCGCGTATCCGGCAGGACTTGAAGCCGATCATCTCCAGCGCCGGGCACGCACCGAGCGATGGCGGCAGTTCGCTGAACAGGTTCTCGGCGCAGAAGAGGATGCGCAGGCGGTGCAGTCGATGCATGTCCTCGGGCAGGCTCTGCAACGCATTGCGCGACAGGTTCAGCACCTCGAGCGTGTCGGCCAGGTCGAAGATCTCGCGCGGGAACTCCGTCAGGCCGCAGGAGAGGTCGAGCGCATGGTGGCCCGCCAGTTCACCGCTGCGCAGTTGCGCGAGGGTCTGCCCTTTCAGCAAACGCGCACTTTCATGCGGGACACGCCGCGGAACCGACTCGGCTGGGCCGCTGGTGTTGCCTCCGGTAGGGGGTTGGAGGAGCGCCGCGAAGCAACGCGGATCCTGGGGGCGAGCTTCATTCTGGCGCGCCGAAGCGGTAGACGCCCTGTGCATCGACCGTGCGCTTGAGCTGCCCCGCGAAGCGCAGCAGGTGCAGGTGCGCGACCGTCTCGCCCATGGCAAAGGTCACCTGGTGGAAGTCCAGCTCGCGCTTGAACATGATCGGCAAGGCCTCGGCCGCGGTCAGGGGGTGCGCCGTGCAGGCCGTGAGCATCTCGGCGAGGCGGTCGCGGTGGTGTTCCTGCAATTGGCCGACGCGGCGGTGCACGCCGGTGAAGGGTTTGCCATGCGAGGGCAGGCCGAGCGTGTCCTCGGGCAGTTCGAGAAAGCGTTCGATGCTGTCCAGGAACAGGCGCAGCGGATTGGCATCCGGCTCACCCGAATGCACGCTCACGTTGGTCGAGATGCGCGGCAGCATCATGTCGCCGCCGATGAGCGCATGCAGCTCGTCGCAATACAGCGCGATGTGCTCGGGCGCGTGTCCGTAGCCGCTGATGCACTGCCAGTCGCGGCCGCCGATCTGCACCGTATCGCCGTCGAGCATGCGCACGAAGCTGTCGGGCACCTCCGGCACCATGTTGGCGTAGTAGTTGCTGCGCCCGCGGATCCTGGCGATGGCCTCGGGGTCCGTCATGCCATGCGCGGCAAAGAAGTCGGCGGCGCCGTCGCCTCCTGCCAGGCTGTCGCTGGCGCCGGGGCTGGTGAGCGTGCGCGCGACGTGGTAGTCGGTGGAGCTGATCCACAGCGGCGCGTTCCAGCGCGCGCACAGCCAGCTGGCCAGGCCGATGTGGTCGGGATGCATGTGCGTGACGATGACGCGCAGGATCGGCAGGCCTTCCAGTTGTGTCGCGAAGATCTCTTCCCATTGCTGACGCGATTTGTCGTGCGCGATGCAGCAATCCACGACGGTCCAGCCCTCGACGCCATCGATGGTGTCGCGCAGCAGCCAGAGGTTGATGTGGTCGAGCGCGAAGGGCAGCGCCATGCGGATCCAACGCACGCCGGGCAGCACCTCGTGGGTGGTGCCTGGGGCCGGCAGCAGGTCGCCCAAGGGGTAATGGAGTTCGCGTTCGAGCAAGTTCATGTACGATTGACGTTTACGTAAACGTCATGGGTGAATCGCCCATTGTAGGGACAGCGGCCCGATCGCGCTGTCGCCACTGTAACGTCCCCGACCCGGCATCCGAATTGGCTCCGCAAACCTTCACCATCAGCGACCTGGCCAGGGAATTCGACCTGACCACGCGCGCGATCCGCTTCTACGAGGACATGGGCCTGCTCGCGCCCACGCGCAGCGGTCCGGGCGGGCGGCAGCGCGTCTACACGGCGCGCGACCGGGCGCGTCTCTTGCTGACGCTGCGCGCCAAGCGCCTGGGCCTGAGCCTGACCGAGGCGAAGGACATCCTGGACATGTACGACAGCCCGCGCGACACGGTGCTGCAACTGAAAAAATTCCTCGGCGTGCTCGGCGCGCACCGTGCACAGTTGGAGAGTCGGCAGGCCGAATTGCAGGCCAACCTCGACGAGGTGCGCGAGCAGGAGAAGAAGACGCGTGCCACGCTGGCCAAGGCGCTGAAGGCCAAGGCCTCCTGAAATGACCAGCCCCGTTCATTAACGCTCATCGGAAAATATCTTCATGTCAGACAGCCTCCCCGACCTCTTCGCGCACAACCGCCACTGGGCCGCCCAGGTAGAGCGTGACCGCCCCGGCTTCTTCACCAGCCTGGTGAAGCAGCAGACGCCCAAGTACATGTGGATCGGCTGCTCCGACAGCCGCGTGCCCGCCAACCAGATCACCGGGCTGGAGCCCGGCGAGGTGTTCGTGCACCGCAACGTGGCCAACATCGTGGTGCACTCCGACCTGAACGCGCTCTCGGCGATCCAGTTCGCGGTCGAGCGCCTGAAGGTGCAGCACATCATGGTGGTCGGCCACTACGGCTGCTCCGGCGTGCAGGCCGCGCTGGAAGGCGCGCGCATCGGCATTGCCGACAACTGGCTGCGTCACATCCAGGACGTGCGCGACCGGCACCGCGTGATGCTCGAGTCCGTGCCGCCCGAGTCGCGCGCCAATGCGCTGTGCGAACTCAACGTGGCCGAGCAGGTGGTCAACGTGGCAGTCAGCACCGTCATGGTCGATGCCTGGAGCCGCGGCCAGGACGTGAGCATCCACGGCTGGGCCTTCGGCGTGCACGACGGCCTGCTGCAGGACCTGGGCATCACAGCGAACAACACGAAGCCGCTGGAGACCACCTACAAGGCCTGCGTGCAGCGCATCCGCTACAAGTGGACCGGCAACGGGAATGGCAACGGGAACGGCCATGGCAACGGAAACGGCCACGCGGCACAGCAAAATGCGGAGGTCACCAAGGAGGCATAAGAAGAAATGTTCCCGCAACGTCTGGATTCCCCGCTCGCGTACGACATCGCCAAGGCGCTGATCGACGGCTTCAACCGACATTACCGACTGTTTCGCGCGGAGTCGTCACGGGCCAAGCATCGGTTCGAGACGGCCGACTGGCATGGCCAGCAGCGCGCGCAGCGCGAGCGCATCGAGTTCTACGACTTGCGGGTGAACGAAGCCGTGGCCCGGCTCGAGAAGGAATTCAGGGCGGGCGACCAGCCGATGGACGTGTGGCACCAGATCAAGCTGCACTTCATCGGCCTGCTGGTGAACCATCACCAACCCGAGTTGGCCGAGAGCTTTTTCAATTCGGTCACGACCAAGATCCTGCACCGCGCGTATTTCCAGAACGACTTCATCTTCGTGCGGCCGGCGATCAGCACGGAGTACATCGAGCCGCGCGGTGCACCGCATTTCCGCGCCTACTACCCTACGCACGAGGGGCTGGCCGACACTGTCGAACGGATCATCGAGGACTATGCGCTGCTCGGTCACTTCGCCAACCGGCGCCGTGACGCGGAGCGTGTGGCCGCCGCGATCCTCGGGCGCTTCCACCAGGTCAAGCTGCGGGCCAACTTCCAGTTGCAGGTACTGTCGGGCCTGTTCTATCGCAACAAGGGTGCGTACCTGGTCGGGAAGATCATCAACGGCTTCGTCGAGCTGCCCTTCGCGCTGCCGATCCTGCATGACCGCAAGGGCCACTTCTACGTCGATGCGGCGCTGTTCGGCGAGGACGACCTGCAGATGCTGTTCAGCTTTGCGCGGGCCTACTTCATGGTCGACATGGAGGTGCCGTCAGCGTACGTGCAATTCCTGCGCTCGCTGATGCCGCGCAAGCCGCGCGCCGAGATCTACAACGCGCTTGGGCTCGCCAAGCAGGGCAAGACGCTGTTCTACCGGGACTTTCTCTCGCATCTCAACTACTCCAGCGACAAGTTCCGCATCGCGCCCGGCATCAAGGGCATGGTGATGCTGGTGTTCGACCTGCCGTCCTTCCCGTACGTCTTCAAGGTCATCAAGGACTACTACCCGCCGCAGAAGGAAACCACGCGCGAGCAGATCAAGGGCAAGTACATGCTGGTGAAGCACCACGACCGCGTGGGGCGCATGGCCGACACGCTGGAGTACAGCGACGTGGGCTTTCCGCTGGACCGCTTCGAGCCCGACCTGGTCGCCGAGCTCGAGAAGTTCGCGCCGAGCCAGTTGGAGATCGGCGATCGCGACAGCAACGGCGAGATGGAACTGGTGCTCAAGCACGTCTACATCGAGCGCCGCATGATCCCGCTCAACATCTACCTGCAGGAAGCGTTCGACCAGCTCGCGCAGCCCGAGAACCCGGCCATGGCCAAGCGCGCAAAGGACCAGCTGGAGCATGCCGTGGCCGAATACGGCAACGCGATCAAGGACATGGTCGCGGCCAACATCTTCCCGGGTGACATGCTGTGGAAAAACTTCGGCGTCACGCTCAACGGCAAGGTGGTGTTCTACGACTACGACGAGATCGAATACATCACCGATTGCAATTTCCGCAGGGTGCCCACGCCGCGCAACGAGGAAGATGAGATGAGCGGCGAAGTCTGGTATTCCGTCGGCCCGAAGGACGTGTTCCCGGAGACCTTCGGCCCCTTCCTGCTGGGCAACGATTCGGTGCGCAAGGCTTTCATGGCGCACCACGCCGACCTGCTCGACGCGGCCTTCTGGCAAAGCCACAAGGAGCGCATCCAGGCCGGGCAGATGTTGGATGTATTCCCCTATGACGAGGCGCAGCGCTTTGAGCATGATGGGCACGCGCCGTACTTTTAGGCTCTCCCCCAGGTTGGCTCACTGCGTGAGCCGCCCACCCCCTCACCGGGGGCAACACCAGCGGCCCGGCGAAGCCGGTTCCGCGGTGTTTCACGAATGAAGGCCATCTCGCCTGTTGTTGAATCGAAGGAGCATTTGAATGTCTGAATCCATCGTCATCGTCGGCGCCGCGCGCACCCCCATGGGCGGCTTCCAGGGCGACTTTTCTTCCCTTGCGGCGCATGACCTCGGCGGCGCGGCGATCAAGGCCGCCATCGAGCGTTCGGGCGTGGCGCCGGACTCGGTCGGCGAGGTACTGTTCGGCAACTGCCTGATGGCGGGCCAGGGCCAGGCGCCGGCGCGGCAGGCCGCGTACAAGGGCGGGCTGCCGGACAGTGCGGGTGCGGTGACGCTCAGCAAGATGTGCGGCTCGGCCATGAAAGCCGCGATGCTGGCGCACGACATGCTGCTGGTCGGCACCAGCGACGTGATCGTCGCGGGCGGCATGGAGAGCATGACCAACGCGCCCTACCTCATGCTCAAGGGCCGCGGCGGCTACCGCATGGGTCACGATCGCATCTTCGACCACATGATGCTGGACGGCCTGGAAGACGCCTACCAGCCGGGCCGCTCGATGGGCACCTTCGGCGAGGACTGCGCGGCGAAGTACAGCTTCACGCGCGAGCAGCAGGATGCCTTTGCCATCGCCAGCGTCGAGCGCGCGAAGAAGGCGACGGATACCGGGCTGTTCAAGGACGAGATCGCGCCCGTCACGGTGAAGGGCCGCGGCGGCGACACGATTGTCTCGATCGACGAAGGCCCGGGCAAGGTCAAGCTCGACAAGATCAAGACACTCAAGCCGGCCTTCAAGAAAGACGGCGGCACCATCACGGCCGCATCGAGCTCCTCCATCAACGACGGCGCCGCGGCGCTGGTGATGATGACCGAATCGCATGCGAAGAAGATCGGCGCGAAGCCGCTCGCGCGTCTGGTCGGCCATGCCACGCATGCACAGCAGCCCGAATGGTTCTCGACTGCGCCGGTGGGGGCCGTGGGCAAGCTGTTCAAGAAGACTGGCTGGAGCGTCAAGGACGTCGACCTTTGGGAAGTCAACGAGGCCTTTGCCGTGGTGCCGATGGCGCTGATGCATGAACTCAGCGTGTCGCACGACATCGTCAACGTGCATGGCGGCGCCTGCGCGCTCGGCCACCCGATCGGGGCCAGCGGTGCGCGCATCATGGTCACGTTGATCCATGCGCTGAAGTCGCGCGGCCTCAAGCGGGGCGTGGCGACGCTCTGCATCGGCGGTGGCGAAGGCACGGCCGTGGCGCTCGAGGTCCTTTGAACGCGTCTGCTGCCTGCCCGCGGCGGACATTTTTTCCAACAACAAACCCATAGAGAGGAGTTTCCGTGCGCCCCATCTTTTCCCGCACCGCCCTGGCGATGCTCATTGCCTCGACGTTCCTGGCCCCGGCCACCTTCGCCCAGCCCAAGCGCGACAACGCGCTGTTCGATGCCGCCACTGCCGAGCAGCCAGCCGTGCTCAAGACGCTCGAAAAGCTGGTCAACATCGAGACCGGCACGGGCGACGCAGAGGGCATGGCTGCCGCGGGCAGGTATCTCGAGGAGGAACTCAAGGCGCTGGGCTTCACCGTCACGCGGAGCAAGTCGGCCGGACTCGTGGTGGGCGACAACATCGTCGGCAAGATCAAGGGCAAGGGCGGCAAGAACCTGCTGCTGATGTCGCACATGGACACCGTCTACCCCAAGGGCACGCTGGCCAAGGCGCCGTTCCGCATCGAGGGCAACAAGGCCTACGGTCCCGGCATCGCGGACGACAAGGGCGGCAACGCGGTCATCCTGCACACGCTCAAGCTGCTCAAGACCTATGGCGTGCGCGACTACGGCAGCATCACGGTGCTGTTCAACACCGACGAGGAAAAGGGATCCTTCGGCTCGCGCGACCTGATCCAGGAAGAAGCGAAACAGGTCGACTATGTGCTGTCCTTCGAGCCCACCACGGCCGATGCCGAGGTGTTCCCGGTCGGCACCTCGGGCATTGCTTATGTGCAGGCCAACATCAAGGGCAAGGCCTCGCATGCCGGCGCCGCTCCCGAACTGGGCGTGAACGCGGTGGTCGAGGCCTCCGACCTGGTGCTGCGCACCATGGATATCGACGACAAGTCGAAGGGCTTGCGCTTCAACTGGACCGTCATCAAGGGCGGTGGCCCGGCCACCAACATCATTCCGGACAGCGCGACGGTGAATGCCGACGTGCGCTACACGCGCAACGAGGACTTCGACGCCGCGATGAAGACGCTGGAAGAGCGCGCGCAGAAGAAGAAGGTGCCGGGCGCCGAGGTGGCGATCGTCGTCACCCGCGGACGCCCTGCCTTCTACGGTGGCGATGGCGGCCGCAAGCTCATCGACAAGGCCATCGGTTTCTATCGGGAGGCCGGCGGCACGATCGAGGTGGACGAGAAGATCAGCGGCGGTGGCACCGATGCGTCCTACGCGTCGCTGTCGGGCAAGCCGGTGATCGAGAGCATGGGCCTGCCCGGCTTCGGCTATCACAGCGACAAGGCGGAGTACGTGGTGGTCGATTCGATTCCGCGCCGGCTCTACATGGCGGCGCGGATGATCATGGACCTCGGGCAGGGCAAGTAGGCATGATCGGCACGCTGGCTGAATTGCGCACCATGTATGCGGCACCGGGTGTGCGCGCCGTGGGCAAGCAACTGGCGCAACTGGACGCGCATTGCAGGCGCTTCATCGAACTGTCGCCGTTCTGCGTGGTGGCGAGCGCCGGCATGCCTGGAAGCCTGCTCGATGCGTCTCCCCGCGGCGGTGTGCCGGGCTTCGTCAAGGTGACGGACGAGCGCACCGTGCTGCTGCCGGACAGCGGCGGCAACAACCGGCTCGACACGCTGGAGAATTTGCTGGCCGATCCGCGCATCGCGTTGATCTTCATGGTGCCGGGTGTCGACGAGACGCTGCGCATCAATGGCACTGCGCGCCTGCGTGACGAGCCCGTCTTCACCGACCTGTTCGCGCAAGAGCGCCAGCGGCCGAAGCTGGTGATCGAGGTGCAGGTGCAGGAGGCGTACCTCCATTGCGCCAAGGCCTTCATGCGCTCGGAGCTCTGGCAGCCGGACACCTGGCCCGCGCGCGATGCCTTGCCGACGATGGGCCAGATGATCCGCGACCAGATGCGCGCCGACGCCGTGCTCGAATCCGACGCCGAGACGCTCGCGCGCTACCGCGCGCAGCTCGCCGCCGAGCGCACGCCTGCAACCTGAACAAGAAAGCGACTCGACAAGGGCTGTCGATCCCGTTCAACCACGAGACACAACACCATGCTGCTGACCCCCGACCAGGAAGCCATCCGCGACGCCGTGCGCGACTTCGCACAAGCCGAGTTGTGGCCGCATGCGCCCACCTGGGACCGCGAGCACAGCTTCCCGAAGGAAGTGCACAAGGGCCTGGCCGCCCTCGGCGCCTACGGCATCTGCGTGCCCGAGGAAGACGGCGGCGCCGGCCTTGACTACCTCACGCTCGCACTCGTGCTGGAAGAGATTGCCGCCGGCGATGGCGGCACCAGCACGGCGATCAGCGTCACCAATTGCCCGGTCAATGCCATCCTCATGCGCTACGGCAATGCGCAGCAAAAGAAGAAGTGGCTGCATCCGCTGGCGCAGGGGCAGATGCTCGGCGCCTTCTGCCTGACGGAGCCGCAGGCTGGCAGCGATGCCTCTTCGCTGCGCACCACGGCCAAGCGCGATGGCGACGGCTACGTGATCGACGGCGTCAAGCAGTTCATCACCAGCGGCAAGAACGGGCAGGTGGCCATCGTCATCGCGATGACCGACAAGGCCGCCGGCAAGAAGGGCATGAGCGCCTTCATCGTGCCGACCGACGCACCCGGCTACAACGTGGCGCGCCTGGAAGACAAGCTCGGCCAGCACAGCAGCGACACGGCGCAGATCAATTTCGACGGCTGCCGCATCCCGGCGGAGAACCTGGTCGGCCAGGAGGGCGAGGGCTACAAGATCGCCCTCGGCGCGCTCGAAGGCGGGCGCATCGGTATTGCCGCGCAGAGCGTGGGCATGGCCCGCAGCGCCTTCGAGGTGGCGCTGGCCTATGCCAAGGAGCGACAGGCCTTTGGCGGCGCCATCTTCGACCAGCAGGCCGTGGGCTTCCGGTTGGCCGAATGCGCAACGCAACTGGAAGCGGCCCGGCAACTGATCTGGCACGCGGCCAGCTTGCGCGACGCCGGCCGGCCCTGCCTGAAGGAGGCGGCGATGGCCAAGCTGTTCGCCAGCGAGATGGCCGAGAAGGTGTGCAGCGCCGCGATCCAGACGCTGGGCGGCTACGGCTACGTCAACGACTTCCCGCTGGAGCGCATCTACCGCGACGTGCGCGTGTGCCAGATCTACGAGGGGACGTCGGATATCCAGAAGTTGCTGATCCAGCGCGCGCTGGCTTGAAATAAAGCCCCACCCCCGAATGCGCCTGCGGCGCCGGGGCGGCCGCCGGAGGCGGCTGCTCTTGCGGGCCGTCCAAGCCTGCGCAGGCAGGCTTGGAGCCGCGGCCCTCAGCCCCTTGTATCTTCCGATTTGGTATTTTTAGTCGTTGTGGGAGGCGGTGGGCAAGTGGTCAGCCTAAATCCGGCGGTTACCCAGTCCCCGGGAGCCTATTCGGAGGCCTGAAGGGGCCGATGGTGGGTGCGATGCGGTGGCTGATGTAGCGCAGCATCGCCGCCCATGGGTCC
>NZ_JBBKZT010000037.1:0-32906 GCF_037889975.1 Variovorax rhizosphaerae | reverse complement strand
GCTGCAGCCGGACGCCGATGCGCAGGCACGCGCGGGCGAGCCGGAGCCCGCCTACACGGTCCTTGAGGAAGAGGTGCTTCGGCTGCAACGCGAGTTGAAGGGCAGCATCGGCGAATCCGCCAGTTCGACCGAGGCGCTGCGCGCGTCCAACGAGGAACTGCAGTCGATGAACGAGGAGCTTCGCTCGGCGACCGAAGAACTCGAGACCAGCAAGGAAGAACTCCAGTCGGTCAACGAGGAGCTCACGACAGTCAACTTCGAGCTCAAGAACAAGGTCGAGGAAACCGCCAGGATCAACGACGACCTGAGCAACCTGATCACCTCGATGAACATCGCCACCGTGTTCGTCGACCGGCAGATGCACATCAATGGCTTCACGCCCTTGAGTGCACTGATCTTCAACATCCTCCCGACCGACAAGGGACGGCCCCTGGGCGACATCACGCATCGCCTGGACCGCGGCGGCAGCCTCACCGATGACCTCATGCACGTGCTGGCGACGCTGCAGCCACTGGAGCGCGAAGTGGCGTCCGTCGATGGACGTTGGTACCTCATGCGCATCTCGGCCTATCGCACCAACGAGGATCGCATCGACGGCGCGGTGCTCAACTTCATCGACGTGACCGAGCGCCGCGCGGCGCAGGAGCAGCTGCGCGCACGCGACGAGCGGCTGCGCCTGGTGGCGGAAAGCACCCGGGATTTCGCGGTCATCACGCTGGACGAGGCCGGATGCGTCACGGGCTGGAACAAGGGCGCCGAGCTGATGTTCGGCTACACCGTCGATGAGATCCTGGGAGAGCATTTCCGCCGCCTCTTCGTGCCGGAGGACCGTACCGTCGGAATGCCCGAGCAGGAGCTGCACAGTGCCCGCGAGCACGGCCGCGCACTCGACGAGCGCTGGCACCTGCGCAAGGACGGCAGCCGCTTCTATTGCAGTGGCATCACCACCACGCTGGTCGAAGGCAATGCGCAGGGCTTTGCGAAGATCGCCCGCGACCTGACCGAGCGCCGGCTGCTGGAGCGCCAGCGCGAGGAGTTGCTCGAGGCCGAGAAACAGGTGCGCGTCCAGCTGGAGGCGGCGCATGCGCTACGCAACGAGTTCCTGGCCGTGATGTCGCACGAACTCAAGAACCCGCTGAACCTCATCTTGGTGAGCGCCGAGTTGATCGGCCGCTCGCCGGAGGTCCAGGATTCGCCGCGGCTGTCGCGGGCTGCCGACACCATCCGCCGGACGGTCCATGCACAGGCGCAGATCATCGATGACCTGCTCGATCTCTCGCGCCTGCAGACGGGCAAGCTGGCCTTGAATCGATCGCCGGTGAAATGGCGCCCGATCGTCGAACGGATCACGGATGCGCTGCGCAAGGACGCGGAGGCGAAGCAGTTGTCCCTGTCCGTGCAGGCCGAGGATCTCGCGGTGTTCGCGGACGTGGTGCGGGTCGAGCAGATCTTCTGGAACCTGGCGAGCAACGCGCTGAAGTTCACGCCGCCCGGCGGGACGATCGAGGTGCGGCTCGGCCGTGACGGTCCCTGGGCGTTGCTGGAGGTGCGGGACACCGGCCGCGGGATCGCGCCGGATTTTCTCGGGCAGGTGTTCGGCATGTTCCAGCAGGGCGACCACCCGCCCACCACGCGCAGCGAGCGCGGCCTGGGCATCGGCCTGGCGCTGGTCAAGAGCCTGGCGGAACTGCATGGCGGCAGTGTCGGGGCGGACTCTGCGGGTCCGGGCCAGGGTGCCACGTTCAGGGTGCGCCTTCCGCTGCTGGAGGGTACGCTGGACAGCCATGTGCCCGGCTTCCAACTGATCGCGCACGGGGTCTTGGCCGATCAACGCATCCTGCTCGTGGATGACGACCTCCACACGCTCGAGACCCTGGGTGAACTTCTGGGCCTCGAAGGCGCCATGGTCACGACCGCCGACAGCGGCGAGGCGGCGCTGGAGGCGGCCAGGCAGGGCGAATTCGACCTCGTGATTTCGGACATCGCCATGCCCGGCATGGACGGCTTTGAACTCATCAGCCGGTTGCGCGAACTGCCGCATGCCCGCCGATGGCGGGCGATTGCGCTCACCGGCTTCGGACGCGCGGAGGACGCGGCGAAGTCCAGGGCCGCAGGGTTCGACCTGCACTTGAACAAGCCTGTGTCCCTCGAAGCCTTGAACGAAGCCGTGGCAAGCATTGGGCGACGTTAGCGTTGTCCCGCATCGCCTGTCGATGGCAAAAAATCAGCGCGGCATTTTTCGTCCGACGCGACGGAATCGCCGGTCTCTGCCGTGAGGGCGTCACCACCTGTAGGAGCGCCTCCTGGAATTGGAGAAGTTGCCGTGTGGGTCCCGCCACGATGCCAAGCAGTCCGATGTCGCCGCTCGGGATTTAGTGATACTTAGACTTTCGCGCGCGTCAGACTTTGATCTCATACAGCCAGCCGGGCTGCTCGAGGGCGGGGGGCGCTTGGGCAGCGGTATTGGCGGATATTCAGGAAGGGCCATAGGTGGCGACGACGCGGCCTCGGCAGGACAATTCCAGTCAGACGAACGGGATGAATCAGCATGCCAGCACGGAAACAGTTGGTTGACCATCTGCATCCTTGGCGTCCGCTGAGCGCCGTGAAGCCGGTTCCCGGGAGAACACGATGGACGACGATTCCACCAGCACCCCCATAGGGGTCACCCTCATCTCGCTCGACAAGCCGGAGGAGATTGTCTTTTGGTGCAAGTCGTTCAACTGCACCGAGATCGAACTGCGCCGAGCTGTACTGGCTATTGGCCCGTCCGCGGAAAGGGTGCGCGACCATCTCGCCACTCACAAATGATTTGCGCTTGTGGCCATCCCATTGCCTTTTTCTCGGAGGTGATCGCATGCCTGACGATTCGATCAAGACCGCTGAAGACGCGAAGTTGATTTCGCTGGAATAACCCCACGAGATCCAGTGGTGGAAGAAGGCGCTGAACGCGACAGAAGCCGAACTGCGTGCAGCGGTACACCAGGTTGGCCACTCCCTTCAAGCCGTGCGCGAATACCTGGCTAAAAGATAGCATCAGCTCGAGGCTCAAATGCCGCGAGGCCGTACCGCGCCGCGCTCGATCACGGCGTCTTGCTACAGCCGCGAGATTTTGGTGCAGCGTCTTAGTCGGCGAAGCATGCCTGAGCCACCACGATGAGTATGGTGAAGATGGTCATCCCGATGCACGTTACGCGCCACTGCATGTCCTCAAGCGACCGGTGACGCGAGTCACCGGTCAACAGTTTCGCGCTGGTGAAATGTGCAGGGTCTTGGTCCATTCGTAAGACTGTAATGCCCGGGCAAAAATCGATCGATACCCCGTTCGATATGGGTTTGGTTGAGTGGTCACGCGAGCCTAAGAGAGTCGAGTTATTCTCCCCGCTGACAGCCATACGGCGTTGGTAGAGGATGCTTCAGCACCCGCCGCAGTTTCGGCGGTTCCTGGAGCTGGAGGCTGTCGCGAATTCGCATGCAGAACGCCGTCGCTTAGCGCCAAAACCAGATGCCGTCCGAGCTTGCTCCAAGCGAGCGACCGCTGCGAGCTGTCAGAAATTTGATGACCCGTGCACCAATCCCTGCGCTTTTCCCTCAATTACTTGAACCTCCGTGACTTGGACTCAGGCGAGCCAACGCATCAATGCAAGCGCCAGCACGAACAGGAAGATCGTCTCGCCAAGCATCAGCATCACCGGCTTGAGGCCGACCGTGACCAGGTCCTTCAACTGCGTCTTCATGCCGATGCCCGCAATGGCGGCCACCAGGCACCAGCGTGAGAGATCGCTGCCGCCCTTGGCGACGACCGCAGGCATCCAGCCCGTGCTGTTGATCGCCACCAGCAGCGCGAAGCCGATGACGAAGCCCGGAAGCAGCGGCGGGCGCGGGCCACCTGTTTGACCTGCCTGGCGCCGCGACAACATGACCGCGAAGACGATCACCGGCAGCAGCATCGCCACGCGCATCAGCTTGACCAGCGTGGCCACGTCGCCCGTCTGTTGCGACATGCTGTAGCCGGCGCCGACCACCTGGGCGACGTCGTGGATGGTTGCGCCGAGGAACACTCCGGCGGCGCGCGCGTCCAGCCCCATGGCCTGCGCGATCATCGGGTAGACGATCATCGCCAGCGTGGACAAAGCGGACACGCCAACCACAGTGAACAGCGTTGCGCGCTCTTTCAGCGGGTGGTTCGGCAGCGCAGCGGCCAGCGCCATCGCCGCGGAAGCACCGCAGATCGCGGTGGCGCCGCCGCTGAGAAGGCCGAACAGGGTTTGGAAGCCCAAGAGGCGCGCTGTCAACATGGATACCGCGATGGTCAGCACTACGCACGCAACGACGAGCGCTACCGGCTGCCAGCCGAGTTCGGCAACCTGGCTGACGGTGATCCGCAACCCGAGCAGCGCGGCGCCGAGGCGCAGCAGCGTCCGACCCGCGAATTCGATGCCCGGCTTGCAGGCGCCCTCGCCGGAGAGGAAATTCATCGCAATACCGAGCAGCAGCGCGAACAGCATCGCCGGGGCACCGTAGTGCTGCGAGAGAAAGGTGGAGGCCGCAGCGACCACGCCGCAGGCCAATACGCCGGGAAACATCGAGCGCATGTGCCCGGGAACCGCGCCGATCGTGAGTGTGGTGGTCATGGCGTCAGGCGGTCGGCAGCCGGTGGTCCTTGAACTGCTCGCGCAGGCGATGCTTGAGCATCTTGCCGGTCGCGCCGAGCGGTATCGTGTCACTGAAAACCACATCGTCGGGCGTCCACCATTTGGCGATCTTGCCGTCATAGAAGGCCAGCAGTTCCTCGCGCGTGACCTCGAAGTCGGGCTTCTTCACCACCACCAACAGCGGACGCTCGTCCCACTTCGGATGGAATGCAGCAATGCAGGCGGCCATGCTCACTGCAGGGTGTGCCATCGCGATGTTCTCCAGGTCGATCGAGCCAATCCACTCGCCGCCGGACTTGATGACGTCCTTGGCGCGGTCGGTGATCTGCATGAAGCCATCGGCGTCGATGACGGCGACGTCACCGGTCGGGAACCAGCCGTCCACCAGCGGGTCGCCGCCGGCGCCCTTGAAATAGCTCGCGACGATCCAGGGACCGCGCACCATCAACTCGCCCGAGGTCTTGCCGTCCCAGGGCAGTTCGTTGCCGTCGCCATCGACGATCTTGAGGTCGACGCCGAACACGGCGCGCCCTTGTTTGGACTGGGTCGCGAGCCGCTCTTCGTTGGGCAACGCCAGTTGCGCCGGCTTGAGCGTGCAGACGGTGCCCAGGGGGCTCACCTCTGTCATGCCCCAGGCGTGCAGCACCTGCACATCATGGCGTTCCTGGAATGCGCGCATCATGGCCGGCGGGCAGGCCGAGCCGCCGACTACCGTGCGGCGCATGGTGCTGAAAGACAGGTTGTTGCTCTCAACATGCGTCAAGAGCCCTTGCCAGACCGTGGGCACGCCGGCCGACATCGTCACGCCCTCGGCCTCGAACAGTTCGTACAGGCTCTTGCCGTCCAGGAACGGACCCGGGTAGACGAGCTTGGCGCCGACCGCGCAACCCACATACGGCAGGCCCCAGGCATTGACGTGGAACATCGGTACCACGGGCAGGATGGAATCGCGCGCCGAGCAGTTGAGCGCGTCGGGCAGCGCCGCGGCATAGGTGTGCAGCACCGTCGAGCGATGGCTGTACAGCACGCCCTTCGGGTCGCCGGTGGTGCCCGAGGTGTAGCACAGCGACGACGCGCTGTTCTCGTCGAAGCTCGGCCACTCGAAACGATCGCTCGCATCAGCCAGCAGGTCCTCGTAGCACAGCAGGTTGGGCACTTTGGTGGACGCCGGCATGTGGGCACGATCGGTCAAGACGATGAAGGCCTTGATGGTCTTCACACGTGCAGCGATCGCTTCGACGATCGGCAGGAAGCTCAGGTCGAAGAACAGTACTTGATCTTCGGCATGGTCGGCGATCCACACCACCTGGTCGGGGTGCAGGCGCGGATTGAGTGTGTGCAGCACGGCACCGGAGCCCGAGACGCCATAGTACAGCTCCATGTGGCGGTAGCCATTCCACGCCAACGTGGCGACGCGGTCACCGAACTTGACGCCGCGTTGTGCCAGCGCGTTGGCCACGCGGCGCGCCCGGGCGGCGAGCTCCCGGTAGGTGGTGCGATGGATGTCGCCTTCGACGCGGCGCGAGACGATTTCCTGTTCGCCGTGATGGCGTTCGGCATGCGTCAGCAGACTGGAGATCAGCAGCGGTTGCTGCATCATTTGTCCGTGCATGATGTGTGTTCCTTGACGGGTGTTCATTCAGGCTGAAAGCCGATGGCCTTCAGGTTGGCAGCGTGCCTGTCGGATGCCGCGAGCAGCGACTTCGACAGCTCCTCGGGCGTGAGCGGCAGGCCGATGTCCTGACCCTGTTCCCTGAAACGCTCGATCACCTTCGGTTGCTGGAGCACCTTCAGCGTGGCCTCGCGGACCCTGGCTTGCACATCGGCCGGCACGTCAGGCGTGGTCCACAGGCCGATCCATGCGAGGTCACCGATCTTCGGGTAGCCAAGTTCGGCAAAGGTCGGCACGTCGGGCAGTGCAGCCAGCCGCTTTCGTGCGCCGACCGCGAACGCCTTCAGCTTGCCCGCCTTGATTAGCGGAATCGAAGTCGCCGGACCATCGAACATCAGCGCCACATGGCCGCCCATCACGTCCTGCAGCGCGGGCGGCGAGCCCTTGTAGCCGACATGGGTCATGTCCAGACCGACGAGCTTGTTCAACTCCTGTCCCATGGTGTGCGACATCGAGCCCGTGCTGTACGAGGCATAGTTCACCTTGCCCCGATGAGCCTTCACATAGGCGATGACTTCCTGCAGGTTCGATGCCGGCAGCGACGGCGTGCCGACGAGCAGCAGGCCGGTTTGGGTGAGCTGGGCCAAAGGCTTGACGTCCTTGAACATGTCGATGCGGGATTTCGCGACGTGCGGGATCTCGCTGACCAGCCCGTTGACGCCGACCATGAAGGTGTAGCCGTCGTGCGGCGATTGCAGCAGGTCCTGGGTGCCGATGGCGCCCATGCCACCCGCCTTGTTGTCGACGATCACCGGCTGCCCGAGCAGCGGCGTCAGCCCTTCGGCCAATGTGCGCGCGACGGTGTCGGCAGTGCCGCCGGCTGGCGCGCCGACGACCAGGCGGATCGGCTTGCTGGGCCAGCCTTGCGCCAGCGCATGGGGTGCCATGGCCAGCAGGGACGCGGCGGCAAGGGTGCCGAGCATGGCGCGGCGCAAAGGGTTCGTGAGTAGTTGCATGTTGAGTCTCCGGAATAAATGAATAGCGGTGCGTGTCATCGGATGGAGTCCGGTGTTCGGTGGTCGCTGAGGTCGACTTGGATGCGACCATCCAGAACGCGCACGGGGTAAGTACGCACAGCGAGCCCGCCGCCTGCGCCATGGATATGGCCAGTTGCGAGATCGAAGCGCAGGCCATGTGCGGGGCATCGGATCGAGGTGCCTTGGAGGGCGCCCCCGGCGAGCGAAGCGCCAGCGTGCGGGCAACTGTCCGCAATCGCATGCATGGTGTGCTCGATGCAGAAGAGCGCAATCTCGTGTCCGTCGCTGCGCGCGAAGCCGCGTCCGTGCTCGGCCAGTTCGTGCGCTCCGAGCAGGTCGGCCCACGCTCGAGAGATGCACCCCGGCGTAAGAGTGGCTGTGTTCTGGGGGTCCATTTCTTCGTGTCTCCTTGAGATCGTTGCTGCACATGACCATCACGTTGGCAGCTGATTCGGAAGTCCTATTTTTCCGGTCAAGCGCCGGAGCTGATTGACCGGTTGTGACTTTGGTTTAACCTGATGTGACAAGCGGATTCATCAACTTCTGAGAGGGCAACGATGGGCTGAACTGCTTGACGTGCGCCGGCAAGCTTTGAGAGTTCGCCGCGAGATTCTTCGCAAGAAAAGAAAACCCACCGGGTTGCGCCCGGTGGGTGAAGGTGAGCGCACTTGCGGGACGCCCACGGAGATAACTGAAAGGTCCGCATTCAACGGACGGTGTTCCCGGAGTCGGGAGCGAGAGAAGTCCCCAACTTGCCCGCCGGCTCCGCGCAGCGTCTCATGTGCGGCCCTCCCGCGCAGCGGTGCCCGATCAAGACTTTCTCGCCCACTGGCAGCTGAGTTCGACCTTTGCCTATGGAAAAAGGTGTCCCGCCAGTGCCGACATTGATCAACTGTGCGTGGGATGGAACGCGTCAGCTAGAAGGCGTGGCGAACGCCGATGTCGTAGCCGCGAGAGGTCTTGCCCGACAACGGCACGCCGTTCAGGGCCGTGGCCATGGCTGGGCCACCGACGGTCAGATCCAGCCCGTTCTCATCTTTCAGGTAGGCGTAGGTGGCATACAAAGCAGTTCGCTTGGACAGGTTGTGCACGTAGCCGACAGCGAACTTCTGCGCGCCAGGCGCGGGGGCCTGCGCCAGCAACGGATTACGCACGTGGGTGTCGAGCTTGAGCTGCGCATAGGACATGCGAACGAGGCCCGGGCCGATCGGCACCGTCGCCCCAAGCAGGTAGCCGTCGGCCGTGGGCTCGGGCAGGAGGTTCACCGTGACCGTGTCGCGCGCGAGCTTGGAGCGGCCGTATTCGCCGAACAACTTGACCGGGCCGAAGTCGTAAGAGGCGCCGATGTTGGCCGTCTGCAGGTAGGTGGTAGACCCGAGGAAGTAGTTGTCGCCCACGGTGCTCGAGCCGTAAGCCACGGCAATGTCCAGCGCGTTGTTTGAATAGCCGACGCGCCCGCCCACATAGCCGCCCGTGCGGCTGCTGTTGAGGGGAGCGACCGGGGTGGTCGTGCCTGGGTCGTACTTGACTTGCTCATGGAGCGCGTATTGCACCTGGCCGTAGAAGCCGCCGAGGTTCGGCGGCAGGATGTAGCCGATCGAGTTGGCCGCGCGAACGTAGTTCGGGTTGGCCTGGAAGCCCGCCGACGCGCTGCCGGGAGTGACCAGGCCGTTGGCTGTCGCGATGAGGTTGGTGCCCACGCCGTTGGTGCCAAACGGATCGAACACCGCGTCATTCCAGAAGGTGGGCGTGTAGTCGCGGCCCAGGCGAATTTCACCGAAGCCGCCCGACAGACTCACGGTCGAGCGACGGATGAAGCTCGAGATGCCCACAGCGCCGTCATCATTGGTGATGGGTGCTTCGAGCCAAAAGCTGGCGGCCAGGCCGCCGCCGAGGTCCTCCGTGCCGCGAAAGCCCAGTCGACTGGAGTTGTAGCCCGAGTTGGAGAGCACCGTACGGCTGGTCGTGACGCTGCCGCGATTGATGTAGGCCGGGTTGAGAAGGGTTGCGACGTTGCGATCCTCCGCCTTGTTGGAATAACCGCTGACTGCGGCGTCCACCACGCCGAACAGCGTGACGGACGATTGCGCCGAGGCAGCGCCGGTGAGGGCCAGGGCAGCCAGGGTGACGAGTGACTTTTTCATGGGACGTTTCATGGGTTTTGGAAATCGGCAGGGGACGCCCGCCATGCGTGATCCACGGCCAGGGTCGGAAGAGGTAGTGGCCCCGTACGCGGGGTTCGGTTGTGGTTCGGGACGCTGAATTAGCCCAAGGAGGTCACCAATTCGGGCACCGCTTGATAGTGATCGGGCACGAGGCCGTAGTCGGCCACCGAGAAGATCGGGGCATCTTCATCCTTGTTGATCGCGACGATTACCTTGGAATCCTTCATTCCGGCCAAGTGCGACGCGCTTGACTCCTACGAGAACTTTCATTGGTTAATTTCCATCTTTAAAAATAGCAAGTGGGCAGTGCGTCCTCGGTCGTCAAGCCGGGTGCGGATCCTCGTCCGGGGGTTAGGTAGACCATGAACAGCAACCTTGACCGGTTGCACATGGCCCACCCTGAAGACCGCGCCGAGTTCCGTTCAGGCGCGTTGAGCACCGCCGATGAAATGGCGCGTGGAGTCCCTTTGGTAGGTGCTAGAAGCCAGCACAAAGAAGACAGCCGCTGCGAGCGCAAGGACCGGGGTCAGCGTCAGTGCAAACTTCAGCCCAAAGCTGTCCGAGAGCACGCCAACGATGATCGGGCCCGGCGCGAGGCCGAGCAGGTTGTTGGCCAAGGTCATCGTCGCCGTGACCGTCGCACGCACGCCAGGGTGGGTGACATCGCAGGCGAGGGCGACGGAGCAGCCGCCCTGCGCGGCCGCGAACAAGGCGCCCAGGAAAATCAGGCCAAGTCCCAGTGAACCGGTCGGGAGCGCGAACGCGGCGATGAGGAACACGGCCGTGAGCACTGAATAGAGCGCAGGCACAAGGGCCCGACGCCGCGGGTGACCGGCGCTCAACCGGTCCGCCAGGCCGCCGCCAAAGATCATGCCGAGGCCTGACACCAGCACTGCCACGCCAGTCATCAGGGCTGCCTTCCTCATGTCCATCTCATGGAAGCGAACGAAGTAGGTCGGCAGCCATGCGATCAGCATCGCGGGCATTGCCATCTGCAGGCCGCTTGCGAGGTAGGCGAAATTGCTCGAGCGAGCGGCGAAGACTTCGCGCGCGATCCGTGCAATGCGCAGGCGCTCGGGCGCCTTGCTGCCCTCGCCCTCCGGCGTCAGTGCGATCGTCTTGTAGTCGCGCACGACGAAGGGGTAGATCAGGGCGAGCAGCAGGCCCGGGGCACCCACGACGAAGAAGGCCGTACGCCATCCCGATTGGGCCGCGACGGCGCCCCCGAGGACCACGCCGAGCACCGAACCGAACAAGCCCGCGGACAAGAAGGCACCCATCACCGCGGCACGCTGCCTGGCGGGAAACACATGTGCCAGCAGTGCGGCACCCGCTGCCCCGTAAGCCGCCTCGCCAAGACCCACAAAGGCCCGCGCCCATAGCAACTGCCCATAGCTTTGCGCGAGGCCGCAGGCAACGGTCGCCAGGCACCAGACGAAGGCCATCACGGTGATGCTCTTGACACGTCCGCAGCGGTCAGCGATCAACGAGATTGGCACCGTCAACACGCCCACGACAAGCGCGACCACGCTCACCAGCATTCCGAGTTGCGAGTCCAGCAGTCCCCATTCGAGCTTCAGAAATGGAATCACGGCGCCGATGACCTGGCGCGACAGGTAGTCAGACAGCATCAGCCCGAAGGTGAGTGCGAAGACTGCCCATGCATAGAGCCGGGATATGCGAGCCGGATTGCTGGAAAGTCTGTGGGTCGTGGTGGCCGACACGGAGGGGTTCATGGTCTTTGTCTCTTGGTTCTTGTGGGCGTGAGACGCCTTGCTGTGCGCGGGCGCGTCTTGGCTTCCGTGCGGCGATCAGTTCTGCTCGCCCCCCGCTGGCAGACAGCGGCGGGAGCGCGGCCTCAGGCGGCCACGCGCATCGGTACGCCGCGTTGACCCTGGGCCCGGTTCGGTGCGAACCCGATCCGCGCCAGCGTCTCCTCGGTGCTGCGGTAGGTCTCGCCGATGCGGTAGATACGGCGCGCTTCGTCCCCGCTGGCGACATCGCGGTTCAGTTCGCGTGCGATGCGCACCATCATCTCGATCTGCTGGACCGACGTCATGCGCTCGCCGGTCGGCCCGAACAGCGTGTCCTCGATGCCCACGCGCACATGCATCCCCATTGCGATGGCCATCGTGTTCATCGGATAGATGTGACGGTTCAACGTCTCAAGCGTGAGCACCGCCCCGTCGGGCGTGCGGCGCACGAACTCCATCATGTCCGCCGGATTCAGGCCGGCGAAGCCGCCACCGATCGCCACGTAGTTCAGGATCAGCGGACCCATGTACACGCCGCGCCGGATGAGTCGCTCCACGGTTTCAAGCTGGCCCACGTTGCCGAGCATGAAGTGCGGCTGGATTCCGCTGGCCGTGAGGCGCTTCAGGTGCTCGACATGCCACGAAGGATTCGATGGCACGATCATGTCGGTGTAGGCTGCCTGCAAGGCCGGATTGGTGAGCGAGGTGCCAGCAACATCGGCCTCGGTCATCAGCTCCATCACGTTCATCTGGTTGGTGTTGATGGCGATCGTCACCTGGTCCGGACGTGGGTTCAGGTCCGCCAGCATGTGGCGGGTGTCGTCCGTCATCCACTTGGCAGCCTGGCCGTCATCCTCGGGGGCGAAGGAGATCGAGCCGCCCACCTGCAGGATCATCTTGGGCACCGCTTCGCGAAGGCGCGCCAGCATCTCGTTGAACTTGGACAGGCGCTTGCTGCCCTTGCCGTCTTCTTCACGTACATGCACGTGCAGCACGGTAGCGCCGGCGTTCCAGCAATCGACCGCTTTCTGGACCTGATCGTCCATCGACACGGCGATGTCGTCGGAGTCGCTGGCGTCCCACTGGGGGCCGTAGGGGGCGACCTGGATGACCAGGGGTTGCTGGTTTTCAGGGAGGAGGGAGTCGTCGAAGAATTGCATGATGTTTTGTCCTTGGAGTTCGGGAAGTGGAGCGGGTGGGGGTGGCTCAGCGCGCTGAGGCCGAGGCCATTTCGTCGAGCAGGATGGGGGCACCGATGCTCATGCTGTGGATGCCGAGCACGCTCACGCACTGCAGCACGGCGGTGATCTCTTCCTTCGTCGCGCCGAGTTCCAGCGCCTTGCGGATGTGGCGACGCACGCCAGGCCCATACATATGGGTGCACGAGGCGTCCACCGCGATGGCGAGGAATTCAACTGTCTTCGCGTCGAGCACGCCCGACAGCATCGGCGCCATGGCCATCGACATGAATTTCTCGGTCCATGCAGGGTCGAGCTCGGCGAAGGGTTCCCAGTTGGGATTCCAATTGCCGGTGCTGCGCAAGCGGTCGCAGACTGGCGTGGAGGTAGGTACGTTGAGTTGATCCATCGAGTCGTGTCTCCTTGAGGTTGTTGCTGCCCGTGCCTTCACATTGGCAGTGGATTCGGAAGATTGAATTGTTCCGGGCAAGGGGAGATGCCGATTGACCTGCTGTGACATTCTTTTAACCTGCTGTGACACCCCGCGGTATCCCTATGTCTAACCTCGTTCGCAGTGCCAGCCTGACCAACTATCCCGAGGTCGCGCGTGCGGTCGGACTCGATCCCTTGGTCCTGTTGGCCGGGGTGGGACTGAGTTCGGCGTGCCTGCACGATCCCGAGATGCGCATACCGAGCTATGCAGTGCGAGACCTGCTGGAGGCGTCGGCCAAGGCCAGCGGCGTGGACAATTTCGGTCTGCGGATGGCCGAAACACGGCACCTCTCAAACCTTGGTGCCGTGGCGCTGATGGCACGCGAGGAGCCCACGGTGCGACGCGTCGTGCGAGCGATGATGCGATACAGCCACGTGCTCAACGAGTCGTTGTTCGTGGAATTGGAAGAGGCCAATGGCATCGCCGTGATGCGGGAAGAATTCCTCGTGGGCCAGGGCGGCTCATCGCGTCAGGCGACGGAACTGCTCGTAGGGGTGACATTCCGGAGTCTGAAATTCTTCCTCGGCCCGGCATGGAACCCGTTGCAAGTCTGCTTCTCGCATGCACCGCCGCGCGATCCGAGCCTGCACTTTCAGCTCTTCGGCTATGGCGTCTATTTCGGACAGCATTTCAATGGGATCGCCTGCACGGCAAGCGACCTGGATGCGCCGAACCCGATGGCTGACCCTGTGATGGCGCGCTACGCACGCCAGGTTCTCGAAGCGTCCGGCGGTTCGACGCGCATGAGCGCGGCCGACAGCGTGCGCAACATACTTCTGGTGCTGCTGCCCTCGGGACAGTGCTCGATCGAGCAGGTGGCGCAACAATTGGGCGTGGACCGGCAGACAGTGCACCGGCGACTCGTGCGCGAGGGCACCGCGTACCGCGATGTTGTGAATACGATCCGTCGCGAACTGGCCGCGCACTACCTCGACGACGGCACGCGACCGCTGGCGCAGGTGGCTGAATTACTCGGGTTCTCTGCGCTGAGCGCTTTCTCGCGGTGGTACAAGCAACAGTTCGGCGAGGTTGCTGGACTGCGACGCCGCGCGAACGTCGGTGCAGAACGACCCCAGGCGTGAGCTTCGGCTTGTGCCGAGCCCATACGCTTTTCAGATGTCGCTTGTGGGCCCGGAGCGGCCCTTCAGCATCAAGAGAAGCTGACCTTCGTCAAAGTTACCGGGCGGCCATATGCGGACCTTGGTCTGCGCATGCGAAGCGCACGTGAAGACTTTGCGGCTTTTCGAATTTCACTGCGGAATGGCGGTTGCTGTGTGATACTAAATTGCGTTCAAAGATATAGAAGTTATCCAGTCGAACCCGGTCATTGACTGGGTTCGTGCTGGATTGGATTCGAGAGCGACGAGTCCTCTGGTCAGAGCACGTTCGACGGCATCCAGATTGGCAAAGACGTGGTTGGCGAAGCAGTCCTCGCGCAGCGACTCCCACAAGTGCTCGGCGGGGTTCAGCTCCGGGCTGTAAGGGGGCAGGAAGAGCACGCGCATGTTCTTCGGAACGACGAGATCGCCCGCGATGTGCCAGCCCGCTTGATCCATCACCATCAAGATGAACTCCGCAGCGTGGCGCTGTGCCACTTCGCTCAGGAACAGCGACATCGTCTCGGCGTTGACCCAAGGCAGCACGAGACTGTCCAGTACACCGTCGTGCGGGCTGACGGCGCTGAAGGCATACAGGTACTTGCGCTCCAATCGCGCGCCGACCACCGGCCGCGTGCCGTGAGGCGCCCAGCAGCGCCGGGGGATGCCCAGCAGGCCGAACCGGCCCTCGTCCTGGAACATCAGGCGCACCTGGCGCCCGCATTCAGCCTGGCGCGCGACCTCTCGGCGTACCGTGCGGCGAAGGTTTTTTAAAGGCGGCTTGTGCCGCCACATCCGACTTGGGGTGTCGGGGGCGCGGCACCACCTTGCGCCAACCGTGGCGATCCAGCAGTCGATAAACCGTGGAGGGCGCCACCTCGTTGCCCAGTTGCTCCTGATAAGCCTGCTGGATCTCCGCCACCGTCAGCATGCCTCCCGCCTCGGCACGCGCGACGAATGGCGCCAGAAGTTGCTGCTCTTGCTCGGGGGTGAGGTGCTGGTGATGCCGGCCGCCTCGCCCGCGCAGTTCGAAGATGGCATCTCCCTCCTTGGACCAGCGCGAGTGAATCACATGCACCGTCCCGGTCGACCAGCCCAACAACTGGGCGATCTGCTGCGCCGAACTACCCAGCGTCGCGCGAATGAGCACGCACTGGATGCGTTGGTACTCCGCGTGACTGCCGGCTTGCTTCAGGCGCTCGGCCAAGCGTTCAACAGTGGGCTTGTCGCCCACGATCAATGTCTTCATCCACGACTCCTTGAAGTTCGTGGAACGACATGATATCTAAATTATTGAACGCAAATTGGTATGAAGCAGCACTTTCGCACCTTTCTTCGCGAGCGGCCGGTCTACCTTCGAACCTCGATCTCCGCCGACGTCGCCAAGTATGAACGGCAGTTTTCCCACGCCGCGCGCAGCGACGCTCTGGGGCCCATGCCGGCTGTCATGAAGAAGGCGATCGCGCCCAGTTCGAGTCAGGCGCGATCATGCTTCATATCGCGAATTGCCATGATGGCCTTCTATCGTTGGGCCGCCAAGGTCGCTTGCCCCGCACACCTCCCGGGATCCGTCGAACACGCCGCGGATGGATCGTTGGACGAGTTCGAGCGCGGGCGACGTCGATCGATGGGCCAGCCGCACCATGGCGTAATAACCCACCGGCATGGGGGCGTGCAAGCGCATGATCACTGGCGCGATCAAGCCCGCCTCGATCTCCTCCTGCAGGATGGAGTAGAGCGACAGGATGACTGCGTCCGTGCGCAGAGCCAAGTCCCGCAGGACCTGGTAGCTGTCGCAGAAGTGTGTGATCAGCAACGATGGGTGGGCGCGGGGGCCCAAGGCGTCCACCAGGCGCCGACCGAAGGCGGCGGTTGACCCCACGCCCGCGACCGGATAGGACGCAAGTTCCTCGACGACGATCTCCTGCCGATCCGCGAGCGGATGACCGTGACGGACCAAGAAACCGCCCTCCTGGGGAGCCAGTTGTTCGACCTCGAATCCTCCGGGTGTTTCCAGTGAAGTCGAGTCGAGCACGATGAGGTCGAATTTCTCCGCCTGCAGGCCAACGACCAGATCCGCGTTGCTGCCGATCCTGGCGTCGATGTGCAGGTCGGGGCGCGAACGTGTCACTTCCACCAACAGGGGCCTGAGCAACACGGCGCCAGGTGTTGGACTCGTGCCGATCCGGATCTCGCCCAAGTCTCCCGCCGTGAACAATTCGACCTGGCGCCGCAGGTCCTTGGCATCCGCCAGCATCTTTTGCACGCCCGGCAGCAAGAGGCGGCCTGCCGGCGTCAACACGGTGCCATGGACGAGGCGGTCGAACAGCGCGATCCCCAAATCCGATTCGAGCGCCTGGATGCTGCGGCTCAACGCGGACTGGCTCAGGTGAACCGCCTCCGACGCCTTGTGGAAAGTGCCCTGCTCGTATAGCGCGACGAAGTGCTCCAGGCGGCGCAAGTCCATGGGTCAGTATATGCACAAGGCGCATCGAGCCGATGCAAAAGATGCGCTAGGCGCACCGCACCTCCCGTTCCTAGAATCCGCTCGCTCCCGTCCGCAAGTTCACCGCGCACGTCGATCCAAGGAGCACTTGACCGCAATCACGCCGTACGGGCACCACCTAGGAAAATTCATGTCACTCTCGTCCACTGCTCGCCGATGCGTCTTCGCGGTCGCCGCGGCTCTGGCCCTGTCGAGCGCCGCGCTTGCCCAGTCCTTCCCGACGAAAACGGTGTCCTTGATGGTGCCATACCCGGCGGGCGGCGCCTCGGACTTCCTGGCGCGCCAGATTCAGACCGAATACCAGAAGCAATTGGGCCAGCCGATCATTGTCGAGAACCTCGGCGGCGTGAGTGGTGCCCTTGGCACGCAAAAGGTCCTCAATGCTCCCGCGGACGGACACAGCCAAGTCCTGGTCACTCCGATCGAGGCCATGCTCGCCCCCTTCAGCATGGCGGCGGTGAAGTACAAGCCCGAGGATCTCAAGCTCGCGACGCTGATTGCCAACACGCCGATCGTGCTCATCGCGCGAAAGGACATTCCTGCCAACAGCATCGAAGAACTCATCGTTTGGGCCAAGGGCCGCACGGTCTCGTACGGCAGCGTGGGCCCGGGCTCCCTGTACCACCTGCTCGGCGAGAAGCTGTCGGCCAAGACGGGAATGGAGATGCTCCACGTGCCCTACAAGGGCGGCTCGCAACTCATCACGGACGTGGCCGGGGGCCAACTCGACGTTGCATTCTTTGCCTTGGCCGGACCCGTGCCCGGCATGCTCAAGGACAACCGCGTCCGCGCCATCGGCGTGACCACCATCCAGCCGCTTCCCGCCTGGCCCGACTTGAAGCCGCTTGCCCAAAGCAAGCAGTTGACCGACTTCGTGTTCGACATCTGGGCGGGCATCGCCGTGCCCCGCAGCACGCCCGATGCGGTCACCCAGCGCATCAATCAGGCTGTCGTTGAAGTGCTGAAGATCCCGGCAGTGCGAAGAAACGTGGAAGAGTCCGGCGCGACGGTCGCCAAGCCCATGTCGAGCCAACAACTTGACGACTACTACGCCGCCGCAACCGCGGAATACCGGCAGCTTTTCAAGTCCATCAAGCTGCAGCCTCAATGAACGACGTCTCATCCCACAGCCGGAGCGCCACGGCTCCGGTAATGCAGCCCGCGCACGCCTTGCTGCGCCAGATGCACCGGGGCGAGTGCTCCAGCAGCGAGATCCTGCAAGACCAGCTCGCACGCATCGAGGCGTCAAATGGAACCCTCAATGCGGTCGTCGTTCTCGACGCCGAGCGAGCGCGCCAGCGCGCCGAAGATTCCGATGCGGCACGGCGGCGCGGAGAGATGTGGGGTCCGCTGCATGGCCTGCCGATCACCGTCAAGGAATCGTTCGACGTGGCAGGCCTGCCCACGACGTGGGGCTATCCGCAGTTGAAGGACAACGTGGCCACGAGTCACGCCGTTGCGGTGCAACGATTGGTCGACGCCGGCGCCATCGTGTTCGGCAAGACCAACGTGCCGGTCGCCCTCGCGGATTGGCAGACCTTCAACCCGTTGTACGGCACCACCAACAATCCTTGGGATTTGACGCGTGGGCCGGGGGGGTCTTCGGGCGGCGCGGCTGCGGCACTGGCGGCGGGTTTCACCTCGCTGGAACTGGGCAGCGACATCGGGGCTTCGATCCGCAATCCGGCCCACTATTGCGGCGTGTACGGACACAAGCCAACCTGGGGTGTCATTCCCATGCAAGGCCACGAACTGCCGGGAGCGGTCTGCATCGACACGGTCGACATCGGCGTCGCCGGGCCGATGGCACGGTCCGCACGCGACCTGCGCTTGATGCTCGATGTGCTGACCGCGCCCGTGCGCGCCTTCGCTCCGCAGGGCTGGATGGATGCCGGTTGGCGCGATCAGGGCAAGCCAGTCGAAAGCCTGAGGATCGCCGTCATCGCCGACGACCCGCTTGCCCGCGTCGACCACGCGATCGTGGAACGGTTTCACGAGCTGGCCAACTTCCTGCGCACACGCGTGGCCACGGTCGACGAAGATCGGCGGCCGGTGGACAGTGCCGAGGCGCGCGTGGTCTACCTGCACCTGGTGCGCGCGGCCACCGGCGCCTTCATGGACGACGCCGCTTACGACGCGGCACGGATCGCAGCTGTTCCCCTGGCGCCCGACGACATGAGCTACCGCGCATGTCACTACCGCGGCAACACGCTCACGCATCGCGACTGGTTTCACTATGACCAACGCCGTGCCGCGCTCAAGCGGCAATGGCAGGCCTTCTTCTCGGACTTCGACCTGGTGATCTGCCCGGTCGCGACGACCACGGCCTTCACCCACAACCAACAGGGCCAGCGCTGGGAACGCATGCTGAATGTCAACGGTACGCCGCAGGAGAGCACGGACTCCATGTTCTGGGCCGGGTATCCGGGCGTCGTGGGCTTGCCCGCGACCGCCGTTCCGATCGGGCGCGACCGCCAGGGCCTGCCTTTCGGCGCACAGATCGTGGCGCCGGCGTTCGCCGATCCTCTGGCGCTGCGCTTTGCGGAATGGTTGGAGCGTGAGTGGTATGCGTTCCAGGCGCCGGACCTGCCGGCGCCATGAGCAACGAACTGATTGGCAAGCTACGCGCCATCGTCGGTGCGCGCAACGTCCTGACGCGGAGCGACCCCGGCGCCGATCTCGTCGCCTGGGAGCGCGATTGGCGCAGTCTGCAGCATGGCCATGCCCTGGCTGTCGTGCGGCCCACGACCACTGCGCAGGTGGCGCAGGTCGTGAAAGCATGTGCCGCCGCAGGCATCTCGCTGGTGCCGCAAGGTGGTAACACCGGTTTGGTGGTGGGCGCTACGCCTGACGCAAGCGGGCAGCAGGTGGTCCTAAGTTTGCTGGCCATGACGCAGGTGCGAAAGTTCGACGCTGCCAATGCCAGCGTGACGGTCGAGGCAGGCTGCGTGCTGCAGCACCTTCAGGCGCTTTGCGAGCGCGAGGGGTACCTCTTTCCGTTAAGCCTGGGCGCCGAGGGCAGTTGCAGTATCGGCGGCAATCTGGCAACCAACGCGGGCGGCACGCAAGTTATCCGCTTCGGCAACGCGCGCGACCTCTGCCTGGGGCTGGAGGTTGTGACCGCCGACGGGGAAGTCTGGAGCGACTTGTCCGGCCTGCGAAAGAACAACACGGGGTATGACCTGCGCAACCTGTTCATCGGCTCCGAAGGTACGTTGGGCATCATCACGGCGGCCACGCTCAAAATCTTCCCGCAACCAGCCGCAATGCTGACATCGTTCGTGGCCGTTCCCGACGTGGCGTCGGCCGTGGAATTGCTGAAGCTCGCGGGCGATCGCCTGGGCCCCGGCCTGACCGGCTTCGAATTGATGAATCAGCAGGGGCTGAGCCTCGTTGCGCGCCACTTTCCGCAGCAGCGGGTACCGCTTTGGCAGGACGCCCCGTTCTGCGCATTGCTGGAGGCCTCAGATCACGAATCGGAAGAGCACGCGCGGTTGCTGTTCGAGCGATTGCTGGAGACCGCGTTCGAGCGCGGACTGGTTTCCGATGCGGTCATCGCCGAAAGCATCGCGCAGTCCCGCGCGCTATGGCACGTGCGTGAATCAATCTCGCTGGCCCAGGCCGAGGAGGGCGCAAACCTCAAGCACGACATCTCTCTGCCGATCTCATCGATACCGCACTTCGTCCAGGAAGTTGGAGGGCGGCTGCAAGACCGCTACCCTCTGCTGCGCATCGTCAATTTTGGACACCTAGGCGATGGCAATCTGCACTACAACATTCAGGCGGCAGAAAACGACCACGCGGGGTCTGCACTGCACGCCGTGCAGGAGGAAGTCACTGCACTGGTGTACGACGCCGTGGCACGGCACGACGGCGCGTTCTCCGCGGAGCACGGTATCGGCAGCCTGAAGGTGACGGAATTGCGCAGATACAAGCCGCCAAGCGCCGTCCGCCTGATGGAGAAACTCAAGGATACGCTGGACCCAACCAATCTTCTGAATCCGGGTCGGGTACTGGATGCGGGCCGATCATGACTGCTTTGCCTCTGAGTTCAGTCGTCGATCCAGCGATCTCGTTGTCGCCCCGGGCGACTGGAATTGGCCTGACAGAGTGAGTTGACCGAGCGTCCGATGGACAGCAACGCTGCGGACGAGCCGGACAGCGGTCGATTCCGAAGGACCGAGATGGGTCGAGACCGTCGTCGAGCGGCCGCTTTCTGCATCCACAGTGAATGGCTGGTGATGGCCGATCTGAGGCGGTAGTCAAGCCTCGACCACGGCTGCTTGCGCTGCAAGGCAAGAGAAAGACGTTGTCAAACGTCGCGAGGTGGCCATGGCAATAGTTCAGTGCTCGGGGCAGCCACATGACATGTCTATCTGGGCGATGCGAGACATTTGAACTTGGCTTTGACAGGCGCGAGCCAAGCTGTCCGATGTATGTTCAACGCCGCAAGCCGAGAGAGCAGACCCGATGATGTTGAACGCTCGGAGCTCACGACCGCTACTCTGCCCCCGCTCGAAGGATCTCAAGAAAGCGCGCTGCGAGAGGCGAGAGCATGTGATTCTTGCGCGTGACCGCGCCGATGGCCCGCACAAAGCGCGCCTCCGCGAAAGGCAACGGCGCAAAGCCCTCACCACCCGGACCTGCCAAATTGGCTTCGCTCATGAGCGCCACCAAGTCACTCTGCGCGAGCAGTCGGCTCAGCGGCGCGGCCGTGTTACTTACCTCGACCGCGACACGCGGGGGCGGGAGGCCGGCCTCCGCCAACCTTGCCTCGACCCCGCGGCGGGCCGCGACGTCGGGACCGGGCAGCATCCAGTGCGCATCCACCAGGTCCTGTAATCGCACGCGTCGGCGCGACAGCAGCGGATGGCCCTCACGCACGACCATGCAGAGGTCGTCCTTCATCAGCGGCAGAGCCTGCAAGTCGTCGGGCAACGCCCGCGGTATCGCGTTGATGCTCAGGTCCAGGTCGCCAAGTCGCAGCGCGGCGAGTAGCGTGTCGTTCAGGTTGATCATCAAGCGCAGCCGCGCGGCAGGGCGCTGGTGATGCAACTGCAGGAAGGCTGGCACGAACAGGCGATCCGCGTAGAGCGGGGACACGCCCACGCGCAGCGTGCCCATCGCGCCCAGGTGAAGGTCCGCAGCCTCCTTGATGGCGTCGCCTAGGCTGGCCCGCAGGGTATGCGTGCGCTGGCGGAACTGCTCGGCCACTGGCGTAAGCGTCATGCCGCGCGAGCCTCGCTCGAATAGTGGAAAGCCCAGTTCTTTCTCCAGCCGCTGCAGACCCTTGGTCAGCGCCGGTTGCGACAGGCTCAGTGCCGCGGCAGCGCGGCGCACCTGCCCGTGCTCGGCCACTGCCAGGAAGTAGTCGATGTCGTCCAGTCGCAGGGCCATGGCGCCGCTCTGTGGGGTAATCGTATTTTTCTCGCAAATTGACACGGTCACCGGAAAGAACTCTAACGATGACAATCACTTGCAGAAATGTATCCCTCCGGTTGGTCCGGATTTTTGGTGCAGATTGACACGCTCCAGCCGAAGTGACGAAACGCGCCGGGAGGGCCTTTTAGACTGCCGCGGTTCGCCGGCCTAGGTGTCATTCCGCACGGGCCGCCGGTTAGGTTCACAGAGATGTCATGCACCACTTTTGGCGATCGCTTTGCCGGCGGCGCGATCGATCAGTACGTCCGCGTACCTCTCGACATTGAACTTGAACGTGCCCCTGAAGTTGATGTGCGAAAAATGTGCCGGCCCAATGCGGCGCAGCCAGTCCTCCTTGATCTCAAGACCGTCATCTTTGAGGCGGGCCACAACGCCATCCATACGCTTCGTGTTCCACGCCAGCACGATGTTCGTTAGCAGGGCGTGTGCACCAGAAATGGCAATCATCTCCTGTTGGCGCCGACCTCGCTCCTGCGCCACTTGGCCGCCATGGATCGCGCGTTGCAGTTGATGTACCGATTCGCCACGATTGAGAAGCGTGTGGATCTCGCGGCGATAGTCGGGAATCGCAAGGTAGTCACACAAGAACAGCGTTCGCAGCAGGCGACCGAGGTGGTCTGCCGCACGGTGCAACGGATCGCCGATTGCCGCCGATCCCAGCCGGTGGATGGCATGTGCCGCGGAAGCCTTGCCAGCGCGAATGGAAGCGACCATGCGCACGAGTTCATCCCATCCACGCTCGATCGATGTGATCGAGACCCTGCGCAGCGTCACACTGTCCAAGCTGTCGGGCACCGGCCAGCCTCTTGGAACGAGAAGCTTTCGCTCTCTCAAGTCGCGGAGTCGCGGGCACAGGTCGAATCCAAGAAGCTTCGCGAGCGCCATGGCCACGTTCGTGACGCCATGCGTATCCACGGCAAGTAAAGAGACACGGATTCTGTCCGCAGAGCGATTGTGCTGCTCGACACCTTCGACGGCCACGCCGGCCTGGCGCTCGTTGAGCACGATCGGCTGGTCGTAGAACAAGCCCCAGCGGTCGCGAACGTGGGTATACATCCCGGCCGCATATGTGCGCCGCCGCGGATCTACCCGCGCTGTCCATAGGTGTCGGCTGGCGTCCATCGCCATCATGTCGGCCGACCCCTTGGTGCCGTCTCCCCATAAAGCGGCTATGGGCAATGTGTTCTGGTATTCCGAGACCCTCTCGTTAGCCCGGCGCAGCCTTCCACTGAACTCGATCGCCCGCATCGCGGTGGCGATGTGTGCCGCGTCGATGCCCGGGATCATCGAGCCCACGCCCGCGGCGTCCATGTCGGTTCCGTGCGCGAAGAGGGCGCCATAGACGGCGAGCAGTTCGTTGTTCGAAGTGGGTCGCCGTGCCAGCAGCGCCTCGCTGAAGTGTGTCGCCGCGTCGACCTCCATGACGAGATCTGGAAGTTGCACCCGACCAATGTGTTTGAAGACGGCCTCCCTGGTCTTTCGCGGCTCGATCTCTTCGTCGAGCGGAAGGATGGGCGGCAGGTGCAAGAGCCTGTCGGCGCCGATCTCCAAGTGTCCACGTTCGGCGGCCTCGGCAAGCGCCGAGAGGCAGACCGACATTCCTGCCAGGATTGGCGTCAGGAATTCCATCGCCTGCATTGGCAGCCCGAGAAGCTGATAGTGCTGTTCCTTGGTGCTGGCCCAATCGCTCTCGGCAATGAGCAGCGATTCGCGCGCACGGAAGGTGATCGAGTGATTCACCCAGGCGCTTCCGCGGCGCAAACTTTTCCGCAGAGCCATCATTGTGCTGGCCTCGAATGAGCGGAAACGACTTTGAGCGTCCAAGTCGTTAACGATCGCATTCCATGCCACGCCCACCGGCGGTAGTTCGAAGTCGGGCGGGACTTCTTTGATATTCAACGCGTGGAGTTGCGACCAGGCCTTCCATTGTTCGTGCCCTCTGTCGCCCGCCGCGCCGGCAAAGTCGATGTCGCGAAGACCCGCCAGGTGCGCATGCACGCGACGACTGTCCTCTGCCAACGCCCGACGCACCTGGGAGGCGAAGGAACAGGTGCTTGCGTCACTGATGCCATCCAGCAAAGCGCGCGCCTCCAGCACGCGGTCGCGCCAAGACTTCGTTTCGTCGTGGAGCACCTTTTTTGCGCTGACGGCTTGGTGCAGCGCGGTGTCTTTGCTTCGCAAGCGGCCTTTTTGGACCCGCTCGGCCGCACGGCGAAAAAGATCCTGACTGCGGCGCGACGCTTGCAATAGCGCCATGTCGGTCAACTCCATCAGGGTCACGCGCAGGAAGCAAGCGACCTCCACGGTTTGGCGCTGCCGCTCGATGCGCGCGGTCATCGACGGGCGGCGCATCATGACGTGAACGGCGTACGCCTTCTGTTTGCTCAACGCAATGGGTTCGAGCGCCCACAGGTGCGCACCAAGTTCCTTCAAGGCACGAATCTTCGCGAGTGTCTCGGTCACCGTGCTCGGCGCGTGGCGCTTGGGCGGCGTCTTCAGCCACTCGATGTGGCTGACCATCGAATCGGGCCGCAGCGAATAGGCCCAGTCGATTACTTTGCGCAGCGCCGCCTTGCCAATCGCCACCTCAATCGTGGCGGCCATTGCCGCCTCCGTCGCTTCGAAGGCCTTGCGTGCTAGATCCGCCACGCGCCGCGGCCCCGGGATGATGATCCTTCGGTCGTAAAGCCACATCCGCGCACTCTCGCCCAGATCGTCTGGATGCGCGGCCTCGAGTGCAGCGACGGCGAGGACCTGCTCAAGCTGCTTCACCTTGGCGTCGTCGAAGTCCTGCAGCCCCAGGTAAGTTCGTGACCAGGCTTGATGTTCGTACAAGGTCTGGCGGCGTTCGTATAGCGACCGCAAGGTAGCAATGCTCACCGCCGAAGTTTGCAGCGCGTCACATACGGACCGTAACAGCGTCTTGGGGACCGATGCGAAGCGGTCCATGGGTCGCCCGCTTGCGCGCAGGAAGACCATCTGGATGGCCGCAGCAACGCGTCGATCGTGGCGGAATCGCTCGCTGATCGCATTGACGTCGTCCTTGCTCAGACAAAACGCCTGCTGGACATCGAACTCGGACATCTTGGCAGGCAAATTCTCCACGCCGATAAAGCGCTTGGCAAACGACGACACGAGGAAGTGCTCCAAGAAGTTGGAGCCGCGAATCTACTCCTGACACGAACGTGTGAGGCCGCGGTTACAAACCGCAGCATCAAGTCGCAAACTCCCGCCTGCACGTGACCGTGTCAATTTGCGGAAAAAATACGTTTACCCCACGCACAGCACCATCGCCATCAAGGGCGGATCCATGTAGAGGCCGACGATGTCGCGCACCTTCTCGACGAACATCGGATCGGTCGACAGCTTGAACGTCTCCTGGCGATGCGGCTGCAACCCGAAGGCGCGCCAGATGCGCGAGACGGCCGTCTGCGAAAGCCCGGCTGCGCTGGCCATGGTGCGCGTGCTCCAGTGCGTCGCGCCGCGTGGCACGCTCTCCAGCGTCTTGGCGATCACCGCATCAACGCGCGCATCGTCGATGGTTCTTGGCGCGCCAGAGCGCGGCGCATCCAGCAGGCCATCGAGTCGATGTTCGACGAACCGTGCCCGCCACTTACTCACCATCTGCGGCGTGACGCGCTGGCGCGCAGCAACCACCTTGTTGTCCTGACCGTCGGCGCAGGCCAGCACGATGCGCGCTCTCAGCGCCAGGGCCTGCGCTGTCTTGCGTCGCAGCGTCAGCGCCTTGAGTTCTTCACGTTCGGCGTCCGTCAAAACCAGTGTCGCTTTGGGTCTTCCGCTCATTGCAGCCTCGTCGAGTACACACGGTACACGAGAGACTTTGACGCTCAGGAATAGTTCAACGAACTTCTAACTCACAACACTAGAGCGCCCAGTGCAAGCTGTCGGCTGGTGTCATCACCCTCGTCGACTACCAAGTCATTTCATGAGACGTATCGATAAGTCCTGAGCCTTGGCGACAAGGAGCGAGGGGTTTGGATAAGCCCTTTCCGTACTCGTGCGCCAAGATTCAAATTCAGAGTCCCGGTTCGCGCGTTGCCACGATGATGCGCCGATAGCGACTCTGAGATGGAGGCCATCGTGCCGTACTGAAACTTGGCTATTAGCCGTTTTTAGCGAGACAAAATCATGGAGACAACGCAAGCGAGCAAAGAGGCCGGAGTCGGAAGCAGGAAGCTCTTTGAGAACGACAAAATCATCGTTTGGGACTTTGTTCTGCCCGCAGGCGAAGAGACCCCTGTTCACACGCATGACCATTCGTACATGTGGTTCGCAGTCCAGGGGGCGCCTCTTCAAATCTACGACGAGCATGGGAACGACGTGGGCCTGTTCCCGGTTCCCACCAACGGCATCTTTGAGCTCAAAGTCCAAGACGGCACCATTGAGGTGATGTCGGAGATTGGCAAGGGTGTCAAAGTACCAGCAAAACACAAAGCAAAGAACGTCGGGACCGAGGACTACCGAGAAATTCTGGTGGAGTGGAAGTAGGCCTTTCAGCTCTTCCAGCTGGCAAACCACGCTGGCGCTCCAAGTGTGGGCGTCAGTAGCCGAACCTTCGCTCAGGCAATCCCATTCAAACGGATGGGAGAGCGCCCGCGAGATGTCTTCAAACGACTTCGAGAAGTTTGCGGTATTTGCTGGGCGCAAAACCCTGCATCCCAACGAAGAAGCGCGTGAAGTTTCCAGCCGTATCGAATCCCAGGTCAAAGGCAATGTCCTGCAGGGCGATGTCGCGCTGAGCAACCTTCTGCAGGCTCGCTTCCATCTTCAACATGCTCAGAAACAAGGTGGGCGGCAGTCCGGTCGACTTTTTGAAAAGCCTGAAGAACTGCGCGCGTGACAACCCAGCTAAAGCCGCCATGTCCTCAGGGCTGCTGAGCAAGTCACCGTCGCCAAGCATGCGTTCGACAATCTTTCGAATGCGCGCGTCGTAGTCGCGCTCAACCCGTTCGCTTGCGAGCTGAGGGAGCGTTCGAGGAGGAGACAGCGTGAGAATCTCCGAGAAGATGGATGCGATGAGGTTCTCCATGTCTTGCACGTTCGGCGGCTCGAGCTGCCCGAGCGCATCGAGGACGTCGTCGCGTCCTCGTGCAAGGCGGGGACTCAGAACCTCCACTGGACGCTCGAAGAACTTGGGATGGGTGCTTCCCGCGAAGCGACGGTCAACCTCTTTCAACCAATGCGGGTTGAGGTAGAAGGCGAGCAGGACGGTCTTGGCCCCAGTCTCTCTGTAGTGGTAGTAGTGAGGTTCCCACGCGTTAATCATGAGTGCGCTTTGCGCCGTAACGGGATACTCCTTGGCACCGACGCCAAACTGAATGTCCGCCCCACCTATCTTGAAAACGATGTGACATTCTCTGTGCGCATGGAGGACCATGGAATGGTCCAGGCGCACGAGTACGGCCCTTCCGAATCGGCCATGAATGATGCGTAGAGGGTCGGACATCGAAATCTCCCGAAGAACTCAACCGCGGTTACGACTACCCAAGCCTTGCTACGCAGTCACTTTTTCTGCCTTGGAAGAGCGGTCGGCGGCCTGAAGCGATGCCGATGCTTCAACCAAGAAGAAGCGGGCAACCATTTCCCTTGTGATTTCGATTGCCCGCTTGAGGCTCATGTCGATGTGGTCGGTGAGCGTCTGTAGCGCTTCCTCGGTCTTTCGTAGTGCGATGAAGTCGATGACGTTCATATGCGCATCGAACGACGTAAGGTTCCACGACGACAGCTGCTCGATGTCTACGTGGCGAGCGACGTGGATTCGACGCGTGACGATATCCATGAACGACATGATCTCCTTGTTGTGCGAGAGCGCAATAAGCCTTCGGTGAAATTCTTCATCGGCGAGAACCATGTCTCCGGTGGACATCGCCGCGGATTGCTTCATCACGTCGATCCAGAAACCCTTAACCGAAGCGATGTCGGCGTCTGATGCGCGCTGGATTGCCAGCATCACGGCTCGACGCTCCAGGGCGATGCGAACTTGGTAGAGGTCAAAGACCTCGTCGACGCTGATGGCCTTGCGGTAGAACCCCTTGTTCAAAACGAACTCCAGCAAGCCTTCTGCAGCAAGCCGATTCAGAGCTTCCCGGAGGGTGGCCCTCGCAACACCAAACTGCTCACCGAGTTGCTTTTCATTGATTCGGGCGCCCGGCCTGAAGTCGTACCGCATTGCCCGGTCGCGTAGCTCGTAGTAGAGCCGCTGCACGTTGCTCTCGTCCTTGACTGTCGCAGCTCTCGCAGGCTGCATTTGCTTGGTCTTTGAGGACTTCACGGGCTGGACTGGTTCGAGACCGTCGTTATTCCGCTTCCTTCGCCAACCGCAAAGCCGTGCGCCTTGCCCCTGGAGCGCAGAGAGCTTCTACCAAGGGATTTCCATGACGCCGATTGCATATTCATGAGCTCAAAAGATAAGTGTCGACACTTGTACCGACATAGAGTTATAGAACTTTTACCGGCCTGCTTCAAATGCGAGGTTTCCCTATCCCAGCGGCATTCGGCGCTCGAGCCCTGTCGCCTTCGCGAGGCGCGCCGGTCCGGTCTCAACCCTGAAAGGTCCGAATGAGCCTTCACCCAGTCAGCCTCGACGACAAGTACACCTTCGCCCATGGTCGGGTCTTCATTTCTGGTACCCAGGCACTGGTGCGGCTACCGATGACTCAACACATGCGCGACCGGGCGCACGGGCTCAACTCCGCTGGATACATCACCGGTTACCGCGGTTCGCCACTCGGCACCTTTGACGAGCAGCTCAACAAGGCTGCCAAGCCTCTCGCCGCCCACAACGTCGTGTTCGTGCCAGGTGTAAACGAAGACCTGGCTGCCACGGCGGTCTGGGGTTCGCAGCAAGCCGAGGCCAGCGGAGAAGGAAAGTACGACGGCGTGTTCGCCATGTGGTACGGCAAGGGGCCCGGCGTTGACCGTACGGGTGACGCCTTCCGGCACGGGAACCTGGCGGGCTCATCGAAGCATGGCGGCGTCCTGGTCCTGATGGGCGACGACCACACCTGCGAATCCTCGACGACCTGCCATCAGAGCGAGTTCGCGATGGTAGACGCCATGATTCCCGTGCTGAGCCCCGCCGGCGTCCAGGAAATCCTGGACTTCGGCCTTTTCGGCTGGGAACTGTCTCGCTACAGCGGTTGCTGGGTCGGCATGAAGTGTGTCAAGGACACCGTGGAGGCTACCGCTTCCATCGACGTCGACGTAGACCGCGTTCGCATCGTTCTGCCCGACAACGTGGAAATGCCGGCGGACGGCCTGAACCTCCGCCAGCCCGACACGCCGCACGCCCAGGAAGCCAGGCTGCACCGGCACAAGCTCGAGGCCGTGAAGGCCTTCGCGCGAGCCAACGCCATCGACCGAATCGTCGTGGATGGCGCCTCGGCGAAGCTGGGCATCGTCACACACGGGAAAAGCTACCTCGACGTGCTGCAGGCCCTGCACGACCTGGACCTCACTGAAGAGCAGGCGGGCCAGTTCGGGCTCCGCATCTACAAGGTCGGCATGACCTGGCCCTTGGAGCCCACCGGGGCCGTGCGCTTCGCGGAAGGGCTCCAGAAGGTCATCGTCGTGGAGGAGAAGCGCAGCCTGCTCGAGACCCAGTTCAAGGAGCAGCTCTACGGAAAAGTCGGCGCGCCCGCCATCATCGGGAAGCTCGATGAGGAGGGACAAAGCCTCTTCCAATCGGAAATGGCGCTCGACTCTAACCAAATCGCGGTCGCCATTGCCGAGCGCCTTCTGCAGCTTCACGACGGCAAGCTTGAAGCCTTGCGCCAACGGCTCGATGAGATTCGCTCCATGCGTGTCCCAAAAGGCGTCATCGACATCCTGTCTCGCAGCTTCTACTTCTGCAGCGGCTGTCCCCACAACTCGTCGACGGTGCTCCCGGAAGGCAGCAAGGGCTACGCTGGGATTGGGTGCAGCTGGATGGCCCAGGCGATGGACCGCTCCACCACCGGGTACACGCAGATGGGTGCTGAGGGTATGTCGTGGGTCGGCGAGGCTCCGTTCTCCAAGCGCCAGCACATGTTCCAGAACATCGGCGACGGGACCTACTTTCACTCGGGTCTGCTGGCCATCCGAGCCGCAGTCGCGGCGAAGACCAACATCACCTACAAGATTCTGTTCAACGACGCTGTGGCCATGACGGGAGGTCAGCGCCACGACGGACCGCTTGACGTTCCCACCATCGCGCACCAAGTCCACGCCGAGGGCGTCAAGCGCATCGTGGTCGTCAGCGACGAGCCCGAGAAGTACCCTGCTGGCATCAATTGGCCCCAGGGTTTGACCGTTCACCATCGCGACGACATCAACGTCATCCAGAAGGAGCTGCGGGAGATTGAGGGAGCTACCGCGCTCATCTACGACCAGACCTGCGCTGCGGAGAAGCGACGCCGGCGCAAGCGCGGCAAGTTTCCGGACCCAGCCAAGCGACTGCTTATCAACGACCTCGTCTGCGAAGGGTGTGGCGACTGCGGCGTGAAGTCCAACTGCGTGTCGGTCCAGCCGCTCGAGACAGAGCTAGGTCGCAAGCGGACCATTGACCAGTCGTCCTGCAACAAGGACTACTCCTGCGTGAAGAGCTTCTGCCCCAGCTTCGTTACGGTGCTTGGCGGCTCGCTTCGCAAGCCAGAGCGAGTCGCCGACTCCGGCGGCCTGTTCGTCGCTCTTCCGGAGCCAGAACTGCCATCGCTTGAGCGCGGCGTCTACAGCATCCTCATCACGGGCATGGGCGGCACCGGCGTAGTGACCATCGGCGCGATTCTGGGAATGGCTGCTCACCTTCAAGGCCTGGGCTGTGGCATCCTGGACATGGCAGGTCTTGCGCAGAAAGGCGGCTCAGTATGGAGCCACCTGCGGTTTGGCAAGTCGCCCGAGGCCATCAAGACCATCCGCATCGCGGCCGGAGGTGCAAATCTGGTACTGGGGTGCGACATGATTGTTGCCGGCAACTCGAAGACGCTGGCCGCCACAAGCAAGGGCCGCACGCGCATGGTCGTCAACACCCAGGAGACGATGCCGGGAGAGTTCTCTCGCAAGGCCGACATGCAGTATCCGCGAGGTAGCTTGCAGCGCAACATCGTGGATGCGGTCGGCGCCGAGGGCGCAGACTTCGTGGAGGCTGGGCGCATCGCAACAGCACTGCTGGGTGACGGCATAGCGGCGAACATGTTTATGCTGGGCTTTGCCTACCAGCGCGGATTGATTCCCGTGACAGCCGAAGCGATTGAGAAGGCCATCGAGCTCAACGGCGCGCAGCAGCAGATGAACCGAGACGCCTTTCTGTGGGGACGCCGTACGGTTGTGGACCTTAATGCGGTCGAGCGCATGTTGGCGAACCTCCAGGCCGACCACGGCGCAGGACTCTCGCCCGCAGTCATCGAGGACCTGGAAAAGGCCATTGAGTGGCGCACGCGCTTCTTGACGGACTACCAGAACGAGGCCTATGCCGCGCAATACGCCAGTTATGTGGAGCATGTTCGCAGCATCGAACACAGCAGCTTCCCCGGTCGCACCGACCTCACTCGCGCCGTAGCGAAGTACTACTTCAAGCTGATGGCCATCAAGGACGAGTACGAGGTGGCTCGCCTCTACACCGATACAGGCTTCCTGCAGAGCGTCGAGCGCAAGTTCGAGGGCGATTTCAAGCTGGTGTTCAACCTGGCTCCGCCAATCCTCTCGAAGCGAGACTCCGCAACCGGCGAGCCCAAGAAGCGCGAGTTCGGGCAGTGGGTCATCCCCGCGTTCCGGATTCTGGCGAAGCTGCGTTTCCTGCGTGGAACGACCTTTGACGTCTTTGGCCGCACGGAGGAGCGCCGAACGGAGCGCGCTCTGATTGTGCAGTACAAGTCCATGGTCGACCAAGCGTTGTCGGTCATCGCCTCAACGCGAGACGCCGGTCACTACGACGCGGCAGTCAAGCTGGCGAAGCTGCCGGACGGTATCCGTGGATATGGTCATGTCCGAGCGCGCGGAATCGCAGCTGCTCGTGAGCAGGAGAAGGTACTTCTCGAGACGCTTCAGCGTCGAGTCATAGCGCTGAAGAAGGCGGCGTAGGATGTTCCAAGCGGGTGATTGAGATGCCGCCGGGGTTGAATTCTTATGATGAAGGTCGACTATTTCGAACAGTTGGGCATCGAACTCGCTCCCCTCGTCGATGCCACGCTGGCTGAGCGAGTAAGCACAGAGGCACGCAGGGCGCTTAGCAAGAATGACATGCGCTTCAGCTCTTCTACGCGGGCTTACTCGTACCTTGTATCGCGCCAAGGAAGTGGCTCAGCATCTCGACGTATTCAAGGAAGCTTGGGCAATGAAGCCGCGTGCACCGCCTCAAGATCGAGCCGTGCAAGAGGTCGCGCTTTCGGAGCTGTGGTTGGCGCTGCCTCCGCCGTGGTGAACCAGGTATTTGAAGTTGGACTTGACCCTGTTGCGCGGACGGGTTGAGACTTGATTCTCAAGTCGATAGATTGGCCTGCAACGCAGACTTGTCCACCGGCGGCGTGGCGCATGCCACGCAGACGCCGACGGTGGTCAAGTCGTGTTCGAGGCGAGGCGGTTGCTTGGACTTGCTTTGTAGTTCCTTTCAAATGCGGCCGGCGAGATCTGTCCGAGTGCGCTGTGGCGTCGGCGCGGGTTGTACCAACCCTCGATGTAGGTGAACAGCGCCAGTCGCGCCTCGGTCTTGGTTTGCCAACTGCGCCGGTCGATCAGCTCGCATTCGAGCGTGGCGAAGAAGCTTTCGGCCATCGCGTTGTCATAGGCATCGCCGACGGTTCCCATCGACGGCCGCACGCCCATCTTCTTGCACCGTTCGCCAAAGGCGATGCTGGTGTACTGCTTGGGTTCAAGGAGTCGTCGCAACACGAGTTGCTTGAGCGTCGGATAGTAGGGCATTCAGCGCTTCGGCAGGCGTTCTCCAGCCCAGGGTTTTACGAGGCCTTCCATTG
>NZ_JBBKZT010000036.1:0-35094 GCF_037889975.1 Variovorax rhizosphaerae | reverse complement strand
CGAAGCAATGACCGACATCGCCCACTACATCGTGGGCTTCTACAACAGCGTGCGCCTGCACTCCAAACTGGGCAACTTGCCGCCCAATGCCTTCGAGCAGCAATTGGCAATCAAACAACCTATCGCAGTGTCTGAAAAAACTTGACCAGCACAGTTGCAGCCTTTCTTGGCCCCGTAGAGATGAAGGTGCTCGCGCAGGAAATCGAGCAATGAAACCCGCGGATCACCGGGCAACGCTGCCGGCGACCCATTGATGGAGATGGTCATGAACTTCCTCGTGGGGTGAGTGAAGCAAACAGTCGTCGCAGCGCTGCATGGCGATGCGATCAACTTTCCGATCCGCTTCTTAGCATGACGGCAGCCGCTGCGCCATCATCCTTTTTCCCCAATGACCCGCGCGTTCAGCGGTCGGCGTCAGCCCTTGACCCAAGTTCCGACCCGAAGGCACGCCGGATTTCCTCCAGCGCGGCCTGCGCCAGCATCAGCGCGGATTCCAGGTCCGGCGCACCTTCCTGCAGAGGAGCATCGACAGGCGGATGCAAGACAAAGGAAAGTCGCTCGCATGCGGCTTCCCATTTCAACCTTGCCTGGAGCTTCGAAGACTTGTTGTTCATGTTCGGGTGCCGTTTGGCGAGCATCAATCCTACCGACAAGACTCCTGAGCGCCCACTGAAATCGCGACCGGCGCGTTCAGACTCGGTTCAAGAAAGAAAGATCAAGGACCGAGAAATGGCAATCTCCGTATTCCTGGTGGAAGACAACGAGAGAATCCGCGAACACTTGATCCCGGCGCTTGCAGACTTGGGTTCCGCCAGCGTGATGGCCACCGCTCAATCCGAGCAGGAGGCCATCGACTGGCTGGCATTGCACAAGGGCATGTGGGACCTTGCCGTCGTCGATTTGTTCCTCAGAGAAGGAACCGGGCTCGGTGTCGTGAAATGGTGCAACGGCCGCCAGCCGAAGCAACGGGTGGTCGTCCTGTCCAACTTCGCGACGGACGACACGCGAAGTGCATGTCGGGACGCCGGCGCCGACACGGTATTCGACAAATCGACCGAGCTCGAGGAGTTCTTCAGCTACTGCCTGGCCCGCAATTGAGTGGAGTGCGCACGCTGTCTGTCGCAGCAGGCAAGTCGACGTTGTCTCATCTTGAATCAGGCCGGCATGCACTGTCCTTCAGCGGCGAGAATCCGCACGGAACGGCCATTCGGCCGACGTTCAAACAGCCTCGCAAGTGCTGGCAGCGTCGAGATCAAGGGGAGGCTCACATGCGACCATCCGCATCCAGGCGTGGCGCGTCTATGCATTGACACTGCATGAGCAAGGCAATCGAGACATCCTTCGTCGCAGGTGGCGGCGACATGGGGGCAAAGGTTCGCGCATTCGACTGGGCGACCAACCCGCTGGGCGCGATCTCGCGCTGGTCCGGCGCGCTGCGCATCGCAGTCGACCTGGTGCTGGCAAGCAAGATCCCGTCATGCCTGTTCTGGGGCCCGGACCTCATCGCCATCTACAACGATGCGTACCACCCATTGCTCGGCGCCAAGCCCGAGGCCCTGGGGCAGCCGCTTCGCGTGACCTGGAGCGAGGGCTGGGCACAACTGCAGCCGATCGCTGAAAAGGCAATGGCGGGCGAATCGACCTTCATCGAGGACTACCTGCTGCGCGTCAACCGCAATGGCCATCTCGAGGATGCCTGGTTCACCTTCAACTACGGCCCGGTGTTCGACGAAACCGGGACGGTCGTCGGCATGCTGGACACCGTCATCGAGACCACCGCCAAGGTGCTCGCCGACGTGCGCTCGCGCGCGGCGCTCGAACGCCAACAGCGCCTGTTGCAGCAGATGCCCGGATTCGCCTGCGTGCTGGCGGGCCCGCGCCATGTCTACGAGTACGTCAACGACGCCTACATCAAGATCGCCGGCCCGCGCGAGTTCATCGGCCACCCGGTGCGGGAGGTGTTCCCCGAACTCGTCCGGCAGGGCTTTCATGAACTGCTCGACCAGGTCTATGCCACCGGCAAGCCGGTCAGGGCCAATGCCGTCCCGATCGAAGTGGACCGCGAAGGTGGCAGCCGCTTCATCGACCTCCTGTACGAGCCCATCCGTGATGCCGCGGATGATGTGCAGGGCATCTTCGTCGGCGGCTACGACGTCACCGACCGGGTCCGCGCTGAAGCCGAGGTGCGCCATAGCGAAGCACGCCTGCGCGCATTGAATGCCGACCTGGAGCAGCGCGTGATCGAGCGCACGCTGGCCCATGGCCGCACCTGGCAAGTCACGCCCGAGATGCTGTGCGTGTTCAACGCGGAGGGCCATTTCGAGACCGTCAACCCCGCCTGGGAGAAGACGATGGGCTGGAGCGAAGCCGAGATGACCCGTGCGGTCTTGCAGGACCTCCTGCATCCCGATGATCTCGCCCGCACCATGGCCGCCTGGGCCGATGCCACCTTGCACCAACAGCCGGTGCTGCGCTTCGAGAACCGCCACCGCGACAAGTCCGGCAACTGGCACTGGCTCTCATGGGTTGCGGTGCCGGAAGACAACAAGTTCTATTGCATCGCCCGCGATGTCACGGCAGAGAAGCAGCATGAAGCCGCACTGGCGCGCCGCACGGCCGAGCGTGACGTGCTGGCGGCCATCGTCCAGACCACCGACTACTTCATCCAGGTGCTGGATCGGAACTACCGCATCCTGGCGATCAACAAGGCCAACGTCGACGAATTCGAGCGCATCTACGGCATCCGCCCCGCGGTCGGCGACAACCTGCTGGACCTGATGGGCGAGCTGCCGGAACAACGCGAGGCCGCCCTCGCCCTCTGGGGCCGGGCCATGGCCGGCGAATCCTTCACGGTCCAGCGGGAGTTCGGCGATCCGAATCGTGCGCGGCGCACCTACGAGATCAAGTTCGAGGTGTTGCGTGACGCAAACGGCGAACAGTTCGGCGCCTTCCAGACCAGCACCGACATCACCGACCGGCTGCGCGAGCAGCGGGCCCATGCCGAGACGCAGGAGGCCTTGCGCCAATCGCAGAAGATGGAAGCCGTCGGCCAACTCACCGGCGGCATCGCGCATGACTTCAACAACCTGCTGGCCGCCATCAGCGGCAGCCTCCAGGTGATGCAGATGCGGATGAAGCGGGGCAAGCTCGACGGCATCGATCGCTACCTCGAGATGAGCGAAGGCTCCGTGCGTCGCGCTGCCGCCCTCACCCAGCGCCTGCTCGCCTTCTCACGCCGGCAGACGCTGGACCCCAAGCCGGTGGACGTCAACCGGCTGGTGCAGGGCATGAGCGAACTGATCGTGCGGACCGTCGGGCCGGCCGTGCAGGTCGTGGTGGAGCGCGCGCCCGATCTGTGGCCCACCCGGATCGACAGCTCGCAACTGGAGAACGCACTGCTGAACCTGTGCATCAACGCCCGCGACGCGATGCCGTCGGGCGGCCAGTTGATGATCGCGACCTGCAACGAATCGCTGGAGGCCCATGGTGCGGTCCCGCGCGAACCGCCGCCCGGCGACTATGTCTGCCTGGGCGTCACGGACACCGGCGCCGGCATGACGCCGGAAGTGGTGCAGCGCGTGTTCGACCCCTTCTTCACCACCAAGCCGCTGGGGCAAGGCACCGGGCTCGGGCTGTCGATGGTGTATGGCTTCGTGCGGCAGTCGGGCGGGCAGATCCGCGTCGAATCGCAAGTGGGTCGCGGCACCACGATGCGCCTCTACCTGCCGCGGCACATGGGAGAAGCACCGTTCGAGGAGCCCCCTACCAGCCCGGACACCGCCGGCCAGGGCGGCGGCGAGACCGTGTTGCTCATCGAGGACGAAGGCACGGTCCGGCAGGTCGTCGACGAGGTGCTGAAAGAGGCGGGCTACACCGTGCTCGCGGCGGAAGACGGCCCCAGCGGATTGCGCATGCTGCAGGCGGCCGGGCGCATCGACCTGCTGGTCACCGACGTCGGCTTGCCCGGCGGCATGAACGGCCGGCAGGTGGCCGATGCGGGGCGCGCATTGCGACCGGCGCTCAAGGTGCTCTTCATCACCGGCTACGCGGAAACCGCGGCTGTGCGCAACGGCCTGGTACACGACGGCATGGAGGTGATCACCAAGCCCTTCGAGATCGCCGCGCTGGCGGCCAAGGTGCGGGAAATGCTGGACAGCGGTACAGGCGCCCTTTAACCGGGCTTCAGAGTTGCCGCTCCCGCCGATGAATTCGTCGGCTTGCCATCGGCCCCGCCGACTCCGAGAATCTCCCTCCCTCACCACTGCCGGTGGAGTTGATGAACCTCGATCCTGATTCGCCCCTCGCGCTGGTGGTGGACGACGAGCCTGTGACCCGCCTGATGGTGAAGCGGGCGCTGGAGAAGTTCGGCTGCGCCCCGGTCCTTGAAGCGGCCGACGGCATCGCGGCGCAAGCGGTGCTGCGCGAGCACCCGGACGTCGCCCTGGTGCTGACCGACATCATGATGCCGCGCATGGACGGGCTGGAGCTGCTGCGCTGGGGCCGGCAGGCCGTGCCGGATGCCATGTGGATCGTGTTGTCCGGGCTGGAGACCTTCGACTCGGCGCTGGCCGCGATCCGTCTCGGCGCCTTCGATTTCCTGCCCAAGTCCCCGCACACGGAAGAGATGGGCGTGGCGGTGCGCAACGCGTTGGAAAAGCGGCAACTGCTGGCCGAGCGCGAGCGGTTGCATCGGCAGTTGCAGCACAAGGTCCGCGAACTCGAGGAGACCTCCGCCCTGCTGCGCCGCGACCTGGAGCGCGCCGAGGTGATCCAGCGCGCCCTGCTGCCGCGCAGTCCGCCACCGATGGAAGGCTATTGCATCCATGCGGTCTACCGCCCGGGGCAGCATGTGGGCGGCGACCTCTATGACGTGGTGCGGCTGGGCGAGCAGCATCTCGCCTTCTACCTGGCCGATGCCACCGGCCATGGCGTGACATCGGCGATGCTGTCGGTGCTGTTCAAGCAGCGGCTGGTGCTGGTGGATCCAGCCACCGGCCTGGCGCTGCCGCCGGCGCAGGTGCTGGACGCGGTGAACCGTTCGATCTGCGAGGCGCATGCGGCACCCGGGCTTTTCCTGACGGCCGTGTTCGGCCTGCTGGACACATCGGACTCCAGCCTCACGCTGGCATCGGCCGGCCATCCGCCCGTGCTGCATGCGCGCGAGGGACGGCCGACGAGCCTCATCCGTCGCACTGGGCCCGCGCTCGGGCTGGCGCCGGACGCGCAGTTCCGCCAGGAGCGCATTCAACTGCTGGCAGGCGACCGGATCCTGCTCTACACCGACGGGCTGCTGCCCACCGGATCGGAGCATGACCTGGAGTTGTTGCAGCAGGTGCTGGCCAGTCCGCTGTCGAGTGCGCAGGAAATGCTGTCGCAGCTTCACGCCGGTGCCCCTGCCGGCACGGACCGGGATGACGTGACCATCCTGCTCATCGACGCGCACGCCGGCGCCTCGTGGTTCGACAACGGCGCGGAACTTCCCACGGGTGCGCAGGACAGCGCGCCGCGGCCCGAGGGCGACGTCGTGTTCTATGGCGAAACGGAGCATGCCGCCCACCTGGCGCTGCGCGGCCGGGCCACGTGGATGCATTGCGATGCCTTCCATGAAACGGCACTGGCCGTGCTGGACGGCGGACGCCGCGTGGTGCTGGACCTCTCCCGCTGCGAATACATGGACAGCACCTGGCTGGGCACCGTGCATGAACTGGTCGCGCGGGGCGGCGTGGTGCTTTCCGGCGTGACACCGACCGTGCGCGCCATGTTCGAGGAGCTGAGCATGGAGCAGGTGCAAGCCGCGATCCGCGACGACATTGCCGCCGCGCCGGAGTTCTATGCGCTGGGCACCGGCGGCGACGACCTCGCTGCCGTGCAGAAGCGCATCCTGCATGCGCATGAGGCCCTTTCCACCTTGAGCGATCGCAACCGCGAGGAGTTCAAGGATGTGGTCCAGTCGCTGCGCACTGAACAGGATGGCGCCCAATGACCACCGCCATCCGCGTGCTGCACCTGGAAGACAACCCGACCGATGCGCAACGCGTCCAGGGCATGCTGATGGACGAGGGCCTGGACTGCGACATCGAGTGGGTGCAAAGCGACGAGGACTTCCTCTCGGCCCTGCAAGGACAAGCCTTCGACCTGCTGCTGTGTGCCTACGAGGTCGGCGGCCTGGAGATGGTGCAGCAGGTGCGCCAGTTGCAGCCGCGGCAGATCCTGATCGTGATCTCCACCGGGCTGACCGAAGAAGAAGCCGTGGATTGCATGAAGGCCGGCGCCACCGACTACGTGCTCAAGTACCGGCTGCGGCGGCTGGGCTTCTCCGTGCGGCGCGCGCTGGCCGAGCGCCAGCAGCGCGCCGCGCTGCGCCAGGCCGAGGAAGACCTGCGCGCCCTGAATGCCGAACTGGAGGCGCGCGTTCGCGTGCGCACCGCGGAACTGGAAACGGCCTACGCCTTCCTGAACTCGGTGATCCAACACATCCCCTACCAATTCATGGTGAAGAACGCCAGCGACCTGAAGCTCGTGCGCGTCAACCGTGCACTCGAAGAGCTGACGGGTCGCAGCGAGGCAGAGCTGCTGGGCAAGACGGTGCACGACTACGTCAGCTCGAAGGAAGAGGCCGACTTCTTCACCGCCAAGGACAGGGAAGCGCTCGCCCTGCGCCAGGCCATCGACATCCCCGAAGAGACGCTGCACGCGCGCGACGGCACTGTGCGCGTGCTGCATGCGAAGAAGATCCCGATCCTCGACGAGAACGGCGAGCCGCGCTATCTGCTGACCATGTCGGAAGACGTGACCGAGCGAAGGAAGAAGGAGCGCGAGATCGAGCAGCTCAACGCCGCGCTGGCACAGCGCAGTTCCGAGGTGGAAGCCGCCAACCGTGCCAAGAGCACCTTCCTGGCCACCATGAGCCACGAGATCCGCACGCCCATGAACGGCATCCAGGGCATGCTGGAACTGCTGAGCCTGACCGAGCTGGACGCGGAACAGCGCGAGACGCTAGGCCTGGTGCGCGAGTCGAGCCGGTCGCTGCTGCGCATCATCGGCGACATCCTCGACTTCTCGAAGATCGAGGCCGGCAAGCTGGAAGTGCACCCGGAGGTCGTCTCGATCAAGCGGCTGGTCGAGGAGGTGCAGAGCATCTACCTGGGCAATGCCAGCAGCAAGGGACTGATCGTGCGGCGCATGGTCGACCCGCGCGTCAGCCCGGCGCTGAAGGTCGACCCGGTGCGCCTGCGCCAGATCCTCAACAACTTCGTCAGCAACGCGATCAAGTTCACCTCCGAGGGCTGGATCGACATCAACGTGCAGTGGCTGGGCCGCAAGGACGGCCAGGAGAGCCTGCGCTTCGAGGTGAAGGACACCGGCATCGGCATCTCGCCCGAGAACCAGAAGCGCCTGTTCCAGCCCTTCACCCAGGCCGACGGCGATGACGCGCGGCGTCGGCCCGCCGGCACCGGGCTGGGCCTCGTGATCTCACGGCAACTGGCGCACATCATGGGCGGCACGATCAAGCTGGACAGCGAGCCGGGCAAGGGCTCGACGATCACGCTGGAACTGACGATGCCGATCGCCGAGTCGCTGCCGGACGGCAGTGCCGACAACGCCCTCCCCGCGACGCCAGCCACCCGACGCGTGGCACCCGCCACCGCGCAGGCCGAATCAGAAGGGACGCTGGTGCTGCTGGTGGACGACCACCCCGTCAACCGCCTGCTGATCGCGCGCCAGGTGCGCACGCAAGGCTATGCCGCCAAGACAGCCGATGACGGCCTGCAGGCGCTCGCGCTGTGGAAGACCGGGCGCTTCGGGCTGGTCATCACCGACTGCCACATGCCGCACATGGACGGCTACGAACTGGCGCGGGAGATTCGCAAGGTGGAAGCCGAGACGGGACGCGAGCGCGTGCCGATCATTGCGTGCACCGCCAATGCGATGCAGGGGGAAGCGGAGGCCTGCTTTGCGGCGGGGATGGACGACTTTCTGGTGAAGCCGGTGGAACTGGCGCAGCTTACTGAGAAGCTGGATAGATGGCTGCCGTTGCCGCTGGCGGCCTCGCCGTCCGATGCCAACGGCCCGGGTTCCACCGCGCAGTCTTCAACTTCCAACGGCCCCATCGACCAGGCGCTGCTCACGGCCACCTGCGGTGGCGATGCGTCGATGGTGGGCGAGGTGCTTGCCGCCTTTCGGCAGACCTGCGAGAACGACTCGGCGGGCCTGCGGCAGGCCATCGCCGGTGACGACGTCGCCCAGGTGACGCAGTTTTCTCATCGCATGGCGGGCGCCAGCAAGATGGTCGGTGCGATTGCGTTCGCGGCGGCGTGCGAGGGCATTGATCGCGCGAGCCGGCGTGGGGACTGGGATGCGGTGCGTGCTGGCATGGCGAGCTTTGAGCAGGAACGATTGCGGCTGGCGGACTATTTCGACGCTGCCGGGACGGACATGCGCAGCGCCTGAGGTGGTGGTGGACCGATCTTTGAGCGAGGTTCAAGCGAATCGCTATTGGACGCCAGCGGCCGTGCTCGCTCGCATCCTGCGCTGGGTGGCGCAACTCACCCCGCACAGTATCGCCACGGTTTTCAGCGACCACCTCTCGCCCGCGCCGAAGTAAACCGCCGTGGCGCGCTTGGCAGACGGCAGCGCTGCCTTGGGCGCGCTACCTCACAAGCGCCCGCTGATCCTCGCTGGACGAGCGGCCGTCTCACCTTGAAAAAAATGACCGCCACGGGCGCGCAGGCTGGACTCGGGCTGTCAGCGGACCTAACTCAACGCAAACCGCGGCTCGGCATCTACTTAGAATCGCGCAGCCATGTGTCGCGTTATTTCCTACTTGGCCTATCCCCATGAGCATCGAACGGTTACGCAATAACTATGCAGACGTCAAGCCACTCGCAGAGCGGTTGAAAGTGGCGCTTTTGCATGAGATTGGCGAGCTTCTTGCCGGGAAAGAAATATCTCTTGCAGTCCCACTTGAGGCGCGAGTCAAAAGCTGGGTTTCGCTAGAGGAGAAATTAGAGAGAAAGGCCCTATCGCTTGCAAGCGTCGAGACACTCGACGACCTTGTAGGAATTCGCTCGATACTTCTGTTCCGTTCCGACCTTTCAAGGACCCTCTCAGCCCTATCCGCCACCTTTCGAGTGATCAGCCTCGAGGACACCGGGGCGCGCCTAGAGGAATCGCAGTTCGGATATCAGTCACAGCACATGATCGTGCAACTACCCGAGGAATGGTCGCGCATTCCAAGCTTCAGAGGGCTTACTGATCTTCGCGCGGAAGTTCAGATCAGAACAGTGGCCCAACACATTTGGGCTGCAGCATCACACAAGCTCCAATACAAGCAAGAGCAAAACGTTCCGCCGCCGCTACGACGCACCATCCACAGAATTTCAGCACTGCTAGAAACAGTCGATCTTGAGCTGGACCGCGTTCTTGAAGAGCGGAGCTCATACGCCCAAGCGGCGCCTGCTGCAGATACGATGCAGCCCCTTAATGTGGATTTGCTTTCGGCCCTACTTAGCGAAATCTTTACTGATAAGAACAAAGCCCCGGAGGAGGACTACAGCGATTTGCTGAGCGACCTGATTGCGCTCAAGGTAGTGACTGCTGAGCAACTGAAAGCCATCCTCGGCAGGCATATCGATGCAGTGCGCAACGAAGAAGCCCGGCGACTCATGGAGGAGCGGGCAAGCTACGACGCAGGCGAGCCGTTGCTTGCTACTACAAAAGACAGAATCGACAAAGGCGTCTTCTTTACACACACTGGGCTCACTCGCAGTGCGCTCCGATTTGAGTTTGGAGATTGGGCGCTCAATCGCTAAAAGTTCGTTTGACCCGTTGCGCGTTTGGCGATATCCATGGCGACCTAGGGAAGTCACCGCGGTTCTTTCGGGGCGATGGCAACAGCTTCGCTACGACGATTGGTTGACGCGCCGCAACAACCGTCCCGAGTCCCGCTTATGCTCGCAGGTGCCATCTTGGCCATCGGAGCGCACCAGTCATGGCGAATCCCGTCGAACGTGAAAGTTACTCACCTGCAATCGTTGCATTTGCTGCCTCGACGGCGTTCGGTAAGGTGGCTGAAAAGTGAACGGAGGCGCCTCAGCGGCCGTAGACATGCCGCTCATTGACGTTGCACCGGCGTCCGACTCGGATCAGCTTTCGCTCACACCCGCGGAGAAGCTGACCTCAACCCTCAGGGCGCAAATTAGGAATGCCGTCGATGCCATTCGGTCTGGACTGCTGACCTACGAGAGCCTGCGCAACGTCAGCGAGGCTATCGGCGGCGAGTATGGCGACCGCGTGATCTTCGAACTCGTGCAGAACGCGCACGATGCACACGATGACGGCGAGCAGGGATCAATCTTTCTCAAGCTAGTGATTAGGGGAAGTGCCGACGGCGACCTCTACATCGCCAACAAGGGCAATGGCTTCGACTGGAAGAACGTGAACGCCATCCGCAACATCGGCGTGTCGAGCAAGACGGTCGGCCAGGGCATTGGCAACAAGGGCTTCGGCTTCCGCAGCGTGGAGACACTGACCGACGATCCGAGGATCTACTCGCAGGCTGGGTCGGTGGCCGCCGAAACGTTCACCGGCTTTTGCTTTCGCTTCGCCGGTTTCGATGAAGTCAAGAAGGCGACTCTCGCCATCGCAGAAGATCCCATCGCCAATCACGTCGCGAAGGTTCTTCCGCGCTACCTTGCTACGGTGCCGCTCGATGACCAGCCGGAGGAGGTCAGGCAATTCGCCAGGGAGGGGTTCGCGACAGTCGTGCATCTGCCGCTGTCCGGGTCGGTCGCGATCAATGTCGCGCGTGAACAAGTGACCGCCCTTGTCGATCTCGACGTGCCACTGCTCTTGTTCCTGGACCGGCTCACGCGCGTGAAGATCGAAGTCGACGACGTGGGCGTGAGCAGTCGACGCACTTTGTCGCGCAGTATTCAGAGCCGGCCATCGCCGAGTGCCGACTCCAGGCTGCGCTACGAAGTCGTCTCGATCGGGCCAGGCAGCCGGCGTTACCTCGTCGCGCGAAGGTCCGTTGACCGTGCCGGGCTCTCCGCGGCGGTCGAGGCCAGTATTGCCAAGGAGCCTCAGCTCGCGCGATGGCGCGATTGGCAGGGCGAGCCCAGCGTTGCCGTGGCCGCCTCGCTCTCAGCGAGCGAAGGAGAAAAGGGTCGTACCTACAACTTCTTGCCGATGGCGGCCGAGGTCCCGTCCAAGATCCGCGGGCACGTTGACGCCCCGTTCTACGCGTCGATCGACCGGCGACGCGCGAACTTCGAACTACCGCTAAACACATTCCTGCTCGACGAACTCGCCGTGACCGCGCTACTCGCGGCCACGGAGCTCAAGGCGCTCGCAACGGAAATCGGCCGCAACACCATCTTCGATCTCGCCGCCTGGGCGCCCGACGACGTGCAGCGCTTGTCACGTGCTTCGAAGCGAATCGGGCTGGAGTGGCGCGACTGCGCGGTCGTACCTGCGGCCGGAGGAGATGAGTACTGGGCCACCTTCCGCAACGCTCGCATCTGGCAGGAGCAGGGCTACAGACTGCTCCGCGTGCGAAGGCTGGTTAAAGCAGGTGTCGCTAATCTCGCCGACCCTCAGTTGGAAAGCCAGCGACTAGAACGGCTCCGCCTGATGATGGAGGCGGTGCACGCGCACCCAACGCCCGATGACCGCGTGGTAGCCGACTGGATCCAGTCGGTTGCGCTCTCCCTGGAACAAGACGGGACGGGCCTGCGCACCTGGGGCAGTCTCTACGAGGAAACACGCAAGGCGCTCTCATATCCGAACGGCCTGCGCCATCTCGTTGGCAAGACGGTGCTAAAGGCTCGGGACGGCAGCCTGCAGGCTGCAGGCGTGACGGGCGGCGGAACGCCCGTGTTCGTCAGGCAGACGGGCGTGCGGGATAACGATCGCGCGCCGCTTCCGCCGTCATCGGTGGCGAGCAGGTTCTCTCTGCTCGATGACGGAATTCCGATGGCGCCGGAGGTGATAGCAGATTTCATCAAGGCAGATCTGATTCGCCCCTACGACGCACTGCAGGCGTTGCGAACTGTGCAGTCGTCCTTCGGCGACAAGCCGGCGCCCAAGCGGCGCGAGTCGACGCTAAAGTGGGCGTTCGAGGTGTGGCGCACCGAGGGCGCCAAGTCGGAAAAGATACTTCGCCAGGTCGATTTGCACGTTGAGACTAGAAGCGGATGGCGACCAGCAAGCCAAGCGCGCTTTTCCGACGGATGGACCCCGGGCGGAAGAAGGCTGGCGACCTACCTTGCGGAGGCGGCGCCGCAGTCCCCAGACTGCCAGCGCGCATCAGAATTCCTGCTTGCGACTGAGGCCGGTTGGGCGCCTAAGCCCGACAGCAGCAACCGCAAGCCTTGGACGCAGTTTCTGCGCGCGGCCGGCGTCCGTGACGGCCTTCCCATGCTGGACGACGCAGATGCCCCGACAAGCGGCACGCCCTCGTGGACCTGGGACGACTTCCGCCGCAGGAGCGCTCTGAGCAAGGGCCGTTCGCCGGCGTGGTCCGCCGCGTGTCAAGCCATCCAACTGCCGAACCCGCAAACCACCTATACCCGACGGGGCGGGCTCTGGCGTTTCCCGGGGCAAGTCGAGCACCAAGCCCTCCCAGCTGAGTCGCGCCAACGCCTCGCCGAGCTGATCCTCTTGCAGTTGGCCAACGAAGATCAAGGGTGGCTCAGCTGGCGCCTCGGACGGTATGACCGTTGGGCTGCCGAACAGAACGAGCGCGTGTTCCCGACCCCTGCGGCCGTGTTCATTGCGACTGAGCCCTGGATTCCTACGGAGGGCGATCCCGAGCGCTTTGAGCGGCCGGGGGCGCTCTGGGCATCGAAGGACCGCAAGCAGCGCCCGCCACGCTATGTCGATCGTCCGCGTGATGCACTCGTGGACCTGATTGACGAAGAGAGGCGCGTCTCGGCCGTCCTGTTCGACGTCGCCGTCGGATTGCGCGATTGGTCGGATGCCAACGAGGTGATCCGCAAACTCGCAAGCCTGGCCCACGGGTCAAGTCGACTAGAACCGCGGGAGCGCGTGAACTTTCGCAGGATCTATCAGCGCGTTTGGGCCGACGCTTGCAAGGCCGAAGTCGCACTGCCAGCCGCAATGCCCGTTGCCACAGTCACGTCGCTTGGCTTCTCGATGGTGGTCGGGAACGCGAGCGAGCCTCGGCGGGTGTTCGTGACCGGCGACCCGCTGCGCGCCGAAACCAAGGCCGTCATGGCTGCTGGGCAGCCGATCCTCGAGTTGGGTGATGAGGATCTCGTCGGACCCGCGCTCGAAAGACTGCAGGCGTGTGGCGGCTTCGAGGCCCTGGGCATCGACCGCAACCAGGTTGACGTGCTGGTTGATGGGGTCAGCATGGTGCCGAACCTTGGTGACCCCCTGATCGCAAGCAATGGGCTTGAGTGGCTACCCGAGGCTGCGGTCCTGGCGAATGAGGTCTTGGGGCGGGAACTGGAACGGCAGATCTCCAGTTCGGCGGTCGAACAGCGCTTCCGCCGCATCCGCCTTCGCTACTGCGGCAACATCAGCCTCGCCGTCGGCGGAGTTCCGGTGGACGATGCGCTGCCATTCTTCGCATTTCCGGACGACGAGAACCCGACGCTCGTCGTCGGCCAGGGCCAGGAGATGACCTGGGGGGTTCTTGCCGATGCCGCCCCCCACCTGTCGATACTGCTTGACCGTCGCATGCGCTCGCTTGAGACGCTAATGCTGCGGCTCGCGAATCGGACCGCGATGCCGGATCCCCGCCAGCGTCCCACGGAGGATGAACTCGCGCGTGCGCTAGGCTGCAAGGTCGAATTGGTGCGCGAGCATGCGCTTGCGCTTCGTTCCGATGGCGATATGCTGGTGCGCCGATTGCTGCCGATCGTCGCCTGCGCGACGGACCTTGAGACAGCCCGGGCGCTGGGACGGCAGATCGGCGAAAGTCCGCTCAGGACACAAGTTCTCGATGCACTGCGGATATTGGCCAATCGACTGCCTGTATCCCCGGAAGAACTACTCGACGAACTCGCGACGCCGGATCTAGCCCAGATCCGGCGTTCCCTCGGCCTGGACTACGCCCGGCTGAATCAGATGCTTTCCTCCATGGGTCAGCCGATTCTTTCGAACGAAAGTGAGTTGCGACGCCTGTTCGAGACGTGGAAGACCGAGCTCGCGCCCGTGGTCGTGGACCGCCTCCGCCGCCATTTCTGGCCCGCCTACCAGACCGGCGCTCCTTTGAATCGCTACGTCGCCCTGCGCACGCTAAGCTTTCTTGAATTCCAGCCGGGATGGGTTATGGACCGTGAGGAGCTTCTGCGCGAGGACGTGGCAGCGCTGTTCAGCATCAGGCTTGCTGACGTTGTCGGAGAGGATGTTGAACTCGAACTCGAGCCTCTTGCTCACGTCCGCGGTCGCTCGACGCGCACGCTGCAGCGCTTCATCGACGAAGCTGCGCAAACGATCGGCGCCTGGTGTTATCTGAATGAGAGGGCCAACCCTTGGACGGGCGGTTCCACCGCATTGCTCAAGTCGGTCGATCAGTTGGGACTATTGGACTTTGCCGGCGTCGAGCCTGGTCAGGAGATCCCCACCCTCGTGCGCGCCGACGTTTGGCCGGACACAATGCCGCACATCACAGAAGCGATCGCGCTTGGCCTCGACCCGTCGGACTTGCTGGGCGAGAGAAAGAGAGAACAGGAGCGGAGGGAGCAAGGCGAAGTAGCCCGACGCAGCATCACCTTCGCGGACAGTCTGCTTGACACGCGATCCAAGACGTTCGTTCAGAGCCTCGTTGCGCTCGCGCAGGCGCAAATGGTCGACGGGGCATGGCTCACGCGCTCACGTCGTCGTTTCAAGCTTGCCGAGCAAGCGCAGCCTGAGGGGCGAGGCGGTGGCGCTCCAAGAGGGAAGGGCGGGAAGCGAAGTCAGAACGAGCGACTGCCCGAAGACGTCCGTGCCGCCATGGGTTTTGCCAGCGAATATCTGGCGAGCTGTTTTCTGCGGGAGAAGCACAAGGATCGCTACAACGATCAGTGTTGGGTTTCGGAAAACCGGGGGAAGCTCGAAATCGACTGGGAAGGTGATGACAAGCTGGGGTATGACTTCAGGGTTCTGACCGTCGATACCGAATGGCGCTATGAAGTGAAGTCCAACCTCGACGACGCCTTCGAGTTCGAATTCACGCAGAACGAGATGCGCAGCGCCGCAGAGTGCGCGTCCGATGGCAGTCGCAAGTACAGGATCTTGTACGTACCTTTCGTCTTCCAGCCAGAACGATGGCGGGTTATGGAACTTCCCAATCCAATGAGTGAGCAAGGCCGCCGGCTATTCCAGCCTATCGGCACCGGCGCCACACGTTTCAAGTTCGAGACCGAATGAGAAGTTAGGAGAAAAGCGCGGCCTATCAAAGGCGGGTTTCAACGATGGGGGTTGCACGAACTGGACGATGGCCACGTCAGGGAGTCACCCCTCGCCGATGCCCGCGCCGACTTCCCCTGCGTACTCCAGCACAAAGTCAAAGTCCAGCACATGGAAAGGCGCAGCCTGCTCGCTGCCATCAGGCGCCACCCCCGCCGAATGACGCACGAAGTCTCCGATCAACGAACTACGCACACCAAACACCGCATCGCTGTCCAGATAACGATCGCCATCGCTGAACACGTGCGTGATCAGCGTCTCGTAGCCGGGCGCCACGATCATGAAATGCACATGCGCCGGCCGCCACGGGTGTCGGCGTGTCGCATCCAGCATGCGCCCGACCGGCCCGTCCGTGGGGATCGGATAGGCCACCGGCATCACGCCGCGAAAGTGCAGACGCCCCTCTGCGTCGGTTCGCAAGACACCCCTGCCCTGCGCCGCAGCAAGGTCCGCGCGTTGCACGTCGTACAGCCCTTCGGCATCAGCCTGCCATACGTCCACCACGGCATTCGCGACCGGTTCGCCATCCGGCCCTCGCACGGTCGCCCGCACGAACAGCGGCTCGCCGGCAGCCCCACCGGAGATGTCGTCACCGAGTTCGAACTCGGGAGCATCGGCGACATGAAAGGGCCCGAACACCGTCGCCTCGGTCGCCTGCGAACTCTTCGAATGGTTAAGCGCCACGTTCAGCGTGGACAGCCCAAGCGTGTCCGACAGCAGAATGAACTCCTGCCGCTTGTCGTCGCACTTCTGCCCCGTCGCCGTCAGGAACTGGATGCCGGCCATCCATTCGGCCTCGGTCAGCTTCGCCTCGCGTGCAAAGTCGTGCAGATGGCGCACCAGGGCCGAGAGGACTTCCTTCAGGCGTGGGTCCGGGCAATCGGCGAGGCTCTCGAGGACGGCGGGCGTGATGGTGTTTTCGTTGATGTTGCGCATAGGGTGTCGTGGGGTGGAATGAGATCAGGGAATGCGCTGCACCAGGTGCCGCCGCGTCGGAAACAGCGACCAGCCCCAGCGCTGCTGCGCATAGCCCCACAGCCCCTGCTTGAAGAACAGCGTGATGACGATCGCCAGCAGCCCCAGGCCGAGCAGGTACCAGGTGCCGTAGTCGCTCAGGAACTTGTTGAGCGCCCAGAAGATGAGCGCGCCGACCAGCGGCCCTTCGATGCGGCCGATGCCGCCGATCACCACCATGAAGATCGCGAAGGCCGACCAGTTGACGCTGAAGGCCGCATCGGGGCTGATGCGCAGGTTGCCGACGAAGTACAGCGCTCCGGCCAGACCGGCGCCGAAGGCCGCCACCACATACACCGCGAGCTTCATGCGCGCCACCGGCACGCCCTGCGATTCGGCAGCAACCTCGTTGTCGCGGATCGCCAGCAGGGCCAGGCCGCGCTTGCTGCGCAGGAACAGGTAGACCAGCGAAATGGCCGCAACCACGCAGGCCAGCGCCATCCAGTAGGTCACGCTCTCGCGCGTGGCCTTCTCGATGCCGCGCAACGCGATCAGCGTGGTGCCGGAGCCGCCGCCCACCGCCGAGATGTTGGCGAAGGACAGCCGGAACACTTCCGCGATCACCCAGGTGCCGATCGCGAAATAGCCACCCGACAGCCGGAAGGCAACGAAGGACACCGGCACCGCCACGAGCGCAGCCGCCAGCGCACCCAGCGGAATCGCGATGAACGGATTCACGCCTGCGAAGTTGCCGAGCACCAGCATGACGTAGCCGCCGAAGCCGAAGAACGCCTGCTGCCCGATGCTCACCATGCCGCCGTAGCCGGCCAGCAGGTTCCACATCATCGCGAAGATGAAGTAGCAGGCGATCTCGACGAACTCGCGCATCCAGCTCGATTCGCCCCACCACGGCAGGCTGGCCGCGATGAGCAACAGCGCGATGCCGATCGCGAGCGCGGTGCGGCTTGCGCTGTTGCTGCGCACCACGTCGATGACGGGAACCACGGAGGGAGGTGCAGTGGTCATGGTCAGCCCCTTGTCTTTGGCAACAGGCCCTGCGGCCTCAACACCAGCACGCCCAGGAACACGATGTGCCCGAACCAGATGCCCCAGCCAGGATCGAGCCGGAAGCCGATCTGCTGCGTGAGGCCGAGGATCATGGCCCCGGCCAGCGTGCCCCAGAAGGAGCCCATGCCGCCGATGATCACGGCCTCGAAGGCGAACAGCAGCAGCAGCGGACCATCGGACGGCGACACCGTGGTGCGCATGCCTTGCAGGATGCCGGCGATCGCGATCAGCACGAAGGCGATGGCGGTGGCGAGTGCATAGACCTTGCGTGCATCCAGCCCCATCAGCTCGGCAATCTCGCGGTCGTCCGAGACGGCGCGAAAGGCGCGGCCCATCGCCGTGCGCGCGAAGAGCCATTGCAACGCCGCCGTCGCGGCCACTGCCACGGCCAGCACGACCAGCGGCAGGACCCCCAGCGAGAGCGAGTCCCCCACCCGCAGGCCCTGCGTGGCGACGGCGCCGATCTCGATGGCGCGCGGGTCGGCCGAGAACACTTCGAGCAGCAGGTTCTGGATCACGATCGACAGGCCGAAGGTGACCACCAGCGAAGGCAGCGGATCCTTGCCCAGCGTGCCGTTCAGCACATAGCGTTGCAGCGCATAGCCGAAGCCAAAGGCCAACGGCAGCAAGGCCAGCGCCGCCAGCGTGGGCGCGGCGCCCGTCACCGCGATGCCGCCGATGACGGCGAACGCGGCCAGGATGATGAAATCGCCCTGCGCCGTGTTGGTGAGCCGCATGACGCCGAACATCAACGACTGGCCCAATGCGAAGAGGGTGTAGAGGCCGCCTAAAAGCAAGCCTTGGATGATGGTTTCAATCATGGTGGGTCAGACGCCGAAATAGGCCTGCGAGATCTGCGAGTGCGTCAGCTGGTCCGATCGACCTTGCAACGACACGCGCCCCTCCTGCAAGCAATAGATGCGCTGCGACACGCGCTGCGCCATGGTCACGTCCTGCTCCACGATGACCACCGTCATGCCCTCGCCGGTGATGGCCGGCATGGCCGCGTAGATCTCGCGGATGACGATCGGCGCGAGCCCCAGCGACAGCTCGTCGCAGAGCAGCACTTCCGGGTTGCTCATGAGCGCCCGTCCCAGCGCCACCATCTGCTGCTGGCCGCCGGAGAGCGAGGTACCGGGTACATGGCGCTTCTCCTTGAGGATCGGGAAGAGCGCATACAGCCGCTCCAGGTTCCACGGGCCAGCGCGCCGTGTGAGTCCGCCCATCAACAGGTTCTCCTCCACGCTGAGGCTCGGGAAGAGTCGCCGCCCTTCCGGTACCAGCGCCAGTCCACGCCGCACGATCTCGCCCGCAGGCAGCCCGCCGATGGCCTCGCCCTTGAACGCGATCGCCTCGCGCTTCGCACGCACGAGCCCGGCCAGGCATTTCAGGAAGGTCGACTTGCCGGCGCCGTTGGCACCGATGACGGCGACCAGCTCACCCTTCGCCAGCTCGAAGTCAATGCCGAACAGCGCCTGCGCATCGCCGTACCAGGCCTGCAGCCCATGGGTTGCCAACAGTTGCGTCATGCCTCGATCCCCATGTAGACGCGCCGCACTTCCGCATCCGCCATCACGGCCTGCGGCGCACCCTCGGCGAGCTTCTGGCCGAAGTTGATGACGAACAGCCGATCCGCCAGAGACAGCAGCGCATGCACCACGTGCTCGATCCAGATCATCGTGACGCCGCGCGCCTTGATGCGCTTCAGTTCGTCGACCAACACCTTGGCTTCATGCTCGGTGAGGCCGCCGGCAATCTCGTCGAGCAGCAGCAGGCGCGGCTTCGTGGCCAACGCGCGTGCCAGTTCCAGCCGCTTGCGATTGAGCAGCGTCAGCCCGCCTGCCGGCTTGTTGGCATGCGCCATGAGGCCGGTCTGGTCCAGCACCTCATACGCCGTCTGCCAGGCCTCGCGCTCGCCCTGCTGCGCACCGAAGCAGGCAGCCGTCACGAGGTTCTCGAACACGGTCATGTTGCCGAAGGGCTGCGGCACCTGATAGCTGCGGCCGATGCCGGCGTGGCAGCGCTGGTTGGGCTTGAGCGCAGTCACGTCGCGGCCCTCGTATTCCACGCGGCCCGTGTCCACGCGCACGTCGCCGGAGATCAGGTTGAACAGCGTGGTCTTTCCTGCCCCGTTCGGGCCGAGGATGCCGAGCGTCTCGCCCTCCTCCACCGACAGCGTGATGTCGTCGGTGACCTTGAGCGCGCCGTAGGACTTGCCCACGGCATGAAGAGCGAGCAAAGCCATGGTCAGAGCAACTTCAGCGTGCCGCCGGTCGGGATGTTCTTCGCCAACTCGTCGTTGACGATGGTGAGTTCGACCTTGTACTTCGTGCCCTTGCCCCACTGGCCGAGCACCAGCGGCGTCTTGCTCACGTTCTTCATCGGGCCTTGGCCGCCCCACTTCACCGGCCCGACCACGGTCGCGACCGAGGTGGCTGCCACCGCATCGCGCACGTCGGCGGCCTTGGTCGACTTGGCACGCGACAACGCGTTGGACGCGACCTCGAAAAGCGCATGGGCAAAGCCGATCGGCTGCGTCCACTGCTTCTTCGTGTCGGCCTCGTAAGCCGCGGCGAGCGCGCTGGCGCTCTGCTTCGTCAGGCTGGAAGTGAACGGGTGCGAAGGACTCCACCACACCTCGGTGGACAGGCCATCGCCCAGGTCGCCGAGCGCCTCGATCGCACCGGGGAACAGCAGCGCCTTGCCCAGCGTGATGACCTTGGGCTTGAAGCCCTGCTGCTTGGCCTGCGTGAGGAAGGTCTTGGCATCGGGCGGGATGACGACGCCGGTGACGATCTCGACGCCCGCAGACTTGAAGGCCGCGATCTGCGCCGAGAAGTCCTGCGTGCCGTTCTGGAAGCGGCCCGGGTCGGTCAGCGTGAAGCCCATCTGCGCGAGCGGCTTCGGGAAGCCCAGTTCCTTGTCGCCCCATGCATTGCCGTCGCCATCGTTGGGGAACAGGCCACCGACCTTCTTGTTGGTGGCGACGGTCTTCCAGCCGCTGGTGTAGGCGCCGATCACGTCCTCCAGGCCCCAGAACACGTGGTAGGTCCAGTTGAAGCCCTTGGCCGGGTCGCCCTTGCGGCCGAAGAACCACGGCTGCCACGGAACCACGCTCGATACGCAAGGCACCTCGTTGAGTTCGCAGGCATCGCTCACCGGGTTGGCGGTCTCGGGCGTGCCGGCCGTCAGCATCAGCGCGACCTTGTCCTTGAGGATCAGGTCGTTGGCCACTTCGCCCGCGCGGTTGGGGTTGGACTGGCTGTCCTTGAGCACAATCTGCACGGCGTACTTTGTACCGCCGACGGTGATGCCGTCCTTGAAGGCCGTCTTCATCTGCTCGATGACCCACTTGTCGGCCTCGCCGAAGGGCGCGAGCGGGCCGGTCTGGGGCGACACGTAGCCGATCTTGAGCGTGTCGGCCGCGAACGCGAGCGGCGTGGCGCTGGTCGCGACCCATGCGGCGGTGGCTTGCGTGAACTGTCTGCGATTGAGCGTCATGAATGTCTCCTTCTTGTGGGAACTGCGGTGGGAAAAATTCAGCCGGGTGGCTCGCCGGCCCAGGCGCGTTGCAACAGGGCGCGGATCTCGTTGCGCTCTGCAGGGCCGAAGGGCTTGGGGTTCCAGTAGGGATTGCGCACGGCGATGTCGGCGGCGAGGTCCAGGTCGGACTCTTTCATGCCGATGTCGCGCAGCGCGACCGGTGCGCCGTTGTCGCGGGCCAGGTCCTGGATGCCGTGAGGCGCCGACGCGGTGCCGAGCGCGCGAGCGATGCGTGTCATCGCATGCGGTGTGGCTTGTGCGTTGAAAATCAGTGCGTGCGGCAGCACCACGGTGTGGACCTCGGCATGCGGCAGGTTGAAGCTGCCGCCCAGCGTGTGGCACAGCTTGTGATGCAACGCCATGCCGACATTGCCGAGCACGCTGCCGCAAAGCCATGCGCCGTAGAGCGCGTCGCTGCGCGCGTCGATGTCATCCGGCTTCGTACGGATCGCCGGCAACGCACGTGCGAGGGCCGCAATGCCCTCCTCGGCCATCAGGTCCATCACGGGATTGCTGTCCTGTGCGTAGAGCCCTTCGGCGGCATGCGCGATGGCGTTGATGCCGCTGGTCACGCTCAGGCCGACGGGCAAGGTACGCGACAGTTCGGGGTCATAGATGACGGTGCGCGGCAGCACGCGAAAGTCCTTGCCCGTCTTCTTGATGCCCGCTTCGGTCAGGCCGTAGATCGGCGTCATCTCGCTGCCGGCATAGGTCGTGGGAATGGCGAGGATCGGCAAGCCCGAATCGAGCGCGATCGCCTTGCCGAGGCCGGTGGTCGAGCCGCCGCCGATGGCTATGGCGCAGTCAGCGCCCAACTGGCGCGCCACTTCGCGTGCTTCGCGGGCGGTCTCGATCGGCACGTGCATCACGGCTCGGTCAAATACACCGGCTGCGTGTGTGCCCAGCATGTCCGCCACCCGCTCGGCTTGCCCACGCTGCTCCGGTGTGCTGAGCACCAGTGCGCGGCGCGCGCCCAGCGCGTCGATCTCCCGCGCCAGGTGTTGCAGCGAGCCCGCACCGAAGACGACGCGCTGCGGCTGGCTGGTATAGACGAAGTCGCGTGCGGTCATGGCGCGCTCCGCCTTGCAAGACATCGGAACTGGGTCATCGTCATGTCGTGCATTCAGCGCTGGAAGTGCGGCGGGATCTGCGCATCGACGTTGACCCACACGCTCTTGACCTGCGTGTACTCGCGCATCGCATCGAAGCCCATCTCGCGCCCATAGCCGCTCTGGCCGACGCCGCCGAAGGGCGACCCCGGGTTCACGCGCTTGTACGAGTTGATCCAGACCATGCCCGCATGCAGTTCGCGTGCGAACTTGTGGGCTCGTTGCAGGTTCGAGGTCCACAGGCCGCTGCCCAGGCCGTAGTCGGTGCCGTTGGCAATCTGCAATGCCTCCTCGTCGGTCTTGAAGGTGAGCACAGTCACGAACGGCCCGAACACCTCTTCCTGCGCCACACGATCCAGATACGACTTCGCGCGCACGATGGTCGGCTCGACATAGCAGCCGTTCGCCAGATTCCCGCCCGGCGACTTGCCTCCGGCCAGCACCTCGCCACCCTGCCCGCGCGCCACGTCGACATAGCTCAGTACTCGCTCGCGATGCAGCGCGCTCGTGAGCGGCCCCATCTCCGTTGCCGTGTCGAGTGGATTTCCGAGCCGCACCGATTGCGCCAGCGGAATGAACTTCTCGAGAAAGGCATCCACGATGTTCTCGTGAATGATCAGGCGCGAGCCGGCGATGCAGGCCTGCCCCTGGTTGTGGAAGATGGCCCACGCGCTGCCGTTGACGGCGGCCATGAGGTTCGCGTCCTCGAACACGATGTTGGCGCCCTTGCCGCCGAGTTCGAGCTGCACTTTCTTCAGGTTGCTGGCGCTCGCCTGGATCACGCGCCGCCCGGTCGCGGTGCTGCCGGTGAAGGCGACCTTGGCGATGTCCATGTGCTCCGCGATGTACTGCCCGGCCACGCTGCCCAGCCCCGGCACCATGTTGACCACGCCATCAGGCAAGCCCGCCTCGGCCATCAGTTCTGCGATGCGCAGCGAGCTCAGCGGCGTGATCTCCGCCGGCTTCATCACGATGGTGTTGCCGGCCGCGAGCGCGGGCGCCATCTTCCAGCTCGTGAACATCAGTGGGAAGTTCCACGGCACCACTTGGCCCACCACGCCGACGGGCTCGCGCAGCGTGTAGTTCAGGAAGCCAGCCTCCACGGGAATCGTCTCGCCCTGGAACTTGTCGGCCATGCCGCCGAAGTAGCGGAAGCACGCCGCCGTGCGCGGCACGTCGAGGTTGCGCGAGTCGCGGATCGGATGGCCGGTGTCGAGCGATTCGAGGCGAGCGAGTTCCTCGCTGTTGGCCTCGATCAGGTCGGCCAGGCGCAGCAGGATGCGACCGCGGTCGGCAGCCGCAAGCCGGCTCCACTTCGGGAAGGCGCGCTGCGCCGCGACGACGGCCTTGTCCACGTCGGCCTTGCCGGCGAGCGCGACCTCGGCGATGGTCGAGTTGTCGTGCGGGTTGAGCGTGGCCAGCGTCTCGCCCGACTCCGCATCGACAAACTGGCCGTCGATGAAGAGCTGGTGCCGGATCGGCTTGTTCAGGCCTGCGGCCTGCTGGATGTCTGTGAGGTTCATGAACGCAACTCCCTGCGGTGTGATGGCGTGTGCCCGGACAGCGTCATGGCTTGAGCCACGGGTAGCGCGCCGTGTCCTTCCCGGCGTAGTCCGGATCGAGGTAGATGAAGCAGCGCTGGATCAACCAGTCGCGCACTTCGAACACGTCGCACCAGCGCCCGGCTGCCCACTCGGGCACGCCCGCACGCCAGGGACCATCGACGTGCTCGCCATGGCTCGTGCCTTCGCAGGCGAACATGTCGCTGCCGCTCATGATCCAGTTGAAGCTCGCGTAGTCATGGGTGATCGACTTGCCGCGGCCGCCGAGATCGCCGAACATGCGGCCGATCTCTTCCTTGCCGTTGGCCAGGCCCCATTTCGGGAAGTAGACCTGCGCGTCGTCCGCGAACAGGTCGAGGATCGAGCCACCGGTGGACGTCACGCCGCCGTGGTCGTAGGCCTTCAGGTATTCGAGTGCGACGGACTTGCGTTGCTCGTCGGTCATGGTTTGTCGTGTCAGGGCCATGGTGATGTCTCCTTCTTCACTTGAGTGACTTGAGGTAGTCGATGAGGGCTGCGCGCTTCTTCGGGTCGTCCTGGAAATAGACCATCGTGCTGCCGGGCGCGACCTTCTGGCTGTCGGTGAGCCAGCGTTCGAGCAGGGCTGCGTCCCAGGTCTTGCCTTTCATGGCCTCGACGTATTGCTTCGAATAGGCGAAGCCGGGGCTGTTGGCGGCTTGCTTGCCGAGCAGGCCGTAGAGGTTGGGGCCGACGCCGTTCGGCTCGCCCTTGCCGAAGGAATGGCATTGAGTGCAGCTGTTCTGTGCGATGCGCTCGCCGGGCGACTGGGCCTGGGCACTCAACGCGGCAGCAAGCGCTGCCAGGCCCACGAGCCATTTCAGCTTATTCATGCCGCGCCCCCTGCATCCGCGCTCGCCGCGTTGGCCGTGCGGTACGAGAAGGCAATGATCGGCCCCAGCGTCGCACCGCCCGCCCAGTACGCCCGGCCCGATGCCGAAGCCACGCAGTTGCCGACGCCATACAAGCCCGCGATCGGCTTGTCGTTGCCATCGAGCACACGGCCGTTGGTATCCGTCTTCGGCCCGCCCTTGGTGTCCAGCGTGCCCGAGACCACCAGCGCCGCGTAGTACGGCCCCGTGTCCGAGAGCGGCCACATCGTCGGGTTGGCACGGCCCGGCTCCTCTTTCACGTCACCGTTGAAGAGCAGTTCCACCTGCCGTTCACCGCGCTTGAAGTCCAGGTCCTTCCCCGTCTTCGCGAAGCCGTTGAAGCGCGTGATGGAGGCTTGCAGGTTCTGCAGGAAGTCCGCCGACGGCCGCGCCCCGCCGATCACGCTGGCGTACTTGGCAAAGCGCTCGTCGATGGCCTTCGCCAGCTCGGCCAGCGTGTTGCCCTTGATCACATGACGGTCGTCGGTGCCCGGCGGCACGATGAGCCGGCCGTATTCGGCGCTGGCCGAGTTCTGCTGCGAGCGCTGGTCCCACACCGCGATGCGGACCAGGTTGGGATATTCGGCCTTCGCGCCATCCCACTCGTGGAAGCTCTGCGCCAGCTCGTTGTATTGCAGCTTCTCGTTGACGGTGCGCTTGCCGTACTTGTTGACGAAGAGCATCGAGTCGCCGGCGACCGAGAACATGCCCGACATGGACCCGTCACGCGCCACCGCCTTCTCCAGCGGGATCGGGCAGCACCAGGCGTAGTTCATGTTGCGCAGCTGCGCACCGAGCGGGCCGGCCATCTTCACGAAGTCGCCCTCGTTGCTGGGCGCCGCGCAGCCGCCGTAGATCGGGCCGTTGAGGAAGTTCTTGCGCAGTTCCACGTTGTGCGTGAATCCACCCGTCGCGAAGATCACCGCCTTGCGCGCACGCAGCCGCTTGGTCTCACCCATCTCGTCCTTTGCCTCGACGCCGATCACGCGGCCAGCCGGGTTCTGGATGATCTTCGTGACGCGCACGCCGGTGCGGATCGGAATGCCTTCCTGCCGCGCCTTGGTCGACATGGTGCGCACCGCGACCAGGCCGCCGTCGGACATGCTGGGGATCGCGCCGGCGGGCACCAGCACGCGTCCCTTGGGCGCCTTGTCTTCCGCCAGCTCGGCGAAGTAGTCCGGCACGTCCGGGCAATGGCGGTACGGCAGCGCGCCCTTGGTGGCCAGCAGTTCCGCGGCCGGCGAGGCGCTGTCGTAGATGGCCTCGCACATGTCGTATTCCCATTGCGAGAGGCCGAGGCGCGGTTGCGCGGGATCGTAGTTCTGCGGGTTCGAAAGCCGTGCCACGTACTTGAGGAAGTCGGGCTTCGGGTCGGCGATGCCGGCCTTCTTCATCGCTTCGTTGTTGGGCACCCAGTACCAGAAGGCCGCCTTGGCCGTGGTGCCGCCAATGCTGCCGGCCTTCTCGAGGATCACCGCGCTGTTGCCCTGCCACTTCGAGAAGAGTGCGGAAGCAAGGCCGCCGCAGCCGCTGCCGCAGACCACCATGTCGAAGGTCTCGTCGAATTTCTGGTTGGTCGACTCGGCGGCTTCCACCGAGAGACCGAAGGTTGCCGCTGCTGCGACCGCCGAGGTCGCACCAGCCTGCTGCATGAAACGTCGGCGCGAAGCTGCGCCGGCACCGGACCGGAAGAGGTCTGCCATGTCTGTCTCCTTGGGTGGGGCGAGCGGCGCTGCCGACTCGCTCCTGAATGCTGGAAGGGGTTTAGAACTGAACCGGAATCTCGGGGCTCTCGCCCTTTTGAATCTCGTAGACCAGCGTGGGCGAGCCGTTCTCCCACACCAGCAGCATCGAGCGCTTCGGGCTGAAGCCCTGGTGGCGGCAGTAGGCGGGCATGGCGGACATGTCGCCGGCCTTCATGATCACGCGGGCCATCGGCTTGCCCGTGTTCTTGTCGCCGCAGTCCCAGTGGATCTCGTCGGTCATCTGGAAGAACCACTCGACGCGGTCGTTGCCATGGATGATCGGCAGGATGTGCTCTTCCGTGGTCGGGCACATGAAGCTGTGCTTGACGACCGAGGTGAAGCTCGGGTTCCACGTGACCTGCGAACGGCTCAGGAAGCCGAACAGGTTGAACGCATGCACCTCGTTCTCGAAGCCGGGCTCCGGGTGCAGTTCAGGCTGTTCCTGCGGCACGTCGGCAAAGGCGCGGTTGATCTTGGCGCCGGTGGCATCGCTGCGCAGATTGAGGTCGCCCTTGAGGCCGACGCAGCGCGTGGCCAGTTCACGGGCCCGGGTGATCTTCGCGGTGTTGTTGCCGTTCTTCCGGCCGTAGGGCGTGCCGGTTTCCTGCGGCGCCGAGAAGGGGTCGAAGGTCTCGTTGGTCCAGTCGTCCAGCATGGCTTCGAAGGTGGCGCGGATCTGCGCGGTCGGGAAGTTCTCCAGCAGGTCGATGCCGGCTTCCTTCATCGTTCCGTTGTAGCTGCCGGCATACATGTCGACGGACTGGTAGTGATTGACCGTACCGATCACGTCGTCGAAGTTGACCCAGCCATAGAAGAAGCCCCAGGCGACGTCGCGCATCAGGGCGCGCAGGTAGTTGCCGACGTCGAGCGTGTGGCTCATCGGCCGGCCGTCGCGCGTCTTCCAGGTGATGTGGGCGAAGTATTCGTCGCGGCGGAAGCCGAAGCTGCCGAGCGAGAAGTCCTTGTAGCCGAGCGAGACGTCGGGTTGCGACGCGATGACCTTGGCGAGTTCTGCGGGTGCGTTCATGGTGTGTGCTCCTGGAGGTTGGGGTTCATTGCACCTGGCAGATCTCGGCCCACTTCTCGATGGACAGATCGCCCTTGCAGCTTTGCAGCACGATCACGCCGGGGTCGCCCTGCGTGCGGAACTGGTAGGCGGTGTTCTTCGGCAGCAGGCCCTGGTGGCCGCGCGACAGCTTCATCCAGCCCATCTTCTTGCCCTTGGGCTCGCCCTGGACGAGCACGGCACCGTTCTTCTCGGTGTCGGCCACGGTCTGCGAAGCGTCGAGTTGCACCAGGTGCACTTCGACGTCGCCGTCCATCACGAGCGCGAACTCGTCGTGGGCGCAGGTGTACCAGGGCGAGGTGCCTTCGGCACGCAGCGTCTCCAGCACGTAGATCTGGTTCTGGCCGAAGACGACCTTCTCGTAGGGCTTGCTGTTGTTCGCGATTTCAAAGCAATTCGAGAAGGCGTAGTGACGCACGTCGTCGGCGATCGGCTCGACGCGGCCCTTCTCGTAATTCTTCAGCGATCCGAAGCGGGTCTGGTAGGCGGTAGCGGTCATGCGGGGTCTCCTGGGTGGTTCGGGACACAGCCTGTGCTGCGTTAGGCCGAACTGTAGGCACCCAGGCGATCCACCGGTAGGCTCAAAATTCCCACCGCATTGTTCGCGGAATCCGGTCAATGGTCCGGGAAAACCCTCAACGGACTGTCAACCCTCGATGATTTTATCGGGCAAAAGGCCCCGCTCGATCATCTGCGCGTCCCATGGCGGGATGCGCGTGAAAGCGGCCGCAATGTGCTCGATGAAGAGCTTGAGCTTGAACGCGTTGCGCGAGGTGCCCGCATAGACCGCACTCAGCGAGAACGACGACAGCTGGTGCTCCGGCAACACCACTTCCAGATCGCCCTTTAGGATCGAATCGCCCGCCACCAGCGTCGGCAGGCACACGATGCCGGCGTGCTCCAGCGCGTACTCCCGCAACAGGTGGACGCTGTTGGTCAGCAGCGCGGCGTTCATGTAAAGCGTGATCTCGTCATCGCCATGCCGGAAGGTCCAGCGGTCGCGCGTCGGGTAGCCGGAATAGAGACCGAGCGCATGCTTGTGCAGGTCGCGCGGCGACAGCGGCGCGCCCTTCGAGCGCAGGTATTCCGGCGTGGCGCAGAAGACGCGGCGAACGGGAAAGAGCGGGCGCGAGATCAGCTCCGTCGAGGCGGCCGGGAAGATCTGCAAGGCGCAGTCCACGCCTGCCTTGACCGGATCGACGACCGCATCGCTCACGATGAGCTCCAGGCGGATGTCCGGATAGCTGACCTGGAAGGCATGCAGCAGCGCCGCGAAGTGGCCCAGCACGAAGCCGGTCAACGCATGCACCCGCAGCACGCCCGTCGGCCCGGCCCGGGCACCGCGCATCTGGTCCATCACGTCATTCGCGCGCGCCACCAGCGAGGTGCAGTCGCGCAGGAAGGCCTGGCCGACGTCGCTGAGCCGGACCACCCGCGTGCTGCGATGAAACAGCGGCGCGCCGACGTGGTCCTCCAGCTGCTTGACGCGGCTGGTCACGACCGACTTGGCGATGCGCATTTGCCGGGCCGCTTCTGCAAAGCTCTGCGTCTCGGCCACGCGGACGAAGGTTTCTATGCTTTCAAGACGGTCCATGGTGGCGATTCTGCAGGCCGTCGGGCCCGCACGGCTGCCGCGGCGCGGCGTCCCGACCTGCCGCCGTCATTCACGGCCGGGGGCGATGGATGGCGACATGCTTTCAAACACGCCATCGCGCCGGACCCAGGCATGGAACAACCCCGCGGCAAGATGCAGCAGGATCAGCGCAAGGAAGCACAGCGCCATCAACTGGTGGGCATTCCACAGCGCACTGTGCAATGCCGCGTTGGGCGGCACGATGGCTGGCAGGCGCAGGCCGGCGACCACCACCGGATAGTCGGCGGCCGACAGCATGGCCCAGCCGATCAACGGCATCGCGATCATGAGCGCGTAGAGCAGCACATGCGACAGCTTCGCGGCGAGTTTCATCGGCGCAGGCATGTCAGCTGGCAACGGTGGCGCGCCGACACGCCAGCGCACGATGAGCCGCAACACCGCGAGCACCAGGATGGCAATGCCCAACGGCTTGTGAAAGGCCACCAGCTTCAGGTACACGGGCTGGATCGTCGAGACCATGCCGATGCCGACGAACAGCATCACCCAGATGCAGATCGCCATGACCCAGTGCAGCAGGCGCTGCAGGGGCGTGAAGCGCAGCGGATCGCGGCTCATGGCTTGGCTCCCGATGCGGCGGTGCGCGGATAGCTCTTCTCTTCGGCGGTGCGGCGGTTGTACGACACCGAGTACGCAGCCGAGCGTGCGGCGGGAAACGGGTCGTCGGAGGTGCGCATGCCGGACGGCAGCACGACGGGATCGAAGTTGATGTCGCGGCAAGGTCCGTCCGGTTCAGGGACGATCTTTTGCACGAGGAGCGTGCCGACCTCGATCTTGCGACGATCGTCCGGCCATGCCTTGCTCGGGTCCGCAGTCACATCTGCTGGGTTGGCCACCGTCACGACCAAGGTCCAGCGCTGCGGTGATCCGGCAACCCTGTCCGTGATGTCCTTGTCCAGGAAATCCGGGCCGCGCTTCTTCAGCTCATCCGGCGCCACGGCCACAGGCGCCGTGGCCGGCACGAAGGACCAGCGCACAGTCCGGTCCTCGCCTTGGACGTTGGTGAAGACGAAGCTGTTGAGGCTGTTGTAGCGATCCTCCGCGTACGACGCGTTCCACGGCGCGCTGCCGGCCCATGCGCCGAACGCGCCGAGTTCAGGATGCGCCCCCACGAAGTTCTTCATCGCGTTGGGGTCCGATGAATGCGATGCCATCTGCAGGTCGTAGAAGGCCTGCGGCGTGGCGACCGGGAAGAACGGCGCATCGATCATCGCGGACCGCCACTCCTGCCCGTCCGGCGACTGGATGCGCAGCCCGAGCCCTCGCACGCGCGCAGTCGCATCCTCGGTCTTCGGATCGGCCACCGCGAGGTTGAAGCGGCCTGTCACCGGATAGGCGCCCTTCGAAAGGAGCTGCGCCTTCGACAACTCAGCGCCCGCGCCGTTGGCCTCGAAGGTCCCGGTGAAGCAGATGCCCTTCGCATGGTTGCGCCGGAACCCGAGCGCCGCACCGCCCTTGGGTGCCAGGCCGTCGACGATCTCGCCGGGGGTGATGCGGCTCGGCGTGAGCCACCCGGCCGTCCAGGCAAAGGCGAGTGCGATCACGGCGACGATCGCTGCGATCAGCACGAGAGGTTTCAGCGTCGATCCCGACGATGGTGGCTGGCGATTGCTCATTGGATTCCCCGTGCAACGCTGAGCGCGTGGGCGGAATCTATCCGCAATCTTCAGGTTCTGCTGGCGGACACGAACGAACGCGTCACGCTGCAGGAGCGGCCAGCGCCGGATGTGCGCACGAAAAGCTGCCGCTCTCGCTTTCACGCCGGGGTGGAAGATGGACTTTGTCCTACTGCAGTCGCGTCAAGGCCGCCCGAGATTTCGGGGAGTGGCAGAGCACGCAAGACCCGCCGCATGGCGGCCCGCATCTGATGGCAAAGGATCTCGATATGAGGAAAGCGCCTCAAGTTGGCGACACCGTCGACTGGAATACCTCCCAGGGAAAGACGACAGGCGTCGTGACGCGGAAAGTGACTAAAACGGCGACCGTCAAAGGGCACACCGCGAAAGCAACGAAGTCCAAGCCGGAGTTTGAAGTCAAGACGCTCAAGTCCGGCAAGAAGGCCATCCACACGGCGCAGGCCCTGAAGCGTCATGGATGAAAGCTGGAACGCCGATGCAGCAATGGCGGTGCGCAGCGCCCGAACAGGCAGCAGCTAGAACAGACCCTGCTGCGCCGTCGTCAGCGCCATGAAGCTCTCCCCCATGGGATGCAGGATGGCGTCGGCGATCGGCTGCAACTGCCTCGTGAGGTAGTGCTCGTAGTCGATGCGCGAATGGCGAGACTCCAAGGGTTCCGGCCCGTTGCGTGTCATGACGTACTGGATCCAGCCACCGTTCTGATACTGCTTGGGTCGATGGACCTGGTCGTTGTACGCATCGGCGATGCGCGCGGCGCGGACCTGCGGCGGCACGTTGACCTGGTAGGCGTCGAGACGATGGCGCAGGCGCTTGCGGTAGACGAGCAGGTCGTCCTTGCGGCCCGCCAGCGTGGCCTCCGCATAGGCGGTCACGAATTCCTTGTAGGGCTCGCCGCGGAAGATGCGGGACAGCAAGCCCTCCTGGAACTGGCGTGCCAACGGCGTCCAGTCGCTGCGGGCCATCTCCAGGCCGCGGTAGATCATTTCTTCCTTGCCGTTGGCATCGATGCTCAGGCCGGCGTAGCGCTTCTTGCTGCCCACCTCCGAGCCCCGAATGGTGGGCATGAAGAACTTGCCGTAGTGGGTGTCGAACTCGATCTCCAGGAAGTTCTCCAGGCCCTGCTCTTCGCGCAGCGTGCGCGTCCACCAGTCGTTGATGTCCTTCACAAGGCTCGCCGCGACGGCATGGGCTTCTTCGTTGGTGTGGGTGCGTCCGAGCCAGACGAAGGTGGAGTCGGTATCGCCGTAGATGGCCTGGTAGCCGCGGCGCTCCACGAACTCGCGCGTGAGCTTCATCATCTCGTGCCCGCGCAGGGTCACGGCGGACACCAGCCTGGGATCGAAGAAGCGGCATTCGGACGCACCCAGCACGCCCGCAAAGGAGTTCATGAGCAGCTTCAGCGCTTGGGACAGCGGTTCGTTGCGCACGCGCTTGGCCTCGTCCCGGGCGAACGAGAGCGTGGTCACGATCTCCGCCAGGCAATGCCTGGTGCGCGAGAAGGTGGTGCCTTGCGGCCCCTTGACGAGCATCGCGGGGTCGTCGATGTTCGCCGCCTCCGCGAAACCCACCGGATCGACCAGGAAGGTCCGGATGATCGAGGGGTAGAGGCTCTTGTAGTCCAGCACCACGACCGAGTCGTAGAAGCCGGGTTTCGAGTCCATGACGTAGCCACCGGGGAAGGCCTGGGCCTGGATCTCGCCCACGTTCGGCGCCACATAGCCCAGGCGATGCATGCGCGGCAGGTAGTGGTGGCTGAAGGCGGCGATGGAGCCGCCGAAGTGATCGGCCTGCAGGCCCGTGGTCTGCGCCCGCTCCATCACGAACTGCAGCAGCTTCGCCTTCTCGAAGATGCGCAGGACGAGTTCGCAATCCCGGATGTTGTAGAGCGCGAGGGCGGGCTTGTCCTGCTGGTAGCGCCGCTCGATCTCCGCCATCTTGTCGTACTCGTCGCCGATGGCCTTGCCCTCGCCGAGCATCGCTTGCGAGACGGTCTCCAGGCTGAAGGAAGGGAAGCTCCACACGGCAGCCTTGAGCGCGTCGATGCCGTCGATGATGAGCCGGCCGGGCGTGGGTGCGAACAGGTAGCCCTGCTTGCCGGGATGGGTCCGCCAATCGATGGGCCGACGCTCTCGCCCCAGCAGGAATGGCGTACCGCAGGTATCGGCGGTCTTCTGCAGCACGCGCAGGTCGAACTGGATGACGTTCCATCCGATGACGACGTCGGGATCGTTCCTTTCGATCCAGTCGTTGAGCCGTTCGATCATGCTCTTGCGCGTCGGGCAATAGATGAGCGAGAAGTCCGCGGGCTCGTCGAGCTCCGATGGCGCATCGGATGGCGGCTCGCCCAGCATGAAGACGACTCGCTCCGGCATGCCGTCCAGTGCTATCGAATAGAGCGCTTCGTCCTGGCTCGTCTCGATGTCCAGCGACACCACCCTCAGGGCCGGCCGGTATTCGGGCGCTGGCTTGAGCTTGCAGTCGACGATGGTCCTGCAGTCCGACCTGCCGCCTTCCACCTTCACACCGGCAAAGATGAACCGCTCCATCAGGTAGCGGTCGTGCGGGCGCACATCGGCTTCCAGGAGCGGAATGCCTTGCGTCTGGAGGGCGCGCGCCATTCGACCGAGTTGCCGAAAGTGCTTCGCATAGACGCCGATGACCGGCATCTGGTGGAAGGTCTTGAGCTCCAGCTCACGCAGCTCCGGCCCCGGCGCGGTTGCGAGATACGCCTCCACCTCGGCGCGGTGCCGGGCTTCGACGAAAGCGACGGAGATCTGGGAACCCAGGACCACCTTCATCGGCCCGGAATCCGTCGCCAGCCAGTACTCGATCTCCGTGCCAGCCGCGGCATCGCGCCAATGGCGCGTGAGGATGAAGCCCTGGGGTTCGATGGATGACACGAGAGCTGGAAGAGGAAGCAGGAGGACGGGGCAAGGCCGGCATTCACCCGGACGTGACCGCATTCTGCCCCGCAGTCGGGCGCTACGACGCCGGACGAGAGGACTTGCCGCAAAGCCGGACACGCGGCAAAGTCACGCGCTCCAAGTCTCACTGAAACGAAATCACCATTCCAAAAGCCTATTGGGTCAGCGCATACCGCGCAGTCAAGGACAACGACAAGCTGGCCGCGTATGCCAAGCTCGCCGGCCCCGCCCTGGTGGCCAACGGCGCGAGCTTCCTGGCGCGCGGCGAACCCGCCAAGGTCTACGAACTCGGCCTGATGCAGCGCACCGTGCTGATCAAATTCGACAGCGTCGAACAGGCCATGGCCGCGCACGACAGTCCGGAGTACAAGGAAGCGCTGGACGCCTTGGGCGACGGCGCCGACCGCGACATTCGCATCATCGAAGGCATCTGAGCCGGTCGACTATTCGATGACTTCCGACGCCCGCACCACCACCGCGGGCGGCACCGTGATGCCAAGCAGCCTGGCAGTCCGCAGATTCACGATCAGGTCGTACCTGTCGGGCTGGGCCATCGCCATCTCGGCCGGCTTCGCGCCCCTGAGCAGCTTGTCGGCGTAGACGGCGGCCTGTCGAAACAGTGCCGCGTAATCGGCGCTGAACGTGGCGAGCGCACCCAACTCGGCCGCGTGGCGATTCGGGGCGATGACCGGCAGGCGCGCGTCGCGTGCCAGTGCCATGATCTCGCCCGCCTGTTCAGGAACACCGAGTCGGGACCGTACACGAGCACTTCGGCGCGTGCACTCTTCATCGCGCCGAAGGCCGCGGGCAGATCTTCCCCTGAGGAGATGGGGATGACCTGGAGTTGAAGGCCCAGCAGCCTGGCAGTCGTCTCGTTTTCGGTCACGCAGTCCGAATAGATGATGTTGGTCGGTTTCCCGATCACGGCCACCCTGCGCGCCGCGGGCACGGCTTCACGTGCGAGTTCAGGAACTTGCCCCAACTTGCGAGCGGCTGCGTCAGGCCAATCAGGTTGCCGCCTGGCCGATTCAAGCTCGTGACCCAACCGAACTTGACCGGACACGCGACGCCAATGACGAGGATTGGAAGCCGGGAGGTCGCGGCCTTGGTGGCAGCTTGAGGGTCGATGCCGGCCTACTCGCGAATGAGCGGTGCAAGCTTCGTCAGCACCGGTTGCAGGCGTGCCGCGGTCTGCTTGATCGAATCCGCAAATTGCGCGGGTGTCTGGGTGACGACGAACTGGCCTTGCTCCTGGATGCGGTCACGCAGTTCCGGCATGCGAAGCGCTTCGTTCACGATGGCGTTGAGTCTTGCCACCCCGTCAGGCGGCGTGCCCTTGGGCGCATGGAAGCCGGTCCAGCTGGGAACCACGAAGTTCGGCACGCCCTGCTCGATGAAGGTCGCAGCCTCGGGGAACTGGGCATAGCGCTTTTCCGCCGGGACGCCGATCACCTTGAGCTTGCCGTCCTTGATGTACGGCTGGGCGGCGGCCACGGACATCCAGCCCAGGGAGATCTGGCCA
>NZ_JBBKZT010000035.1:0-45409 GCF_037889975.1 Variovorax rhizosphaerae | reverse complement strand
ACTACTTGCAGCTTGAACTCCGCGTTGAATGTTCGTCGTAGCTTCTTGGTCATCTTCCTCTTCCAGGTGGTTGCCACCTATCGAGGTGTCCGGGGAAATTAGACCAGCACAAACCAAGGCGCCTGCGGTGCATGCACCGTATTGCTGGGCGGCGAGCGCGTGCTCTCCTGCCTGACTTTGGCGGTGCAATGCGAGGGCCGCTCCGTGACCACGATCGAGGGCCTTTCCAGCGACGGTGCGCTGCATCCGCTGCAACAGGCTTTCATCGAACACGATGGCTTCCAGTGCGGCTATTGCACGCCGGGCCAGATCTGTTCGGCCATGGGAATGGCCGACGAACTGCGGCGGGGCGTTCCAAGCCACGTGACCGCGGATCTGTCGGCCGACACGATCGCACTGAGCCACGATGAGTTGCGTGAGCGCATGAGCGGCAACCTGTGCCGCTGCGGCGCCTACAACGGCATCGTCGAGGCGATCGCCGAGACCTGTGGAGGGACCCAGCCATGATGCCCTTCACCTACGTGCGTGCGCAGGACGCGGGCGATGCGCTGCGACTCGGCGGCATGCCTGGCGCCAGGTACCTGGGTGGCGGCACGAACCTCGTGGACCTGATGCGCGAGTCGATCGAGCATCCCGGCGCACTCGTCGACGTGACGGGCCTGTCGGCGGACATCGAAGAGCGCCCGGATGGCAGCCTGCTGATCGGCGGCGCCACGCGCAACACGGCGCTGGCCTCGCATCGCGCCGTGCGCATGCACTATCCCGTGCTGGCTCGGGCCATCGTCGCCGGGGCGTCGGCCCAGATCCGGAACATGGCGACCGTCGGCGGCAACATCCTCCAGCGCACCCGTTGCGCCTACTTCTACGACGACGCGGGCTCGCGCTGCAACAGGCGCAACCCGGGCCAGGGCTGCGACGCTGCGGAAGGCTTCAACCGGATGCACGCCATCCTGGGCGCCTCGCCGGCTTGTGTCGCGACGCATCCGTCCGACATGTGCGTGGCGCTCGCCGCACTCGACGCGCTTGTGCATCTGCAGGGCTCCCGCGGGACCCGCACGCTACCACTGGCGGAACTGCATCGCCTGCCCGAAGACCATCCGGAAATCGAGACATGGCTCGAGCCTGGGGAACTCATCACCGCGGTCGAGCTGCCCGCGCTGGCCTTCGGTGCGCGCTCGACCTACCGGAAGGTGCGGGACCGGTCCAGCTACGCCTTCGCGCTGGTCTCGGTGGCTGCTGCCATCGAAGTGGACGGCCACACGGTCAAGGACGTGCGCATTGCCCTGGGTGGCGTCGCGCCCAAGCCGTGGCGGGCCTGGAAGGCTGAAAAGGCGCTGCGGGGGCAGCCGGCCACGGCAGAAAGTTTCAGGGCAGCGGCAGAGGCGGAGCTGGCCGCCGCAAGGCCTCTGCGGGACAACGGATTCAAGGTCGAGCTGGCGAAGCGCACGATCGCCGCCGTGCTCGCTGAACTGATGGAGATCAAGTCATGAGCATCATCCAGCAGACCGTCATGGCGGTCGTGAAGAAGGCCGTCGAGATGGCACCGGACGCGTGGATGCCCGGGAACAAGCCCGACCCGCTGATCGCACGGCAGCAAGGCCTGATCGGTGCGCCGATCTCGCGCGTCGACGGGCCGCTCAAGGTGCGGGGCGAGGCGCGCTTTGCGGCCGAGTTCCCGATGGAGGGCATGGTCTACGCCGCGCTGGTGTTCAGCACGGTGCCCAAGGGGCGCATCGCGAGCCTCGACACCGCTGACGCAGAAGCTGCGCCCGGCGTGGTGCTGGTGATGACCCACCAGAACGCGCCGCGCATGAAGCCCATGCCGGCCTTCATGTCGAAGATCAAGGCCGCCGGGGGCGACGATCTGCCGGTGATGCAGGACGACAGGGTGCATTGGAACGGGCAGCCCGTCGCCGCCGTGCTCGGCGAGACCCAGGAGCAGGCGGACCACGCGGCGTCACTGATCCAGGTCAGCTACGACATCGAGCCGGCGACGACCTCGTTCACGGCGGCCAAGGCGAAGGGCACGAAAACCGGCATGTTCATGGGCGAGCCGCTGAAGCTGGAGATCGGCAACGCCGAGGCCGCACTCGCAGCGTCGCCGCACCAGGTGGATGCGGTCTATCACACGCCGCGACACAACCACAACCCGATCGAGCTGCATGCCGCAACGCTGGCCTGGAAGGGCGACGAACTCATCATCCACGATGCCTCGCAAGCCGTCTCGCACATGGCCTGGTCGATGGCGGAAATCTTCGGACTGGACGAGAAGCAGGTCCATGTGACCTCGCCCTTCGTGGGCGGCGGCTTCGGCAGCAAGACGCTGTGGGGGCACCACGTCCTTGCGGCCGCAGCCTCGAAGCTGGCTGGCCGGCCCGTGCGGATCATGCTGAGCCGCGAGGGCGTCTACCGCGTGGTCGGCGGCCGGACCCTGACCGAGCAGCGCGTGGCGCTCGGCGCGCAGGCCGACGGCCGCTTCGACGCGCTGATCCACACCGGCGTGGTCGCGATGACCGCGCACAACAACATGCCGGAGCCCTTCATTCTTCCGGCCCGCTCGGCCTATGCGGCCGGCAGCTTCAAGCTCGGCGTGGAGGTGGCCACCCTCGACATGCTGGCCAACACCTTCATGCGCGCGCCGGGCGAATCGGTGGGCACCTTCGCGCTGGAGAGCGCCATCGACGAACTGGCCCACCTCATGCAGATGGACCCGATCGAACTGCGCATCCGCAACGAGCCGGAGAAGGATCCGACCACGGGCCATCCCTTCTCGGCGCGGCATATCGTGGAGGCATACCGTGCAGGGGCCGAGCGCTTCGGTTGGAGCCAGCGCAACGCCGTGCCCGGCTCGCGTCGCGAAGGCGAGTGGCGGGTCGGCATGGGCTGCGCCACGGCCACCTATCCGTACTACCGCATGCCTGGCGGCGCGGCCCGCATCACGCTCGCACAGGACGGCCATGTGAAGGTCGAGGTCGCGGCGCATGAGATGGGCATGGGCACCGCCACGGTGCAGGCGCAGGTCACGGCCGAGCGGCTCGGCCTGCCGATGGAGAAGGTTCGCTTCTGCCACGGGGACTCGCGGTTTCCGGGGGTCGTGCTGGCCGGTGGTTCGCAACAGTCGGCGGCGATCGGGAGTGCGGTGATGGCGGCGCAGCATGAACTCTTCGTCGCGTTGCTGAAGCGGGTCGGCAAGGCGTCGCCGCTGCACGGCCTGAAGCCCGATGAGGTGGTCGGTCGCGACGGCGGCCTCGGCAAGGTGGACGACCCCGCGCGCTTCGAGACCTATGGCGCGATCCTGGCGCGAGCCGGGGAGGACGAACTCGTCGTGGAAGCCAGCGCGCCGCTGCCGCTGGAAGCGCAGCACTGGTCGATGCATTCGCACGGCGCCATGTTCTGCGAGGTGCGCGTGAACGAGGTGACCGGTGAGACGCGTGTCAGCCGCTTCCTCGGCGCCTTCGACTGCGGACGCATCCTCAATGCGAAGACGGCTGCCAGCCAGTTCCGCGGCGGCATCGTCATGGGGCTGGGCCTGGCACTGATGGAAGAGACGCAGTTCGACGAGCGCAACGGGCGCATCATGAATCCGAGCCTGGCCGAGTACCACGTGCCGGTGCACATGGACGTGCCCGAGATCGACGTGATCTGGACCGACATTCCCGATCCGCATTCGCCGATGGGCGCGCGTGGCGTCGGCGAGATCGGCATCACCGGGGTCGGCGCTGCGGTGGCCAATGCCGTCTTCAATGCCTGCGGAAAGCGCGTGCGTGAATTGCCGATCACGCTGGACAAGTTGATGGGCTGACTGGCGTTTCTCTGCTGCAGGGTGTCGGTCCGTTGGCGCGGTGCAGGGACAAGGTGATGGAGGTTGAGATGGCGGACCTGACGTTGAACCCTTCCGGAGCGGCGGCCGCGAGCGCGGACCGCTACACGCTCTACGGGGCGCCGGGCACGGGCGCGACGCCGGTGCATGCGGCGCTGACCCTCATCGGCGCGCAAGTCGACGTGGTCAACGTCGCACCGTGGAAGCGCAAGCACGATCGCGACAAGCTGGCGGCTCTTAATGCGATGCAACAAGTCCCGGTGCTGGTGCTGCCTTCGGGCGAGCGCATGACCGAGAGCGCGGCCATCCTGGTCTGGCTCGCCGACCACTATCCGGAGGCGGGCCTGTCACCCCAGCCCGGCGACCCTGGACGTGCCCAGTACCTGCGCTGGATGAGCTTTGTCTCCAGCGCCATCTACGCGCTGTACTGGATTCGGGACGAACCATCGCGCCTGAGCGAAGACGAGCACGCGCAGGCCGAGATCAGGGACCGCACGGCCGAGCGCATCGCCACGTGCTGGCAAATCATGGACGCGCAGATGCCCCGTGGCACGCGTTACCTGCTGGGCGATGAGCTGGGGGTGCTGGACCTCTACGTCACTGTTGTTTCGCGCTGGCAACCCCGGCGGCTGCGCTTCTACCGAGAGGCGCCGCGCATGGCCGAAGTGGTGCGACGCGTCGACGCCGAACCCCGCTTGACGGACTGCTGGGCCGCGCGCTTTCCGTTCACGGGCGACTGGGAAGGTTGAGGCGGAAGCCGAACCATGGTGAACCAGCGTGGCGCTCGCTGCCTGACGGTCAATCCTTGAGATCGGCCGGCACCTTGCCGCCATTGGCCGCGACCTTGTTCATCACCTGGCGGTGCAGCCAGATGTTCATCGCGGCCGAATCGTTGGTGTCGCCGGTGTAGTGCAGTTCCTTCGCGAGTTCCTTGCGCGCAGCGAGGGAACTGTCCAGTCCCAGCAGTTTCATCAGGTCTACGATCGAGGTGTGCCAGTTGAGTTTTTCGGCGGACTTCTGCGCCATGCCGTTGAGCATTTGCTCCACGTCCAATTCCGCCATCGGGGTGACCGCGGGCGCGCCGGGGGTGGCTGCCGTTGCAGCGGTGGTCGTGTTCGGCGCCGGGGTCGATGCGGGCGTGGCGCTGGCGGGTGCGTTCGTCGCGTGGGCTGACGGGAAGATCTTGCTGAAGATGTTGCTGAGGATGCCCATGATTGTTCCTTCGTGAATGAGGTTGGTTGTGCTACTGCGCGATCGCGCGGCGGCCATGCAGCATGTTGGGCTTTGAAGCGCGCTGCGGTCGGACAGCACGCCGAAGTGGGGTTCGCTCGCTGCGTCAGGCGCCATGCGTTGACGCCCGGACTGATTCTTTTCCTACCCCTGCCGTCGCCTGGCCGCGCATGCTCGGCATCCTCTTTCTTTTTTTGGGGACACGCCATGGTGCAACCATTCAGCCTGGATCCGAGCATGCTGTCCATGATCGGCAACACCTTCTATCCGACTGGCTATTCGCTGGTGATGTTTCCGGATGGAGCCGATGCCAACACGACCGGCGATCGCCTTTCCAGCGAGATGCCGGAGAGCAATGTCTTCCTGCTCGAACCTTCCACGATCCTGCGAGAGATCACGCCGACGGTATCTGACGCTGACAATCCGCTCCCTTCCGCTGGCACCGAGGGCGCCACCGTGCGGGCCTACACGAAGCTGGCGCTCGACGGCCACCATGGGTTGTTGGTCGAGACGCCGGACGCCGAATCGGCCGAACGCATGATGCAGACAGTCCGGCAGGTTCCGTACTCGATGGCACAGCGCTATCGCGCGCTGGTGATCGAGGATCTTTGAATGAGTTCGCGAAGCTTCTACCGGCCGAGTCAATGCGCACCGGGTCGGCCGTACCCTGCTACCCCAACTGCTTCGCCGTCTTCTTCTGCCGGCGGATGCGCCTGCGCGTGAACGCATTGGCAAGCGAGACCACGGCCAGCATCGCCAGGTCCTGTGTCAATGAGCGCGTGGCGAGCGCCACCCGGTTGTCCACCTCCCTCTGGGTCGCTGCCACGCGTGCGAGCCCGGCGTAGTCCGGAACATCGGCGGCCAATGTGCGCACGCCGCCGCCTGCAGCGCGCGCAAGCTCGGTTTGCGACGTACCGGCGGCCTGGACATCCGCCGCAATTGCGGTCGCTGCCACTGCCTTCTGTCCGGCGAGCGAGCCGTGGGCATCGGCATAGACCTTGGTGAATTCAGCGCCCAGCAGGAAGATCTGCGCCGCGTAGTAGACCCATGCCACCAGCACCACCAGCGAGCCGGCAGCCGCGAAGGCCTCGGTGACGCCGCTCTTGCCCAGGTACAGGCCGATCCCCAGCTTGCCCAGTTCAAACAGCAGCGCAGTCACGCCGGCGCCGACCCACACATCGCGCCACGCGATCTTCGCGGTGGGCATGAGCTTGTAGATCATTGCGAAGAGCAGTGTGATGATGCCGAAGGAAATCAGCAGGTTGAGACCCTGCATCAGTGTCTCCCAGCCCGGCATCAGGCCGCCGAACCAACTGTCGAAGGCCGCCAGTCCCGCGCTCACCATGAGCGACACGATGAGCAGGAAGGCGACCCCCAGGATCAGCCCGAAGGACAACAACCGCGCGCGCAGCACGGCCCACACACCGGATGGCTTCTCCTTCTCCGGGACATGCCAGATCCGGTCGAGGGCGCTCTGCAATTCCGCGAACACGGTGGTCGCGCCGACCAGCAGCACCACCGCGCTGATGGCGCCTGCGATCAGGCCCTTGTCGGTATCGGCCGCCGCACGCAGCATGGCTTCCACGGCCGTCGCGCCGTCCTTCCCGACCAGGTCGCCGATCTGTGCCACGATCTGCTCCTGCGCCGCCTCGCGCCCGAAGATCGCGCCCGCGACCGCGATGACGATCACCAGCAGCGGCGCCAGCGAGAAGATGGTGTAGTAGGAGATGGCGGCGCCCATGCTGGGCGCGTAGTCGTCGATCCAGGCCATGACCGCGTCGCGGCACAGTTCGTAGAGCTGCTTCAGCTTCATGGTGTCCTCGCTGATTTCAGTTTGCCGAGACCATACGCAACGCCAGATGGCATGGGGTCGAGACTGGAAGCGGCATGTTGCAGTCCCTTGGGGCATCTCCGTCCGTCGGGTGGGAGAGGTCAGCATTGCCTGCGACGGGCGCATCGCGTATAGGCCGCCGGCGAACCGCGACGTGGGCGGGGACGCCTACAGAGCAGGACTTGCAGCTCATGAACCCACGGTGGCGGCGCCCCTCTGGCGCAACAGTTGCTTGCTGATCCAGGCGGTGAGCAGCGTCTCGTAGGCCTTCTGCCATTCCCGCGCCGAGAGTTCGTGGCCGGCCTTGTCGATGCAACTGTGGCTCAGCGTATGCGCGTTCCTCAGCGCCGAGGCGAAGCTCGCGATCGCGGGATGCGGCACCACCGTGTCGCGCCCGGATTCGACGACCAGCGCGTCACCCCTGAAGGCCTGGCAGGCCATCAGCGCGCGGTTGCCTTCGGGCCGGACCCTGCGGCTGCGGTAGCGCGCCACCGCCTCCCGGTCCAGTTGGCTCTTGGGCACGTCCCACTGCGCGTCGGGATAGAGCGCCGGCACGCGCAGCGCGAGCCAGCGCACGCGGCGCTGGCTGCTCGCGATCGCGGCCAGGTAGCCGCCGTAACTCGTGCCGATGAGCGCAACGGCTTCGGGGTCGACCAGCCCCGTTCGCACCAGGGCGTCGTACGCGGCCAGGACGTCCTGCAGGTTGTCTTCACGGCTCACGTCGCGATGGGCCTCGGCATCGTCGCCATGCCCACGCATGTCGAAAGTCAGGCACACGCACCCCAGTGCCGCGATCTCGTCCGAAAGATCCTGGTAATGCGCCTTGTCGCTGTCCCACCCATGCACGAACAGGACGCCGGGCTGGAGCGCTGTCGACGGAATGATGGGCGATGGTGCTCTCGTGACGACGGCGAATGCGCCTGCGACCTCGGCCTTGCCCATGGGGAGTTCTCCGGCATTGATCAATCTGCGGGTCGCACCGGCCAGAAGCCGTCGCCACGATCGCAAGGTGCATGCGCGCCTGGACGCCCCGTGTGGGCCAAGGCGAACTGCCGCGGTAGGCGGCCACGCCCGGTGGCATGTCGTCGCCCGGCGTAAACGGCCACGCTTTCCAGGCGATCGTCCGACATGAAATTGCCAGGGCCACGGCAAGCTGCTCGACATCCATCAAGGAGAACCGCCATGACCGAACCCACCGCCCCGCAAGCAACGGAAGAAGAAGCCAAGGCCCTCATCGAGCAGGCCCGCACGGAAGCGCAGGCTCGTGTCGCCGACGTGCATGCCGAGGAGGGCACCGTCAAATCCGAAGGGGCGCAGAACTCGCCACATCCCGACGACCACGACTGAGCGCGTAGAGGCCTTGCAGGAGGAAGGCGCATGGTGCGCCTCGCGCTTGTGCATCAGCGCGGTGGCGCCCGCGCTTGCTCCAGAATCGCATACCGCGTTGACCCCCCCTTTCATGAGCCCCACTGCCAACCAGTTGTTCGCCGATTTCGTTGTCACGTTCAAGTCGCAAGGCTTGCGCGATGCGCTCGCCATGCTGTTGATGAAGACCGACTACCGCTTCATCGGCATCTGGCGCTTCAAAGACGGCAAGGCAAGCGCCGCCGTTCACTATGACCGGCAAGACCCGGGCGCGCTCACTGCCACCGAGGTCCCGGACACCGCCACCTATTGCTGCTTTGTGCGGGAAAGCGGCGCGCCGTTCAAGACGCCCAATGCGCTGGTGGACGAGCGCCTCAACAGTCATCCTGCGCGAGAGGCCGTGCTCAGCTATTGCGGGGTGCCGGTCATGGACAGCTACGGCAACATCCTGGGCACGCTGTGCCACTACGACGTGGTCCCGAGGAATCCGGAGCAAATCGATCTGCGCCTGATGCTGAGCGTCGCGAGCTATCTCGCCCTGGGCGGTCACGTCCCGCCGTATCCGGGTGAAGCCGCCTGACGGCGTGCGCGCAGGGTAACTGCCGATATCGCGCCATTCGTCGGACGCATCCGCGATACTCCTCGTCGTCGAGGCAAGCGAAATTCCTCGACAAGGGCCGACGGGCCTGGAACTCGGGGAGCTGCGCATAATCCCTAGAGGACAGGAGCCTGCATGAACCAGCAGCCCGCAAGGAACGATACAGACTGGGATGACGGCACCGAGGCAGGGCGCTCTTCCCTGCAATTTCCGGTCGTCGGCATCGGCGCTTCCGCAGGCGGCATGGCCGCGACGCTGCAGCTTTTCGAACACCTGACCGGGGAGCCGGGCATGGCCTTCGTGGTCGTGCTGCACCTGTCTCCCGAGCACGAAAGCCACGCCGCCGCGATCATTCAGCGCATCACCCGCATGCCGGTGGTGCAGGTGGACCGGACGCTGGCCATCCAGATCGACCATGTCTATGTGATCGCTCCCGCGCTCGATCTCGTGATGGAAGACGGCAAGCTGGTGGTCGAAACGCAGGAGCGCCAGCGCGGCCGTCCGGTGGCCATCGACCTCTTCTTCAGGACGCTGGCGCAAGCCCATCAGGAGCGCGCGATCGCGGTGGTTCTTTCCGGCACGGGCAGCGACGGCGCAATGGGCCTGGGCGAGGTGAAGGCGCAAGGCGGTGTGTCGATCGCGCAGGCGCCGACCGAGGCCGAGTACTCGGGCATGCCGCTGGCTGCGATCTCCACGGGGCGGGTCGATTTCGTGCTGCCCACGGTCGAGATTGCCGCGAAGCTGGTCGAGCTCTGGAAGAACGCGCAGGCCATCGAACTGCCCGATGCCAGTCGCATCGGCCTGCGGGTCAAGGAGCCGGCGGAGGAGGCAGCCGCACGCGCCGAGGCCGCGCTGGACGATGTCATCGGCATCCTGGCACGCCGGACCGGCAACAATTTCAGGCACTACAAGCGCGGCACTGTGTTGCGCCGGCTGGAGCGCCGGATGCAGGTCACGCGCCAGCAGAACCTCGAGGGCTACCGCGATTACCTGGAGGGCCATCCGCAAGAAGCCGAGGAACTGCTGCAGGACATGCTGATCAGCGTCACCAGCTTCTTCCGCGATCCGGAGTCTTTCGGCGCTCTCGCGCAGGAAGTCTCTACCGGACTGTTCCGGCGGATGTCGGCCGGCGCAGGGCTGCGCGCCTGGGTGGTCGGATGCGCCACGGGGGAAGAGGCTTACTCCCTGTCGATGCTGCTCAACGAATGCGCGCCGGAGGTGGCGCCCCCGACATCCATCCAGATCTTCGCGTCGGACATCGATGACCGCGCGCTGGGCATGGCGCGGGCGGGCGTGTACCCGGAAGCCATCGCTGCAGACCTGTCACCGGAGCGCCTTCGGCACTTCTTCAACGACGAGGCGGGTGTTTACCGGATCAGGAAGGCCTTGCGTGAGCAGATCCTCTTCGCCCGGCACAACGTGCTGCGTGATCCTCCCTTCTCTCGCCTGGACCTGATCGCCTGCCGCAATCTGCTGATCTACCTGGAGCGGGACCTGCAGGCCGAAGTGCTCGAGGTCTTCCATTTCGCGCTGAACCCGGGCGGCCTGCTGTTCCTGGGCAGCGCGGAATCCGCCGAACTGGCGAGCGACCATTTCACCGTGGTCGACAAGAAGCACCGCATCTACAGGGCCAACCCCGTCCGCTTGCCGCGCAGCGATCTCCTGCCCCTGCGCTCCGGTGTGGCGGCGGCCGCCAATGAGCGGGCCGCGGCAGCCGTGCCGCCGCTGGAGCAGTTGCATCAGCGCCTGCTCGATGACAGCAACCGCGCCACCGTCGTCATCGACGCCCATCACAAGATCATGCACACCAGCCCGGGCGCGTCCCGTTATCTGCGTCATGTGCCCGGCGTGCCTTCGCAGGACCTGCTGGAGGTCGTGCTCCCCGAACTGGCGTCCGCGCTTCGCCCGGCCATCCTTTATGCAGGCCGCTCCGGCCGGCGCGTGGCGGCCAAGCCAGTCGCCATCGAAGGCGAGCAGGGCCGCATCGTGCTGCAGATGACCGTGCGCGGCAGCCCGGGCGCGGACCAAGGCGGCGGTCACATGCTGATCGCCTTCGACGAGGTCGATGCCATGCTGCAGCCCGATGCGGATGCGGGCCCCGACCGACCTGAGCCCGCCTACACCGTGCTGGAAGCGGAGGTGTTGCGGTTGCAGCGCGAGTTGCAGGGCAGCGTCGGGGAATCGGCCAGTTCCAGCGAGGCCCTGCGTGCCTCCAATGAGGAACTGCAGTCGATGAACGAGGAGCTTCGTTCGGCGACGGAAGAGCTGGAGACCAGCAAGGAAGAGCTGCAGTCGGTCAATGAGGAACTGACGACGGTCAACTTCGAGCTCAAGCACAAGGTCGAGGAAACGGCCAAGATCAATGACGACCTGAACAACCTCATCACCTCGATGAACATCGCCACGGTGTTCGTCGACCGGCGCATGCAGATCAAGGGCTTCACGCCGCTCAGCGCCAAGGTCTTCAACATCCTCTCGGGGGACCTCGGGCGGCCGCTGAGCGACATCACGCACCGGCTCCGTGACCAGGGCAACTTCGCCGAAGACGTTTCTGATGTGCTGGTGACCCTGCAGCCGGTTGAGCGCGAGGTGGCGTCCGTGGACGGGCGCTGGTACCTCCTGCGCATCTCGGCCTATCGCACCACCGAGGACCGCATCGACGGCGCGGTGCTCAACTTCATCGACGTGACCGAGCGGCGTGCGGCGCAGGAGCAATTGCGTGCGCGCGACGAGCGCCTGCGCCTGGTCGCGGAAAGCACCCGGGACTTCGCCGTCATCACGCTCGATGCGGGCGGCTGCGTCACGGGCTGGAACAAGGGCGCCGAGCTGATGTTCGGCTACACCGTCGACGAGATGGTGGGCGAGCATTTCCGCCGCCTCTTCGTGCCGGAGGACCGTGCCGTCAGGATGCCGGAGCAGGAGCTGAGCAATGCGCTGGAACACGGCCGCGCGCTCGACGAGCGCTGGCACCTGCGCAAGGACGGCAGCCGCTTCTATTGCAGCGGCATCACGACCACGCTGGTCGAAGGCAACTTGCAGGGCTTCGCGAAGATCGCCCGGGACCTGACCGAACGGCGGCTGCTGGAGCGGCAGCGCGAAGATCTCCTGGCGGCCGAGAAGCAGGTGCGCCTGCAACTCGAGGCAGCCCATGCCCTGCGCAACGAATTCCTGGCCGTGATGTCGCACGAGCTGAAGAACCCGCTGAACCTCATCATGGTGAGCACCGAGCTGATCGGACGTTCGCCCGAGGTGCAGGTCGTGCCGCGCCTGTCGCGAGCGGTCGACACCATCCGGCGGACCGTCCATGCGCAGGCGCAGATCATCGACGACCTGCTCGACCTGTCGCGCTTGCAGACCGGCAAGCTGACCTTGAGCCGTTCGCCGGTGAAGTGGCTGCCGATCATCGAACGGATCGTCGACGCCATGCGCAAGGACGCGGAGGCGAAGAAGGTGGCCGTGTCGCTGGAAGCCGAGGACCTGGCCATCTTCGCGGACGTGGTGCGGGTCGAGCAGATCTTCTGGAACCTGGTGAGCAACGCGCTCAAGTTCACGCCTGCGGGTGGCACGGTGCAGGTGCGCCTGACCCGCGACGGCCACTGGGCGCTGCTGGAGGTGCAGGACAGTGGCCGCGGCATCGAGCCGGCCTTTCTGGGGCAGGTGTTCGACATGTTCCAGCAAGGCGACCACAAGCCCACCACGCGGCGCGAGGGTGGCATGGGCATCGGCCTGGCGCTGGTCAGGAGCCTGGCGCAACTGCATGGCGGCATCGTCGAGGCCGATTCGGAAGGCGCTGGCAAGGGGTCCGTGTTCAGGGTGCGGCTCCCGTTGCTGGAGGGCGCGCTCGACAATGGCGCGCAAGGCTTCCAGCTGGTCGCGAGCCAGGCCCTTTCAGGCCGTCGCATCCTGATGGTGGACGATGACTTCCACACGCTGGAGACGCTCGCGGAGCTGCTCCGCAGCGAAGGCGCCAGCGTGACCACCGCGACGAATGGTCCCGAGGCGCTGGAAATTGCAACGCAGGGCGCCTTCGATCTGGTCATCTCGGACATCGGCATGCCCGGCATGGACGGCTTCGAGTTGATGACCCGGCTGCGCCAGATGCCGCATGCCGCGCGCTGGCCGGCGATCGCCATCACCGGCTTCGGACGGGTGCAGGACCTGGAGAAGGCGAAGTCCGCCGGCTTCGACGTGCACCTGAGCAAGCCGGTGTCGCTGGAGGCGCTGACCGAGGCGGTGGGCAAGCTGGGGCGAGGCTAGGCATAGCCAGAAAGCCAGGAAGCGGTCCCGCGATCGCATGGCTCAGCGGCCCGGCGGCCCGCTTTCCTGCACGTCGTCGCCGAGCTTGCGCCCGTCGATGGTGAAGACACTCAGCTTGCCGTCGCTTTCCAGCCGGGCGATGCGTACGTCGGCGAGCGATTCGACGCCGCCTTCGCGCAGCTTGCCTTCGAGTTCTTCCATCGTGATCATTTCGCGCTTCATCGCCTTGCGGTTCACCCGGCCATGGCGGACCAGCACCTCGGGCTGCGGTTCGAGGAATTTCGCGATCCACGCGAACCTGAAGCTCAACCAGTCCAGGCCGAAGTTCCACGCAATGAGCGTCGTCAGCAACACGAGTCCGTCGTTGATCGACTTGTATTCGCCTTGCATGGCATTGCTCGCGGCGTCGGCCACCAGCACCACGAACAGCAGGTCCGCCACGCCCATCGAACCGACATCCCGGCGCAGGACGAAGCGGAAGACGAGCAGCAGGAACCAGTAGACCACCGTGCCGCGCACGACCATGTGCCACACAGGAAACTCCCTCGCGAAGAGGTCGGCGAGTTCGGTCATGCAGGCGGCTCCGTCTTGACCAGGCCGCGGATGTTCAGGGCTGCCAGGCACACCTGCAATGCGATCAAGGCCCACGCGCCGGTGTGGAGACCCCAGGCCACCCAGAGCAGGTTGCTGAGCAGGAAGATCCAGAAGCCGAAGTTGCGGCGGGCCTTGGCATTCGATCCAACCATCCAGGCCGCCGCGACCGAGGCCGCGAAGGCAGGCCACTGGATCAGGTCGAGCAGGTTCATCGCGGCGGATCAGGCTGCGTGCGATACGCAGCGCGTGCCGATTCGAATCATCCACATGGGAGTGGCTGCCGGGGCGTGATCCGGATGAGCGCTTCCGCCCTAGAACAGGCCTGCACTCTGCGCGGTATCGAGCATGGAACGCGACAAGTTGCCGAACTGCGCGTTGAGGTCTGCAGAGGGTGCGGCCACGAGGGTCGCTGTCCACACCATGCGGTTGGTGCGCACGTCCGTCACGCGACCATTGGCGGCAAAGCCGGTGGTCGGGTTGCCTACACCGATCGGAATGCCAAGTCCCACACCCGCGCCGCCACTGCCTCCGAAACTGAATCCACCGATGCCCAGCGACACACCGGACCCTCCGCTGGAGGTGGCCGGCGTCAGGGTCATGGTGAGAACGGCCCTGGCGCCCAAGGCTTGCGCGCTGGCCACCAACTGTCCATCCAGTTCGCGATCCTTGAGAAGCACGGTTCCCGCAGGCACTGTCACCGGCTTTGCGCCTTTGGCCAGGACCTCGCGGTACAGCTGGTCCTGGCAGATGCGCAGCACGGCAACATCGTAGGCGTCGCATGCAATGAGGACCGTCTCACCCTTCAGGAGGCGAGACTGCGTGCCGATGGCGGGGTCGATCCATTGCGCTTCGCGTTGCGGCGCGGAGGAGCAACCGGCCAGTGCCGACAGTGCGACCACGAGGGCGATGAAAGGGCGGCGGACCAGCGGGTGTTTCATTTTTTCGATCGTGTGCTCATGCGATCCGGTCGTGCGCAGGAACACATTCGGATCCCTCGTAGGAAGAAGTCGTTCCCTGTGTACCGCACGGCCCTTCGCTTGCGCAAGCGCAGGACAGGGTGATAGAAAGGCCGCCCCGGCGATCAGAGAATCGGGCCGGTGCGAAGGTGGGTATGACAACGAAGGACCTTGCCAATGTCTTTGCGCCCATTCATGCCTGCGCGGAAGCAGCGGACCGCCCGCGCGGGTCGACAGCGGCTTGCTCCCTTCACCGCCATGTCGGCGTACTTCGTCGCCGGCACGCTGGCGTCGATGGGTTCCAGGCCTGCGAGGGCGGACTGCCTGCCCAATCCGCCCGCCGACGGCCAGACGGTGACCTGCAGCGGACCTGCCCTCACCACCACGCCGCTGGATGCGTCCGCGGCTTCCGGGGTGACGGTCGATGTCAACGCGGATGCCGTCATCACCGGGAGCGGGACCGGCAACCTCATCACGCTGGGTCCGGGCGCACAGCTCAACAACTTCGGCAGCATTCAACCGGTCGCGCAAACCATCGGCGTGGTCGCTCTTGGGGCCAACAGCACGCTGCGCAACTTCGGGACGCTCGCAGCCACCGGGTTCAACGCGCTGACTTTCGCGAGCATCGGGGCCAACAGCGTGATGCGCAACGAATTGGGCGGGGTGATCAACGTCAACGGCGACCTCGCCACCGGCCTGATCGCTTCCACCACCGACGACAACCAGATGATCAACGCCGGGCGGATCACGTTGAACACCTTCCAGGGTTCGGGCATGTACGCGCAACAGACGAACCGCAGCATCCTGACCAATACTGCCACCGGCGTCATCGAATCCAACCTCAACGAAGCCTTCGGCATTGCGGCCAGCGGCGGGGTCGGCCATGTGCTGCGCAATGACGGCACGATCACGACGTTGGGCCAGGCCTCGCACGGGATGCTGCTGATCGAGGCGAGCGACTCGTCGATGACCAACGCAGGATCGATCACCACGTCGGGCGGCAGTTCTGAAACGCTGAACCGGGCCTACGGGATGTTCGTGACCGGCGGCGCCGGCAACACGCTGGAGAACGTGGCCGGCGGCGTCATCACCGCCAGCGGCATCGGTTCCAGCGCGATGGAAGTCGCCGGCAGCACCGGCAACGTGCTGCGCAACGTGGGCACGCTGAACGTCAGCGGCACGGGCGCGCATGGACTCTACATCCTGGCCGGCGCGGGCAACGTGCTGATCAACCAGGGCACCGTCAACACCAGTGGCCAGCGCGGCAACGGCATGCGCGCGGACGACGGCGACAGCACCTTCTTCAACAGCGGCGACCTGCTGGTGGGAGGGCGGGACGCCTTCGGCGTCTTCATGCAGGGCAACAACAACACGCTGCTGAACAGCGGCACGATCCGCGCATCGGGCATCAACGCCGACGGCGTCCTGTCGAACACGACGGGCGGCAGCTTCGTCGCAAGGATCGAGAACACGGGCTCCATCATCAGCGAGCGCAGCTTTGCAGTGCGCGGCGTGAACGGGCAGGAACAGCTGATCAATTCCGGCGTCATCCGCAGCGACGTCGGCACCGCGATCGACCTGCGCGCCGGCAACGACACGCTGACCTTGCGGACGGGCTCGCAGATCACAGGACTGGCCGATGGCGGCACGGGCACCGACGGCGTGATCCTCGAAGGCGCAGGCACAGCCACCAACGCATTTGCCAACTTCGAAACCCTGCGGATGACGGGGACGGACTGGACCTGGTCGGGCACTGGCGCGTTCAACGACACGCAGGTCGAGAGCGGTGTGCTGCGCGTCAACGGAACGCTGACCAGTCCGGTGACGGTGCGAGCGGGCACCCAGCTGCACATCGGCACCGGCACTGCGAGCGGCACGGTGGCTGGCAACATCACGGACAACGGCGGCGTCGTCTTCAATCGCAGCGACGCGTTCACCTACGCAGGCGTGATCGGCGGGTCGGGGACCCTGAGCCAGTCCGGCACTGGCACGACGACGCTCACGGCCGCGAACACCTACACCGGGAACACCACCGTCGATGGCGGCACGCTGAACGTGCGCGGCGCGATCAACTCGCCGGCGGCAACGGTGCGGGTCGGTGGAGGCACGCTGCGCATCGAAGGCGGGGGCCAGGTGAACAACCTGGTGAGCGTCCTCGGCGACGGCGCCGGCTCGCAAGGCGCCGCGACGGTGACGGGCAGCGGATCGACCTGGGCGACCGGCAGCGGCATGACGATCGGCAACTTCGGCGCGGGTGCGCTGACGGTCTCGGACGGCGGTACGGTTCGCAGCGACTTCGCGCTGGCCGCGGGGCAGCCCGGTGGCAACGCGACGTTGCAGGTGACGGGCGCGGGTTCCGGCTGGACGACCACGAACTTCCTGAGCCTGTTGTCGGGAACCTCCACGATGACGGTGGACCAGGGCGGTCTCGCGCGCGGTGGCAGCTTCGTGATCGGCGAGAACGCCGATGCGAATTCCGCAGTGCAGGTCACGGGCGCCGGCTCGGCGCTGGTGAGCGACTCGACCTTCGAAGTGGCGCGCACTGGCACGGGCTCGCTCGTGGTGTCGGGTGGCGCGACGGTGACCAGCGCGCAAGGCTTCGTCGGCCGTGTTGCCGGCGGGCGGGGCAATGCGCTCGTGACCGGGGCGGGTTCGAGCTGGGTCAATACCGGTCCGGACCTGACGATCGGCAATGGCGGCACGGGCACGCTCACCATCAGCGAGAGTGCCGTCGTCAGTGCGCCGGCGACCTATGTGGCTTACTTTCCCGGCTCGGTCGGCACGCTCGACATCGGTGCGGCGCAGGGCAGCGCGCCGGCTGCACCCGGCACGCTCGCCACGCCCACGCTGAGCCTGGGCGACGGCACGGCCACGGTCAACTTCAACCACACCTCGGGCAGCTACGAATTCACGCCGGTCGTCAGCGGCAACGGCACCGTCAACGTTCTGTCCGGCACGACGATCTTCACGGCGGACAACACCTACACCGGCAACACGACGATCGCGCCCGCCGGTGCCTTGCAGCTTGGCAACGGCGGCGCCACCGGCAGCATCGTGGGCGACGTGGCCAACGACGGCGCACTGACCTTCAATCGCTCCAGCGACTTGACCTTTGCGGGCGCGATCTCCGGCGCCGGCGTGGTGGTCAAGCAGGGCGCGGGCACCGTGACGCTGGCGCCCGGTGCAGTGGGCGGCAACAGCTACGCCGGCGGCACGGCGATCCAGCAGGGCGTGCTGGCGGTGGGTGCGGACAGTGCCCTCGGCGCGCCGACGGGGGGCATCACGTTCAATGGTGGCGCGTTGCAATGGCTGGGCAGTTTCGAGCTGGCGAGCACGCGGCCGATCAACATTCGGGCCGGCGGGGCCACGCTCGACACGCAGGGCTTCCAGGCGGTGATCGAGCAAGGCATGACGGGCGCGGGCGCGATGACCAAGACAGGCGCGGGAACGTTGATCCTGCAGGGCCCGAACGCCTATATCGGCGGCACGACGGTAGACGCGGGCACCTTGGTCGTAGGGGATTCGACCAGTCCCGCGGCGACGCTGCGCGGCGGTGGGACGGTCACGGTCGCCGCCGGCGCCACGCTGGGTGGCTACGGCAGCGTGACCGGCGACGTGGTCAACAACGGCACGCTGAAAGTGGCCGATGCGATCGCGGATGCCGCCACCGCAACGGCTGCCAGCGTGGCGCGCAGCAAGTCGCTCGCGGCGCTTGCGAAGCCGGCGGTCCTGGCCGGCGGCAATGGCGGCTTCACCATCAACGGCATCTTGCAGAACGCCGGTCTCGTGCAGATCGGTGCGACCAACGGGTTGCCAGGCAACACGCTGACCGTGGGCAGCTACGACGGCCTGCCTGGCAGCCTGCTGGCGCTCAACACCTTCCTCGGCGCGGACAACTCGCCGTCGGACAAGCTGGTGATCAATGGCGGCACGGCGACCGGCTCCTCGGCCATGCGCATCACCAACGTCGGCGGCGGTGGCGCGCTCACGACGGGCGACGGCATCCTCGTGGTCGACGCGGCCAATGGCGGGACGACGAATGCCGATGCCTTCACGCTCGGCAACCGCCTGGCGGCCGGCGCGTACGAGTACCAGCTGAACCGGGGAGGGGCCAGCAACGCGAACAGCTGGTTCCTGCGGACGACATTGACCGCGCCACCGCCACCGCCCGCGGAGCCGCCGGCGGCCCCACCGCCGCCTGCGCCCGGGCCACCTGCGCCGCCCGCGCCCGCACCCGCACCCGCACCCGCACCCGCACCCGCACCCGCACCCGCACCCGCACCCGCACCCGCACCCGCGCCCGCGCCAGCACCGGCACCGGCACCAGCACCAGCACCAGCACCAGCACCAGCACCAGCACCAGCACCAGCACCAGCACCAGCACCAGCACCAGCACCAGCACCAGCACCAGCACCAGCACCAGCACCAGCACCGCCGGCTCCACCCACCGGCGAAGCGCCACCGCCCGCGCCCGCGCCATCCTCACCCGCGCCAGCGACCGCCACGACGCTGGAACTCCCCAACTACCGCGTCGAGGTACCGCTCGACATGGCGCTGCCCTTGCTCGCCAACCGCCTTGGCATCGCGATGCTCGGCACCTACCACGACCGCGCGGGCGAAGACAACGTCGACCCGGCCACCGAAGCCCAGCGGCGCAAGGGCACCTGGGCGCGTGTCTTCGGCGCCAGCAGCCAGGCGGACAACCGCGGCGCCGCCGGTCTCGCGGACCGCTTGAACGACTTCAGCCGCAGGGGCCCGTCCTACGACTTCACCGAGGCCGGCATGCAGGCAGGCGTCGACCTGCTTCGCACCGTCGACGGCACCGGCCAGAGCGACGTGGCGGGCACCTACCTGGCGATCGGCCACATCGACAGCAATGTCGACGGGGTCTACGGCGGCAAGGCCGGCACGGCATCGATGTACGGCTATTCACTGGGCGGCTACTGGACGCGCAAGGGCGCCTCGGGCTGGTACGTCGACGGCGTACTGCAAGCCACGCGCTACGACAGCGTCAAGACGCACTCGGTTTTGGGCGAGGACCTGCGGACGCAGGGATGGGGCGCGGCCGCATCGATCGAGGCGGGCTATCCCTTCGCGCTCGGGCCGGGCTGGGCATTGGAGCCGCAGGCGCAACTCGTCTACCAGTGGACGCGCTTGGACGACAGTGGCGACCTGCGCGGCGGCGTCGCATTCGGGGACACCAACACCGGCTATGCCCGCCTGGGCGCGCGCCTCACGCGCAGCATGGGCGAGGGCGCCAGCGGCTACACGGCCTGGGCCCGCTTCAACGTCTGGCATGCCTTCGGCTCCGACGCGACCACCACCTTCACCAACCTCCAGGGCTTGAACGCAGTGGCCTTGACCGCGCCGCTCGGCGCGACCTGGGCGCAGGTCGGCGTGGGCATGTCGGGCCGCCTTGCGCGCAACCTGACGGCTTTCGGCTCGGTCGACTACAACCGCTCGCTGGACAGCGGTGGCGGGCACGGCTGGGGCGGGCGGGCGGGCCTGCGCTGGACTTGGTAAGTTGGACACGCGCCGCATGGCAGCGGCCGTGCAAGCAACTGTCAGTCGCTTGATCAAGCGTCGACATTTCTTGACGTCATCCGAATGGCGGAACAAGCGCCGACGTTGCCTCGCGCACTCCGGATGCGCGCCAGGCTCAAGACGCTACCGCTTCAACCGGGCGCAGCAAACGACTGCGCAAGCACCTCCGGCGCGACCGCATCTGGTGCCGGCTCCAGCACCGTCACGCGCCACAGCGTGCGCGCATCCTCCGGGTCGATGAGCGTCGCCGAATGCAGCAGGGCCGCGTTGTCCCACACCACGACATCGCCCGGCCCGTAGCGGAAGCTCAGTTGGTAGCGCGGCTGGGTCGAATGCGCAGCCAGTTCATCCAGCAGATCGCGCGCCTCGTCTTCGGGCATGCCGACGATGCCGAACGAGCTGCCCGAGACGGCGTAGAGCGCCTTCCGGCCAGTGACCGGATGCGGGCGCGCAATCCGGTGCGTGATGACGGGCATCTTCGCCTTCTGCTCGACGCTGAGGACCGACGCCACGGTTCGGCTGCTTTCGTCGAGGTCGTTGCGATTGCCGTAGTGGTGGATCGCGCGCAGCGGCTCGATTCGCCGCTTCATCGCTTCAGGAAGATCGTCATACGCCGCCTGCTGGTCGGCGAACAACGTGTTCCCACCCACCTTCGGCACGACGCGCGAATACAGCGTGGTCGCGCGCGCCGGCACCTGCAGGTAGGAGTAGTCGGTGTGGAAGTAGCTGCCGGCATCCTGCAACCCGGTGGGCTGGCCATCGACCTTGACGTTCGACAGGATCAGGATGTTGGCGTCGTCGGGGTGATGGAACTGGTCGATGACGTGCGGCTGCGGCGGTCCCAGCCGACGCGCGAACGCGACGAACTGCGCAGCGCTGAGCGACTGTGCGCGCACGGCCAGCACGTGGTGTTCATAGAAGGCGCGCTCGAGTTCCGCGAACTGCTCATCGGTCAGCGCGGCGAGGTCGATGTCCCCGGCTTCGATTCCGAAACCAGGCAAACGCGAGAAGCTGGTCATCCGGGAAGGAGCACTTGATTTATTCATAACGCTGGCGCATCTGTCTGTTCGTGGGCACCCGCGGAACCGGCTTTGCCGGGCCGCCGGGTGCGCCCCCTCGAGGGGGCGCGCCGCAGGCGATCGGGGGTGGGCTTATTTCAGGAACTCGGGCGACACGATCCTGGGCAGGATCAGCGCGATCTCAGGCCAGATGATCAGCATCGCCAGCACCAGGAGCATGGGCACCAGCATGATCATCGTATCTTTCAGCGCATAGCGCAGCCGGACCTTGGCAATCGCACAGGAAATCATCAGGCACATGCCATACGGCGGCGTGACCAGCCCGAAGGCGAGGGCCACGATGCCGATGATCGCAAACGAGACCGGGTGCATGTGCACCGCCTCGGTCAGCGGCTGCAGCGTGGTGCCGACGATGATGATCGCCGGGATGGCGTCGAGGAAGCAGCCGACCACGAGGAACACGAAGGCGACGAAGAAGCCGACGCCGACGATGCCGAGCCCCCACGCCTGCACGCCCTGCAGCAGCGCCCTCGGGATCTGGTAGTACGCCAGCAGCCAGCCGAACACCGACGCGGTGCCCACGCAGAAGAGCGCGACGCCCGCGAGCTTCCCGGTGTCGAGCAGCGCGTCCCAGAGCTGGCGTGACGTGATCTCGCGGTAAAACAGCAGCGACAGGCCCGCGGCGTAGACCACCGCGACCGCGGCCGATTCGGTGGGCGTGAACCAGCCCAGCAGGATGCCGCCGACGATGATGAAGGGCGTCATCAGCGCCGGCACCGAAATCGCCGCGGCAGAGATGAATTCGCGCAGCGTGGCCCGCCGGTAGGTCGGGTACTTGCGGATCTTCGCGTAGGCATGAACGGTGAGCATCTGGGCCAGCCCGATCAGCAGCCCCGGAATGACACCCGCCAGGTACAGCGCACCGATCGACACCGACAGCACACCGCCCCACACCACCATCAGGATCGACGGCGGGATGATCACCGCCAGTACCGCAGACACGGCAGTGATGGCGATGGAGAAGCTGAGGTCGTAGCCTTCCTTGACCTGCGCCTCGATGAAGATCTTGCCCTGGCTCGCCGCGTCGGCGGTCGAGGAGCCCGAGATGCCCGCGAAGAAGACCGACAGCAGCACGTTGATCTGGGCCAGCGAACCGGGCAGGTTGCCGACCATCGTTCGCGACAACGTGACCAATCGATCGGTGATACCGCCGACGTTCATCAGGTTGGCCGTGAGCAGGAAGAAGGGCACCGCCAGCAGGATGAACGAGTTGTAGGCCTTGAACATCTCGTTGAAGAGAACCATGGGCGACAGCCGGTCTTCGAACAGCAGCACGGGCAGGCAGGCCAGTGCGAGGGACACGGCGACCGGCACGCGCAACACGAGCAACGTGAAGAAGGCGCCGAACAGCACGATGGCCGCCATGCCCGGGGTGAGGGTGGCCGACATCATGATGCTTGTTCCTCCTTCAGCACACGCACATCCCGCACCCAGCCCTGCCAGATGAAGAGCAGCCAGGTCGCGCCCAAGAGCGGCCACGCGATGAAGATGAGCCACATCGGCAGGTCGGCGATCTCGGAAGTCTGGTACCAGCCGAAGGAGGTGAACTGCACGCCCCACCAGAGGAACACGATGGCCGTCAGCAGCATGAACAGCGACGACACCAGCCGCAGCAGCGCGTTGGCGCGCGGCTTGAGGTCCGGCCACACATCGACGTCGAAGTGCGTGCCGTCACGCGCCGCCACCATCGCGCCCAGCATCACCATCCAGATGAAGAAGAAGCGGGCCATCTCCTCCGTCCAGATGTAGCGGGGGATGAAGCCGGTGAAGCGAGACAGGATCTGCAGCATCACCGGGATGATCAGGATCACCACGGTGAGGACGATCAGCACGTTCAGCAACTTGTACCAGGCATCGATCAATCTGCTCAACGTGGGCTCCTGACAGGCATGGAAAAGCCCCAGCGCGTGCAGCGCCGGGGCTGGGTTTCGGGTGGACTACTTGATGGCGTCGACGCGGTTGAGGATGGCCACCGCATCGACTTCCTTGGCGTAGGCCTGCTTCACCGGCGCGGCCAGCTGCAGCATCTTCGGGCGTTCGGTGAAGGGGTAGGTCTTGAGCCGGCCGGCCTTCTCCAGCGCGGCGATCTTGCCGGCGTCCTCGCCGGATTCGAGGTCGCGGCCGAACTTGCCGGCTTCCTTGCCGGCCTTGATCACGGCGGCCTGCAAGTCCGGCGGCAGCTTCTTGAGTGTCTTGCCGGAGAAGGCGATGGGCCGCACCGTGATCGCATGCTGGGTCAGCGAGAGGGCAGGCGCCACCTCGTAGAACTTCATCTGCTCGATGCCCGCGGCCTCGTTCTCGGCACCCTGGATCACGCCCGACTGGATGGCGTTGTAGATCTCGTTGTAGGCGATCACGCTCGGCTTGGCCGTCACCGCCTCGAACATCTTGGTCTGGATCGGCGCGCCCATCACGCGCATAGTCAGGCCGTTCAGCTCGGCCATGTTGCGCACCGGATTCTTCGAGAAGATGTTGCGCGTGCCGCCGCCGGCGTAGCCGATGATCAGCACGTCGGCCTTCTTGTTCACCTCGTCGACGATCGGCTGGAAGGCGTCGGAGTCGAGCACCTTGTTCCAGTGGTCGAGGTCGCGGAACAGGAAGGGCATGTCGAGCAGCGGCGCGGCCTTCGCGAAGGTCGACATGTGGGCCGGCGACACGATGCCGTAGTCGACCGAGATGCCCTGGTTCATGTAGGCGAAGTAGTCCTTCTCCAGGCCCAGCTCGCTGTTGCGATGGAGGACGAAGTTGACCGGCTTGCCGTAGTACTTCTTGACCAGCTCCTCGAACTTGAGCAAGGACTTGTTGAAGGCGTGGTCGTCGTTGAACTGCACCGCGCCGTGCAGCGTGATCGGCGCCTGCCCGAATGCGAGGGCCGGCAGCGCCAGTGCCAGAACCATCAGCCCGCGCCGAAGCGCACGAGTCGAAACCTGCAAGTACATGGTTGTCTCCTGGGGTGGCCTCCGCTTCAGCTTCTGCGAGCCGATGAACGGGGTGTGCTCTCCCACAAACAACTGCGCATGAAATCGCGCCTTTCGCGCCATGGCGGCGTTGCAAATCCTCGCGATACCTGCTGGTATCGCTGTGGTTTGCGCCTTGCCCTGACGCGAAACGCATCGATTTCACTTTGCGCAGTTCTTTGCGGGAAAGCACACCGGGTCGTGTACATCTTTTCGTTTAAGCGCGAAAGTGTCAACCGAGTGTTTCTCCTGTGTCTTGAAACGACCGAGGCCCGCAAGCTCGCTGCCTCTCCGTCGCGGCGCAACCAAAGAACAACCGATGACACCGAACGCGATCAAGAAGGACATCCTGGCCGGCAAGACTGTCGCCGGCGCGATGGTCTTCGAGTTCTTCTCCCCGGGCATGTCGAGCATCCTGGCCAACGCAGGCTGCAAGTTCGTGCTCTACGACATGGAGCACACGGGGCTGGGTTACGAGACGCTGAAGTGGCTCTTCGCGACATGCCGTGGCCTGCCGATCGAGCCGATGGTGCGCGTGCCGCGGGGTGAGTACACCTGGCTCGCTCGGGCGCTCGACCTGGGCGCGCGCGGCGTGATGATCCCGATGGTCGAGTCGGCCGACCAGGCGCGCTCCATCGTCGAGGCGTGCCGCTATCCACCGGTCGGCCGGCGCGGCGCGGCGTTCGGTTTCGCGCAGTGCGACTACCTCGGCGGCGACGTCGGGCAGAAGATCGCGCAGGCCACCGAGCGCACGATGGTCATCGCGCAGATCGAGACGGAGCGCGGGCTCAACGACGTCGAGGCGATCGCGGCGGTCGACGGCATCGACGTGCTCTGGGTCGGCCACTTCGACCTCTCGAATTTCATGGGCATCCCGGGGCAGTTCCAGGACCCGCGCTTCGATGCCGCGATGCGCAAGGTCGCAGAGGTCGCACGGCGGCACGGCAAGGCGGCGGGGTTCATGGCGACCGACCCCGCCTGGATCGACCGGGCGCGCGACTTGGGCTTCACGATGCTGGCCGCTGGGACCGACAGCGGGTTGCTGCAGCAGGCCTACGCGGGCCTCGTCGAGCGGATGGGTGGTGACAGCCGTTGAGGTCAAGCAAGCCATTTGCCCGGGCGACGGCGGCACGTCGGCGATGACCTACCTTTTCAAGGAGCACTCTTGATGTTCGATCTGACCAGGAAGATCGCGCTCGTCACCGGCGCTTCACGCGGGCTCGGTTGGGCGATGGCGCAATCGCTCGCGAGCGCCGGTGCCCACGTGGTGCTGAACGCTCGCGACGGCGCTGCGCTCGCAACACGGACGGCGGAGCTGCAATCGCAAGGGTTCTCCGGCGAAGCGGCTGCGTTCGACGTCAACGACTCGGCCGCGGCCGAAGCCTGCGTGGCCAGCATCGTCGCGCGCCACGGGCAACTCGACATCCTGATCGCGAACGCCGGCATCAACCATCGCTCGCCCATCGGCACCTTCGAGCGCGAGGACTTCGAGCGCGTGATGGGGACCAACCTCACGTCGGTGTGGGTGCTCTGCAAGGCCGCGGCCAAGGCAATGGCGCCGCGGCGCACCGGCCGCATCATCATGACCGGCTCGATCACCGCCCTCAATGCGCGCCCGACGATCTCGGCCTACGTTGCCAGCAAGGGGGCCGTGCATGCGCTGACCCGGCAACTGGCCGTCGAATTGGCGCCGGACCAGATCACCGTCAACTGCATCGCGCCGGGCTTCTTCGCCACCGAGATGAACACGCCGCTGCTGGCGGACGAAAAGTTCAACGACTGGGTCTGCAAGCGAACCCCGGCCGGACGCTGGGGCAGCCTGCAGGAGATCGGCCCGGCAGCAGTGTTCCTGGCGTCGGACGAGGCGTCGTACGTCACCGGGCTGGTGATGCCGGTGGACGGTGGTTTTACCGCCGCGATGTGACCCGTGGTCGTCTACGCAGGAGAACGATTCAATGAGCGAATTCCGGGTCGGTATCACCCCTGATGTCCTCGGTTCCAACGGCGAGCCGATCTTCGGCCGCGAGGTGCTCGGGTTGCTCGATGCGGACGGCATCGCCTGGGAATACATGGCAAAGGAGGAGGGCGGTGTCGTCACACCTGCCCAAGCGGCGCGCTACGACGCGATCTGCGCGATGCTGACCCGCGTGACGGCCGCGAGCCTGGCAGGCCCTGATCGTCGACTGAAACTCATCGCGCGCTTCGGCGTCGGCTATGACACGATCGATGTGCCCGCGTGCACTGCCGCCGGCGTCATGCTGACGATCGCGCCCGACGGCGTGCGCCGCCCGGTCGCCACCTCGGCGCTGACCTTCGTCCTGATGCTTGCGCAGAAGGTGCTCATCAAGGACCGGCTCACCCGCACCGGCCGCTGGAGCGAAAAGCTCGATCACATCGGCACCGGCTTGACCGGGCGCACCTTGGGCTCGATCGGCCTGGGCAACATCGGCGCGGAGTTGTTCCGCCTGGCGCGGCCGCTGGAGATGAACGGCATCGCGCACGACCCGTTCGCCGATCCCGCCCTGGCTGCCGAGTTGGGTGTGCGCCTTGTCGACATGGACACGCTGTTTCGCGAATCCGATTTCCTTTGCGTGAACTGCCCACTGAGCGAAGCGACCCGCGGGCTCGTCAGCGCCCGTCTGCTCGGGCTGATGAAGCCGAGTGCCTACTTGATCAACACTGCGCGCGGACCGATCGTCGACGAGCGTGCGCTGCATGATGCGATTTCGAGCGGCCGGTTGGCAGGCGCCGGCCTCGACGTGTTCGAGGAAGAGCCGACGCCCGTATCGAACCCGCTGCTGCAGTTCGACAACGTCATCGTTACGCCGCACGGCATCTGCTTCACGGACGAGTGCATGCGACGGCTGGCGGAGAGCGCCTTCCGGGCCGTGCTGGATGTGGCTGCGGGGCGGACGCCGCCGTATGTGGTCAATCCGCCCTGAAGAATCGCGTGCCCGTGCAGCCGTTGCGTATTCGCAGTCGGCCAACTACAGCGGCAATCCCGCCGCTTGCATCCATTTGACACAGCGCTCGTACACCGAGGCCGACCCTTGGTACTGCGGTGCGCATGCTTGTGACGCGCTGAAGCCCTTCGCCTGAACGCCGAGCGCCGCGAGTTGGGCGCGCGCCGCGTCGACACCGCCCAATTCACCCTCCACGACGATCAGAACGACGCGGCACGGCCGGAACAGGGGCGCCTTGCGAAGGCACTCCTCGGCTTCGCGCCGAGCTGCCTCGTATCGCTTGTTCGGCCACAACACCTGCGCATGGATCGCGGTGAAGTACACCGGCGGAATCGGATTCATCGTCATCGCACGTTCGACCGAGTGCAGCGCCTCTGCCGGCGTGCGCGCGCTCAGCAGCGCAATCGAATGGAACAGCCAGGCTTCGGCATCCCCTGGCCCAAGCTCGACCGCGCGTTGCGCCGCCGCCAACACCTTCTCATTGGTGCCGGGCATCCCCACGTACGCCACCATCAGCGCCTGCCATGCGCCCGATGCGTTGGGATCCAGTTCGATGCCTCGGTTGATCTGCGCGATCGCTTCCGGCATGCGCTCGACGCGGCCCCATTCGTTGGTCAAGCCGAGGTTCACGTCGACTGCATTGAGCCAGCCGAGCGCCCACCATGCAGGCCCATAGTTCGGGTCCGTCGCCAATGCCCGCTCAAAGGCCGCGCGCGCTTCGCGCGTCGCATCGGGCGCGAAGCACCCTCCTTGCCGTCGCCAGCTTGGCGGCCCTCGCCGGTTGCGGCACGGCACCACCCGCGACGGCGCGGGTGCAGTACATGGAGGTGAACGGCGCCCGACTGCCTTATGTCGATGAAGGCCGCGGCGCGCCGGTGCTGTTGGTGCACGGCGCGCTCGCCGACTATCGCACCTGGGATCGGCAATGCACTGCACTTGCAGCCGAAGGCTTTCGGGCGATTTCGTACACCCAGCGCTACTTCGGCACCGAGCCATGGACGCCAAGCTGGCCGCCATTTGGCACACAGACCCATGTCGACGACCTCGTCAATTTCATCCGGGGTCTGGATGCTGGGCGGTGCACCTGGTCGGCTGGTCATACGGTGGACCCATTGTGCTGGCCGTCGCACTGAAGGAGCCCGCACTGCTGAAGAGCGCCTTCGTGTACGAGCCGGGTGAGGCGACTCACGTCACCGACCCGCTCGTTCTCAAGGTGCTCGGAGACGACGCGGCGGCGGCATTTGCGCCGGTCGTGCAGGGGCTCCAGAGCGGCGACAACGCAGCCGCGGCGGGGCAACTGATCGATGCTGTCGGCGGGGGCAAGGTTTACTTCGAGTCGCAGCCGGCGTCCGTCCGCTCGGTGCAGCTCGACTGGCGCAGCGCGAAGGTGACCACGACCTGAGGGCAGGTAGCTCACAACCCTGAACATGAAGTGACATATCTTCTTCAATCGCTGACGACCAGTTTCAACGACGCAGTCGCCAATTCGATCATCCGCTTGCAGAGGACCGAAGGCGCGAACCCTTCGTGCGTGAGCGCGTAGATGCCCAGCGACGGACTGCCGGCGATCGGCCGGAAATCCAATTCGTCGCTGCGGAAGGCGCGCGCCGTCAAATCGTCGACGATGGCGATGCCAGCGCCGCTGCCGGCCAGGGCGCAGGCCATCTGGCCCGAGCGCACTTCGATCGAGGACGTCGTCTTCACCTTGCTGGCGATGCACCATTCGTCAATGATCCGGCCTTGCGGCGTGTCCCGGCTGAACGAGATGAGACGCTCGTTGAGCACGTCGCGCGGATGCAGCATGCGTTTCGACGACAGCGCATGGCCCTTGGGAAACACACAGACCAGGCGCCACTTTCCCACCGTCCTCGACGCGAGCAGCGCGTTGTCGGTCGGGATGGTTGAAATCGCAAGGTCGGCTTCGCGATTTGTCAGGCGTACCAGCATCTCACGCGTGGGCAGTGTCTCGATGTAGATCCTGGCGGCCGGAAATTCGTTCGCCAGCAGTGCCACGGCGCGCGGCACGGCGACGAGGCCTGTGCTCGGACTGGTGAGCACACGCAGCGACAGCCGGGCTCCGGACTTGAGTTCCTCGGCAAGCTCGGTCACGCGACGTATGCCGCCGTATACCTCGGACACTTCTGCGTACAGCGCCTGTGCTTCGGGTGTCGGCAGCAGCCGGCCCTTCTTTCGCTCGAACAGCGCCAGTCCGACCTGCAGTTCGATGTGCGCCAGCATCCGGCTGATGCCGGGCTGGGATACGTGAAGCAGTCGCGCCGCATCGGTCACGGAGCCCGCCAGCATCACCGCGCGAAATACCTCGATCTGTCTCAGGTTCATGGTTGTCTCCACATAACGCGATGTTATGGGAAGTGCAATTCTTGGTATTGGCCATGTTCGACAGCGCTTCCTAAGATCCCTCCATCGATCAATCAACGGAGACAGGCAATTGAACAAGACACCTTCGGGCATCAGCCGGCGCATGGTCCTTTCGGGCTTGGCACTCGCCCTCGCATCGACGCAAGTCGGACATGTCTGGGCGGCGGACACGTGGCCGAGCAAGACCGTGCGCATCATCGTGCCGTTCGCACCGGGCGGTGGTGCGGACAGTTCGGCGCGTGTCCTGGCCGAAGTGCTGGCACCCAAGCTGGGCCAGAGCGTCATCGTGGAAAACAAGCCGGGCGCCGGCAGCGCCATCGGCGTGATGGCTGCAGCGCAGAGCAAGGACGGCCACACGCTGCTGATGGGCAGCAACAGCATGGTGATCAACCCGGTCCTCAATCCCGCGATCACCTATGACGTGGCCCGCGACTTCGACGCGGTGGGCATGGTTTCGGCCCAGCCGCTTGTGCTGGTGGTGCCGGCCTCGTCGAAGATCACGAGCTATGCCGAACTGGTCGCCGAAGCGAAGGCGAAGCCCGGCACAATGACCGCGGGCAATAGCGGCAACGGGACGCTGGCTCATCTCACGGCCGAACTCTTCGCGGTGGAGACCAAGACCTCGGTCACCAGCGTGCCCTACAAGGGCGAGAGCGCGCTGCTGCCGGATCTGATCGGGGGGCTGGTGTCATGCGGATTCCTGAACCTGCCGAGCGTTATCACGCACATCAAGTCGGGCCGGCTGCGTGCGCTTGCCGTGTCATCGCCGACGCCGGTGGCCGAGCTTCCGAACGTGCCGACGCTGCGCTCGCTGGGCCAGCCGAGCCTCGAGGTGCAAGGCTGGGCAGCACTCGTAGCGCCCAAGGGCACGATCCCGAAGGACGGGCTGGCGCGGCTTGAAACTTTGCTGGCACAAGCGCTCGCGACCGACACCGTGAAGACGCGCTTCGCTGCCCTGAGCCTGCAGCCCTTTGCACGGTCACGCGACGAAACCGCCCAAACCTTGAAGTCAGAAGCGGCACGGTGGCAGCAGGTGATCAAGACACGTGGCATCAAGGCGGACTGATGATGAACAACAAGCAATTTGGTTACTCGATCGCGTCGACGATCGAGACGGAAGTCGTCGTTTGCGGCGGTGGCGTGGCGGGCGCCATGGCGGCGGTCGCAGCCGCGCGCGCCGGTGCTGCGGTGGTGCTGGTCGAACGCTACGGTTTCCTCGGTGGCAATGCCACGGCCGGTGCCGTCGCGCAGTTCAACAGTTGGCAGACCGCCAACGGGCGAAGGGTGGTGGCAGGCCTGGCCGACGAGGTCATCGAGCGGCTGCTGCGCTATGGCGGCGCTGGCGAGCATGACGTTTTCGTGATGTCGACCGGCCACAAGATGGACCGTATCGAGTACGCGCCCGAGGTGCTCAAGCTGGTGCTTGACGACATGCTCCAGGAGGCCGGGGTGCGTCCTCTGTTGCACGCTTCAGTACTCGACGTCGCGGTGACCGGTCGGCAGATCGACGCATTGCACGTCCTGACCAAGAGCGGTGTGGTCGAGCTTCGAGCGCGGGTGTTGATCGATGCTTCGGGCGACATCGATGCGCTGAAGCGCGCAGGCGCCACCTTCCTCGGACTCGATGAAGGAGAGGCGTTGCAGCCCGCCACGATGATGTTTCGCTTCGGACCGATCGACTTCGAGCGCTTCGACGCATTGTCGAAGGACGAGATTGCGGTGCTGGCGCGGCGCGGCTACGACGACGGTCAACTCGCTCGGGCGGCCTTGCATTCCAGCCGCGATCCGTTCAGCAACGACGGCTGGTTCAACATCAGTCGCCTCGGCATCGACGCCACGGACGCGATGGCGCTGGGCGCAGCGGAGATCGAAGGCCGGCGCCAGGCCTGGAAAGCCGCCCAATACCTGCGGCAATGCGTCCCGGGCTGCGAAGGCGGCCAGTTGCGTGCGTTCGGTACCCAGGTCGGTGTTCGCGAGACGCGGCGCATCGTCGGCGATCACGTCCTGACGAGCGATGAACTGCTGTTGCCGGAACAGTTTCCCGATGCGATCGCCGCAGGCGCCTACCCCATCGACATCCACCCAGCCGCGGGCGGAGAACTGCTCTACCAGGGTCTCGGCGACGACCATGCCTACCAGATCCCGTACCGCAGCCTGATCCCGATCGGCTTCGACAACGCTTTGGTCGTGGGGCGCGGTGTCTCGGCCACGCACAGTGCGCACGCGGCGATCCGGGTCATGACCATCTCGATGGCTGTGGGGCAAGCGGCCGGCGTGGCCGCCGCGCTCGCGGCGAAGCACGACGGAAAGGTTCGCTCCGTGCCAATGCCGGCGCTGCGTGAACGCTTGCTTGGAGATGGCGCGAAACTGGGCTAGGGCCTTGGATCAACTACCAGCGCGCGCCAAACACCGCGTCCAGTTCGCTGAGCTGAGCCACCGTCAAGGGGGCAGGGCGCCGCTCCAGCATCAACCAGAGCCGTGCGGATTCCTCCAGTTCTTCCAGCGCGTGGCTGGCGCGGGAAATCGTGGACTCCCAGACCACAGGCCCGAGACGTTCCAGCAGCACGCCGCGTACCTGGGCCGCCAGCGCGGCCACCTGCTCGGCCACTGCGGTCGCGCCCGGTCGGGCGTACGCAACAAGAGGAACGCGCCCGATCTTCATGACCTGGTACGGCGTGATCGGCGGCAGCACCGCATCGGGGGACCAGACACCTGCGAGCGTCAAGGCAACGAGGTGCGTCGAATGCGTGTGGAGAACACAGCGGGCCTCGGCGTTCTTCCCGTAGATGCCGCGGTGCAGCGCGAGCGTCTTGGAGGGCTTGTCGCCCGAGACCCATTCCCCATTGGGCGAGACCTTGGCAAGACGCGCGGGATCGAGCCGACCGAGACAGGCATCGGTCGGCGTGATCAGCCAACCGTCTTCGAGCCGAACGCTGATGTTGCCTGCGGTACCGGTGGTGTAGCCCCGGGCATGCAGACTGGCGCCAACCTCGCAGACTTCTTCCCGGAGCAGCGACTCGCTTGAACCACAGCTCATGCAGTCGACCCTTCGAGATGGCGCAATGCCTTGTCGAAAAAGTCTTCGCTACCAAAGTTCCCGGATTTGAGAACGATGGCCAGCGGTTCTGCATCGCCCAGCGATTGCGTCTCCGGAACACCCGGGTCGATCTGCCGGCCAATGCGCAGCGCGTTGACGCCCAACGCCTGCACCACAGCGCCGGAGGTCTCGCCACCGGCGACCACGAAGCGACGCGTGCCGCGGATTCGCATCGCGGCGGCGATCTGGCCAAGGGCGTCCTCGATCAGGGCACCGGCGTGCGCCACGCCCAGTTCCGATTGCACCTGGCGGACCTCGTCGGCGCTGCTGGTGGCGTAGACAAGCGTTGGCTCTGCCGACCGTGTGAAGTCGAGGGCCGCGGCGACCACGGGCTCTCCGCGCGCGAGTGCAAGCGGGTCGATGCGCAGGGCACGACCGCCGGTGCGCAGCCAGGCGGCAACCTGCTTGTTGGTGGCAGTCGACGCGCTGCCGGAAAGCACGACAGCCGGTCCGGCGATTCTTGGCAAGAGCGCTGCGTCGAGGTCGCGCAACTGCCCTGCGCGCCGGAAGTTGGCCGGCAAGCCTTGGGCCACGCCCGAGCCCCCGGTCACGAGCGGCGCGTCGGCGCAGGCTTCGCCAAGCGTGACAAGGTCCTTGTCGGAAATGGCGTCGGCAATGGCGAGTCGGACACCTTGCTGGCGCAGCGTTGCAATGCGTTCAACTACGGTGGCAGCGCCCTGGGCCACGTCGGGCTGTGCGATCAGCCCGACCTTGGTGCGGCTCTGGGCCTGCAACACGTTCACCAGGTTGGGCTCACGCATCGGCGTGAGCGGATGGCTCTCCATGCCGGAGCGATTCAGCAAGCGGTCGTGCACGAAGAGGTGGCCTTGGTACACGGTGCGACCCGCTGCAGGGAACGCCGGGCAGGCGATGGCGAAGTCAGTCTGCAGCGCTTCCTGAAGCGCCTCCGCCACAGGCCCGATGTTGCCGCTAGCGGTCGAGTCGAAGGTCGAGCAGTACTTGAAGAAAAACTGTTGGCAACCGCGCTCCTGCAACCACCGCAAGGCGCTCAGGCTTTCTCGAACGGCCTCTTCGGCAGGCGCAGTGCGCGACTTCAGCGCGATCACGATGGCGTCCGCGTCAAGCCAAGTCGACAACGCTTCCGAAGGTACGCCGATCGTCTGTACCGTGCGCATCCCGCCGCGCACGAGGATGTTGGCCAGATCAGTGGCACCTGTGAAGTCGTCGGCGATGCAGCCGAGCAGTGGGCGGTGTGTTTTCATGGTTGGCTGTGTGAAATTGTGTTGTGACGGATGGGCTTGCGTGTGAAATAATGGTAAATCAATTCACAAAAACGCTCAAGTAAGGACAAACACTGTGCATTGTTGGGAAGTTTTGTGAATAATCCAGACACTGCTCGCGACTCACACCCGGCGCTCCGTCTGCCACCACTCAGTCACAAATTCACCAAAGGACCCATCCATGAATTTCGAACTTCTGTTCGCCGATCAGCCTCAGCGAACGGTGCGCTACACCCTGACAGGCGCCAAGGGCGGCTTTGCCCGAACCTTGCTTGCGCAGACCAGGCTGATGCCTCGCCTTGTCCCCGTTGCACTGTGCGACCTCGACCTGCCGGGCTTGCGAGCGCTGTGTGAAGAATTGGGATATCCCGCCACCGACCTGCACGAGTGCCGCAATGCCGCGGAGGTCACCTCCGCGCCGCCCGGTGCAACGCTGCTGGTGAGCGACGCCGGACTGCTTCGCGACATCCCGCACGACATCCTGGTCGAGGCCACCGGCAACCCCAAGGTGGGTTACCGCATCGCGTGCGAGGCGATCGATGCGGGCCGCCACGTCGCCATGGTGAGCAAGGAAGTCGACACGGTCGCTGGCGTGACGATGGCCCGCATGGCTGACGCCAAGGGCGTCGTCTACACGACTGCCGATGGAGACCAGCCGGCCAACCTCATCGGTTTGGTGAGTTGGGCGCGCACCCTGGGTCTGGAGATCATCGCTGCCGGCAAGTCTGGCGAGTACGACCTGAATTTCGACCCGAGGACCGGCGTGCTGCGCCAGCTTGACGAGACCATCGAGGCACCGGCGATGGCTGACTTGCTGACGCTTGGCGACGACATCCCGGCGACTCTCGCGGCCCGTCGCAACGCACTGAACGGTCTGAAGACCAACGCCACCGCCGACTACTGCGAGATGGCGGTGGTGGCCTCGAACACCGGCCTCGTGGCCGACGTGGAAGCCATGCACTACCCGGTCGCCCGCATTGCCGAACTGGCCGACATCTATGCCTTGCGCGATGACGGCGGCCTGGTTCAACGTGCAGGCGTCATCGATGTTTTCAACCTGCTGCGCCTGCCCGATGAGGCCAGCTTCGCCGGCGGCGTGTTCGTCGTCGTTCGTACGGGGGACGGTCCGACGTGGCAAATGCTGGCGCAGAAAGGCCATGTCGTGAGCCGCAATGGCCGCTACGCCTGCATGTACCTGCCGTACCACTTCATGGGTGTGGAAACGCCCATCAGCCTGCTCAACGCCGTGCTGCATGGCCGGGCCTCCGGGAGCAATCGGCCGGCGCAACATGCCATCCTCGCCGGGCGCGCGATCGACGCGATCCCGGCCGGCACCGTCCTGCGCATGGGCGGTCACCATCATGATGTGACAGGGGTGAAGCCGGTCCTGTTGGCCCGCCAGGATGCGCCCGCTGGTGTGGCTCCCTTGTACCTGGCCGCGCATGCGCAAACTTCGCGCGAGGTGCGGGCCGGCGAATTGATCCTGCTCGACGACATCACCGGCGACGATGCGGCGCTGCGCGAAGCCTGGCTGGCCGGTCTGAGGTAAGCGATGGCACCCTCAAGCACGAAGATTGGCATGCTGGATGAGGCCGTCGACGGCCTCGATAGCGTTCCTGCCGCGGAGGACAAGTCGGGGCGCGGTGCGAACCTGATTCCCGATCAACGCCGCGAGCTGATCGTGCGGCATTTGCGCAAGCACCGGGTACTCAGCGTGCATCAGCTCACGGAGCTGCTGGGCTGCTCGCACATGACCGTTCGACGCGATGTGGCCACGCTGGAGGAAAGCGGTCGCGTCTATGCGATCCCCGGTGGCGTTCGCATCGCCAGCCATCTGGTCAGCGAGCCCAGCCACCAGGCCAAGTCCATCACCGAGCAACCCCAGAAGCGCGCGATCGCGGCGCATGCTGCCCGGTTGCTCAAGCCTGGGATGACGATCTACCTCGATGCCGGAACGACGACAGCCTGTCTCATTCCCCACATCGTGGGCTTGTCCGACATGACGGTGATCACCAACGACTTTCGCATCGTGCTGACGTTGGCCGATTCGCCCAAGGTCACGGTGGTGCACACCGGCGGCATCCTGGATCATTCGAACGGATCGAGTGTCGGGCCGCTGGCCGCGGCTACGCTGAAACAGCTGGTGGCCGACATCGCGTTTCTGTCGACCAGCACCTGGGACCTCGAGCGGGGTGTCACCACGCCGTCGGCACCGAAGGTGGAAGTCAAGCGTGCGGCAATCGCCATCGCTTCGCAGCGCGTGCTGGTCACGACGAGCGCGAAGTACGGTACGTATGGCACCTACCGCGTTGCTGCACTGGACGAGTTCGAACTGGTCGTCACCGACGACGGCCTGTCCGACGCCGCGGCCCAGCGCCTGCGAGAAACCGGACTGGATCTGGCGATCGCATCTGCCACCGCCGAAGTTCACGATGCGCCGGCATGAGTGAGGTGATGGTGTTGATGCCCGCAACTCGCGCCCCCTGGGCGCGTTCCTTGAATCGCCACGACAGTGGCGCTGCCCATTCTTCTTCAATGCCGCAGAAGCACTCGCGCAAAGCGGCCCCAACCCGAGGTCATCCCATGTCCCTTCACATCAAGCTTTCTTCGCTGGCAGTTGCCGCACTGTGCACTCTGCCCCTGACCGGTTTCGCCCAGGACGCGTGGCCCAGCAAACCCATCACGCTCATCGTCACCTATCCCGCAGGCGGCGCTGCCGACATGCTGGCGCGCTTGGTCGCGCCGAAGATGTCAGCGACCCTGGGCCAGCCGGTCGTCATCGAGAATCGCGCCGGAGGTGCAGGCCAGGTCGGTGCTGCCGTGGTGGCACGCAGCAAGCCGGACGGCTACACGCTGATGGTCGACGGCGGTGGCTACGCCATCAATCCGACGCTGTTTCCAAAGCTCCCGTACGACACGGCCAAGGCCTTCACGCCGATCGGCATCCTCGGCGTGTTCCCGCTGGTGTTGGTGGTGACGCCGAACTACGGAGCCAAATCGGTCAGCGAACTGGTGGAGATGGCCAAGGCGGCGCCCAACTCGATCTCCTATGCGTCACCGGGAACGGGGTCGACCCAGCACCTTGCAACGGAGCAGTTCCTGCAGCAGGCCAAGGTCAAGATGGTTCACGTACCTTACAAGGGCGGCAGTCCGGCGATGGCTGACGTGATGGGCGGCCACGTGCCGGTCTACGTTGCCAACATCGGCTCGTCGCTGTCCAACATGAAGGCGGCCAAGCTGCGCCCGCTGGCAGTCATGGCGTCCCGCCGATCGCCCTCGCTGCCCGACGTGCCGACGCTCGCCGAGGCCGGCGTCGCCAATGCGGAAGCCTACGAATGGAACGGCATGTTCCTGCCGGCTGGCGTCCCACCCGAGATCGTGTCCAAGTTGAGCGCAGCATTGAAGAGCGCCCTCGATGCGCCGGAAGTGAAGGAAAAGATCGCGAGCGTCGGCGGCGAATCGTTCTCCGGCGGCAACGCGGAAGTCATCAGCTTCATCCAGCAGCAAACCCAACGGATGGGCAAGGTGGTTCGGGACGGGAATATCCGGCCGGAGTGACGGCGTGTCTCATGGACACACGTGGAGGACGTCCACCTGCTCGGAATGATGAAGCCCAGCGCTTACCTGATCAACACCGCAATCCGCCCCGTTGATTCCTCCCGTGCGGCGGCAACTCCGCCAACTCTTTCAGCGAGCGCGCTGCCCGAACCGCTACGGTTTTCGCCTCCCTGCCTTTGTCTTGGCAGGTGGGCGCACGTGCGTCAACGTCTCTTGCGCCCAAGTCGTGATGGCACGTTCTGTACTGCGCCCTTCCTCGACGAGCCACGCACGGAATTCAGCAATCACGGCGTTGTGAGACGAGGCCGGCGATGTATTGGCGTAGTAGTGCCGATGCATTGCGCCATGCAAGCCGAAGGGCGCGCACAGCTTTCCGGCAACGATGTCGTCTGCGACCAGGAAGAGCGGCACCAGCACCACGCCGAGGCCCTCGGCTGCGGCCTGCAGGGCGAAGTACATCTGCTCGAAGTGAAGTGTCGCGCCCCCAGCAATCTTCTGCATCCCGGCCGCCTCGAACCACGTTGACCATGGGTAGGGTTCGGTCGCGTAACGGATCAGCGTATGCCGCGACAGGTCCGCAGGACTTCTCAAGCCTCCCGACTCCACGAAGTCCGCATGACAGATCGGAACGATCGTCTCCGTCATGAACGGAACGGAGTCGCAACCTGTCATCGGCTCCAGCGCGCCTCGAATCGCGATGTCGTACCTGTTCTCCTGGAAGTGGACCGGTGCGATCGAGGTGGTCAGCCGCACTTCAACACCCGGTCGCTTGCGTTGATAGGTTGATAGCCGGGGGATCAACCACCGCATCGTGAAAGTCGGCGGGGCACTCACGTTGATGGCCGAGGTGGTTTGCGTCGCCTGCGCAGTCGCGACCGACAGCCGATCCAGAAGCGAGGTGAGTTCCTGCGCGTAGGCACGGCCGCTGTCGGTCAAACCGATCTGCGACCCACCGCGCTGGAAGAGTGCGACCCCCAGCCAATCCTCCAGCAACGAGACCTGCCTGCTGACTGCACCGTGCGTGACATGCAACTCCCCCGCGGCCTTGGTGAAGCTGACATGGCGGGCGGCGGCCTCGAAGGCCTTGAGTGCGTTGAGCGGCGGAAGCTTTCTCGTCATTTCATGCGCGGGCGTTATGGCATCGAAGTGCGAAGCGCTGTGAGATTTTCTCACGCCGTGCCAGTTTTGATCGATTGCTCGAATGTGGGGGGAAAAACAGAATTCTCCTACCGAAACGAGAAAAACGAAGAGGCCAGCAAGAACGCAGCAGCACGGGAATGTGAGATTTCCTCGCGCCGCCATCGACCGCCGACCTGGCCTCCCGACCCCAACCAAGAACCACCCGCGTGAAAACATGAAAGCAGCACCCTTCGACTATGTCCGCGCGGAATCGCTTGAGCACGCGCTGGACTGCCTCAACCAGCACGGCATGGACGCCAAGGCGATCGCCGGTGGGCAGAGCCTTGTTCCCATGATGGCGATGCGTCTTGCGCGGCCCACGGTGCTGCTGGACATCTACCGCCTTGCAGAGTTGCGGCAGGTGAGCATCGAGGCGGACACGGTGCGCATGGGCGCCACCACACGGCAACGAACCGTGGAGCACGGAACGAACCTCCACACGGCGCTGCCATTGGTTCGCGACGCCCTGCGTTGGGTGGGACACATCCAGACGCGCAACCGCGGAACGGTCGGCGGCAGCCTGGTTCACGCAGACCCCTCGGCCGAACTGCCGCTGGCTGCAACGGTGCTTGACGCGACGCTGCGACTGCAAAGCCAGGCGGATGGCGAGCGACAGGTCTCCGCACAGGACTTCTTTCTCGGCCCCATGTTCACCGCGACCGGCGAAACCGAATGCCTCGTCGAGATCGAGTGGCCGGTGTGGCAAGGCACCGTGACCACGGCCTTCGATGAAACCGCGATGCGTCATGGCGACTTCGCGATGGCCTCTGCTGCCTGCCAACTCCAGCTGGATGCAGACGGCGTCTGCCGCCGTGCGGCCTTCGGCGCCGGCGGGGTGGATGGCACGCCGCGGGCATTTCCGGAGTTGGCCGAGCAACTCGTCGGCCATCGAATCGATGCGGCCGTGGCCAGGGAAATTGCGCACGCCGCTCTGCAGCAGACCGAGCCGGGATCCGACCTGCATGCCAACGCCGACTACCGACGGCATCTGGGCGTCGTGATGCTCACCCGCGTCCTGCTCAAGGCCGCGCGAGCCCACAGCCATTCATCCGCACTTCAACACTGAGACAAGAAAGAAATCGCCATGTCTTCCTCCCTGGTCACGGTCGAAATCAAGGTCAACGGCGTCATACAGCCGTGGGCGATCGAAGCCCGCACCACACTCGTCGACTTCGTGCGCGACCATCTGGGCCTCACCGGAACCCACGTGGGCTGCGAACACGGAATCTGCGGCGCTTGTTCCGTCTTGCTCGACGGCGAGCCGGTGCGCTCCTGCTGCATGTTTGCGGTCCAGGCCGACGGCATGTCGGTCACCACGGTCGAAGGTTTGGCGCCACAGCGCGGATGCCTGTCGAAGATCCAGGACGCCTTCTGCGAAACGCACGCGCTGCAATGCGGCTACTGCACGCCGGGCATGCTGGTCGCCTGCCATGCACTGGTGGAGCGCACGCCGCAACCCACCGAAGCCCAGATCCGCGACGCGATTGGCGGCAACCTCTGCCGGTGCACCGGCTATCAGCAGATCGTCGATGCGGTGAAGTTGGCGACTTCGCCGGGGTATGAGGTCAAGGAAGCCCAGGGCAAGCGCGAGGTGGTCTCTCATGGCTGATCCCAAGCACCCCGCCTACCAGGCATTCAAGTACATCGGTCGTCATCGTCGGGCGGTGGAGCACCGTCGCTTTGTGACGGGCAAGGGCCACTACGCGGCCGACGTGGTTCCGGCAGGACTGCTGCATGTGGCAATCGTTGCCAGCCCCTATGCGAGCGCCCGGATCCTGTCCATCGACACGTCCGCCGCCCTGGCCATGCCGGGCGTGCACGAGGCACTGACCGGCGAGGAACTCAACGACGCCATCGATCCCATGCTGCCCGGTGTCGACGCTCCCAAGGTAGCGCGCTATCCACTGGCATGCGGCGTGGTGCGCTATGCCGGCGAGTGGGTGGTAGCGGTCGTGGCCGAGTCCCGCGCCCTGGCCGAGGATGCCGCGGAACTGGTCAACATCGAGTACGAGCCAACGCCCCATGTCGTGGATCCCGAAAAGGCGATGGAGCCGGGTGCTCCACAGGTGCACCCGGCGCACGGCGGCAACATCATCTGGCACCGCAAGTTCACCTGGGGCGAGGTCGACGAGCACTTCGCCGAAGCCGAGCACCAGCTGAGCTACCGGGCGCGATGGGCGCGCAGTTCCACCGTGCCGATCGAGACTTTCGTCGCCACCTGCAGTTGGAACGATGCCACGCAGATCCTGGACGTCTGGGCCTCGATCCAGATGCCCAAGTATCCCGACCTGCTGGCCAAGTGCCTGCGCCTGCCCGGCAACGGCGTGCGCGTGCATTTCGACGTGGACGTGGGCGGCAGCTACGGATTGAAGCGGGGCCTCAAGCACACCATCCTGGTGGGCTTCCTCGCCCGCAAGCTGGGCCGGCCGGTGCGCTTCCTGGAAGACAGGCTGGAGAACATGCGCGGCGGCGACATGCAGGGGCCGGATCGAATCTTCGAGGTCACGCTCGCCTTCAATGGCGACGGCGCAATCCAGTCGATGCGCATGCGCGCCATCGATGACATCGGCGCGTACTCTGGTCGTTCCCCCTTGCAGCTGGGCAAGCCCGTGGGCGCCATCGTAGGACCGTACAAGATCGCCAGCGTCGAGTACGACGCCTACTCGGTGATGACCCACAAGACGCCGCAGGAAGCGGTGCGCGGCTTCGGCCAGGCACCGACCAACTACGCGATCGAAACGGGCATCGACAGGGTCGCCCGCTACCTCGGCATGGACCGGGTCGAGCTTCGGCGCAAGAACCTGATTCACAAGGATTCGTTCCCCTACCTGATTCCAAGCGGCACTTACTACGACTCGGGCGACTTCGAGGCCGTGATGGACAAGGCGCTCGCAGCGGCTGGATACGACGACTTGCTGCAACAACGTGAGGCGCTGCGCACCCAAGGTTTGCTGGCAGGCATCGGCGTGTCGACTTGCCTGGAGCCTTCCGGCGGCAACTCCGCCTTCGAGCCTCTCTTCAATCCGAAGAACGAGACAACGACCTGGATGGATTCGTGCCTCATTCGCATCGACCTCAATGGTGCGGTGACGGCTTTGATGGGCACGTCCACCGCGGGGCAGGCGCATGAGACGCTGGTGTCCACCGTGGTCGGCGAAGTGCTGCAGCGAGAGCCCGACAGCATCCGCGTGCTGCACGCGGATTCGCTCAACGCGCTGCCTTCGAACAGCCCCGTCGGCAGCCGCATGGCGATCATGCTCGGCGGCGCCGCCGCCGGTGCCGCGAAGATCCTCAAGGCCAAGCTCCTCACCATCGCCGCCCACAACCTCGGCGCGCCTGAGGACGCATTGACCTACGAGGACGGCGACGTCTTCGCTCAGGCCGATCCTGGTCGCCGGATGCGCTGGGACGCGTTGATCGACATCGCCCACCGCAAGTACCACTGCATGCCCCCGGGCATGGAGCCCGGCCTACAGGAAAAGTTCTGCTGGGAAGTGCCCACCGGCGGGAAGATGCCGACGGAAGACGGGCGCGTGCAGATGTACCCATGCCACTCCTTCGAGTCGCACGTCGTTCTCGCCAGCATCGACCCGCAGACCGGCAAGACGCACCTGCATCGCTACGCCGTCGGTCACGATTGCGGCGTGATGATCAGCCCGGACGTGGTCCACGGCATGACCTACGGCGGCGTCGCCCATGGCCTGGGCGCTGCACTGCTCGAGAAGTTCGCCTTCTCCGAAGAAGGACAGCTCCTCTCGGGCACCTTCATGGACTACCTCCTGCCCAGTGCGGAAGAGGTGCCCTCCATCACCATCGTCGACCACTGCACCCCATCGCCGTTGACGGTATTCGGACAGAAGGGCTCCGGCGAGGCCGGCTACCTCGGCGGCCCGGCTGCGATCGCCAGCGCCATCAACGACGCGCTCGCTCCAGTCGGCGCAAACATCAACGAACTGCCCATGACGCCGCAAGCCGTCTGGCGCGCCCTGCGAGCAGCCGGGGTGAAGGAATCCGAATGAACAACAAGACAGACATCCAGCAGCGCCGTGTGCGCGGCCACCACGGCGAACTGTCCGTGCGAGTGCAAGGCAATCCAGGAGACCCGGCCATCGTCATGACCCACTCCATCCTTTCGTCCGGCGCGATGTGGGACGAACAGGCCACACTCCTTGCCGCGCACGGATGGCATGTGGTGCGCATCGACACCACGGGCCACGGCGATTCCCCGGCGCCGACGGCCGAAGCGGTCAGCATGGACGGTCTGGCTGCCGACACCATCGCGGTGCTGGACGCACTGGGCATCGCGAGAGCGCACTACGTGGGACTCTCGCTCGGAGGAATGAGCGGCTTCGGGCTGGGCATCCATCATGCCGAGCGGCTCCTGAGCCTCGTGCTTTGCGATGCGCGGGCCGATGCACCGCCCGCAGTCGCCGCGCCATGGGACGAGCGCATCGCGCTGGCCCTTCAGCAAGGGACCTGCGCACCGCTCGCCGGGCCGACGATCGAGCGCTGGTTCGGAAAGGCGTTCGTGACAGCGAACCCCAAGATCTCCGAGCGTCTTCAGGTTATCGCTGCAGCCACTTCGGTCGAGGGGTTCGTCGGTTGCGCCCGGGCGATCCAGGGCCTGGACTATCTCGCTGAGGTTGCGCGCATTGCAACGCCTACCACGCTGATCGTCGGCTCGAACGATGGCGTGCTGCCCGAGGCCATGCGCAGCCTGCAAAAGCGCATCACGGGCTCAGCGCTCGAGACGATTCCCCATGCGGGTCACCTGCCCAACATCGATCAACCCGCAGCGTTCAACGCGGCGCTGCTTCGCCACTTCGAGCAGGTCCACCCACAACCCATCACCCACTGACCCACGGAGACTTTCATGCACCCCCAACTCATCATCGAACAGCAGGGCCGCCTGTTGTCCGTGACCCTCAACCGCACCGAAGACAACGGCGTTTCGGACAGCATGGCTTCGGCACTGTCGCAACTGTTGGCAACCGCCCACCAAACGTCCGATGCCGTCCTGCTGCGCAGCGCCGGCCCGGACTTCTGCACGGGCCGGATCCGAGATGCCGGTCCTACGCCCGCGGCCACCGAGGCATACACGCGCCGCGACGAATACGACGGCATCTTCGGCAGCTACCAGGCCATGCGTGGCGCGAAGGTGCCGATCATCGGCGTGATCAAGGGACGTTGCATGGGCTTCGGCACGGCGATCGCTTCCTTGTGCGACGTCAGCTTTGCCAGCGACACCGCCACCTTCAACATTCCGGAGATCGGCCACAACGTGATGCCGACGATGGTGATGTCGGCGGTGTACGACCGCATGAACCGCAATGCCATTCTCTGGATGGCGTACTCCACCGACTTCGTGGATGCGCAGCGAGCCTTGGCCTACGGACTGGTGAGCCAGGTGATTCCGGAGGCAAGGCTGGACGCCGAAGTGGATCGATTCGTCGACGTGCTGTTGTCCCGCCCGCGCCCGGCGATCCTGGGCCTCAAGGAGTACCTGCGCGTGGCGCCTCGCATGGATGAGCAGGCCGCCATCGACTATGCGCGCAGCCTGCATTCCATGGTGAATACGGCGGCCGCTATGAAGAAGAACGCGCACTGAGGTCGCCATGGAAATCACCGGCACACAAACCATCGCAGCCCCACGCCAACGCGTCTGGGAAGCGCTGAACGATCCTGCCATCCTGAAGAAGAGCCTGCCAGGCTGCGAATCCGTCGAGCGGACCTCCGCCGAAGAATTCAAGGTGATCGTGGCCGCGGCCATCGGCCCGCTGCGCGCGCGCTTCAACGGGCTGCTCAAGATGTCCGATATCCATGCGCCCGAGTCCTGCACCATGCTGTTCGAGGGGCAGGGTGGCGCGATCGGCTTCGGCAAAGGCAATTCCTCCGTCAAGCTGACCGAGTCCGATGGCCAGACCGAGCTCACTTACACCGCCGAGGCGCAGGTGGGCGGCAAGCTCGCACAGGTCGGTTCGCGGCTCATCGACAGCGTGGCGCGCAAGATGGCCGACGACTTCTTCAAGGCATTCAAGGCGCAGTTGGCCGGCGTGCCCGAGGCTGCCAAGGACGCTTCCGCCGCCATTCGGTCTTCACTCCCTCTTCCGTTGGGAGAGGTTGGAGGTGAGGGCTCCGCGGCGCCGGCAGGTCGTGCCGCTCCGAAGCCGCCCGGCCTCGACGACGCCAGAACCCCGACGGCCCCGGCAGCGCCAGCAGTTCCCCTGGTCCAGCCGACTGCAAACGTCCCCGCCGGGGTCGTGCTGGTGCCCGGCTGGTGGCTCGCCATTGCCGCAGGCATCGGGTCCTTCGCGACGCTGGCAGGCGTCATGTTCGCGCGCTGACCGGCACCCATCCCTTACCCCCCTGAACTTGGAGACAGTCATGAAGAATGCTGGAATCAGCAGGCGCAGCATCGTCCTGGCCGCTGCGGGCGTCAGCTTCGCCGGAGCGGCGTACGCCCAGCCTGGATCGCAGGTCGTGAAGATCCTGGTCGGATTTCCTCCCGGGCAGGCCACGGATATCGTGGCGCGGTTGCTTGCAACCAAGCTCCCGGCCGTGACCGGTGGCAACTACATCGTCGACAACAAGCCCGGCCAAGGTGGAAGCCTCGCCATGGGTGTGCTCGCGAAATCGCCGCCCGATGGAAGTGTGCTGGTCTAATTTCCCCGGACACCTCGATAGGTGGCAACCACCTGGAAGAGGAAGATGACCAAGAAGCTACGACGAACATTCAACGCGGAGTTCAAGCTGCAAGTAGT
>NZ_JBBKZT010000034.1:0-46483 GCF_037889975.1 Variovorax rhizosphaerae | reverse complement strand
ACTCGGCTTGATCAAGAAGGTCACGCATACCTATCGCTACTACTTGACGCGACTGGGCCGTGCCGCCATCGCCGCAGCGTGCTCGCTCACGCGATTCAACATCGTTCCGGCAATGGCTGCTGCGCATTGAAGTCTTTGCAAGAAAGATCAAAACTCATCGGTCTAGAGACTAAAGCGCAGGTTGCCGGACTTGTCGGCCACGTCGGCCTTGACCAGCGCCACGTCGGGCACCAGCGAGCGTTCCATGACGTAGGTCTCGCCGTCGAACTCACGCAGTTCCTTGCCTTCGGCGACCTTCGTACCGACGCCGGTCTTGGTGAAAAAGGCCGGGATGCCGGCGCCCCCCGCGCGCAGCTTCTCGGCCAGCGTGCCCTGCGGCGTGAATTCCAGTTCCAGTTCGCCGGCCAGGTACTGGCGTTCGAACTCCTTGTTCTCACCGACGTAGCTCGCGACCATCTTCTTGATCTGCCGCGTCTCCAGCAGCTTGCCGAGGCCGAAGGGTTCTGTCGCAATAGACCCGCGCTGTTACCCTGAGGCGATGCAGGCTGAGAAGAAATTGATGATCAATGCGCTGGGCAAGGTGCTCAAGCGGATGCACTACCCATTGGAGGTGATGCTGATCTGCGTGCGCTGGTACGCGGCCTACCCGCTGAGCCTGCGGCACATCGAAGAGATGATGGCCGAGCGCGGCGTCTTCGTCGATCACGCCACTGTGCACCGGTGGTCAATCAAGATCCTGCCGATCCTGGCCGCAGTATTTCGCCGGCGCAAGCGCGCAGTGGGCTCAAGTTGGCGAATGGATGAGACCTACATCAAGGTCGCTGGCCAGTGGAAGTACCTGTACCGCGCGGTCGACAGAGACGGCGACACCATCGACTTCCTGCTTCGTGCTCACCGGGACCATGCTGCAGCGCGACGATTCTTTGAACGCGCCATCGAACTGCACGGTGTCCCCGAGAAGATCACGATCGACAGGAGCGGCGCCAACACCTCGGCTATCGAAAGCATGCGTGCCGACTCGGGCGCCGACATCGAGCTGCGCCAATCGAAGTATCTCAACAACATCGTTGAGCAAGATCACCGGGCGATCAAGCGCATCGTGCGCCCCATGCTGGGATTCAAGTCCTTCCGCTGCGCGAGCATCCTCATTGCGGGCATCGAGATCATGCACATGATCAAGAAGGGGCAGCTCAGCTGCCCCGCAGACCGAGCTGCGTCCGCCGCTGATCAGTTCTACTCGCTGGCCATTTGATCGCTCTCCAGACCTCGACCTTGACTCAAGCCGACGCCGCTATTGCGACAAAACCCGTGCGTGTAGATGCCGGCTGCGTAGGTGCGTCGGCGCGGGTCGGTGCGCGCGCTCCAGAGATGACGCGTGGCTTCCAGCGACATCATGACGGCCGAACCCTTTGCACCGTCACCCCAGTGCGCGGCGAGCGGAACTCGGCCCTGGAACTCGACCACGCGCTCGTTTGCTCGCCGCAAGCGCCCGTGGGTCTCCAGCGCGCGCATGGCGACGGACACCCACGCCGTGTCGAGGCCGGGGACCATCGCCGCGATGCCCTTGGCATCGATGTCGGTGCCGTGAGCGAGCATGGCGGCATACAGTGCGAGCAGTTCGGCAACGGATCCCGCCCGGTGGCCGAGAAGCGTCTCGCTGTAGTTGCACAGGGCATCGATCTCCAGCAAGACATCGGGCAACTGCACGTTCCCGATCTTCTTGTAGATGAGTTCGCGCACGCGCCGCGGTTCGCCGTCATCGGGCAGGGCCGTGACGGGAGGCAGATGCAGCATGCCGTCGGCACCGATTTCGACCGAACCCTTCTCGCACGCTTCGCCGACGGCGGCGACACCGGCACTCAAGTTGTGGAGGAGGGGGTCGAGGAGTCCCTCGGCCGTTGCAGGCATGCCCAACAAGGCGAGGTAGGCGTTCCGGTCCTGCGCCCATTCCGCTGGGGAGATGAGCATCTGCTCTTGCGAGCGGAAGCTCATCGAATGATCAACCCAGACGCGACCATTCCTCAGGCTCTTGCGCAACGACATCATGGTGCACGCAGCGAACGCGTGCAGGCCCGCCCGCAGATCGACATCGTGCACGAGATCGTGCCAAGCGGCGCCGACATCAGGCAGTTCAAGGTCGCCAGGCAGCTCGGTTGCGTTCGTCGCCCGCAGCTGGCGCCACGCGGCCAACTGCTCGAAGGCTGGATCCGTGGCGTGCCCACCGAACTCCAACGACTGCAGAGCGCCCAGAAACGCCCTGACGCGCCGGTGATCGGTCGACAGCGTCTTTCTCACCTCGGAGACAAAGGTCTTGTGCGGCGCGTCCAGCAGGGTGGTCAGCAGTCGATCGGCTTCGAGACATCGAGCCTTGAACGGTCTGGCCGCATCGCGCAACACCTCCCGCGCAAGGCGCGCCTGATCGCGTGCGACGCTGTCCGTACGCGCCCGTGTCGTCCTCACCTTTTGCGTGGCCTCGCGGAACAGATCCTGGCTGCGGCGCAGATTCTGCTGCACGGCGATGTCGGTGAGATCCAGAAGGCTCACGCGCAGGAAACACACTAGCTCGATCGCCTGGCGATTCTCTTCAAGTTCGCGGTTCTTCGCCGGACGTCGCGCCTGCACCTGTTGGGCATACGCGTGCTGCTTGGGCAAGCTCACCCCAGCCAGCGACCACTCGTGCACGCCGAGCGATTTGAGGTAGCTGATCTTCTCCAGGATCTCAGTGAGCGTGGTGGGGCCATGGTGCCCTGAGGGGGTCTTGATCCACTCGAGATGGGAGCAGCCAGCGGTGGGGTGCTGGCTATGGGCCGATTCGCGGCAGCGACGCATCGTGGCAGGGGAGACCTCGCTGGCTATCGCGCTGCGCACGCCGGCTTCGATTGCGGCAAACGCATCTCGGGCCCAGTCCTGAACCCGGCGTTGGCCGGGAATCAGGATACGGTGGTCATAAAGCCAGCGGCATGCCGACGTGACCAGTTCGTCAGGATGCGCGGCATCGGCAGCCTGAAGCGCCAGCAAGGCCACGAGGTCAGCTTCAGCGGCCGGATCAAGTTCTCTCAGTCCGAGATAGTCCCGGGCCCACTGCTGGTGCTCGTACAGAGTCGGGCGGCGGCGCGCGTAGAGGCTGCGCAGGCTTGCGATCGTCAGTGGCGATGCCTCCAGCGTTTCGGCCACGTACCGCAAAAGACTGCGCGGCAGCACCGAAAAGCGATCCATCGGGCGACCGCACGCACGCAGGAACAGGAGTTGCACCATGGCTGCGACTTGCCGGTCGGATCTGAACCGCAAGCGAATCGCCTCGACGTCATGACTGCCAAGCTGGAAGAACTGCTGGAGGTCGAAGTCCGTCAGGCGACCGGGCAGCGCTTCCAGACCGACGAATCGATAGACATAGGTGGACATGACCAACCAATTCAAGCTGTCGGCGCACTGTACATCGGGGCCGGCGGTCACCGAGGCGCAGCGTTCTGGATCCTGCGCCGGCGCGCCGAAACCCGCGCCAAATAAGGCTCTCTGGGCAAACCGTATCAAATTACTGAGATGGACCCCGCGCCACCCCGATAGCAAACTGAGCGACTCATCAACCGTTTCTGGATTGGAGGTGTGCGATGGACATCGACATTCTGGGCATCGATTTGGCGAAGCGCGTGTTGCAGCTTCACGGTGCAGATCGCAGTGGTCACGCCCCGAATCGCTCCAAGGTCACACGCGACGGCTTCGTGGAGGCGGTGCGCTCGTTGCGACCACGCATCGTAGCGATGGAGGCATGCAGTTCGGCCCACCATTGGGGCCGGTGCTTTCGGGCCATGGGCGTGGAGGTGCGGTTGATCAGCCCGCAGTACGTCTCGCCGTTCGTGAAGACCAACAAGAACGATCGCAACGATGCACAGGCCATCGCAGAGGCCGCCAGTCGCCCGGCGATGAACTTCGTGACCGTGAAGTCGGTGGAACAGCAGGACATGCAAGCCGTCCATCGCGTGCGCGACCTCTTGACCCGGCAGCGCACCGCGTTGATCAACCAGGCCAGAGGGTTGCTGGGTGAGCGAGGCGTGACGATGGCCCAGTCGCCTGAAGCATTCAAGCGCGCGGTTCCGCAGGTGCTGAGCTCTTGCGATGGCGAGGTCACCAGCATCTGCCAGGCAATGGTCCTAGAACTCATCGAGCAGATCAAGGTACTCGAAGACGGCATCGATCGTGCCGAGACCTGGATCAAGTCGTTTATGAAGCAATCGCCGCTGTGCAAGAGAATCGCCGTCATCGGCGGCGTTGGGCCAATCACAGCAACCGCGGTGGTTGCTGCGATTGGCGACGCCAAGGAGTTCCGCAACGGTCGCCATCTGTCGGCCTGGATGGGACTGGTGCCACGACAGTACTCGTCGGGCGGCAAATCGCAGCTCAAGGGCATCAGCAAGCGCGGCGACACCTACCTTCGAACCCTGCTGATTCACGGAGCGCGCACGGTGCTTCGGTACGTGGTCGGCAAAACAGACATGCAGAGTCGATGGCTGCAGGACTTGATCGCCCGGCGTGGCTACAACCGCGCGGCGGTGGCGCTGGCCAACAAGAACGCGCGGGTGATCCAGGCACTGCTGAGCAGCGACACCCCTTACCGCCCCCAGCGCTGCGGCTCACTGAGCGACGCACCTGCGGAAACCACTCCATATTGATCAAGGAGGAAATACCCGCCAGCACTGGTTTGCGAAGCTTTCGGAAGTGATGACAGAACTGGTTGGACCAACGCCCACAAGCCTGCTTTTCGTGTCGGCTGCGCCTTCGGGCTCAAGCCGTCAAATTACTGAGGACAGGGCGTGCGGATCTCATCGAGGCTGCGGGCATGTTTCGACGCGCCCATCGGCAAGCCGTATACATGCATGCAAACCGTTTGACAGTCACCGAAAAGAGCTTGCAAATGGCGCGGGGTCCATACATACACGGAAAGGACGATCAGTGCGCCAGGAGACTGGTAGAGAGTAGTCGATGAAAGTTCAATACAGGAAAGGAATAGCGAACCGCCCTGACCCCGAGTCATGCGGTGGCGCCCGCGAGGGCGTCGTCGAAGCGTTGACAGGGGAGAGCGCAGGCCAGCCATTGAGCCGCGAAATCAAGCAGTCTGGGGCGCCGACGCCGTTGAGCGAAGCGGAAGGCCACATCGGCGAGGGCGTTACACGCGAGCCCTCGACGAGCCCCACGCGGTCGAAGACCCTGAGCATGCGCAGAAGCTCTCCGAACAGGAACTGTGAGATCTCGTCAGCGCCCGCCGAGAAGTTGGTGGCGGGCGGGTCGGGGAAGGCCCTTGGCCGCACGCCCGACATCCACGCTGGCGAGAAGTCGGATGCTTGCGTAGTACCGATGAACGACCCGAACAACGGCGCCGCCTCCAAACCGGCGCAGGCGGAGGGTCCGGAGGGAAGGCGAGCAGCCAAGAGGAACACCGAAGCGCTCCCTGCGCCCCGGACGCAGAGCCGGACCCGCGCATCGATGGGGCTCGACGGTGTACGTGAAGCAGCCCGGGCCGCCAAGGTCGCGGGCAAGGAGGTACGGTTCACGGCGCTGCTTCACCACGTCACGCCCCAACTGCTGCGCGACAGCTTCATGCAATTGAAGCGCGATGCGGCCGCCGGCGTCGATGGGGTGAGGTGGCGCGAGTACGAGGAAGGACTCGACGAGCGGATCGGCAAATTGTGGGATGCGGTGCACTCTGGCCGCTACCGGGCGTTGCCCTCACGCAGGGTATACATCCCCAAGGCGGACGGCAAGCAGCGCCCGCTGGGCATCGCGGCGCTGGAGGACAAGATCATCCAGCAAGCTGTGGTGACGGTGCTCACGCCGATCTACGAGGCGAACTTCCTCGGCTTCTCGTATGGCTTCCGGCCAGGGCGCAACCAGCATCAAGCGCTGGACGCCGTGGTGGTGGGCATGCACACGAAGCGCGTGAACTGGGTGCTCGACGCTGACATCAAGGCATTCTTGGATCGGTCTCCATAATGCCCCTTGGTTCATGATGCCTCGTCGAATAAGGTCGGTTGATCGTCCAACACCTTGATGCGCAAGCCTTTTTGCCGTCCGCGGCAGACGAGCACGGCATCGAGCTCGCCGCGTTGGACACGATGCAACACCGTCTGCCGGGGTGACGCCCAGGCGCTTGGTGGCTTCCTGCATCACCACATAGCCCTCGGGGACCTCTTGCACGAGACGGCGCCTCAGTGCGTCGTTGACGCGGATGCGCCATGGCGCGCCGGGTGTGAGCTGCTCGCCTGCGATGAAGCCGTCATTGAGCCAACGGTGGATGGTCGAAGCGGCGAGCCCGAGTTCGCGGGCGGCCTGGCGCACGCTCACCAGTTCACCAGCGATGGGCTCGGCGGAGGCTGCGTACCGGGGAATGTTCCAGTGACGGCGCAGATTGCCAACGAGGTTCTGCGTGAAGCGCAGGCCGCGCGCCGTGGTGCGCTCCTGCCTGTTGAGGATGCCCGCGATGGTGGCGTCGTCGTGGTGTTGGGCCAGGCGCCGCACCAGACCGATTGTGTCTTCGTCGGTGCGCACCGTGGCCGGGCGAGAGCGCGGCAGGCTCACGTCGAACTCGCTGAGTGCGCCGCCACGCCAGCGCAGCTTCACCAGCGCGCGGTACTGCTCGCGGTACACGCTGATGCCGACCTCCTCGAGCAGCGTGCGCAGCAGCTCCTTCTTGTCGCGCCACGTTGTCGAGGCGGCGTGCCACACGCGTGACAAGTCCTCGCCCAAGCCGAGAAGACGGCGGCGTTCATCATCGGTCAACGGATGCGGGCGGTGCTGCTGGCGTTGCGCTAGCTCGGCCTGCGCCTGCTCGAGGGCACGCAGACACTGCTCCCAGTGCGCCTCGAGCCCGCGCGCGACCAGACGGTTGTCCGGGTCCACCGCGCGATAGCGTCGCTCGGCCTTGTCGGCCTCGTACTGTGCACGCTGCACCGCCAGGCGCCACTGGGCCAGGGCCCCATCGTGATCGGCCTGCAACTGCTCGGCCGCACGCACGGCGGCGCTGAGGCCCGCCGGGGCGATGGCGGCGAGGAACGCGTTGGCCACAGCCTCGTCGATCTGCACGCCGCCGACGTTCAGGCAGTACACGCCGCGCCCGTCGACGACGCTCTTGTCGGCGCAGTGGTAGCCCGGTGCCTGCTGCTGGCCGCGGTAATGCGTGCGCAGCTTGCGCCCGCAATGACCGCAGGTGGCCAGGCCTTGCAGCAGCGCAGCGCCTTCTCTCAAAGCGCCTCCCGGCTTGTGCGGTTGCGGTCGCGTGTTGGTGCCCAGCCGCTGCTGGTTGGCTTCGAACGTGGGCCAATCGGTGTAGCCCTCGTGATGCCCAGGGATGAGCACGGCCCACTGGCTGCGCGGCAGCATTCGGATGCGCTTGCGAACGATGCCTTGTTCATCAACGAATTGCTCGGTGCGCGACTTGCCATAGGCATAGGCGCCAGCATAGACGGGATTGCTCAGCACGGCGTGGATCGCCGTGTAGGTGGGGGCGACCCAGCGTATCGACGCACGCGCTTGCGTTTGCAGCGGAAACGACAGCCCTTCGCTGCGGAACCACAGCCACACACGACGGGCGGAGCCGAATTCAGCGAACCGATCGAACACCGCGCGCACTGCGCCGCTGACGGCGGCGTCCGGATGGATCAGGGTCTCGCCGTCGGCCTCACCCCATACAAAGCCCACCGGCAGGCCGCGACGCAATTCACCGCGCGCGGCCTTGTTGCGGATGCCGCCGTCCAGTCGCGCCCGCAGCACGTGCAGCTCGGCTTCGCTCATCGTGCCCTTCAGGCCAAGCAGCAAACGATCGTTGAACAGCGACGGGTGGTACACGCCATCCGCGTCGCCGATGAGGGTGTCGGTCATCGAGCACAGGTCCAGCAGACGATACCAGTCGGAGTTGTTGCGCGCCATGCGCGACACTTCCAGCCCGAGAATGATCCCCACGTGCGACAACGCCACTTCGGCCGTCATTCGCGCAAAGCCGCTGCGCTGATGCGTCGTGGCGCCAGACAGGCCGAGATCTTCATCGATCACGGTGACCTGATCGGCGCTCCAGCCCAGCGCCGCGGCGCGTTGCGTCAACGCGTACTGGCGGGCGGTGGACTCGCGGTTGTGCTGGACCTGCGCGGCCGACGATTGCCGCACGTAGACGATCGCAATGCGGCTCAGGTGCGACGGCTTGATCTTGGTGTGTTCACTCATCGCCTTGCTCCTGAGCGCGCGGTGCCGCGACGGCGGTCTTGGCGATGAGAAGGGCCAGGCGCTGGATGAGCGCCTCCTGTTGAGCGGGGTCGAATTGCTCCCACGGCGCCTGTGCGGCTTCGGGTGGAGTCTCCAAGACCAGTTCGAGTTGCATCGTCGATCTCCTGTGCGCCGGCCATGCGGCCGAGCAGAGCGTCGATGACAATGCGTGCGTTGAACAAGTCCTTGATCGTTGCCAGCAGCGCGGGCGTCGCAGAGGACGACTGGTCGGCTGCAGCAGCTCCCATGCGCAGCTGCAGGTCAGTCCAACTGGCCGGAATGAGTGAGCGCGACTTGCATGGCAGGATCAGCAGCAGATGCAACTGGCCTGCACGCTTGCAGCGCCCGAGTACCGTGAGCTCTTGCCCTTCGAAGGCATGACCCCTGCGCACGATGCGCACGGCTGGCGGAAGGTCTTCGAGATGGGTAGTGTGTCGTGTGTTCCTTCGATTCGGTCAGCCAGGAATGGCTCGTCCGGTTCTTGGAGCACCGGATCGGCGACGAGCGCGTCATTCGCCTTGTGCGCAAGTGGCTCAAGGCAGGCGTCCTGGAAGAGGGGAACTGGAGCGTCAGTGAAACGGGGACTCCGCAAGGAGCAGTGGTCTCGCCACTGCTCGCAAACGTCTACCTGCACTACGTCTTCGACCTCTGGGCCCACCAATGGCGGAGGCGAGAAGCCACCGGCAACGTGATCGTCGTGCGCTATGCCGACGATATCGTGGCCGGTTTCGAGCATGAAGCCGATGCGAGGCGCTTCTGGGATGCGATGCGAACGCGGTTCGAGCAGTTTGGGCTCGAGCTACACGGGGATAAGACCCGACTGCTGGAGTTCGGACGCCGCGCGGCGATCGGGCGCCAGCAGCGCGGGCTGGGCAGACCGGAAACCTTCACGTTTCTGGGGTTCACGTTCATCTGCGGCAAGTCCCGGCGTGGAGCGTTCCTGCTCCACCGTAAAACACGGGGCGACCGCATGAGGGCGAAGCTTCAGGACATCAAGAGGCAGTTGCGTAGCCGCATGCACGACGCCATTCCTGTACAGGGGCGCTGGCTGAAGGCGGTGGTTACGGGACTCTTCGCTTACCACGCGGTGCCCACAAATACCCGGGCGCTCGGGGCCTTCCGCTATCACGTCACCAACCTATGGCTGCGTACGCTTCGGCGCCGAAGTCAGAAGGACAGACTGACGTGGGAGCGCATGGCGAAGATTGCTGCTTACTGGTTGCCCGCACCCCGCGTACTTCATCCCTGGCCGAGCGAGCGCTTTGCCGTCATGCACCCGAGGTAGGAGCCGGATGCCCGAATTGGGCACGTCCGGATCTGTGCGGGGGGTGCCCGGAAACGGGCATCCCTACCGCGATCCCCGCGCCTTTTGCAAGCTCTTTTCGGTGACTTCAAACGGTCTGCATGCATGTATACGGCTTGCCGGTGGGCGCGTCGAAACATGCCCGCAGCCTCGATGAGATCCGCACACCCCGTCCTTAGCAGATTGACGGCTTGAGCCTGAAGGAGCAGCCGGCACAAAAAACAGGATTGAGGGTGTTGGTCCAACCAGTTCTGTCATCACTTCCGAAAGCTTCGCAAACCAGTGCTGGGGGTTAATCCTCCCTGATCGAAATTTGGGGGGGCGCCCGGTTCGTCGCTCAGTTGTGAATGCTGGTCGAGATCCGCTTGTATTTGACGGTGAGCTGCCGTTTTTGAGTTTGGCGGTGGTCCGAGCTTTGACTCGTTGACGTTTGATCGAGAGCGCATGAGGTGTTCACCTGCATGGCCGCCCGAGGGCGGCCATGCAGGTGAACGCGACTTTTCTTTTGAGGTCTTGATGGCGGGCGCCAATGCCAGCCCGTGGGGCAGGCGGCTTGGCTGCACACGTCGTCCGTGACACACGCGGGGACTGCGCGGTACAACGTCGACGATGCCGAAGTAGGCGGGTGCGGCAGCGGTCACTAATGCCTGGCAGCGTGGAGACCGCGCCGCGCCCTACACCGTGCCGATGAAGGTGGTGCTGCAGCAGTGTTGCACCCCGGGACGAGTCCGTCCAGCACCTTTGGCTGATCGCCGAGGATGGACATGGACCGTACGGCCCGCCTGTTCCTGTGCGCGCGTTGCCGCGACCAGGTGCTGTTGTGTTCTTACTGCGACCGCGGTCAGCAGTATTGCAGCCGAGCATGCTCGAGCCTGAGTCGGCGTGAGCGGCGACGCGAGACTGCCGAGCGCTACCAGAGCAGTCGTGGCGGTCGCCTCAAGCATGCCGCGCGCACTGCGTGCTGGCGACAACGGCAACGCTCGCTGCGTCAGGCCTGCGCGGGCGACGCGATCGATAAAGAAGTGACGCACCAGGGTTGCCCGGACGCGAGAGCAGATGCTTCACTGCTGGCATGCGACCCACCCAGTGCCTGCGAGTCCACCGTCCTCACCGATTCGCCATCGACCCACGACGCTGTCGCGCGGGAGAGCGCTGGCACGGTTCCATTCGCTGCCCTCGGATGCCGGCGTTGCGGTCACGAGTTGCGGCCCCATGTGCGCCTGGGCTACCTGCGCACCCACAGCGTTCGAGATCGCGGCGGTCATGACCATCCCTCTTGATCTGGCCGCACGAATCGAGCGTCTGTTCACGGTCGAGCACTGGCGCGTGGGGACCATCGCGCGCCAGTTGCACGTGCACCGCGACACGGTGCGCCGTGTGCTGCGTGAACGCGCCGTGGTCCCGCCGGGCGTGCCGCTGCGCCCAAGCCTGATCGATACCTACCGAGCGTTCATCCTCGAGACGCTGGAGAAGTACCCGACGCTGACGGCCAGCCGGTTGCATGACATGGTGTGCGAGCGCGGCTATGCGGGGCAAGCCAGCCACTTCCGCTACTTGGTGAGCACGATGAGGCCCCGGCCACCGGCCGAGGCCTACCTGCGCCTTCGCACGTTGCCAGGCGAACAAATGTAATGTGACTGGGCCCACTTCGATCACCTGCAGATCGGCCGTGCGCGGCGCCCGCTCATGGGCTTCGTGATGGTGCTGAGCTACTCGCGGCGCGTCTTCCTGCGCTTCTGCCTCAATGCCCAGATGGACAGCTTCCTGCGTGGCCACGTCGAGGCGTTTGACGCGTTTGGCGGGACCGTCAGAACGATCCTCTATGACAATCTTAAGAGCGTCGTGCTCGAGCGCGTGGGCGATGCGATCCGCTTCAATCCGGAATTTCTGGCCTTCGCCAAACACTGTCGCTTCGAGCCGCGTCCCGTGGCGGTCGCACGAGGAAATCAGAAGGGACGGGTTGAAAGGCAAATCGATTTCATTCGTAAATCCTTCTTCGCCGGGCGCGAGTTCACCGATGTGGCCGACCTGAACGCCCAGGCGCGCCAGTGGTGCGAGGGCCGCGCGTTTGATCGGCCCTGGCCCCAGGATGACGCGTTGAGCGTGCGTCAGGCCTTCGCCGTCGAGCAACCCCGCCTGCTCGGGCTGCCCGCCGCCGGCTATCCCCTGGGCCAGCGACTGGACGTCCCGGTGGCCAAGACGCCCTACGTGCGCTTCGATTGGAACGACTACACGGTGCCGCATACCCACGTGCGACGCACGCTGTCGGTCATGGCCGATGAACAGCGCGTGCGCATCTTCGACGGCATCATCGAACTGGCCAACCATCCCCGCAGCTTCGATCGACATCGGGTGATCGAGGAGCCGGCCCACTTGGAGGCCCTGGTGCAGCACAAGCGCAATGCGCGCTCGCACCGCGGCTGCGACGTGCTGGCCCAGGTCGCCCCGGGCAGCACCGAGTTGCTGCAAATGGCCGCCGAGCGTGGTCACAACCTGGGCAGCATCACTGCCGCGCTGCTGCGACTGCTGGACCAGTACGGCGCGCCGTCGCTGCAGGCGGCCATCCTGGAGGCCATCCAGCGCAAGGTGCCTCATCCCAACGCCGTGCGCCTGGCGCTGGAGCGCGCGCGCGAGCGCACCGGGCGGCCTCCTGCGCTGGCGCTCGCGCTGCCCGAGCACGTGGCGCGACGCGACGCGCCGATGGCCACGCGTTCGCTCGCTTCCTACGACCGCCGCTACGACCGACCCAAGGACACCGATGTCGACTGAACGAACCAATCCTGGCCCCCCGCAGGCATCCCACGCCCAATTGCGCGTGCAGGCCACCGAACTGCGCCTGCACGGCCTGCTGGCCCACTGGGACGAGTTGATGAGTCAGCCCGAGAGCGAACAGCGCGTGCGCCTGTGGCTGGGCTGGGAGAGCGCCGAGCGCGCTCACCGCAGCCTGGAGCGGCGTCTGCGCGAGGCACATCTGGGCCGCTTCAAGCCGCTGGCGGACTTCGACTGGAGCTGGCCCAAGGAATGCGACCGCAGCGCCATAGAGGAGTTGATGAGTCTGCAATTCCTGGCCGACGCCAGCAGCGTCGTGCTGTTCGGCACGAACGGGGTGGGCAAGACGATGATCGCACTCAACATCGCACACCAGGCGGTGCTCCAAGGCCATACGGCGTTGTTCACCACCGCAGGCCAGATGCTGGGCGAACTCGCCGCGCTGGACAGCGACTCGGCCCTGCGCCGGCGACTGCAACATTACGCCGCGCCGGATCTGCTCTTGATTGACGAGGTCGGCTACCTCTCGTACTCCAATCGTCATGCCGACATGCTGTTCGAACTGATCAGCCGTCGCTACCTTCACAAAAGCACTATCGTGACGACGAACAGACGATTCGCCGACTGGGGCGAGGTCTTCCCCAACGCCGCCTGCGTGGTCTCTCTGGTCGACCGACTGATGCACCGCGCCGAGGTCGTGCGCATCGAGGGCGACTCATACCGCCAGAAGGAGGCCGAGGAACACGCCGCGCAACGCGCGGCTGCTCGACGCACCGCGGCTGGCACGAGAGCCGCTTCAACACGCACGCCGCGTGCGTGAGGTCATGCCCAGGCCCGCGCCGACGAAACCGTCATCGCGGCGCAGTCGCACCAAGCGACCGAGCGCCGCGTTCGCGCTGCCGTCGCACTGGTCACCCGATCAGGCGCTCGCCGTCTTTGAGTGCCTTGAGTTGCTGCGCGAACAACTCTGGCGGGCCTACGGCTCCGAAATCCAGCGAGCGTGGCGCCATCAACTCGTCCACGATCGGGTCCCACCCCACTTCGATCTCGACGCACCGTTCTAAACACGTCGCACGCCGACCCACGAACAGATGGCCCCTCGCGGGGCCATCTGCCATTCATCCACCCAAGACCATCAGGGCCGATACAAAACCGCGTCCTCGCCAGCGAATAGACGCGGATCTATACCGGCGCCAACCTTGCGGCATCGTGAGCCCGATAGCCTTCGCCGTCTTCTGGTTGATCGTCAGGTAGAACTTGCTCGGCTGCTCGACCGGCAGCTCCGCAGGCTTAGTGCCTTTCAGGACGCGATCGGCGAAGTACGGCATCCGGCGCACGTCGTCGAGTAGGTTCGAGGCGTAGGACATCAGGACCCCTTCGCGCGCAAGCTCGACAGACGGATTGATCGCCGGCAGCCGCTGCTCGACGGTCAGCCTTGCAACCCGCGCGCCGTGCGGGTACAGGAATCCCTGACCGAAGATCAGCAACGCATCGACTGGCTCACGTGCGAGCGTCGCGAATGCGACGTCGATATCGTCGGGTGAACGCAACTCGATCGGTCGCAGCGTGACGCCCAGACCACGCGCCGCTGGTTCGACTTCTGCAGCGATTGCCGCATGGAGCGGGAGCGTTGGATTGAACAGGTTCGCGATGCGCGACGCTTTGGGGACTACCTCTTTGAGCAGTTCCAATTGCTTCGCATGAACCCCGGGGCTCAGTCCGCCGCGGCCAGTGACGTTGCCGCCGGGCCGGGCCAAGCTCGCGACGAACCCCGAGCCGACCGGGTCGCCGACATAGTAGAAGAGGATGGGGATTGTCGCCGTCGCGTTCTTTAGCGCAGCCGTATGCGGCGATCCTGAACCGACGAGCAGATCGCATTTGCTCTTTACCAGATCGGCGGCAAGCGCGAGCACCCGCTCGCTGTAGCCCCCGGTATAGCGGTTGTCGACAGTGTAGTGCCGGCCTTCGACCCAGCCCAGTTCGAGCATGCCTTGGTTGAAAACTTCCAACGGCTGCGTGCCGGCCCATGAACCGCTGCTGAGCCAGCCGATTCGATAGACCTTTCCGGGCGCCTGGCCGCGGCTGGCGCGCCCTGCGGCGAGCAGCGCGACTGCGATGGAGCAGATCAGCGTTCGGCGTGTGCTCACTCGATCACCTCATCGGCGCGCAGCAGCAGCGATTACGGAATCGTGATGCAGCGGACCCTGGGGGCAATGAAGGGAACCTGTGTGCGTCCGACCTGGCTCATTTCCACTGCTGCACGCGTTGCAAGGCTACTCTACACCTTAAACGACTGCACCGAACTGAGACGTTCCCGTCTACTTCGGCTTTGGGCCCTGTGGACTTGAAGTTGACCCGATTTCGCGGACACCCGATCCTTATGGATGAAAGACCCTTCACCCGCCAAATGATTCTCTTGCCAATGGGCGCGCCCGACTCGAGTTGCAGGCTGCAGTCCAAGGTGACCGACCTTTCATCGTCCACTGCTCGTAGCCGCTCGGCCATCCCAGGGGGACAAGCGGGCTTCGTTGCACGGGGCTTGGTTCCGTCCACCTTCTGGCCCAAGGGTCCAGCGGAAACTCGTTCTGGCGGGTTAATTTGGCATCGAACGCGCCGGTGGCTTCTTCCGGCCCGGCACTGGCCATCATGCAGAGGCAGAACGCCGCCAACAGCGCAACTCCGAGCGTCCAAAATGCACGTCCTCGCCTCAGCTTCTCTGAATTCATTTCGCCCCCGACGTTGGATCGGGTTGGGTCGTACCAGGGTTTAACCTCCATACCCGACAGCTTGAGAGTTGGATCGCTCACCATGCCCACGCCCACGGGCCGGCCCCGAACGCGCCAGTGCTTGTCATGTACATGTACGAGCACTCCTATCAGATGGATTGCGGCGATGTTGAAGCGAAGTACATCGATGTCTTTCTCCAAAAACTTGCACTGGGAACAAGTGGCCGCGCGCTTGCCGCTGCAGGAGCCACCACGCGCTGACGGGGCCGCTCCATGACCACCGCACGCCCCGTTTCAGTAGCCTTGCTCTACCCTGGGGATCGCGCTGCACGCAATCGCAGCGACCCTGCCGAGAGCCGCTTTGCGCCGCTGTTCACGGCGTTCGCGGCCGCCGGCGTGGCCGCCGAACCCGCCGTCTATCACGATGATTTCGCGGACGAGGTCGCTGCGCAGTTGCGGGGCGTCGACGCCGTGCTCGTCTGGTGCAATCCGGTCGAGGCCGGTCGCCGCCGCGACCGCCTCGATGAAGTCTTGCGCGAAATCGCGCAGGCCGGCGTCTTCGTCAGCGCGCACCCGGACACCATCCTGCGCCTTGGGACCAAGGACGTGCTGGTCGAAACGCGCGACCTGCCCTTCGGCAGCGATGCGGTGCGCGTCGACGGCCTCGACGAACTCGCGGCCTTTCTGCCTGATCGCCTGCGCCACGGAGCGCGTGTGCTCAAGCAATATCGGGGACATAGCGGCCTAGGCGTGTGGCGGGTCGAGCGCATCGAAGACTCGCCGCTGCTGAATGTGCGGCATGCGCAACGCGGTAGCGGCGAGGAGCGCATCGACCTTCCAGCATTGCTCCAGCGCATGGCGCCGTATTTCGAACCTACGGAGGGCGGGCACATGATCGACCAGGCCTGGCAACCGCGTCTGGTCGACGGCATGGTGCGTGCCTACCTGGTCGAGGACCGCGTGACCGGCTTCGGCCACCAAGCCATCAATGCCCTGTACCCGGCACGTACGGGCGAAGCGGCACCCATGCCCGGGCCACGGCTCTATCACGGCGTCGATCCTCCGCAATTCCAGGCGTTGAAGCGCCTGCTGGAAACGCAGTGGATCGCGCAACTACAACAACGCCTTGGGTTGACGCGCGCGCAATTGCCGATGCTGTGGGACTGCGATTTCATTCTTGGTGAGCCGACCGCAGATCAACCCGAACGCTTCGTGCTTTGCGAGATCAACGTCAGCAGCGTCTCGCCGTTCCCGCCCTCGTCAATCGAGCCGCTGGTCGCGGCGGCAAAGGCGCGCCTTGTATTGAGGACCGACTGACCACGGAAACTTGAACTTCGCCGATCTTCGGCTATGCAAGGTATGTCGTCTCATTCGTCCTTCATGCCGGTGGCCTTCACGACGGCGCCGAGGCGACCGCGCTCGTCCTCGAGAAATTTTGCGAATGACTCGCGTGTGCCTCCGATAGGTTCAATGCCCAATCCTCTCAGGCGGTCGGCCATGGCCGGCATCCTCATTGCGCCGTCCACGGCGGCGGCCATCTTGTCGAGGATGACGGGCGGTGTGTCCTTGGGGGCGTGCAAGCCTGCCCAATGCGCGATGCGTACTTCCGGGAAGCCCTGCTCGGAGGCGGTGGACAGTTCGGGGTACACCGCCATCCGAGCGGTCCAGGTGTCGGCCAGAGCCTTAAGCCGACCGCTTTTGAGGTAGGTCAGTGCCCCGACGCTCGCCTCCGATGTGGCCTCGACCTGCTTGCCGAGAACCGCGGTGATCGACTCGGAACCGCTCTTATAGGGAACCATGTCGAGTTTGGCGCCGTACTTGGTCTGCAGCATGCCGGCGACGAAGTGTGAGGTACTCCCGGTTCCCGCAGTAGCCCACTGGAAGGCATCATGGCTTCGCTTTGAGGCTGCGACGAACTCCTTCAGGTCCTTGTAAGGCGCATCGGCTGGCACAAGGATGACAGAGGGCGCAAGGCCTAGCATGACGACCGGCATGAGGTCAGCGTCTTTGTAAGGCATGCTCTTTTTGATCATGCTGTTGGAGATTACGCCAGGAGTGCTGACGAGGAAGGTGTAGCCATCGGACTGCGCTTTGGCCACGATGTCGGAACCCAATAAGGTGCCATCCCCGGGCTTGTTCTCGACGATGATCGGTTGCCCCAGCGTTTTGGAGGCGCCCGCAGCTGCGGAGCGCGCCATTAGGTCGTTGGCGCCGCCGGCCGAGAAGGGCACGATCAGGCGGATGGGCTGGTTCGGCCAAGCTTGGGCGGCTGCACCACCGGCGACAAGCATGGCGCCCAAGCCGGCTATGAGGTTTAAGCGAAGGGAACGCGTCATAGATGTCTCCTGACTGGTAGGTTGACGAAGACCGGCAGAACCGTGAAAGCACCCGTTACTTAGCACTTGCCTCTAGGCTTGGGCGCGAATCCCCTGCGCTCCCTGGTCGAAAGTACTCTGGCCTTGGAGATGCATTCTGACGCTCGCGCGATGCAAACTACGGATGCATACGAATTCCGCAATAAGTACGCGCGTCTTGGGTAAACGCTCGATTCCGGCGAAAAAACTGAGTGCAGTTAAGAAGGTTGTCTTGACATGCCGGCAAATTGGCGTTCGCCCGCAAAGGTCGTCTTTCCATGAAGGCTAAGAGCCGACTCCGGTCTGGGTTGAGGCATTATCGGTAGTCCGTATCGGGAGTAAGAGATGATCATGCGTGAACATCGTCCGCGTCAATGGTGGCCGCTAATTGTGATTTGGCCGTTCGTTTACTCGAATGTTCCTGCAGTAGCCGGTCATCAGCCCGGCCCGCTTGTTCCGGTAGGGTTTGTGCTTGCGCCGGCCGAACCTCAAGAAGAAGTTCAGCGCAAGAACGTCAAACCGCGTGGCTCGCATGCTGAACGATCGACAAAGGAACGTGTCACCGATGAGAGTCCGCCGGCAGGCGAGACGACTCGAACGCGTCTCAAAGAGCGGGAGCGCACTGGTTCGCCAGGGAAGGCCGCAAGCACCAGTGCCAGCGACCGTAGGAGCGCGGAAAAAAGAGATCATGCGGCGAGCGCTACGGGGGCTCTTGCCGCACCCCTCGCTTATTTGAGTGTCTTTACCGCGGACAATACTTTTGCGGTTAGAAGTGGAAACTCTGTTTCAAATGCTGAAAGTCGTGCCAAGGAAGCTTGTGAGGCTCGCAAATGTAACAAGCGCTGGACCATTGCGAACGATAAAAAAATCTGCCTCGCAGTCGCAAGCTATGTTACGCGAAGCAATGGAACGGAATGGAACAACTATTTCCGAGGCCTCGCTGAAACTGTGATTGACGACGCGACTAAAGAGGCGCTTTCGCAATGCAATGCATTTAGATTGGAAATGTCGACGAAATTCAAAACCAACAATAGCCCTGTCTTGAGTCAGTGCTGGCCTCTCTGGGCGGGATGCAACGATAAAGAGATCCAATAGCATTTCAGCCTGTCTTCGTCAAGTGCGTTCCATGTCGGTTCGTATAGCAACGAGTTCATGTAAACGCCTGGCACGACGGCTGGTGATCGATTGCAAGCGCGGTCAATCTGGTGCGGCGAGCCCGCGAGAGTTTGAGGCAGCTTGAGCATTCAATCCTCTACCCGCGTGAGCGATCTTGCGACCTTCGAAGCCATCTCATATGACCGGCGTCGCGAATGGAGCGAGGCTGGCAAGCCGCGCTTTGGTTCGTTCGCCGAACTCAGCGCGTGCCTTGACGACCGGTGTCGTGCGGTGTGGGACGAGGTGCGCAATCCCGACCAAGGCCAGTTCAGCGGGGCCCAGATGATGCAGCACGAATGGCTTCACCTGATGCCGATACCCAAATCTTTCGATGGGAAGCCTGCACTCGTGTCCAACGTGGTGGCACTGGCGCGCAAACGCCAAGGGGATCTGATCGAGCAAGGTGTCACGTGGACACCAACGGCATGCAGCAAGGTCCCATTGCATTGCGACCTTGCGGGCTTGGCTGCGAGCTACTCAAAGAAACCCTTTGTATTGTTTCGTATTCAGATGGTGTCAGACAAAAGCCACTCACCATACTTGCGGGAAGTTGATCTTCGTTCGCCACATCTTTCCTATTGCGACAGTCCGCCTCTTGGCGCAGTGGGGTTCTTCAGCGAAGGTAGCTCGCACACCCGGCCTTTTCACTTATTCAAATCGAAACGACGGATGAGTCGGATGAAGCCTCCAAAACTGCCATTCGCGTATCCAGCTGAACCCGTGATGTCGGCGCCGATTCGATATTGACCACCCGCGCCGATCGAATTTTGACCAGGGGGTGGAAGCCGACTTTTCGTTGGTCGGCTGTGCATAAGTTGGTTCTGTCGCAATAGACCCGCGCTGTTACCCTGAGGCGATGCAGGCTGAGAAGAAATTGATGATCAATGCGCTGGGCAAGGTGCTCAAGCGGATGCACTACCCATTGGAGGTGATGCTGATCTGCGTGCGCTGGTACGCGGCCTACCCGCTGAGCCTGCGGCACATCGAAGAGATGATGGCCGAGCGCGGCGTCTTCGTCGATCACGCCACTGTGCACCGGTGGTCAATCAAGATCCTGCCGATCCTGGCCGCAGTATTTCGCCGGCGCAAGCGCGCAGTGGGCTCAAGTTGGCGAATGGATGAGACCTACATCAAGGTCGCTGGCCAGTGGAAGTACCTGTACCGCGCGGTCGACAGAGACGGCGACACCATCGACTTCCTGCTTCGTGCTCATCGGGACCATGCTGCAGCGCGACGATTTTTTGAACGCGCCATCGAACTGCACGGTGTCCCCGAGAAGATCACGATCGACAGGAGCGGCGCCAACACCTCGGCTATCGAAAGCATGCGTGCCGACTCGGGCGCCGACATCGAGCTGCGCCAATCGAAGTATCTCAACAACATCGTTGAGCAAGATCACCGGGCGATCAAGCGCATCGTGCGCCCCATGCTGGGATTCAAGTCCTTCCGCTGCGCGAGCATCCTCATTGCGGGCATCGAGATCATGCACATGATCAAGAAGGGGCAGCTCAGCTGCCCCGCAGACCGAGCTGCGTCCGCCGCTGATCAGTTCTACTCGCTGGCCATTTGATCGCTCTCCAGACCTCGACCTTGACTCAAGCCGACGCCGCTATTGCGACAAAACCATGGTTCGTCTGGCACGGCAAGGGCGGCAAGTCCGTGGCGCGCATCAAGGCGCTCGATGACGCGTTGCTGGCCAGGGCGGGCTATGAATACTCGACGCTCTGGTGGAATCTCCAGCGTGTGTCTGGCTACATCAAGAACAACGCCGGCACGCTGGTGAATTACGCGGCGCGTCACAGAAGGGGCTTGGCTATCAGCAGCAGCATCGCAGAGTCGGCAGTGAACCTGGTGGTGAGCAATCGGATGGCGAAGAAGCAGCAAATGCGATGGACCGACGAAGGGGCCCATTGCCTGGCGCAGGTACGCGTCGCTGTTCTCAACGGCGAGCTGTCGCCAGGTCGACTGGCGAAGTTGGCCAAGGCGTCGAGGACGGGCATTCGACTGTCGTGCCATCCGCCGTAACGGCGGCGGTTTCCAGGGGAGTTCAGTGCTTGACCTTCGGAATCAGCCTCCCACACTTTTGCACACTCTCGGTGCCGACCGGCCGGCACATGCGCGCGGCGCTCGAGTCGTCGGGCCCGTTCGACCTCATCATCCTGGACCTGATGCTGCCTGGCGAAGATGGGCTCACCCTGTGCCGCGACCTGCGCACCGGCAAGTACAAGTCGACCCCTATCCTGATGCTGACGGCGCGCAGCGAGGAGGCCGACCGCATCCTGGGCCTGGAAATGGGCGCCGACGACTACCTGGCCAAGCCCTTCTCGGCAAGGGAACTGCTCGCACGCATCCGGGCCGTGATGCGCCGCACGCGCATGTTGCCGCCCAACATGCAATCGACCGAGTCGGCACAGGTGCTGGGCTTCGGACCCTGGCGGGTGGACACCTCCGCGCGCCACCTGCTCGACGACACCGGGACGATGGTCGCGCTCAGCGGCGCGGAGTACAGGCTGCTGCGCACCTTCCTCGATCATCCCAATGTGGTGCTCAGCCGCGACCAGTTACTCAACCTCACGCAGGGCCGCGAGGCGGAACTGTTCGAGCGGTCGATCGACCTGCTCGTGAGCCGCCTGCGGCAACGCCTGCGCGACGATGCGCGCGAGCCTCGCTACATCAAGACGGTGCGCAGCGAAGGCTATGTCTTCGCCTCCACGGTCGAAGCCCGCGACTGAGCGGGGCCGCGGCGTCGCTTCACGACTGCTGCGGGGCTCGATGAGATGCAGTGGCAGCCGGCGGGTCTCCGCAGCTCGTGCGAGAGTCCCCCGGCCAGGAACAGCAGCGCGAACCAGAGGCTTCTCAGCGCGCTCAGGATCAGGCCAGGGCGGGTTCTGCCAGCAGCGCCTGGATCTTCTTCTCGGTGGTCCCATAGCTGCCTTCGCCGAAGTGCGAATAGACGATGCGACCCTGCTTGTCGATCAGGTATACCGCGGGCCAGTACTGGTTGCCGAAAGCCTTCCAGGTGGCGTAGTCGTTGTCTTGCGCCACGGCATGCTTGATCTCGAGCTTCTCGATGGCGGCCTTCACGTTCTTCGTCGACTTCTCGTAGGCGAACTCCGGCGTGTGGACGCCGATCACGACAAGCCCCTGGTCCTTGTACTTGGCATGCCAGTCCTTGATGGAAGGCAGGTGGTTCAGGCAGTTGATGCAGGTGTAGGTCCAGAAGTCGACGAGCACCACCTTGCCGCGCAGTTCGTCGAGCTTGAGCGGCGGCGAGTTGAGCCAGGTGCCGATGCCCTCCAGTGCGGGGGCTTGCTGTTGCTCGGCCACGGGCGTGTTGCCACCGCGCGGCAGGGCCGCCAGGGAGAGGGCGGCCAGCGAGGCGGCGAGGGCCACGGCGACGAAGAGGGCGTTGGCGCGAATTGTCATGGTGAGTTCCTGGTCGGATGCGAACGGTTCTGAAACGACCGCATCTTCAGGCGCTGGCCATGCAGCAGGCGTTCCGTTTGTACGCGCGTGTATCTGCTCGACGAAGGCCACACACTACTTTTCACGCTGGCTCGATCCCGGACGCGTGATACGAAGGTGTGGCCGACACCAACGTCCAATGGATACGCCGCGAAGGCTCTGGTTTGATCGGTGCATGGCGACGCGTCGATGCGCGCTGACTGCACAGTGATCTGTTGAAAGACCCTCATGAACAATCCCCTGATCGGCGTCATCGTGAGCTCCTCTTGCCAGGGTGGGCGCTTCGGCGAAGTGCCGGCGCACTGGATCTACCGCATGGCCGAGCAGCGGTCCGACATGCGAATCGAGCTGATCGACCTCGGCGGCTATCCGTTGCCGTTTTTCGGTGCGTCGGTGCTTGCTGCGTCGTGTCCAGATGAGAGTCCTGTCGGCCGGTGCTGGGCGGCCGCGCTCGACCGTCTCGACGGCTTCATCGTCGTGGCGTCCGAGGAAGGCCCCAAGCGCGGTGCGGGTGCCATCACCGACGCAGGCTGCGTGCACGCCGATCTCGCCGGCAAGCCTGTGGCCTTTGTCGGCTACGGCAAGCCCGCGGGTACTTGCGGCGTCGATCCGTTGCGGTCAATGGCGCTCGCGTTGCGGATGGCGCCCGTGACCCAGGCGGTCCATCTCGGCAGGCGTGAAGTCGTCGGCATCTGGCAGCAGGAAAGACCTTCGAGGACTTTCCGCATCTGGATTCGACGGGCGCCGCCATGCTGGACGCATTGGTCCAGGCGGCACAGGCGCTCAAGAACACGCGCGATGGTGTGAAGGTGGCTGCCGCCATAGCGCCATCGGACGTCAAGGCGCGAACTGCCCATTCCGGTCAATGGCAACCTGAAGAGAGCCGAGGTCGTCATCCTCGCGCTCAAGCCGAACTACGATCAGGCGCAACAGGATGCGTGGGCCGCGCAGTACCCCGAGGAGGCCAAGCAGCTCGACGCGGCACAGCGCGCCAACATCTCGCAGCGGCACGCGCCGGCGGATTGCTTCTTTTACGACATCAATCCTTCACTACGCAGTCACCCGGGTGCCAGTTATTGGCGTGGCGGCGGCAAGCTGGCGGGAATTGCCAACGCGCTAGCCAAACATCGCGCCATTTCGCTCGACGAGGCCTACGCGGACATCTCACGGCGTGTGGCCGTCCTGCAGCTCGTGCCGTACCGGTCTCGAGAATTCGGCCACCACAAACTCATCCGCCAGGCACCCAGCAGCGCCGCGGCGGTGGCGCTCGTGCGGCATCTGGAGCGTCAGGGCGACAAGCTTCTCATCGTGCAGCGGCAAATCACGCAATGGGGCTTCCGCTTTCCAAGCGATCGCCCTAACGTTATAGTCTACGACCCTCTGCGCGAGGCGCTGAAGGCTTCGCTATCCCTCATAAGCCCGCGGCGGGCCGGCCATCTTGCAGCGTCTGAAGGCGTAGATCAGCGGCGCTGATGCGCGACCTGATCCGAAGACTCAAGATTCAAGTGCACAAACTCCTGCTTCAGGTCGCCGCGTCTGACGTTCAGGCTGGAGTAGGTGTTGACTGCGGAGTCGATGTGATTCCAGTCGAATGCACGACGGCACTGCGCAGCCTAGCGGCAGCGTCTAGCCGATTCACCAGGTCCTAGAAAAGCGGCACCGGCTCCGCTGCGATGCGCACATGCACGTGTCTTCAATCTGCAGAACCCGTGGACTGGTCGTTGATACCTAACTCGTTCGTACTGGGACGACCGAAGTCAGCCTTACAACGTGAGTTCGCTGGCAGGGTCAAGGACGTGCAGCGTCTCCGGCAGCGGAGTAGGGTGCCCAAAAATACGGATGTCGATAGAGTGCGCCGTACTTGCCTTCAATCATGTCGCGCTGCGTTCGCACCAACGCATCGGCCTTCGAGAGGCTCGTGTCCGCGGCAAGCGCCTTGAACACGCCCACGGTTAGCTCGCTCGCCGATTGCGATTCGACCGCCCATTGGGTAGCCAGCACGGTGCGAGTGCCGGCCGCGAAGAAGCCGCGTGACAGCGCGGACATCGAGTCGCCGCCCCAGCCATTGGCAAAGCCTGTGTTGCAGGCTGAGAGCACCACCCAATCGGCGTTCAGGCGCAGGCCGACGACATCGTCGATGGTAAGCACAGAGTCCTTCAGGCCTTGCCCTTCGTAGGCCAGCGCCAGCCCCGCATACGGCATGCCCGGCAGCTCGCCTGGTAGCAGCCCGTGGGTTGCGAACGCGACGACACGAACATCCGATATGTCTTCCTTCATCACCCGTGTTCGAGATGCCGCAGTGCCTGTCAGTATGCTGCCGTCGCCCGCATTCAACGCAGCACCGATGGCATTGACCTCGTCCAGCGTCTCGGGCAGCCGTTGCAGCCTGCGGTAGTCGATGGTCTGCGGCGTGACGTCGGAGGCGAATGGCGACTCGCGCACACTGCGCTTCGAGGCCTTGGCGGCAGAGCGTTCACGGCCATTGAAGCTCGGATCCGCGAAAGCCACGAACGGTCGCGTCGCCTCGCGGCGTGGCAGCGTGCGCGCGAGCACGAGCGACGATGCGCTCGGCATCTGCATCGGCGCTACCTGGGCCACCCACCAAGAAGCGTCGGCCAGCGAGGCGGCTGGCGCGGTGACGAGCGCGTTCCAGGGCAAGCTGCTGAGGGGTCCCCCCGCCGAGATGTAGATGATCTTTGCGCCCTGCAAATGGTCCTTCAGCGGCGCAAGCCAGGCGGCATACAGCGCATGACTTGCCGCAAGGTCGAAGCCGCCCGCGTCGCCTTCCTGCTCCGGCGGCGAAGCGGCGTCGAAGGGTTTGCGCAGCGCGGCGATCAGATTTCGGGTGCGCTCGCGCGTGATGTCCAGGCGCATGGCCACGAGCTTGCCCCCTGGCTGCACGATGAAAGCAAAGCCTGCATTGGCCGCCGAATACAGATTCACATAGACCTCGCCCGGTCGCAGCACCGAGCCCAGCTTCGCGGCGCTCGGAATGTTCGGGCTGACCAGCTCCCGGTAGACAGGGAATTGAGCGGAGATCTGGCGACGCAACTGCTTGAGCCTTTCGTTGCTGGCCTCCAGCGTCTTGGCCTTCTCTGCCACCTCGATAGCCTGCGCTTTGGCGCTGCGCTCGGCCACCATCGGGTCGGCCGGCGGATTCTTTGCAATTCGGTCGGCGCGATCGGCCTCCCGCGCGAACTGCTGACGGCTGGCGTTGCGCTCGAAGCGAAGCAGTTGCTCTTGCTCGACGAGACTGCGCAGCGCCGGATTGCCCGCGGCCAGGCGCGCGGCACCGTCAGCGAGCGCCCCTTGCGACGAATTGCTGCGCAGGAGTTCGGAGATGCGAAACGCCAGTGCCGCGGCACTATCCGAGACCGGCGTACCCGCTGGAACCAGCGTACCCAGTGACGTCGAAAGCGCACCGTCCTCGACATAGGCGCCCCGGAAGCTGCCGTCAGCCCAGTCGGGGTCATCGTTGGCTAAGTTGGCCACATAGCGCTCTATGTCTGACTGCGTCGCCGGCTTGGCCGAATCGTTCAGCCTGTAGAGCATCCGCATTGCCGTCAGATATTTGGTGAACGGGCTTTCTGTCCCCTGATGTCGGACCTGATTTGCAATCGATCCATCGACACGAAGGATCGCATCGCTCCACTGTCCCCGCGTCGCCAAGGCCAGCGAGTCCGATTCCCCCATCGAGACGCTTCCTGCGATGACCGGGTTGACGCCTCGCGCGCGCATCCAAGCTTCGGCGTCGTTGGCGTAGTCGCGGATCTTGCCCAGAGACAGCGCCACCATGAGTCGCATGCGCCGTGCTTCATTGACACGACCGTCGAACTCCGGAAGTTGCAGGCCTTGAAAAGTCGCCAACGCCGTGTTTATCGCTGCGAGCGCTGCATCGTAGTCATCCTGTGACGACAGCGCGATCGCCTCAGCCACGTTGATTGACGCAGCCTGCACCGGCGTCGCCTTGAGTTCCCGGCCTGACTTGATGACCAGTTGAATTTCCGAGACATAGCTCATCGCTTCCTGGCGGCGATTGTTCATGACCAGGAGCCTCACTTGCATTTGCACGTTGTCGAGCAGTTCATTGGTGGCAGCCTGGTGGCGCTTCCCGCTCAAGCCGGGGTCGTTGAGGTTGCGCCGCGCCAGATTGGACAGCTCACGTATCTTGCTCAGCGCATACTCGTGACGGTTTTGGGCGCGGCGCGCGATTTCGGCTTCGGCGCGCAGGAAGGCATAACCGGGCTCCCGTGGCAGAGATTCGAGTTCTGCGGGTGTTGCATCGCGTGCAAGCGACTTGGCGCTAGCGAGATATCGTTGCGATCTGGCGAAGTCGCCTGAAATCGCCCAGCTAAGCGCCAATTGAGAGGCGCGCAAGGACCGTCGGCCGGCGCCGATCTTCGCATCGTTGACGATCTCATCGCTCACCCTCATCGCCTCGCCAACTCGGCTTGCCTTGAAGTAGGCGTCCGACAATTGGTCAAGCAGTTGATACCGTTCTTCGCCATCGCTCGCGGCGGCAATCTTCTGGCGCAAGTCCTGAACGCGGGCATCGAATTCTGCCTGCGCTGCGGCACTGCGTTCCTTGGCTGAGGGTTCGGGCGGGCCAGATTGCACAGCGTCGTCGGGTGGCGCTGCGTCGGCTTGCGCTGTGGCAACGAGCGGGACGGCCAGTAGGCAGAGACTTGCCAGCAGTAAGCAAAGCGGACGCAGTAGCATCGGGAACCTCGCGAGCGCCCATTGGCGCAGTGCCACCGGACTTTATTGCCGCGCGTGACATGCCACATCCCCACAATGGGCGACTTGAGCGTGTAGGAGGGCGAGCGCAGCCCTACGCCTTCGACGAGAAGGCCCGGTACCAAACCGGAGGTGGAAATTCAGGGCCTCGATTCGGGTCAGCATTCGCAGGCGCCGTCCGCGCGAGTTTTCCGGCGGCCAGTGCCAGCGAGTTTGCTAGCGGTTAGAGCAGCTTGTCCGCGTCTCGCGTCAACCCGCAAATGGTGGATGGCAAGGGCGGCGCAACAGATAAGCTGGCAGCATTTCAGTTGAAGGAGATTAGACATGCGAAACCTCCTCTGGATCAGTCCCCTCGTACTGATGGCATCCGTGGCAGTGGCCGGCCCGGAACCAATATTGCCTGATGACATCGCTTTGGTCGCGCCAGCGGCCGACCTGCCGGCCCCGCTGGCAGGCTACACCGGGAAGTGGTCAGGCATGTGGGTGGGGGGCGGCGACCGGCTAAACCATGTACTGGTCGTTGAAAGCATTGCTGCGGATGGATTCACTGCAGTCTATGCCTGGGGCGATTCGCAAGGGGAATACGCCAACGCGAAGGCCGGCTGGCGGCGCATCAACGGGACAGTTGCCGATGGAAAGCTTTCAGCCAAATTGGGCCAATCCAGCGTCATTTATGTTCTAAATCCCAACGGAACTATCAGCGGCAAGTACACCAATGCCAAAGGATTCGAGTCGAAAGCGACGCTGAAAAAAGTGGGGAGCTAACAAAGCCGCAGACCGCGGAGTGACTCGCGCACACCACCAACCAAGCTGCGAGGACAGAATCCGATTTATGTAAAACGCCGCCGGGTACGCCGCAACTGCCGCACGAGGAGGATAGGGCGCGATCTCATGATAGCGAATCGAACACTTTGGCACCCGCAGCGTGAGCGGTCGGTCGCAAGTAGCGAATGGAACTCGGCAGTCGGCCAGTAGCTGACCGTCGGGCAGCTCAGTACGAAGCGCCCACAAGCAGACCTTGAACATTGACCAGACTATCGAGCGCCGGTCCGATGTAGAAAGTCGTCAATCCAACGGCGAGCCTTGTCGGCAAGTATGGATCTGGCCGCGGCCTCATCGTCATCCTCAGGACTAACGAATGACACGCGACACATGACAACCGCTGACCGCTTCACCTCAGCGGTGAATTGCTTACCTTCGCGGATCACGTCTATACGCCACTCTGGCGGCGCCAAAGGCTCCAAAGTCGAGCTAGCGCTGGCCTTATCGAGATTCATTCCTATTCCCCTACTTATCGCCGAGTTTCCACATCGGCATCCGACAGCGTCCAAACGCTCAGTTGAAATGATAAAGCCGCGTAGGTGATCCGTCAGCCCAAGGTCAAAGGCGGCCGCGCACCGATCATTCGATTACCTCGTCAGCCCGTATGACAATCGCCCGCGGGAGCGTGATTCCAAGCGCCTTCGCAGTCCTATTGTTCACGGCAAGCTCAAACCGAGTTGCTTGCTCAACGGGCACTTCCGACGGGCTCTTTCCCTTAAGAATTTTGTCGACCTGGAGTACCACCCGCTCCGTAAACTCGTCGAGCGATGGCCCGTATGAAATCAAGCACCCCATCTGAACAAGAAATCGGAATTCGCATACCGTAGGCAACCGATGTCCAAGAGGGAATCCGCTGATTTTTCCCCAATACGATGACGTCAAGTCATTCGTGAACGTCATCACGCCATCCATCGAACTGAAGTCGGTCATGGGCAGAACCCTGTCGAAGTCCTCGGGCAACTTAACGGGGATATTGCTCTCAATGCTTATGCCCAAGCTTCTGGCCGATTGGCGAAGCGATCGCAGATGAGCTGGTGCACCTTGATCGTTCGGGTTGTAGACGACGCCGAGTCGACCAAGTGAGGGCACGATCTCTCTAATAAGCTCTAACGAGGCTCCGCCTCAGACCGACGAGTGATACGGGAGCCCTTCTCGCGGGCGGTTGCATTGGGGTAAGGTGGCTCCGGTCGAGCCGTCTGGGCCAGGCCCAGAAGTATTTGGAGCTCGAAGCTCAATGGGGTCCGAAGACCCCGTGGACGACCGGAGCCGACGATGAAATTACCACACAGCGTCTGCGAAGTCTTGCGCGAGCACGTCGTGCTCGAAAGCGAGTGCATCGACCGGATGTACCTCAACGTCTACGTGCCGCAGTTGCAGCGCATCGGTGGCGTGGTGTGGTATCTGCGCGGCCACCTTGGACAGCGCTTCGCATCGACCGCTGGGGTGGCAGCGAAGACCGACGCGTTCGTGGCCAGTATCGAGCGCTTTGTCGCTGAGCAGGGCGTGGAGATGGTCAGCTTCTCCAAGCACCAACGCAAGGACGACCTCACGCAGCAATACCTGCGGCAGTTCGACGCCGAGGAAGGCGTGCTCTACGTCGGTCGCGCACAGGAGAAGGCCCGGGTTGTGCGCACCGAGCGTCGCCGCAATGCTGCCACCGGCATGAGCTACCCGTGGGTGGTGGACGGCTCGGCGATGGTCAACCACTTCTATTTCTATTGTGTGGACCGGGACTTCGGCCCGTTCTTCCTGAAGTTCTGTTCCTACTTCCCCTATGTGAATGCTGGTCGGAACCCGCGTCTATGCGACGGCGAGGACGCGGTTTTGTCGGGGCGAGGCTGCGTACCAGGTGCTACGAGCCGAAGCGGACAATCCTCAGTCAAAGGAGCAGCGCGTGATGGAATCGGTTGGTCGCATGTTTTTGTGTGCCCGGTGTCGCGAACGCACCGTGCTCTGTAGCCGTTGTGACCGTGGCCAGATTTACTGCGGCCAGGCTTGCTCCCGCGCGGCACGAGTTGAAGCTCAGCAGGCAGCTGGCCAGCGGTACCAGTCCAGCGGCATCGGGCGAGTCAACCATGTCGAGCGAACGCGCAGGTGGCGCTTGCGACAGAAGGAGCGACGTGCGCCTGGCGCCCAGGATGCAGGTTCGGTGACGCATCAGGGTTCGCAACAAGCGCCGACCGCTGAGCCCGTCCTGCCAAGCAGTCTTCTGGCCCGGGTTGAGCCTTCGGCCGCGACTGAGGCAGCCCAAACGCATTGGTTCTGCCCTGAATGTGCTGCCGCCCTGCACCCGTGGGTGCGGCTAGGGTTCGTCAATCGGCGCCGCGCAAGGGCAAGCCTGCGCTCGGCCAGAGCTCGCCCTCAAAAGGCGCGACAGAGGCAGGCATCGTCTCTGCGCTCGATTCCATCAAAGTCGCAAAACCGCGTCCTCACCGGCGCATAGATGCGGATTTACACCAGCGCTAACACCCTACAACGCCAAGCTGTGCATCAACGGCAACGAATATGCCAAGTGCCAGTTGCGCAAGCGCGGCATCGCCTTCGAGGCGCTGGACAACGGCGTGCTGTCCTGCGCCGACCCCGGGGCGCTGCAGCGCATCTGCGATGGGTTGGACGACAAGAAGATCGACCGGCTACTGCGCAAATGGCTGGCGCGGCTGCCCCATCCGTTTGATCGGCGCGACCGTGGCGCCGGTTACCGCTACGGCTTGTCGATCTTGCAGGCCGAGTTCGCGCTGACCCAGGTGCTTGATCGGCCGGTGGCCGGGCGCATCTTCTTCGAGCAGGTCATCCGCGAGAACCTGGACATCGGGCGCCCCGGCCAAGTCCAACTCATCTTCGATCGACGGGTCAACCGGCGCACCCCGGGCCGATTCCGCACCCGGGTGATCACCGAGGGTGTCACGCCCTCGCTGCATGTGGACTACAAGCGTTCACGCATCAAGCAGTACCACAAGGAAGGCCAGGCCTTGAGGAGCGAGACCACCATCAATGACACGCGCGACTTCGGCGTGGGGCGGCTGTTGAAGAACTTGCCTGAGTTACGCCGCATCGGATTTGCCGCCAATCGGCGGCTGCTCGAGATCGAGCAGATCAGCCACGACTGTGCGCTGGGGGACGATACCTTCCAGCATCTGCAGCGACCGCGTCTGATCGAAGGCCAGCGTGCGCCCGCGCTGCGCTTCGGCGACGCCAATGCCCAAGCGGTTCTCAATGCGGTGCTGATGTTCGTGTTCGTCGCGCGCGGATTCACCAACAAGGACCTGCGCCAGCAGTTCGCAGTCCTGCTCGGCAAACGTGCCGGCGAAATCTCGCCCGGGCGCATGAGCTACGAACTGCGACGGCTGCGCCTGCACGGCCTGATCGAGCGACTACCGAAGACCCACCGCTATCGACTGACCAATGAAGGACTGCGAACGGCGCTGTTCTACACGCGCGTGTACTCGCGCATCCTGCGCCCCGCCATGGCCCCGCCGGTACCCCTCGCCCCGGCCGCTCGGCAAGCCCTGCGCCAATTCCATGCTGCCGAAGACGCCGTCCATTCATGGTGCGACCAAGCCCACATCGCCGCCTACATAACTTGACTCAATCAATGCAGATGGCGGCCTCAAATCTGAACTGCAACACCTCATCGCATAAGGTGTGCACATGAATGAGCGAACCAGGTATCAGCAGCTTCAACCCGAGGCCGGATCACGATAGCGAGCATGCGTCAGCAGTCTTTGAGCGTGCGGGCCATGGCCCGCACGCTCGGGCGCTCCGCCTCCACCATCAGCCGGGAGCTGGAGCGCAACACGCTGGGCGAGTTGCCCTACGCCTCGCACTCGGCGCAGGTCTGCAGCCAGGGGCGTCGCCAGGCCGCGCGTGCACCGCGCAAGCTCGACATGCAGGGCGTGGGCTGGCAAGTCGTGCTCACCCTGCTGGACTGGCGCTGGTCGCCCCAGCAGATCGCGGGTACCCTGAAGCGCGTCTTCCCCAACGAGCCCGAGCGCCACGTGTCCCACGAAACCATCTACAACGCAATCTACGCGCAGCCTCGAGGCGAGCTGCGACGCCAACTGGTCGCCTGCCTGCGCCGCGGCCACAACACGCGCATGCCGCGCACCCGCGGCGATGATCGCCGTGGCCAGATCCCCGACATGGTCAGCATCCATGTGCGCCCGCCAGAGGTGAACGACCGCGTCATGCCGGGGCATTGGGAGGGCGACTTCATCAAGGGGGCGGGCAACAAATCCTCAGTGGGCGTGCTGGTCGAGCGCACGAGCCGCCTGGTGCTGCTGGCCAAGATGGACGACGCGACCGCTGCCTCGGCGCTTGCAGGCTTCTCTGCCAAGCTGAATTCGATTGCCGAGCCGATGCGCCAGAGCCTGACCTACGACCAGGGCAAGGAGATGTCGCGTCACGCGGATCTCGCTGCCCAGACGGGCGTCAAGGTGTACTTCTGCGATCCGCACAGCCCTTGGCAACGCGGCACTTGCGAGAACACGAACGGCCTGCTGCGGCAGTACATGCCCAAGGGCACAGACCTGAGCCTGTTCAGCCAGGACGAACTCGACGGGATCGCCGACAGCATGAACAACAGGCCTCGCGCCACGCACGCGTGGCACACGCCGCTGGGGGTGTTCGCGCAGACACTGGCATTGTCCCATCAACCGCCCGCGTCAATTCAATAACTCAACCCCGTTGCGCTTCAGCCTTGAGACCGCCAGATTCAATCTGGTCAAGGAATCTAGGCGCTTGGCATCAAGCTCTGAGGCTAGGCTCTCGACACCGGTTACGTTCCCTCCGGGATGCGACAGGCTACGGACCAATCCCGTTTCGACGGCGCCATGGATGCCCCACACAACGATGGGAATGCGGTTGGTCGCCTTCTTCGCCGCAAAACCGGGGATGTTGGTCAGTGCGATGATGACATCAACCTTCCGGTTTACCAGTTCAGCGGCCAGTTCAGCGGCCAGTTCAGCCAGCCGATCGTCATGCCAGTTGCCGTCGCCGAAGTAGAACCTCGCATTTTTTCCTTCCACGTAGCCGAGGGCCCGAAGCTTTTTTGCGATGGTTCGTGTTGGCCCGTCTTCGCCCCACGACGGGGACACTGAAAGTATCCCGATACGTATGACCTTCGCGTCTTGTTGGGCGTGTCCTGAGGTCGACCAAAGCAACCAGGCGAGCGTCAACAAGAGCGCGGGCCACCTAGAAACGGTTTCGAATCTTCTGAGCATCGCAACTCCTTCCAACTGGCCCAAAGACGGGCCAAGCGGGGCGCCGCTGGTAGGTCGTCCGAACTCGCACTGTAACGCCGCAACCGTGGTCTGAGATGTATACCGTTCGGTTCATATAGGTGCCGGAAGGATCCGTCCGCCCACCGCCCGCCCGCCAGCGCCGATCCTCCGGCCGACCGCTCCTGAAAATGCTGCTTTTTTCCAAGCACCATTCGGACGCCGACTGACAGCGTTGCTCACTCCACGTCGCAGATGGGCCCGAAGAAGGTATTCGAGGCGTCGGATCGAAAGCCCGCAATGCAGTGCCCAGCACCGGCTTGTTTTCCGCCAGCTATCTGGCCATTGGTCAGCTGATGATGACTTCGGCCCGCGTCAGGATGGTTTCCGGTATCGTCAAATCGAGCGCCTTTGCGGTCTTCAAATTCACCGCCAACGTGAACACCGTCGGCTGGGCAACCGGCAGATCGGCAGGTTTCGCACCCCTGAAGATCTTGTCGAGGTAGTACACATTCAGCCGATGCAGCTCGTCGCCGTTGACGTAGTAGCCCATCAATCCCCCGATCTGCGCGTACTCGCCGTGTGCGTAGATCGCAGGCAGCCGCGCGTTTGCCGCGAAGTCGACAATCGTGCTTCGGGACAGCCAGGTGAGTGGGTCTTCGAGCGTCATCAATGCATTTGCCTTGGCCTTTCGAGCCATTTGAAAGGCGGCTTGCAAGTCTTGCGGGCCCGTGAAATGGCACGGTTCGAGGTTGATCGCGAGGTCACGGGCGGCTTGCCGGGTTGCCTCCCAATCTCTCTGCTTTACGGAATTGGCGACGTTCCAAAGCACCGCGACGCGCAAGGCACCCGGCAGCAATTCCCTCAGCAACTGCACGCGCTTCACACACAGTTCGGGCAGCATCAGGCTGCCACCGGTGATGTTCCCTCCGGGTCTTGCCAAGCTCGCGACGAGCCCCCGTCCCAAGGGGTCGCCATCTACCATGAATACGATCGGGATGGTGTCTGTGGCCTGTTTCGCCGCTTCCGTCTGTAGCCCCGCGAAAGTCACGATGACATCCACATTCAGGCGAACAAGCTCGGCCGCCAGTTCAGGCAGGCGCTCCATTCGATCCGTGTACCTGTAAATGACAACCAGGTTCTTGTCGATGACCCACCCGAGCCTGGCCATGCCTTGGGCCCATGCAGCGGTATAAGGAGGTGTCGTCTCCGGAGGGTCGACGCCCAGCCAGCCGATCCGGTAGATCCTGCCCGGCGCCTGTGCCCGCGTCACTTGCGGCAGCGCAGCAAGTGCAAGCAGCCCCACCGAGATGTCTCGCCTATTCATGATGCCCGCTTTCCGGGGTAGTGCGCGACGTTGCACCGTACAGTATCAACAGGCGCCCGCCAGAGTCAAATGCCGAAATGGACGTGAAGCGATTTTTCTGAAGAAGGGTGAAACCATTCCAGCCCCTCGACGCGTGCAGACGAACGTCAGGTTGTGGCCGAGCGGCCTGTCGTGGCGTCGCCTGCGACGATTGGTCGGACCCCATTGCGGTACTTGCCAACAGATAGCTCTGCTGCCAAGCCAGGCCCCCAGTCTTTGGGAAGGGCTGGCGCGGCCTTGGCAGCCTCTCCTGTCATCGATAAGCTGTGGCTGTGGATGCAATGTCCAAGCAAAGAATCAAGTTGACAAGTCGTCAGGCTTTGGCGCGAGCGCGGCTTATTCAGCGCATTGATGCTTTGATCGCACAGCGCATTGGAGCGGTCAGCCTGACCTACATTGCGGAGCGCTCCTTGGAGGGTGACCCATTTATGAGCTTGAGCCGCGCCATAGCCGCCTCGATGTTGAGCGGCACGATGTCGATTGTCCGGCAGCGCCTGGCCCAGCAAGGGTACGTCGGTCCCGCAGAACCCGAGGACCTGCTGCGGCGCGTTCGGTCAGAGATGCTCCGCGTGGGAAAGGAAGACGTTGAAAGCGCAACGGCTGCGATCAGTTCGCGCATCTTGAGGCACTCGGACTTGCCTCAAGACTTCATCTGTGCGGTCGTGAGCCATGAACTTCGGTCCCGCGACGACGGGGTGTTTCGGGCCGTTCGAGACCTGCATACGTGCACGGACGTCTCCCCGGCGGATAGGCCCAAGGCTGCGAAGCTGTCATTGGTGATCGAAGATTGAGGTGAAGTGTTTGAACCCGTGGCGGATGGAGTGAAATGAAGATTGCTGTCGAAGAACCAGCTCAGTGGTCTTTCAGCGTGGAGCAATTCAACCGGATTGCGCATGAGCTGGCGAGCTGGTACCGAGAGGCTAGCGGCGAAGAGCCGGACTCGGCGCGTTTCTGCGTTCGGCAGGGGCGGACCCTGGTAGTGTTTCTCGACGGGGAACAGTTGGCGATTGCTGCGTTTGAACGCCGTAGTGACACCGAATTCCACGCTATGCGTGATCACGAAGAAGTCGCCAGGCTGCTTGCAATCCAGTGACTTGAAGGGTCGAGGCGTGGTGGGGCGACCACCCCGGATCCGCACCAAATAACCGTGTCGGGGCGCGCAGACAGACTGCAACAATGTGACGTCATGGACCGAGCCGAAAACGTCCACGCGGGCACGTAGGGGTGGCGCCTCACGGCGAGGCGGCAATGAACTAAATCCTGACTTGACCAAACGTCTTGCCGGCCTCCAGCAGGCAAGACGCGTTCACGATTGCGCCCGCTAGTTCGGCCGTGGGCCGCACGGGACCGAAGACGAATGTGACGATTGCGGTGTTGGCAGTGAGGACCGCGGCATCCACCCTCGTGTCCTGTTCGCCCGATCCGGGTCTTTGAGGCGGCGCCAGAAGTGCAAGCGCCGCTGCCTGCCCCATACCTGAGTCGCGAGCGCGCACGACCTGGACGGCCTGCTGCCCGTGTTTATTGCATGCGAGCCCGGCATGAAGCCGCGCAACTTCCGGGACCAAGGCAAAGGTCGCGGCAAACGCGCGCTCCAGGTCCTCGGCCTCCTTTTGGGCCAGAGCAAACGGACTGAAGCAGCAAACTAGAAGCAGCGCAATCAAAAAGCGGCATGTGAAGCGTTGATCCATAGCGTGCTCCTGGGCTTCTTATGCTCTGGTACGAACGATGGAGCACGGCATTCTGTTTGGCGGGCGCACATCTTCGCTGCAGTTTACCGACGGAAGGCATAGTGGTGGCGGCCCAGATTGTGACCACAAGGCTTGGTCTAAGACTCATGGTGTCTGCACGCAGGTCGCGACGGCGATGGCCGCCAACAATTCAGTGCTTGAGAAAGGCTTTCTCAAAAGTCGCATTGCCGTAGCCGCCATCGCCACGCGGTCAAGCGCTTCATCATCGCTGGCAGTGATCAAGATGACCGGTACATGAATGTTGGCAGCGCGCATCCGCGCCAGTACCTCGAACCCTGACAGTCCGGGCATTTGCACATCTACGATGGCGCAGGCTGCGGCTTGAAGTTCAAGAGCCGCCAGGAAGTGCTCTCCGGAGGAAAAGTCTGCCACCCGGAAGTTCGCAAGCCGGAGCACCCTCGCAAGCATGGTTCGCACTGGCGAATCATCGTCCACAACTGCAATGAGAAGTCCGGGCTCGACCATCAGCAGACTCTACGGCGCCGCAGTGCCCGTGCACACTGTGCTTTGGTTCAGTCTTCGGCTGTTTGCTCGCCGACGAAGTGAAATCCATGGCGGTGGCGTGGCTTTCGCTAGCAGTGGAGGGCTGAGCTAGTGATCGGCTACGTGAGGTGAGCAGCACGAACCGCAGAGTGTCCGCAAGACGAGGCACGAAGCCAAGGCGAAAACTCGCCATCTTGGCCGGCGGTGCTTGAGCGCTGCTGCCCAGCGCTCCTACGAGAACGATTCGCAACGAGCACCATTTGCCAAAGCTCCAAGTTGAGGCGGCATACTCACGCCATGCGCCTGAGCCAGTTCATCCAAGCCAACCTCGAGAAGATCATGGAGGACTGGGAGGCATTTGCGCGAACGATGATTCCGCCTGCGGAGACAATGTCTGTCATCGAGCTTCGTGACCACGCCCATGACATCCTGCTCGACATTGCCATCGAGATGGAGTCGGACCAGTCGGAGGACCAGCGCGAGGCGAAGGGCAAGGGGCTGGCAGCGCAGAGCACGAAGGCGTCCTTTTCATCGGTTCACGGCAAGCTGCGCCACAGCGTCGGCTTCGATGTCAGCCAAGTGGGCGCGGAATACCGGGCGCTCCGCGCATCAGTCTTGCGGCTGTGGATGCGAACTATGGGCACTGTTGACGCAACGGTCCTCGAAGAGATCGTTCGATTCAACGAGGGCATCGACCAAGGGCTCGCCGAAGCACTCTTCTCGTATTCGGAGCAGATGGCGAAATCGAGGGACACTTTCCTGGCCGTCCTGGGCCATGACCTGCGCAGCCCCCTGGGTGCCCTCAGCTCGTGCGTCGAGCTGCTTGCCCGTCCTGCAAATGGTGCACCCAACGATCGCGCAGTGCGCGTTGCCAAGCAGAGCATCGCGTCCATCAGCGAAATGATCACCGACCTGCTGGAATACACCCGCACTCGGCTAGGCCGTGGCATCAAGGTGACACCGCGACCGGGCGACTTCAGTGCTCTATGTGAGCAGGCAGTTGAGGAATGCGTTGCCTCTAATCCGCGCCTTAAGTTCGAGGCGCACATTGCCCCGAACCTTGCCTTCGACTTCGATGTGCCCCGAATGCGGCAAGTGCTCACCAATCTCCTGGTCAACGCCGTGCAGCACGGCGATCCAGAATTCCCCGTGGTGCTGGAAAGTCGATTTGAGAATGATGTCGTGGTCGTCAAGAACCGTGGTGAGCCGATACCCGAAGACTCCATGCAGGTCATCTTTAACCCTCTGGTTCAGATCCCTTTCACGGATTCGGCGCCGCATGAGCGCCCCGCGACCAGTCTGGGGCTCGGCTTGTTCATCGCGCGGGAGATCGTTCAGGGCCACAATGGCAAGATCAGTGTCGCTTCCTCAGCTGACGAAGGCACCGCTATTATTGTCCGCCTGCCTTGCATTAGCTGAAGTTCACTCAGCCAGCTCAGAGGACAGCAACGGGCCCTCAGCCGTCTTGCGGCATAAGTCGACTAGCGACTGCAATGCGCTCAGGACCTGTCATAAACATTTAGACGGGGGCCGAACGGCGCAGCAACTTCGGCCCCCGCAAGGGGTATCTACTTTGCTGTCATCGACCGCAGTGCCTCAAGAAGTTTGATCGCTGGACCGGGGGAGCATGCCTGCCCTACGCCTGAAGGCGGTGAGCGTTCTGCGGTCGGATGACCCCGGTATTTGGGGTAATCGTCCTTTTCATGCAGATTGATACGGTTAGCTTTGAAAAGCGTAACCCTGACAACAACTTAGTGATCTCTGTTTCTGCGCGGCAACGTCCTTTCCGTGCCAATTGATACGCTTCGACCTTGCGTGCGAGCGGATCAGATCGACTGGCTCACGCCGGGGACCTCAAGCGTCAGCGCTGACCCTTGGCGCGGCGCCCGGTTGGAGTAGCGCCGAGGCGTAAATCTCGATCCGGAATCTGAAGGTGCCCCGGAAGTTGATGTGCGCAAAGTGCACTGGCGCGATACGGCGCAGCCATGCATCGTCAATGTCGATTCCGTCCTTGCGCAGGCGCTGAACCGCATCGTCCATCCGGCTGGTGTTCCACGCGAGCACGATGTTCGTCAGCAAGGCGTGTGCTCCAGAGATCGCCCTCATCTCGTCGCGCCTTCGCCCCCGCTCTGGCGCGACCTTGCCGGTGTAGACCGCGCGCTGCAACTGATGCACCGATTCGCCGCGGCTCAACAATGTGTGGATCTCGCGCCGGAAGTCGGGGATCGCGATGTAGTCGCACAGGAAGATGCTGCGCAGCAGGCGACCCAGATGGTCTGCCGCCCGATAGGCCGGGTCACCTTGCGCGGCGGTGCCAAGCAGACGCAGCGCAACGTCGGCTCCGATCTTGCCGATCCGGATCGATGCGACAACGCGCATCAAATCGTCCCAGCCCTCGTGAATCGCCCTGCGCGACACCCGCTTGACCGTCGCGCGCTCAATACCTTCCGGCACGGCGAAGCCCGCGGGCAGGAAGAGCTTGCGCTCCGAAAGATCCTGAAGGCGAGGGCACAGGTCGAAGCCGAGCAGCTTGGCGACTGACATGGCACTGCTCGAATACCCATGGGTATCGACGGCGAGCAAAGATAGCCGGATGCGATCGTCACTGCGGTTGTGTCGCTCAACGCCTTCGATGGCCACGCCGGCCTGGCGCTCATTGAGCACGATGGGCTGGTCATAGACGATGCCCCAGCGGTCGAGCACGTGGGTATAGATGCCGGCTGCGTAGGTGCGCCGCCGCGGATCGGTGCGCGCGCTCCAGAGGTGGCGCGACGCTTCCAGCGACATCATGTCGGCCGAACCCTTGGCGCCGTCGCCCCAGTGTGCAGCAATCGGCACGCGGCCCTGGAACTCGACCACGCGCTCGTTCGCGCGGCGCAGGCGCCCGGGCGTCTCCAGCGCCCGCATCGCAACGGACACCCGTGCCGTGTCCAAGCCCGGGATCATTGCCGCCACGTTCTTGGCGTCGATGTCGGTTCCGTGCGCGAGCAGGGCGGCATACAGCGCGAGAAGCTCGTCAACGGTTTCCGCACGATGGCCCAGGAGCGCTTCGCTGTAGTTGCACTGAGCATCGATCTCCAGCAGGAGATCGGGGAACTGTACGCGGCCGATCTTGAGATAGATGAGATCACGCAGTCGGCGTGGCTCGCCTTCGTGGGGCAGCGCGGTGACGGCGGGCAGATGGAGCATGCCGCGGGCATCGATGTTGAGCAAACCTTGCTCACACACCTCGGCTACCGCCGCGACGCCGGCTGTGAGATTGTCGAGGAGGGGAGCAACCAATGGATCGGCGCATGCCGGCATTCCCAGCAAGGACAGGTATGCATTCCGGTCACGCGCCCATTCGATAGGGGAGATGAGCATCTGCTCGCGCGAGCGGTAGCTCAGGGAATGGTCGATCCAGACGCGGCCGTTTCGCAGGCTCTTGCGCAACGACATCATGGTGCACGCCGCAAACGCGCGAAGGCCGGAGCGGGGATCGGCATCGCGCACAAGGTCGTGCCAAGTGGCGCCCACATCGGGCACGACAAAGTCGCCGGGAAGTTCGGACGCCTTCATCCCTTGCAATTCACGCCACGCGACGAGCTGATCGAACGCTGGATCCTTGGCGCGACCGCCAAAGTCCAGCGACTGCAAGCCTCCCAGGAACGCCTTGACACGCTGGTGATCGGTAGACAGCACCTTCCTCACTTCCGAGGCAAAGCTCTTGTGAGGCACGTCCAGTATCTCGGTGAGCAGCCGATCGGCTTCGATGCACCGAGCCTGAACCGAAATGGCGCCATCTCGCAGAACGTCCCGAGCGAGCCCCACCTGCGTGCGTGCAGCGCTGTCTGAAAACTCGCGCGTCGTCCTTACCTTCTGCGTGGCCTCTCGAAACAGTTGCTGGCTGCGGCGCAGGCTCTGCTGCACGGCGATGTCGGTGAGTTCGAGCAGGCTCAAGCGCAGGAAGCACACCAGTTCGATTGCCTGGCGGGACTCCTTGAGTTCGCGATTCTTGGCAGGCCGGCGCGCCTGCACCTGCTGCGCATAAGCGTGCTGCTTGGGCAGGCTGATGCCGGCCAGCAGCCACTCGTGAACGCCGAGCGATTTGAGGTAGGCGATCTTCTCCAAGATGACCGCGAGCGTCGAGGAGCCGTGGCGGCCGGAAGGCGTCTTGAGCCACTCGAGGTGGGAGCAGCCGGCGTCAGCACGCTGGCTATGGGCCGATTTGAGGCAGCGGCGCACGACGGCAGGCGAGACCTCGCTCGCCATCGCCTTGCGAATGACAGATTCCGTCGCGGCAAACGCGTTGCGCGCCCAGTCCTGCACGCGGCGCTCGCCAGGGATCAGGACGCGGTGGTCGTAGAGCCAGTGGCGTGCCGACGTGGCCAAGTCGTCCGGGTGCGGAGCGTCGGCGGCATGAAGGGCGGGCATGGCCACGAGGGCAGCTTCTGCGTCCGAGTCAAGTTCGCGCAGGCCCAAGTAGTCCCTGGCCCACTGCTGATGTTCGTAGAGGGTAGGACGGCGCTGGTAAAGACTCCGAAGGCTGGCGATTGTGAGAGGAGGGACCGCGAGCGTTTCGGCCACATACTGCAGCAGATTGCGCGGCAGCACTGAGAAGCGGTCCATGGGGCGGCCGCACGCATGCAGGAAAAGCAGTTGAAGTGCGCCTGCAACTCGACGGTCGGATCGGAATCGCTGACGGATCGCTTCGACGTCGCCATCTCCGAGCCGGAAAAAGTACTGAAGATCGAAGTCCGTCAGGCGGGAGGGCAGGGCTTCCAGGCCGACGAAGCGATACATGTAGGTGGACATGACCGGCGGGCAGATTCAGCGGGCTGGAGACTGTACAACGCCGGCCGGCGCGCCCCGTCGAGCAGGCCGCTATCGACGTGGAATCCGCGCCAAAAAATGCCCTCGGCGCAAACCGTATCAATCTGCACGAAAAGGACCATTACCCTGTTCTCGGACAGCCCGGGCTCACCACAGGCTGGACAGCGCGCCACTGCGGGCGCTGGGCCCGCCCTGCGGAAGACCTGAAATCAGGCCACGGGTGGACCCCTTGGCCGAGTACCCCACGATGCCCGATCAATCTTTGAGAGCGACCGGCACGCCAGGATAGACATTTCTTGGGTTGAGCCGGTGTTGCTCGCGACGCACCTTCAGCTTCGTCCGTTCACGGACTGACGCTTCATCGCGTGTCCGCCGGCTCAGCCAATGTGCCGCCCACATCCTTGAGCAAGCGCTTGAACTCGGGTGAATCCGCCATGATCTTGCCGGCTGCGGCGCGCAGGCGGTCGACGGCCTCGTCGGGCAGCACGAACGAGGTGGGCTGCTGGTTCAGGTATTCCAGTTCCGCCCTGTCTTTCAGCGCTGCAAACGACACGTCGATGGCATAGATTTCTGCGTCCGGCCCGCGTATGGCCTTCGCAAGCGCAGGATCCCTGTTGGCGGCCAACGTTGGTGAGTTGCGAATGCGACGCATGGTGTTCCATCGCGCAGCCATGTCGCGCAGCAGTTCCACGGATTCGAACGAGTAGCGGTCGATCGGAACGCCGCTCGACTTCAGCAGTATTGCCGCGCTGCCGGGCGGCGACTCCGATTCATCCCAATTCGTGGGAGGCGAAGAAAGCGAATTGACGATGACCACGACAATGCGCTTGGCTTGATCGAGCTGCGTCGGCATCCCGGCTTCCTGCATCGCTTCAAGGACCTCCAGCGAATCGAGCACGCCGCGCATGCCCACGTTGTCCGACACGCCGCCATCCACCAGGTGCAGGTAGGGACGCTTGGCGCCGTCGCCGAAGTCGCTCAGCGACCTGAGCGAGCGAATCGCACGCGCGGCCGGTCGCGGCGGATTGTCCGTGTCGATGAATTGATTCACTTATGGGGGAGGCGTAAGGTTGCAGGTACCACCGTAGTTGTTGAGCGTGACGGGCGAGAGCACCACCGGCACCGCAGAAGAGGCGGCCGCGGCGCGCGACAACGGCACTACGTTCAGGTTCGAGCAAAGAATGTCGAAGACGCCCTGATGGAAGACGACACGTGCCCCACTGGAGATGTCGGTCGCCGAGGCCAGGATCAGAGGCCCCGTCCCACGGTCGAGGTCGCCAAAGGTAGCGCCATTGAAAAGGTGCTCGTCGTACATCTGCGACGCGAGTTCCGAACGCCCCCAGCCGGTGGAGGACAGCTTGGCCCAGTTGAGTGGGTTGAAAGACCGGGAAACGATCTCGCCCTGGATGTCGCGCTTGAGAAAGCGCTGCTCATAGTCGTCGAACAGCTTGTCGCCATACAGGCCGTATGCCAGCGCGGTGAAGCTGCCACCCGAGACTCCCGTGATGATGTCCACCTGGTCTATCAGGCGACCTTTTCCCTTGGCGTTGACAATCTCGGTGCGACGAAGATATTCCAGCACGCCATATGAGAACGCCGCGGCTCGCGTGCCGCCACCAGAGAATGCCAGGATGACGAGCGTGTCCTTGTCCTTGACCCGGGCTTGGCGCGTCTCGAACCGATAGCCCTTGCCCGGATCGGCCTGTGTGATCGGCGGGTTGACCGGTCGGGTTGCACATCCGCCAAGTAGCAGCGCACACGCCACAAGACACCATCGTGAAATTGACAGTTGGATCATTGAAACTCTTTCGTCAGAACTGACACCGGCCCAAGCAATTCGCGCTTCGGCGTGTCGCAAGGATCAAGCCGGCTCTCAGCCCGGTGGCCGACGAGCAACCGAGACGCTGATTGCTGAAGGCACAGTGCGGCTGCGGATGCGCCCGCTCATACCGAAATCGTAGGACGCACCGGCTTGGAGCGTACTTCAAGCCAACTCATCCCGCTTTTTCAGCTGCGAACCGCCTCGCAGTACATTTCGGCCAAATTGCCCAAGCATCCGCCTCGGGCTTCCCGCGTGGCGAGTTCAACATGTCGCGAGCGAATGCAGCGCGAACGGCATTTTCATCGTCTCCACCGTTACCGAGGTTCGTGCGCCGAGCGCGGGAACATGCGAGGGGTTGTACCGCGATGCGCTGCCTGGTCGGCTGCAGCGATCAGGGGTAACGCGGTCACTCTTGCAGTAGCTGGCAGGCACTGGCCCCGGCGCAGGGACTGGTGAATGAGTCGATTTTGGCGAGCAGCGGGTCGCTGGCGAACTGCAACATTGAAAGGGGGCATCGGGCCTTGGCCTTGCGCAATGCCAACTCTGCGCAGGACCTCTTGGAAGTGCCAGCAACGGGTGCATCAACGAAGGTTGCCCCGCGCTATCGCAGGACAGTTCGCTTTTCGCTTATGAAGTGCAGTTGCCAGTGCCTGTCGCCCTCGAAGACAGCCACGTCGCCGGCCCCGGCATTGTGCGAGCAGAACGCAACTCCATCAACTGTCTGCGTCACGCTCGAGCCATACATGGCACGCGTCAGCCGTCTCGCAGGTTGCGCTTGTGGCCCACCGGTAGTCATTGCCATAGACGAAGCGGTGCTTGCGCATGCTGGGTGCCCGCGTCCGTGCTTGTTTCGAGCGTGGAGGAACTCCGGCGGCGCTCTACTGGAAGCTCGCTGATGAGGGGCACTGGTCCAGTCAGCCATGGCCTACGCGACGAAGCGCTGCGGACGCGAGCGTCGGCAGTGCTCGCTCGATAAAGTTGATGGATGCTCATCAAGATCGGCTACGACATTGAACTCGAGGTCAGCGCACCGACGACGCTGATCTACCTGCTCCAGGTCCATCCTTCCCGCGAGCGCGATGTTCAGGGTGGAATGGAGAACATCACGCTCAGTCCGCCGCTGCTGACCGACTTCTACCTGGACGACTTCGACAACCATTGCGCTCGCGTCCATGTGGATGCTGGCGTTTCATCCGTGCGACTTCGAAATGAGAGCGTGGTGTACGACAACGGCAGCCCGGACCCACAGGCGTTCGGCGCCTTTCAATACGCGCCAGCCGACCTGCCCGTGGAGGCGCTGCGCTTTCTGCTGCCCAGCCGCTACTGCGAAGTAGACGGCGAGCTGTTGCAGGTGGCATGGAACATGTTCGGCAATACGCCGCTGGGTTGGTCCCGCGTGCAGGCCATTTGCGACTTCGTCCACTCGCACCTGACATTCGATTACCGGCGCGCCCGCTCCACACGCAGCGCCCTGGAGGCATTCCGGGAGCGAACCGGCGTGTGCCGGGACTTCACGCACTTGGCGATCACCCTCTGCCGATGCATGAACATCCCGGCGCGCTACGTCACCGGCTATCTGGGCGACATCGGCATTCCGCCGGTGCGCTATCCCATGGATTTCAGCGCCTGGTTCGAGGTGTACCTGGGCGACCGATGGCATACATTCGATGCGCGTCACAACGTGCCACGCATCGGACGTATTGTCATTGCGCGCGGGCGTGACGCGGCCGACGTGCCGATCACCATGGTGTTCGGTGCCAACAGGCTATCGCATTTCAAAGTCATCACTGAGGAAATTAACGGCTGACGCGCATCTGTCCTGCTGACGGGTGCTCTCGCGGGCAGTTCGATTCCGTCTTGATGTCTTGGAGTTTTTTGGCCTGAGTCTTTGGTCGGCGCAAAAGACGGTGAAGTGCCGGGGCCTCAGCGTTTCCACCAAGCCCGCCGTTACCACTGCCGCGTATGAGTATGTGATGTCTCGGCGTGGCCCGTGCGGTCTGGACGACGTTCTTCTTGGCTGGCAAAAGTACACGGTCGACCTCGTGCAGCCATCCATTGGGCGCAGATGAGGCCGGTCGCTGAGAAACGATCTCCGTTCATGTGATCCCGGAGAAGGGCGCACAAAAACGTATGTTGCTATGGAAGCTCACTGAGCAGGCCTGGAGGCTAGAAGCTATCAAGTGGGACGCGTCCTCGTAACGGCTTTAGTGAATACCCTGCTTGGTAGCGACATCGGGTGCGGCGCTCGTCCTACGGCGATCGCTCGTAGATGCGCCGAGATTCCACATTTTCCAACTATCAAGCGAGGCTACCAAATGAGCAATCCATGGATGGCGCGCAATCCCTTCATGAGCATTTGGCTTAGCGCTGCTAACCAAATGATTCACGCGGGGCGCGGCTTCGCAGAGGCTGAGATGCAGCGCCAAATTTCCGCAATGCAGACCGAATTCCAAAAGCAGATCCTGTCGTTCTGGATGGGCGGTTGGATGATGCCGCGCGGGAAGCTGTGATCGTGCGCGCGATCGGCGTCTACGCAGGGGATGATCGTTCTGTGACTCGTGAGCAATCATCTGGAGAAGGGGCAGCCATGAAGACTGCCGAACTCACCGCGGCGCCACTGGACTATTGGGTTGCGCGTTCCATTGGAAATTCTCCTGTCATACGCAAGGTGGATGGGAAGGCTGTGTGCCTGGTCAGCTGGATGCCTTTCGAACCCTCCACTGCTTGGTCGCAAGGAGGACCCATTGTCGAGCGCCACCACGTTGCCATTGAATGGGACAATCTGAAAAGTTGCTGGATCGCGAAACTGGTGCACATTCCTCGGCCGGGTGGAGTGGAGTTGTTCGTGTCCTTCGGCGACACCCCGCTTGTCGCAGCCATGCGGGCGCTGGTTCAATCCCGATTTGGCAAAGACGTTTATTCCTGAAGTTCGCCGCATCACTGTCGATATGCAAGCGACTCGCCTTATGTGCCTTGCAGCCCTTGCGCTCATGGGTTGTGCGAGACCGGCCGCGCCCGTAAAAGTTGAGACGATTGAAGCTGCTGTGCAGTCGACCGATGCGGCAGGCGTGGTCGACTGCCGGTACCTTGGTACCGTGATGGGGTCTTCGGGGCTGTACGGCGGCAACGCCGGGCTGGGTTACAGCAACTCGCGCGCCGACGCTCTGCAACAGGCTCGCTCACTTGGGGCCAATCGCGTCGTATGGCTCCCCACGGCGCAGGGCCGTCGCAGCGTCCGTGCCTCGGCCAGGGCCTACAAGTGCGACATCTAAGGTCTCAGATGAGCGACTGTCGGACTGTCCTGCGGTGCGCGTCAATGTAGTTGTCGCCTCGTTCATGCAGCCAGCGGCTGTATGTTTGGCTCCCTCGCGTGTGTCTGAGCGATGCAGTCACGTTCGGGGTTGAGGGTCACAGCGCCGACGGGCGTCCAGTCGCGAGTAGTCCCGGACCAGCGCGCC
>NZ_JBBKZT010000033.1:0-47145 GCF_037889975.1 Variovorax rhizosphaerae | reverse complement strand
TGCGACGGTCGCGGAAGAAATGACCGAAGTGGCTGTGATCGCCAAGCCGGCGCGCGCTGCTCGCAAGGGCTGAAGCGTCCGAGGCTGAGGGCTGCGCAACTTGCGCAGGCTGCGTCGAGACGACGGGCCGGTGCCCTCACCCAGCCCTCTCCCAGCGGGAGAGAGAGTCAGGCAGGACACGTGGCCTGCGCCATGGCCGGGAACGATGACCCGGCCATCCAAGACAAGACGCCCTCCGGATTAGCGGAGGGCGTTTTGTCGTTCACCGCGCGCACGCTCTGAAGGTGCGAGGATTTCGCAGCGAGGGCGGCAGCCGGGAGGCCGGTTCGCGCAGCGGAACCGTGCGCCTGTACGGTGACAACGAAGTTGCGGCGAGGCTGACGACTGCGCGAAGCGCTTGTCACGCCGGAGCCAGCACCGCAGACCCGAGATCGACGTCCGCAGTAGAAAGACTCGCACCTTCAACCCAGGTAGCGCTTCTCCCACCAACTGAACACCACGTCCCGCAGCATCGCGCCCCGGTTGCTCCCGTAGTACTGGTGCAAGCCAAACGACGCCAGCGTCTCGACTTCGGCATCACTCAACTGCACCTCCACATCCCGCTCGACGATCGGCGTGTTGGTGAACTGCGGCACATAGCGCTCATCGCGCTGCAGCGGCCGGTCGGCCTTGATGGTCGGCTGCCTGAACTGCGCCGGCGTGCGTTGCGTGTCGTACTCGGCAAGGGCGGGCACGACCGCTAGGTCGGCCTCGGAGGCGTCGTAGATCTCGATCTTCAGCGGCTTCAGCGAGAAGTTGCTGGTGCGCATGATGTCGGCGCCGCAGACGTTGGGCACGGCCAGCACGTCCATCAGCGCGAGGAACTCGACGTAGTCGCCGGCCTTGGAAGTCTGGCGCTCGATGCGGCCGCGGTCGCCGACGATCTCCGTCACCATGAAGAGGTTGAAGGAGTCGTGCACGTCGTCGGGCGTGAGACCGTATTCGCGCTGTGCTTCCGACTGGATGTCGTGGCAATTGGTGTGCTTGCGGAAGCCGTAGGCCGACTCGTAGAGGTTGGCGCTACAACGCGGGAACATCACGTCATTGGCACGCACCGTGTCGGCCAGCACGTACATCATCGCGCGCTCGCGCGGGGGCGCCGACCACAGGTAGTCGCCGGGACCGGGGTTGAGTCCATGCACGGTGCGCGTGCGTCCGACGTGCATGAACTCCTTGTAGTCGTGCAGGTTGAAGCAGTTGAAGTCGGCGCACTGGCCGCCCTCTACCTGCTCGATGCGGATGACCTGGCCTTTCAGTACCTCGAAGGCCTTGCCGGTGCCGGGCTGGATCACATGCGAGGTCAGGAGCGTGCGCTTCGTCGAGAACGACGACACGTCGGGCTTGCCTGCGGGCGCGGGTTTCGCCGATGGCACGCCGTCTTTCCATTCGCGAATCGCGCGCTGCGCCAGTGATTGGATGTCGGCCGCATCACCGAGCGCGATGCACCGGTCGATCAGTTCGGATTGCTGCTGGTTCAGGCTCAGCCTGAGCGTCTGCGAGGTCATTTCAACTCCTGTTTGGTGTACCTGATGAGTGTGTGCAGGTATGCAAGATCTTGGCCAATCGGTTGGGCGCGCCGCATACCCGAGTCGGTGCAAGTCGTCGGCCTAGACGGGGCTCCGGTGCGCCAATCCGGTGCGGGAAGCGTGCTTTGGCACGATTCGGAGCTGGCCCGCTTTTCGCATACATGGTCGCAACTTCAGGAATACCTGCGCTGTACACCATGACCGAACCGAGAAAGGCCGACGCCGCCTACCTGGCGATCAAGCATGCGGTGATCGAGCAAGCCCTCACGCCGGGCACCCGACTGCCGGAGGACGTGCTGGGCACGCACTTGAACGTGAGCCGCACGCTGATCCGCGAGGCCCTCGCACGCCTCGCCGCCGAAGGCCTGGTCGAAGCCGGCCGCAAGCGCACAGCCACGGTGGCGCAGCCTTCGCGCGCCGAGGCGCAGAGCGTGTTCGAGGCGCGCGCCTGCCTGGAGCGCGAGGTGGTGCGCCTCGTCATCAAGAACTGGACGCCCGCGATGGGCGCGGTGCTCGAAGGCCATGTGCGCAGCGAGGAAGAAGCAGCGCGCGACCTGCCGCCGACCGTCTGCGCACGCCTCGCGGGCGAGTTCCACATCAAGCTCGCGCAACTGAGCGGCAACCCGGTGATCGAGCGCTACCTTTCGGAGCTGGTCTCGCGCTGCTCGCTGATCCTGGCCATCTACGGCAACCCGCATTCGTCGCAGTGCGGCATCGACGAACACCGCACGCTGATCGAGTCCTTCCGCCGCGGCGACGAGAAGACGGCCGTGCGCCTCATGGTCACGCACTTGAACGGCGTGCAGGAGCGCGCGCTGATGCCCGAGAAGAAGCCGGTCGATGAAGACCTCGGCAGCATCCTCGGCCGCTACAGCGCGGGCACCGCCGCCATCACCCCGATAACAACAACAAGGCGTCGCCGCAAGTCGGCCTGACGCATCGCGCTTTCCCACAACGATTTCCCCCTGCTCTCCCAACTCGACCACCAAAGGAATCTGCAAATGTCGAACACCACCAACTGGAACCGCCGCCGCTTCCTGGGCACCACCTTGAGTTCCGCCGTCGGCAGCACGCTCGCCGGCACGGCGATCGCGCCCGCCATCCTTGGTGCAACGGCTGCACAGGCCCAAGGCAAGGGCGTCACCGTCGGCCTCATCTACGTCGGCCCGCGCGACGACTATGGCTGGAACCAGGCCCATGCGGTGGCTGCCAAGGCGCTGAAGTCAGTGCCCGGCGTCAAGGTCGTCGAGGAAGAAAACGTCCCCGAAACCGTGGCCGTGCGCAAGACCATGGAAGGCATGATCCAGAGCGACGGCGCCTCGCTGATCTTCCCGACCTCTTTCGGTTACTTCGACCCCTTCATGGTCGACATGTCGAAGAAGTACCTCAAGGTCGAGTTCCGCCATCCGACTTCGCTGTGGTCGGCCGACAAGCATCCGATGAACCTCGGCGGCTACTTCTGCTACCTCGACCAGGCCCACTACATCAACGGCATCGCCGCCGGCCTGTCGACCAAGTCGAACAAGATCGGCTTCATCGCCGCCAAGCCGATCGCCATCGTGCTGCGCAACATCAACACCTTCACCATGGGCGTGCGCAAGGTCAACCCGAACGCGGTGGTGCAACTGGTGTTCACCGGCGACTGGTCGATGCCGGTGCGCGAGGCCGAGGCCTGCAATGCGCTGATCTCCGCCGGCAACGACGTGATCGCCTGCCACGTCGACAGCCCGAAGGTCATCATCGAGACGGCCGAGAAAGCGGGTGTGAAGACGCTGGGCCACAACGCCTCGCAGGCCCAGCTCGCGCCCAAGGGCTTCATCACCGGCGCCGAGAACAAGTGGGAAACGGTCTACAAGACCTTCGCCGTCGCGATCTCCGAAGGCAAGAAGCTGCCCAACCAGTTCTTCGGCGGCTACGACAAGGACATGGTGCTGAGCACGCCCTTCGGCGCTGGTGCGAGCGACAAGGCACGCAATGCCGCGACGCAGGCGATCGCCGACCTGAAGGCCGGCAAGCCGATCTACACCGGCCCGGTGAAGAGCAACACCGGCAAGGTCGTGCTCGACAAGGGCTACGGGCTCTACGACCCGGTGCTCGAGAAGATGGACTACCTGGTGGAAGGCGTGGCTGGCACGCTGGGCTGATCGCGCGGAAGTTGGCGCCCCGCATTCGTTGGGGCGGGTGACGCGGGATCGGATTGGGCCGTACGCGGAGGTCGCGAATGTCGCGAAGAGTTCGAAGGAGCATTTCTTCGGTTTTCCTTCGCGTCCTTCGCGGTACCTTCGCGTTCGCGTCCTCTGCGTCCGGTCAAGTCCGCCTTTCGCAGCCTTGATCAGGGAAGGAGTGAGCCTAGGGTCAAACCCTGTTGTAAGTATCTAGTTAGTTATTAGAATTTCCTGAGGGCCCCAGCTCAAGGCGGCCCAAAGGATGCTTTCAACATGCTCAAGAAACTGCTGGCGACCCTCGCCCTCTCCATGTCGTCCGTCCTTTGCGGCGCACAGGCACCCGCCGTCACGCAAGTGGTCGTTCCGGCGCCGCCGGGCGGGCCGTCCGATCTCATTGCCCGCATCGTGATCGGCAAGTTCCAGTCGCAAGGCGAGACCTTCGTCATCGACAACCGGGCCGGAGCGAACGGCATGATCGCGGCGCGCGGCGTGGCCTCCGATGCCAAGGCCTGGATGGTCGCGGATGGAACGCTGCTCACGGTCAATCCCTTGCTGTATCCCAAGGAAAAGGCCTTCGACATCGAACGCGACATCGAACCGGTGGCCGGACTGCTCCTGCAGCCGACGGTGCTGGTGGTCAGGGCCGATGCGCCCTGGAAGACCATGAAGGATCTGGTCGATGCAGCCAAGGCCGGCAGTGTGAGCTTCGCCTCCGGCGGCATCGGCTCCAGCGGCCATCTGACGATGGGGCTGTTCGCCGAAGCGGCAGGCTTCACGCCGATGCATGTGCCGTACAAGGGGATTGCACCCGCGCTCACGGATCTCATCGGCGGACGGGTGGATGCTGCCTTCGTCCTCGTCTCCGGCGTCGCCAGCCTCGTCAAGTCGGGCAAGTTGCGCGCACTGGCCGTCGCGAGCGACACGCGGCTGCCACTGGCGCCCGGCGTGCCGACCATCGCCGAAGCCGGCTTGAAAGGCTTCCGTGGCGAAGGCGCCTACTTCCTGATGATGTCGGCCAAGGCGCCGGCAGCGGACAAGGACAAGGCCAGCGAGCGCATGAAGCAGGCCTTGAGCGACACCTCGCTGCAGGACAAGCTGAAAGACCTTGGCCTGTCGCCGCGCTGGATGTCGGCGAGCGACGCGAAGAAATGGATCGCCACCGAACACGAGCGCAATGCGAAGTTCATCGCCAGCAACAACATCCGACTTGAATGAAGACATGAGCACCGATAAACAGCGCCCCAACATCCTGCTCGTCCTTGCCGATGACCTCGGCTTCTCGGACATCGGCTGCTACGGATCGGAGATCGAGACGCCGCATCTGGATCGACTCGCGGCCAGTGGCCTGCGCTTCACGCAGATGTACAACACCTCGCGTTGCTGCCCCACGCGCGCCTCGCTCCTCACTGGCTTGAGTCCGCATCGCGCGGGTGTCGGCCACATGGTCGAGGACCTCGGCGTGGGACCGGCCTATCAAGGCTATCTGCGCGAAGACACGCAGACCATCGGAGAGTTGCTCAAGCAGGCCGGCTACCACACCGGCTTGTCCGGCAAGTGGCATGTGAACTGGGCGGTTGGCGGACCGAGCACGCCGTTGGCGGACAAGGTCGCCAAGGTGGGCAAGCCCGGCTATCCGCATCCCTTGCAGCGCGGCTTCGATCGCTTCTACGGCACCATGGCCGGTGCCGGCAGCTTCTTCAATCCCTTCAACCTGATGGAGCAGGACCAGTTCGTCGAGCCCGAGGGCGCCAACTACTACTACACCGATGCCATCAGCGCCAAGGCGATCGGCATGATGGAAGATGCGGTCGCGGAAGGGAAGCCCTTCTTCACGCACGTCTGCTACACCGCGCCCCATTGGCCGCTGCACGCGCATCCCGCGGACATCGCGCGCTACAAGGATCGCTACCTGTGCGGCTGGGATGCGATACGCGCGCAGCGGCACCGGAAGATGCAGGACCTCGGCATCGTCTCGCGCGAGTGGACCATCACCGAGCGCGACGAGTACGCGCCGCCGTGGGAATCCTTGGACGAAGCGACCCGCCAATGGGAGGCGCAGCGGATGGCCGTCTATGCGGCCCAGATCACCTGCATGGACCGCGGCATCGGCAGCATGCTCGAGACGCTGGACCGCCTCGGCGTGCGCGACAACACCATCGTCATGTTCCTCAGCGACAACGGCGGCTGCGCGGAGTACCTGAAGGAAGACGGCTGGTTCGTCCGCTACAGCGTGCCGACCCGCGATGGCCGTCCGACCCGGGTGGGCAACGAGATGGATATCGTGCCCGGACCGGAAGACACGTTCATGAGCTATGGCCTGCCGTGGGCGAACGCATCGAACACCCCGTTTCGCCTCTACAAGCACTACGTCCATGAAGGCGGCATCGCCACGCCGCTCGTCGTCTCCTGGCCCGCCATCGTCAAGGCAGCGCGCATCGACGACAGCGTGGTGCATGTGCAGGACCTCCTGCCGACCTTTGCGGACCTGGCGGGCGCGACGGCGTCGATGTCGCGCGGCGACAAGGGCATTCAATCCGTCGAAGGAGAGAGCTTTGCGGCCGCGCTCCAGGGCGACCGGTTCGAGCGCGACAAGCCGCTGTGCCTGGAGCACGAGGGCAACTGCGCTGTCCGCATCGGCCGATGGAAGGCCGTGCGGAAATACCCGGGCGACTGGGAGCTGTACGACATGGTCGTCGACCGCACGGAGACTTGCGACGTCTCGCAACAGCATGCCGACAAGTTGAAGGCGCTGGTCGCCCACTACGTCGATTGGGCCGCGGCTACCGGCGTGGTGGATTGGCCCGTCGAGTCCGAGATCGCGAAAGCAAGTGCGTTGCAGGGCGTGGGCGGGCGATAGACGAGACGCCTGCTTCCAGAAAACAATCGCGCCCATGCGCTTCATCCTGTCCCGCCACCTGGCGCACTTCAACGCCGTCTATGACGCGGGAAGCCTGCGCGCGGCCGCCAGCGAGGTGGGGCTTTCGCAGGCCGCCTTGTCCAAGTCGCTGCATCAGTTCGAGCATCTTGCCGGCCTGCAACTGTTCGACCGGACTTCAAAAGGCCTGATGCCGACGCCATGGGCCCACGTGCTGCGGCAACGCGCGCGCGTGCTCGGCAAGGAGCTGGACATCACGCAGTGGGAACTCGATGCGGTCACGCAGCGCCTGAAGGGTCATCTGAAGGTTTGCGTCGGACCGGTCTGGAACGAAGCTTTCCTGCCCGAAATCCTGCCCACTTTCCTGCGCCTTCAGCCAGGCATCCGCGTCACCGTTTCGGTGGGTTCGTGTGCTGAGGCGTTGAACCAGATCCGGGAGGGCCATCTCGACATCTACCTGGGCGTCCTGCCGACGACGATGGACGACGAGCTTCTGCAGGCACTGCCGATGCTCGACATGTCGCTCGGCTTCTTCGCGAGGCCTTCGCACCCGGTTCTCGGCAAGCGCGCGCTGACCCTCCATGACATGCGCGCATACCCCTGGATCGGCTTCTCGCTGAACGATCGATTGGTGCAGCTCATCGATCACGACCTGGGCCTGAGCGGTGAGCACGCGCAGGGCCTCGAACTGAGTGTGCCGACGGCCAGCGCACTGGGCGAGGTGGTCGTGCATGGCGACCACCTGGCGGTGGTCAGCGATGCCATGGCGTCGGTGCTGGCGGCCAAGGGGGTTGTCAGGGTGCCGCTGCAGGACGTGTTCTCGCGCTACAGCACGGGCATGGTGTGCCGTGGCAGCCTGCTGGAATTCGCGCCGGCACGCGAGTTTCGTGATGTGTGCCAGCGCGTAGTCACCCGGCAGAAGGTGTGAATCTTTCTACTGCGGCCGCCGATCTCGGGTCTGCGGTGTTGGCTCCGGAATGACAGGCGCTCCGCCGAGTTGTCAGCCTCGCCGCAACGTCGTTGTCACCGCACTGGAGTGCGGCGCCGCTGCGCGAAGCGGCCTCCCGGCTGGCGCCCCCGCTACGAAATCTGTCACACCTATTCGGCACCTCAGGGTTTCTGTTCCGCGTAGCGGCTGCGGGCTCGCGCAATCAGTTCGTCCCACGGCCGTGCGCCGACCTGAGTGGCCCAGTGCGCATGCATCCCTGCCATCTGTTCGCGCATCTGGCGCGACTTGCCCGACAGGTCGTTGAGCTCGGTGCGATCGTCCACCATGTTGTAGAGCTCCCAGTCCTGGCCGTACTGGCGCACCAGCTTCCAGTCGCCCATGCGCACCGCGTCGTTGCCCTCGTGCTCCCAGTAGATGGGCGCGCTGCGCTGATGCGACGGCTGCTTGAACAGCGGCACAAAGCTCTCGCCATCGACCTTCTGGATCGCCTGGCCCGCGTATTCCGTGGGATAGGCGACCCCGGCCGCCTGCAGCAGCGTGGGCAACACGTCGACGACATGGAAGGGCTGGTGCACGAAGCCGCGCGCCTCGATCCCTGCCGGCCAGTGCGCCACCAGCGGCGTGGAGATGCCGCCTTCATGGACGTAGTGCTTGTGCTGGCGGAACGGCGCGTTCGACACGTTGGACCACGGCAGGTCATAGCTCATGAAGGTCGTGGCCCCGCCCGGCCGCAGGTCGGTCCGGTTGCCGGAGTCGATCGCGCGGCCATCGGGCAAGGTCGAGGGAAATGCCTTGCACCAGCCGTCTTCGCACAAGGGCTCGGCGCAGCCGCCGTTGTCGGACAGGAACAGCACCAGCGTGTCGTCCTTGACGTTCAGGCGCTCCAGCGTGCCCATGATCCTGCCCACGCCCTGGTCCATGCGGTCGACCATCGCCGCATAGACCGCCATGCGCTGCGCCTCCCAGTCGTGATGGGGTGCCTCCTGCCATGCCGGCGCGGCCTTGTCGCGCGGGCTCAGCGACCACGGGTTCTGCAGGGCACCGGTGGCAATCATCGATTCGTGCCGTGAGCCGCGTAACGCATCCCAGCCGCCGCGGTAGGCGTTCTCGTAGCGTGCGATGTCTTCCGGCGGCGCATGCAGGGGCCAGTGCGGCGCGGTGTAGGCCAGGTAGAGGAAGAAGGGCTTGTCGTCGCCGACCGACTCCTCGATCATCCCGCAGGCCTTGTCGCTGATGGCGTCGGTCAGGTAGAAGTCATCCGTCTCCACATGGACGCGTTCATCGTCGTCCATCAGGTGATGCGGCGCGAAGAAGCTCGTGGCACCGTCCAGGCATCCATAGAAGCGGTCGAAGCCGCGCTGGCGCGGCGTCGGATGCTCCACATCGCCGAAGGTCCACAGGTCGGTCTGGCGCGGATCGAAGTCGCCGCCCACATGCCACTTGCCCGCCATCAGCGTCCGGTAGCCGGCCGGCTTGAGCGCCTCCGCGATGGTCACGCTGTCATTGCGCAGCTTGCCCTGGTAGCCCGGCAGGCCGAAGTCCACCGCCATCCAGCCGATGCCGGCCTTGTGCGGATACAGGCCGGTGAGCAGGGAGGCGCGAGTCGGACAGCAGCGCGCGCAGTTGTACATCGAGGTGAGCGTGATGCCGTTGGAGGCCAGCTTGTCGATGTTCGGCGTGCGGATCTCCGAGCCCATGAAGCCCATGTCGGAGAAGCCCATGTCGTCGACAAGGATCAGGATGATGTTTGGTTGTTTCATGGAAGGCTTTGAACGATTCAGGAATGACTTCAGGCGCGGCGGCCTCCCAGGCCGATGCGGTCTTGCCGCACCGACGTGATCCCCCGCGCAGGATGGGCCGGACGCGGCCCGGCCCCGGGGATCACGAATCCATCGTGATGTTGTTCTGCTTGATCAGCAGCGTCTGGGTGTCGATCTCCTGCTGCAGTTCCTGGACGAATTGCGCCGAGGTCTTGCTGGGCGCGACTTCGCTGGAGGACAGGTCCAGCAGCTTGCGCATCTCGGGCTTCTCGATGGCCGCCACGAGGGCAACGCGCAGTTCTTCGAGCACGGGCGCCGGCGTGCCGGGAGGCGCTGCAAAGCCGCCCCACCAGGTCCAGACGAAACCGGGCACGGCCTTCTCGGTCATCGTGGGCACGTCCGGCAGCGCCGTCGTGCGCTTGTTGCCGGTCACGGCCAGGACGCGAATGCGCTTGTCCATGGCGAGAGGGAACGCGGTCGCGGTGATGGCCATCGCGCAATCGAGCTGTCCGGCCATGACGGCCTGCAGGGATTCGCTCGCCGCCTTGAACGGCACATGCACCGCGCTCAGCCCCGGAACCTTGCCCTTGAGGACTTCGAGTCCGAGGTGCGCCGGCGTCCCGATGCCGCCGGACCCGTAGGTGATCGTCCCCGGCTTGTCGACCATCGCCTTGAGCAGTTGTTCGATCGTCTTGTACGGCGAGTTGGCGGGCACGCAGATGCACATCGGACCGTAGTTGATGCGCGTGATCGGCGACATGTTCTTCAACAGGTCGAACTTCTTCTGCAACGTCTGCAGCGTGACGTGCTGGGAGCCGATGAAGGCAATGGTCGAACCATCGCGCGGCGAGCGCGCCAGGTCGGTCAGTCCGATCAGGCCCAGGCCGCCCGGCTTGTTGTCGACCAGGACCGTGCGGCCGAAGTCGGCACGCAGCGATTCACTCACGGCGCGGCAGAACGCATCGCTGGCGTCGCCTGCCGGGTAGGGGCAGATGATGCGCATGTTCGTGGGCAGCGAAAGCGCAGCACGGGCACTGGCCGCGTGGAACACAGGAAGGCCTGCGGCGGCGAGCTGGAGGAATTGACGACGGGCGATGGGCATGTTTGTCTCCTTGTGGATATTGATTCGTCACCGCTGTTCTGAAACTTGCCCCTGGTGACTTTGATCAGGTGCCGCCATTGAATCCGCCGTCGTGCGCAGCGGCAATCGAGAAATAGTGAGAGGGCTATTCCCTTTGCTTGAGGCGGTGCCATGCGCATGGGGTGGGGCGCCGGTGCGGGATGAATGCGGGATCGGACCTGGCCGGATGCGAAGGAATGCGAAGGACGCGAAGAATTCAAGAAGGTTGCTGCCGACCCGCTGGACCAGACCCCCCTACGGCACGCCGCATCGCGGTCTGTGAACTCGACTCATCGGGTCACTCTTCGCCGGTCGCCCGGCCTGCTTCGGTTTTTTCTTTCGCGACCTTCGCGGAACCTTCGCATCCTCTGCGTCCGGCCAAGTCCGCTTTCGGCAGCCTTGGCTCAGTTGAACTTGATCGTGTAGATCAAGTCGCCGCCGTTGTGCTCCCCCGCCTGCCCGCGCAAGGTCAACCGCTGTGTCAGGTCATAGAAGATGTACAGCGTCCCCACCGTCCCCGCGAGGCTGCGTTCGTAGGTCACGTAGAAATCCTTCGACAGCCGCTTGCCCAGCGTGATCGCCGATTCGTTGAGGTCGCCACCTGAACTGGGCCCCTTGAAGCCGATCTCGTCGAGGCCGAATCGGCTCGCGAAGTTGCCGCCGCCGGAATTGCCGCCCAGCTTGCCCAGCAGCGCCAGCGCCGCCTGCTGCATCACCACCGCCTCGCCACCGTTCGACGCGGAGGCGCGGCCCAGCATGACCCATGACAGCGTCTCGGCATCCGTCAACGCGGGCTCCGAGTACAGCTTCACGCGTGGCGACTGCGCGGTTCCCGTGATGTGCACGCCGGCGCGCTGCGAGATGTTCGGCCGGATCGCCAGGATGTCCAGGCCCGGGTTGTCGAAAGGCCCGCTGAAGCGCGCGACGCCGGTCTCCACGTCGAGCTGCTGGCCATAGGCGCGGTACCGGCCCTGCACCGTGCGCACCTCGCCCGTGATGCGCGGCGGCGTGCCCATGCCGGCGCTCTTGATGTCGAGCTTGCCTTCCAGGCGCGTGGTGATGCCGCGGCCCTGCACCGCGAAGTCCTTGCCCAGGTCGAAGCCGATCTCGATGTCGGGCGGCTTCTTCGTTTGCGCGGCGGCCGGGAGCGAGTCGTCGCCGGGGGACTGCGGCTGCGCGGCGCTGGTGGGCGCTGTCTTCGCGGCGGCCGCGGCGGCCTCGCGATCCCGCGCGGCGGAATGCACGAACACGTCGCTGCCGAGGCTCGGTGCCGTCTCGTCGGGCAAGATGATCACGGCGCGGTCTGTCTTCAGGTCGCCGCGCACGGTGATCCGTCCTGCATCGAGCCGGGCCTGCACGTCGCCCGACAAGGTCACCTGCCGGTCGCTGCGCACCAGCAGCCGCAGCTCGCGCAATTGGCCTTCCATGTTCATGCGGATGCCGCTTGCTGCGGGCGAGGTCGAGGTCGAGGTCGAGGTCGAGGTCGTGGTCGTGGTCGTGGTCGTGGTCGTGGTCGTGGCGCCGCCCCAGCTGGCCGTGCCCTTCACCGACAGCGTGCCACCGCTTTTCGCGGCCTCGCTCTTCGCGGTGCTGAGGTTGCCGCTCTGGCCGGCGATACGCGTGCTGCTGGCCGCGCCGCCGCGCAGCGTGAACTCGCTCACCTCCAGCCGGTCGCCATTGAGCACGGCGCGCAACTGGCCGTCACGCAGGTCCAGCCCTTCGACCTGCGCGCGCAGCGCAAGCTGGTCGGCGCCCAGCGTGCCGTTCCAGCGCGGCGCGGCCCGGTTGCCGGACAGCGTGGCATCGGCGTCCAGCGTGCCCCCGATGCGCCAGCCCGGCGGCGCCAGCATCGACCACACACCCAGGTTGGGCAGGCGCGCCTTGAGCTTGCCGGCCAGCGGCGCATCATCGGCCCACAGCCAGCCGCCATCGCGCTGCTGTACGCGCGTGCTGGCCTCGGCGCTGATCTGGCCGCCGCGCTCGCTTTCCCAGGCCAGGTCGGCCTTGACGGCATCGCCCTGCGCGTCGAAATTGAGTTCCGCCTTGCGCAAGCCGGCCGGCGTGCCCGCGCCGGCGGACGCCGCGTCGGTCGTGATCTCGCCGGGCGTGCCGGTGCCGGTGCTGCGAATGCGCCGCACCAGCGCGGCCTCGCCGGCCTGCACGCGGATGTCGCCGCTCTGCCGTGCGATGCGGGCATGGGCGCGCAGCGTGTCGCCCGCGTCGATGTCCCAGTCGCCGTCGAACACCAGGTCACCGCTGACGCCCATGTCGGCCAGCGTGCCAGGCCCGAGCGCCTGGGCCCAGGCCATCGGAAAGCCTTTCAGCGTGCCTTTCGATTGCAGTCGGTAGACGCGCTTGGGCGGCTCGCCCATCTGGCTCCAGCGCACGGGTTGCCAGTCGATCCGCACCGTGCCTGGCACCGGTCCGCGAACTGTCACGCCGGCCGCCGAGGCTTCCACGTCCAGCCTCCCGCCCTTGCCGGTGCGCAGCGTGGCATTGACCGCGCGGGCAAGTTCCAGCGTCCACGGGCCTGGCCGGGTGCTGTCCTGCACTTGCAGCTTGAGGCTGTCGAGCGCGGCCTGCCACTGGTCGGCGCGCTGCAGGCCGCCGCTGGCCTGGGTGTCGAGCGTGAGCCTGCGCGTGCCGAGTGTGCCTTCGCCGCGCAGCGAGAGCTTGGCCTGCGCGATGCCGCCGTCGATCTCGGCGCGCAGGTTGCGCAAGCGCAGCGTCTGCGCGGCCTCGATGGCATGAGCGGCTGGCACCTGGCTCGCGGTTGCGGTTGCGCTTGCGGCTGTGCGTTTGCCAGTGCTCGTGCCCGTGCCCGTGCCTGTGCCTGTGCCTGTGCCTGTGCCTGTGCCTGTGCCTGTGCCTGTGCCTGTGCCTGTGCCTGTGGCGGTGGCGGTGGCGGTGGCGGTGGCGGTGGCGGTGGCGGTGGCGGCGGTAGTGGCGGTGCCCGCAGCCGGCGGCAGCTTGATGTCCAACCGCGGCGCCGAAAGCGTGGCCTGCAGCGTGGGTTCCGCGCCCCGCGCCGCGGGTTGCCGCACATCCTGCAGCCGCCGCTGGATCGCCTGCCAGCCGCCTTGCCAGCGTGCGTCGAGCTGCGCAGCGCCGACCAGCACGTGGCCCGCAAACGCCTGGGACTGGCCGGGCAATTGCTCGATCCACCGCTGCAGCACTGTCGCGTCGTCCACGGTGGCCTTGAGTTGGACGCCGCCCTGCGCCGGCGCCACGCGCCCCTCGACCTGCGCATGCCCTCCCGGCACCACCAGGTTGAGATTGCCGCTGGCCGCCTGCTCGGCGATCCGCACCTGCAGCTTGCCGTCCAGGCGCGCGCGCAGTGCCTCCAGGTGCAGCGAGCGAAGGTCCAGCACTTCGTTGAGCCACTGGCCTTGTGCGGCGGCATGGTCGAGGCGCAGGCCTTCCAGGCCGACCGCCCCGGCGCCGCCCTTGGCATCCACCGCCACATCGAACAGCAGGGCCTCGCCGCGCTGCTCGACGCTGGCGCGGCCGTCCACCGGCGCGCCGGCCAGCTGGCTGTGCAACAGGCCCGGTTGCACGTTCTCCACCGTGGCCTTGGCGGTCCAGGGCGACGGCGCGGGGCTCCAGCGGCCTTCCGCGCTGATGCGGCCGCCGCCGGCCTGGATCGTGGCTTGCGGCACGTCCCAGTTCGTGCCGTCGAAGTGCGCACTGGCCTCGACCCGCTCCACCGGCAGCTTGCCCTCGTCCCAAGGGCCGGGCCGGGCGTTGCGCAGGTCGGCCTTGCCCTGCCAGCCCGTGGCCTCGGGCCCGGCCGTCACCTGGCCGCTGAGCAGCGTCGCGGGTGCCTGCGGCCACAGGTGCGCCAGGTCGACGTTCTCCAGGTCGACCTGGGCGTCAAGCACGGGCTGCGGCTGCCAAGGAGCGAGATGGGCCGTGACCTGGGCATTCATCGGCGTGTCCGCATCCGCCTCGGCCGGCTTCAACCGCGCCTCGATCGCGAGCCGTGCATCGCGCCCGGCCAGCGTGCCCTTGACGCTCGCGTTCGCCAGCACGTCGATGTTGCGCTCCTTGTCCAGCGGCGCACGCACCTTGCCTTCCAGCTCGGCCTCGATCGCCATCGGCGCCGGGCCCTGCAGCCGCAGCTTGCCGCTGTAGTGGCCGTCGGCAATGTCGACGCCGTCGAGCTGCAGTTCGTGATGGTCCGCCTTGTACTGGTAGTGGCCGGCCAACTGGCCGATGTCCAGCGGCGGCGGGCCGCCCCAGTGCAGCGCATCGATGCGGAAGGGCAGGTCGATCTCGACCGGAAGGGCCAGTTGCTCGAGCGGCTCCACGGGCTTGTCATCCGGCGGGCCGAGGCGCTCGATGGTGACGCGTTCCGCATGCACCTCGCCGAGCTTGACCTGGCGTTTCAGCAAGGGCTGCAGGCTCCAGCCGATCGTCGCCTCGTGCACCTCGACGGCCAGCGTCTCGCTCTGCCAGCGCAGGAAGCCGATGTGCCCGCCCGTGCGGAGCGACCCGCTGACCTCGCGCGACTCCAGCGCCTGCCCCGCCGGCAGGTAGCGCGCCGCCCGCGACAGCGTGAATGCGAGCGATTGATCGGAGCCGATCCACCACCAGGCGCCGAGCGCCAACGCCAGCAGCAGCGCCACCGTGCCGCCCGTGAGCCATGCGAGGCCGCGCAACGCACGCCGCGTGCGCGAGCGTGGCGGCTTGACGGCGGATGCCGGCGGCGGTGGCATCGAAGGCGTTTCGTCTGTCATCACGCGTTCTCAAGCCGATGCGGCGCCGCGACTTGGCTTGACCCTTGTGGGCAGGAGTGTCGAAGACATTTCGTGAGGGTGCTCAAAAGTTGAAGCCCAGCCGAATGTGCACCCGGAACTTGTGGACATCGACACCGTAGGCCAAGTCGATCTGTACCGGCCCGACCGGGCTCTTCCAGCGCGCGCCCGCCCCCACGCCCACCTTGGCTCGGAGCTGCCGGGCCTTGTCCGCCACCGACCCGGCATCGACGAAAACGACGCTCTCCCAGTCGGTGAGTTGCCCCTTGTAGACGAACGGGCGCTGCCATTCGACGCTGGCCACGCCGAGGTAGCGGCCCTGCACGGTCTGGCCGATGGCATTGGTCACGCCGATCTGCTGGTAGCTGTAGCCGCGCACGGTGTTGTCGCCGCCGGTCAGGAATTCGAGCGTGGTGGGGATGAGTGCCCGGTCGCTCGCTGTGACGGCGCCGGCTTCGGCACGCAGCGCGATGCGGCTGCGCCGGGCCGCGCCGGTGTCCGTCCAGTCCAGCGGAAAGACGCCCAGCCAGCGCCCGTAGCTGCGCAGGAAGGGCAGGCGCTCGCCAGTCAGCGTGTAGCCGGCGCCCAGTTCGACCGCCACGCCGTAGCCGGCCGTCGGCTGCGCGGGATTGTTGAAGTAGCGTCCCGTCCAGCCCCAGTTGAGCGTCAACGCCGAGGCCGATGGCGGCGCGCCGACGCCCTTGTTCTGCGCGTTGTCGTACTGCAGGAAATAGCTGCGGTCGATGTGATCGGTGCTGGTGCTCATGCCGCCACGCAGGCGAGCGCTGTTGACCTCGTAGTCGCCGGAGGTATCGCGCTTGAGCTGGGCGCCGGTAAACCAGCGCCAGCCTCTTTCGCCGGGAACGTCGGTCCACTGCGTGTTGACGAGTTGCGTCTTCTGGTCGAACTGCAGCCTGGATACGGAGCGCCAGCCCAGCACGGGCATCTGGTTGTGGGTGTGGTCGAGGCTCACGCGCGCGCCGTTGTCGGTGGTGAAGCCCACGCCGAGCACCACCTTCTGCAGCGGCGCGTCGCGCACCTGCGCGATCACCGGCACGGCCTGCGGGTCGGTGCCCTCGGTGTCCAGCGTCAGGAACACCGAGTCGTAGTAGCCGCTGCTGGCCAGGCGCTGCTGGGCATCGAGCAACTGCTGTTGGTCGTAGTCTTCGCCCGCGGGCAGCCGCGCGATACGCAGGGCATTGAGGGGACTGTAGCGGTCGCTGCCGCGCACCAGCATCGGCCCGAAGCGAAAGGCCGGCCCGGATTCATAAGCCACCCGCAACTGGGCGCGGGCGGTGTCGGCATCGATGTCGGCCCGGCTGCTCTTCACGCTGGCAGTGGGGTAGCGCTTGGCCGTCAGCGTGCGCAGTCCGCCCGCCTTGGCGTTCTCCCAACCCTCCTGGCTGAAGGGCAGGCTGGGCCGCAGCGACCAGCCGGCGCGCACGGCATTGCGCTGCGCCTCGCCGGCCGCATCTTCGGCCACCGCGCCGCTGAAGTTGACCTCGACCAGGGACACCAGCGTCGGTTCGCCCGGCTCCACCGTCACCTTCACCTCGCGCGGGGCCGCAGCCTCGGGGGTTTCCTTCAATTCAAGCGTGATGGTGGGCGTGAAGTAGCCGAGGGTGCCCAGCAACTCGCGGGCATTGGTCTCGGCCGCGACCATCAGGCGCGACAACTCGACGGCACCGAGGTCGTCGATCTGTCGGTAGCGCTGAAGCTCCAAGTGGCGGATCAGGTAGTCGCGCACCCGTTCCGGTGCCTCGACCTCGATGCTGAACGCATCGCGCGCCGCCTTCTTCGGCCCGCTGCCGGCGTCGTCCTTGTCGGCCTCCGCGACCGGCCTGGACACCGAGGCCGGCGCATCCTGCTTTTGGTTCGGCAGCAAACTGCACCCTTGCAGAAGGAGGGTGATCGTCAAAAACAACGCCGGCCACAAGGCCGGCGTATTGAAGGGTGCCACCCTATGCATCCGCCCGATTCTGACAGCATGCTTCGCAACCGCGAGGCATGCCAACCGGCGATCATGGGGCTATCGCTTGATCAGCTTGCGCGCCGCCGACCAGAGCAGGGGCGGTGAAATCATCTGCGCGACGCGCTTGAGCTTGTCGAGTGGGCTGATCTTGATGAAGATCGATGACACCTGGTCTTCGCGCGTCTTGCCGGCGTTGGGGCTGGTGTAGTAGTAAGCGGCGATCGAGCGGCGCGGACGGCCGTCCGGCGGGTTCATCGGGTCCGGGTGGCCATGAAAGCTGGCCGGGCCGTGCGGCATCAGCAACGTGTAGCCAAACTCCGGCAGCACCTTGGTCACGCACTTGTCCTTGGTGGCGTTCCACAGTTCGAGCGATGCACCCCATTCGGGCTGCCAGCCCTTGTTGAGGTAGGTGATGAACACCATCTCGTTCTTCAGGCCCAGGTGCCGATGCAGATTGAAGTCGCGATGCACCGCAAAGGTCGCACCCGGCTTGCTTTCATGCAGGCCGCCGCCGAACAGCTTGGGGTCCGGCAACAGGTAGGGCACACCGATCACGGCCGATAGCCACTCGGTGAACCAGCCCGAGTTGACCAGGTCGAAATACAACTGCGACGCCGGGCCCAGATGTGCGCCCAGGGCCGTGCGGCGCGTCGACTCGTACTTGCTCCTCACGTCGATCCACTGGCTCTGGTCGAACTCCTCCGTCACCAGTTCCAGGAGTTGAGGATTGAACAGGTCCTTGACGACCAGGTGGGGAAACGGCTGGCCGGCTTGCAGGCGGGCACGCAAGGCTTCGATCTGCGTGGGTTCGAAGAAGGACCGGTTTACCAGGTCGGAAACTGGCAGGCGCACGCCGCGGATGGTGATCGTGTCGGGTTCCCACGCCGTCATGCGCGCTTGCGGGACCATGCCAACGGCTGCAGATTCAATCGAAGAGATATACACGGCAATAAGCGGGCGGTCCCGTCAAGAATTCCAGGCACGCCCTGTGGCGCGGTCCTCCTAGCCCAATTCTTGCGGAATGTGAACATAGAAAGTACTAATGTAACGGGAAGTGTACGCGGTCGCGTGTAGGCATAAGGCCTATAAGACCTCGAAAAAGCGACCAGATGTGCCGGAATGCACCTACTTTGACAGTAGGCGCATCGCCTCGTCCAAGCCTTTCAGCGTCAGCGGGAACATCCGATGTGATACCAATTGTTGCATTACTGCAATGCTCTGCCGGTACTGCCAAACACCTTGTGGCTCCGGGTTGATCCAGGCAAATTTGGGGAAGGCGTGGGTCAGGCGCTGGATCCATTCGGCCCCGGCTTCCTCGTTGTTGTATTCCACGCTGCCGCCGGGCTGCAGGATCTCGTAGGGGCTCATGGTCGCGTCGCCGACGAAGATGAGCTTGTAGTCCTTGTTGTACTTGCGCAGGATGTCCCAGGTCGCGAACTTCTCGGAGAAACGGCGTTTGTTGTTCTTCCACATGAAGTCGTAGACGCAGTTGTGGAAGTAATAGAACTCCAGGTGCTTGAACTCGGTCTTGACGGCGGAGAACAGTTCCTCGACGCGCTGTACGTGCTCGTCCATGGTGCCGCCCACGTCCATCAGCAGCAGCACCTTGACGTTGTTGTGGCGCTCGGGCCGCATCTTGATGTCGAGGTAGCCCGCGTTGGCCGCCGTCTTGCTGATGGTTTCGTCCAGGTCCAACTCGTCTTCGTGGCCTTCGCGGGCGAACTTGCGCAGCTTGCGCAACGCCATCTTGATGTTGCGCGTGCCCAGTTCCTGCGAGTCGTCGTAGTCCTTGTAGGCGCGCTGGTCCCAGACCTTGACGGCGCTCTTGTTCTTGCCGGCGCCGCCGATGCGGATGCCCTGCGGGTTGTAGCCGCCGTGGCCGAAGGGCGAGGTGCCGCCAGTGCCGATCCACTTGTTGCCGCCCTCGTGGCGTTCCTTCTGTTCCTCGAAGCGCTTCTTCAGCGTTTCCATGAGCTCGTCCCAGCCCATCTTCTCGATCTTGGCCTTTTCCTCGGCGGTGAACTCGCGCTCCAGCGTCTTGCGCAGCCAGTCGAGCGGCACCTCCTTGGTGAAGTCAGCCAGCATCTCGACACCCTTGAAGTAGGCGGCGAAGGCGCGGTCGAACTTGTCGTAGTGCTTCTCGTCCTTCACCAGCGTGGTACGGCTGAGGTAGTAGAAGTCATCGAGGCTGTGGGCACCGTCGGAGTTCGGCCCGACCACGTCGGCCTGCAGCGCCTCCAGCAGCATCATGTATTCCTTGACGGACACCGGCAGCTTGGCCGAGCGCAAGGTGTAGAAGAAATCGATCAGCATGTTGCGTCACTCCTTGGCCGTGGATTCGCCTCTTGGCTTGTCCAGCAGGTAAAGCAATTGCGCCTTCACCTCGGGCCATTCACCCGAGCGCAGGCTGTACATCACGGTATCGCGGATCGTGCCATCGCGCCGCATGGCATGGCCGCGGATTACGCCATCCTTGCGTGCGCCGAGGCGCTCGATGGCGGCCTGCGATGCATAGTTGAAATTGTCGGTGCGCCAGCCCACCACGTTGCAGCCGAGGGTATCGAAGGCATGCGACATCATCAGCAGCTTGCAGGTGGTGTTGACGTGCGTGCGCTGGCAGCGCCCGGCGTACCAGGTGTAGCCGATCTCCACGCGCTTCACGGCGGGCAGGATGTCGTGATAGCTGGTGCTGCCGAGCACCGTGCCGGTGGCCTCGTCGGTCACGGCGAAGGCAAAGCGATCCGCGGTCTTGAGCGCCGTCTCGATGTAGGCGCGCGTGTCCTGCGGCTCGGGCACGGAAGTGATGCGAAGCTTCCACAGCTCGCCGTCGGCGGCGGCCGCCTTCAGGCCTTCTTCGTGGGACAGGGCCAGCGGCACGAGTGCGATGCCGCGGCTGGACAGGGTGACGGGTTCTACGAAAGCCATGCTCTTCAATTTCTCAGACGCGGCGATCGCTCAGACGCGGGGATCGCCGTACTTGCGCCGGTACCAGGCTCGCGCGAGTTGCGCGCCGCCGCCACCGCCCAGGCCGATCAGCAGGATGCCGACCAGCGTGCTGTTGCCATAGCCATCGCCCAGCGCATCGAAACCCAGCACCAGGCCGAGCCAGCGGCCGAGCGAGGCGCCCACCAGGAACAGCGCGGCCTGCGCCACGCCGAGGATCATCAATTGACTGGTGGGATGCGGTTGCCCTGGCACTGCGGGTTCAGCGGTTGTGGCGCTGCATGAAGACGAGCTTCTCGAACAGGGTCACGTCCTGCTCGTTCTTCAACAGCGCGCCGACCAGCGGCGGCACCGCGACCTTGTCGTCCTTGCTTTGCAGCGCTTCCACCGGGATGTCTTCCGCGACCAGCAGCTTGAGCCAGTCGAGCAATTCGGAGGTCGATGGCTTCTTCTTCAGGCCGGGCAGGTTTCGCACGTCGTAGAAGGTCTTCATCGCAGCCGTCAGCAGTTCCTGCTTCAGGTTGGGGAAGTGCACGTCGATGATCTGCTTCATCGTCGCCGCGTCGGGGAACTTGATGTAGTGGAAGAAGCAGCGGCGGAGGAAGGCGTCGGGCAGTTCCTTCTCGTTGTTCGAGGTGATGAAGACGACCGGGCGATGTTTCGCGCGAATGAGTTCATGCGTCTCGTAGCAATAGAACTCCATGCGGTCGAGTTCGCGCAGCAAGTCGTTCGGGAACTCGATGTCGGCCTTGTCGATTTCGTCGATCAGCAGCGCGACCGGCGCATCGGCCGTGAAGGCCTGCCACAGCACGCCCTTGACGATGTAGTTGTGGATGTCCTTCACGCGCTCGTCGCCGAGTTGCGAGTCGCGCAGGCGGCTCACCGCGTCGTATTCGTAGAGGCCCTGCTGGGCCTTGGTGGTCGACTTGATGTGCCACTGCAGCAGCGGCAGCTTCAGTGCGGCGGCCACTTCCTCGGCGAGCATGGTCTTGCCAGTGCCGGGTTCGCCCTTGACCAGCAGCGGGCGCTTGAGCGTGATGGAGGCATTGACCGCAAGCATCAGGTCTTGCGTGGCGACGTAGTTGTCAGAGCCCTGGAATTTCATTGGATCGGTGGAGCTGTGGGTGAAAAGGAAACACATTCGATCTGCGATGCGCTGCATTCGATGCCTTGCGCCGGGGCTGCAATGCGCCCTGCATATAATCAAATGTTGATCTGAAATCTGATTTCTCCACGAGATTGTGCGCGCAAAATGAACAAGTTGTTGACCACGATGTTTGCCCTCGCTGTCGCTTGCGTGACGGTCTCGGCCAATGCCCAGAAGGTGACGGGCAATGCCGAAAACGGGGGCAAGAAGACGGCCATGTGTGTGGGTTGCCACGGCATCATCGGCTATCAGGCCAGCTTCCCCGAGATCTACAAGGTGCCCAAGATCGCGGGCCAGAGCGCGACTTACATCGTGGCCGCGCTCAATGCGTACAAGGCCGGCGACCGCAAGCATCCGACGATGCGCGCCATCGCGGACACGCTGACCGACCAGGACATGGCCGACCTCGGCGCGTACTACGCGACGCTCGGCATGGCCCAGGGCGATGCGGCGCCGCCCACCGCCCCGCCGCCCAATGACACGGTCCAGGCCCTGATCGCGCGCGACAAGGACAACAACTGCACCAAGTGCCACGGCGCCAACTTCAACACGCCGAATGACGGCACCGTGCCCAAGCTGGCCGGCCAGCATGCCGACTACCTGCTGGTGGCGCTCAAGTCGTACAAGTCACACCAGCCGATGGTCAGCCGCTCCAACGCGATCATGGGCGGCCAGTCCAAGAACTTCACCAATGCCGAGTTGAAGCAACTGGCGAGCTACATCAGCGCGGTGCCGGGTGAGCTCAAGACGGTGCCGGAGTCGATGATTCACAAGGCGAAATAAGCCGACCAGGCTTTTTCTGCACCCGTAAAAGAGCCCGCATCGCGGGCTTTTTGCTGTCCGGATGGACGACCGGTTTGAAGGTGTGAAGATCTCGTAGCGAGGGTGCCGAGGTCGGGTCTGCGGCGCGGAACCGCACGCTCGTGCGGTGACAACGAAGTTGCGGCGAGGCTAACAACTGCGCGCAAGCGCTTGTATGCCGGAGCCAACACCGCAAGGCCCGAGATCGGTGGCCGCAGTAGAAAGATTCGCACCTTCAGACGTCGAAGAAGACGGTTTCCTGCGCGCCTTGCATGTGGATGTCGAAGCGATACACCACTGCGCCGCCTTGCTCGTGGCGTTGCGCGACGAGCGTGTTGCGGCGCTGCTCGGGCACGCTTTGCAGCACCGCGTCTTTCGCGTTGGCTTCAACTTCGTCGCCGAAGTAGATGCGCGTGAAGGCGTGCAGCAGCATGCCGCGCATCGTGATGATCGCGTTGATGTGCGGCGCTTCGCCCGGCGCCTCGGCGCCCGGCTTCACGGTGTGGAACACGAAGCGCTTGTGCGCGTCGGTGCCGGTGCCGCAGCGGCCGAAGGCGCGGAAGCCGATCTCGTTGGCCTCCTCCACGGTCTGCGGATAGCGGCCTTCGCCATCGGGCTGGCTGATCTCGACCAGCGCGTCGAAGATCGGCACGCCGTCGCCGTCGATCACGCGGCCTTCGAGGCGGATGCGTTCGCCGGTGGCGTTGTCGAGCGCCACCGTGGCATCGAAGGGCTGGTCGAAGTCGTAGCCGTACTGGGCGGCGGTGAGGCCGTAGGCGAAGTAGGGGCCGACCGTTTGCGAAGGGGTCTGGCCGAAGTTGGTTTCGAGTGCGCTCATCATGGCGTGGGTCTCCTTGCTTGTGTCAGTTCAACGGTTCTCGAAAGGCGTTTCATCGGCGCCGCGCAGCACGATGTCGAAGATGTAGCCGAGGGCGTAGTCGGGTTCGGTGATGTCGAGGCTGAAGTCGGCCACGAGGCGGTTGCGGTACTTGGCCGGCGTGCCGGTGACCATCGGGTCGTATTGCATCAGCGGGTCGCCGGGGAAGTACATCTGTGTGACCAGGCGGCTGGCGAAGTGTTCGCCGAACAGCGACACGTGGATGTGCTGCGGACGCCAAGCGTTGGGATGGTTGCCCCAGGGATAGGCGCCGGGCTTGATGGTGAGGAAGCGGTAGCGGCCTTCGTCGTCGGTCATGCAGCGGCCGGCGCCGAGGAAGTTGGGGTCCAGCGGCGCGTCGTGCTGGTCGACCTTGTGCACGTAGCGGCCGGAGGCGTTGGCCTGCCAGATCTCGACCAGCGTGTTGCGGATGGGGCGCTTGCGCTCGTCCATCACCTGGCCGGTGAGGATCATGCGTTCGCCGAGCGGCTCGCCGTTGCGGCGGGCATTGCGGGTGAGGTCGTTGTCGAACTCGCCGATGCTGCTGTGGCCGTAGACCGGTTGCTGCAGTTCGCCGATGGAGGCCTTGAGCGGGATTAGCGGCTGCGTCGGGCCGCGCTTCACGGTCGACTTGTAGCCGGGGTAGATGTACGAGGGGTGGCTCTCGAAGTCGCGCGGTGCGATGGTCTTGGCGGGCGTCTTGGTGCGGTCCAGCATGGGGTGTGTCTCCAGGGGAAGGGTCTCGTGAGGAGCCCTGACTTTAGAGGTCTCGTTAGTTGATGTAAATTGAACAATCACAGATTTTCAATAAGCATTGGTTATGAAAAAGGACGCCGCGCCGGCCTTGGCGTTTTCGCGCAACGTGCAGCTGCGCCACTTGCGCTGCTTCGTCGCAATTGCGCAGGAGCGGCACCTGGCGCGGGCGGCGGAGCGGCTGGCCGTGAGTCAGCCAGCGATCTCCAAGACCTTGAACGAACTCGAGGAACTGGCGGGTGCGCGGCTGGTCGAGCGCAGCAGCGCGGGGCGGCGCGGCGTGCAAGGCCTGACGCCCACTGGCGAGCAACTGCTGGCGCATGCTTTGCGGGTGCTGGAGGCGGTCGATGCCGGCGCGCAGGCGATCGCGCCAACAGCCGGCGCGCGGCTGGAGCGACTGCGCATCGGTGCGCTGCCGAGCGTGGCGCCCGCGCTGCTGCCGCAGGCGCTCGCTCGACTGCGCGCGCACTGGCCCGCGCTGCAGGTGATGGTCAAGAGCGCGACCAATGCCGTGCTGCTCGACGAACTGCGCGCTGGCGAACTTGATCTGGTGGCCGGGCGCATCAGCGACCCGCGTCTCATGACGGGTTTGAGCTTCGAGTTGCTGTACACGGAGCCGCTGGTGTTCGCGGTGCGCAAGGGCCATCCGCTGGCGCGGCGGGCGAGTTCGGTGCAGGCGGTGCTGGGCTATCCGCTGGTGGTCTATGGCCAGGGCACCATTCCGCGCCACAACACGGAGAGCTTCTTCAGTTCGCGCGGCCTTGCCGTGCCGCCCGATGCACTGCAAACGCTGGACCTGATGGTGGCGCGTGCGCTGGTGGCTGCCTCCGATGCAGTTTGGGTCACGCCGCTGGGCGCGGCGCGGGACGATTTCCAGGCCGGTACGCTGGTGAAGCTGCGCATCGACACGCCAGGCACGGAGGAGCCGGTCGGATTGTTGATGCGCAGCGAGGCGGAAGGTTCGCCGGCCTGTGCGGCGATGGTGGGCCTGCTGCGCGACGCCGCGCGCCAGGGCCAGCCGAAGACGAAGCGGACTGCGGGTCCTGCGAAAGCGGGCGCTTCGCGCAAGCGATCCGCAAGTTGAGTCCTTGCGATCGCAGCGCCGGCGTGCGCAAAACCAGGGCGACCTTGCGCACGCCGGCGCCGCTGCCCGCAGGCCTTCGACGACCTGCATCCAGGCGGGCGAGCGAAAGGGAGCGCGGGGGACCCGCAGGGGATCAATGACCGTTCAATGCTTCGCCGCGGCGGGAACTTCCGTGTGTGCCACGCAGCGCCAGCCGTCCTTGGCTTTCACCCAGGTCGATGTGTCGATCATGTCCGCCGTGGTGCTCTTTTCCGGCTTGCCGCGGCTGGAGACGGCCTGCTTCACGCGGTAGGTCAGGATGGCGGTCGTGTCGTTCGGCTGAAACACTTCGACGTCGCTGAGCTCGAAGGACTTCACCACCATCGTTCCCTGCTCCGCCATCTTTCGATAGCCGGCGTGGTCGAACTGCATCGTCCCTTGCGGGCTGACCATCAGCGCGCGCTTGTCGAGCAGCGCCAGCGCGGCGTCGGTGTCCTGGTCCACCATCGATTGCCAGAACTTCGTCTCGAGGTCGATGAGGGTCTTGTCGGGTGTGGGCATGGGGTACTCCATTCGCAAAGAGGACCATGATTTCATCGGGAGCGGTGCAAGGGATCGGACGAAGCACTTTCGCTCGGTAGAACTTTGCCTACATGGGCTGCACGGGCCTGCACGGCATGCATCGCCGAATGCCCGGGTGGCGCCGCCCGAAAATCCGGCCCCTGTGGCGCCACTGCATCAGGCCGGCACCGCGACCTTGAAGAAGCCCCGCAACGCATCGGCCATCTCTCCGCGCACTGGCTCGCCCGAGACCACCACGTCGATCATCGACAGCGAGGTGTGGGTGTGGCCGCGTGCGGTGATCCAGCGTGCCGGCGTGCCGGCGGCGGCCAGTGCCTTGGCATAGGCGATGCCCTCGTCGCGCAGCGGATCGAATTCGCAGGTGACGACGAAGGCGGGCGGCAGGTTCGACAGGTCGCTGGCGCGCAGTGGCGAGGCCTTGGGATGCGGGCGATCGGCCGGGTCGGCGTAGTGATCCCAGAACCACTTCATCAACGGGGCGGTCAGCACGTAGCCTTCGGCGTTCTCGACGTAGGAGGGGGTGCTCATGTCGCAGTCGGTCACCGGTGTCAGCAGCAGCTGGCCCGAGATCTCCGGCCCGCCCTGGTCGCGCACCTGCTGGCAGGTCACGGCCGCGACGTTGGCACCGGCGCTCCAGCCTGCTACTGCCAGTTCGCCGGGTATGCCGCCCAGGTCGGCCGCGTGATCGGCGATCCAGCGCACGGCGGCCAGCCCATCGTCGGCTGCGGCGGGGAAGCGGGCCTCGGGGGCGTGGCGGTAGTTCACCGAGACGATCAATGTGTCCGAGCGCTGGCACAGGTCGCGGCACAGGGGGTCGTCGGAATCGTGGCTGCCCAGCACCCAGCCGCCGCCGTGGAAGTAGGCGACCACGGGATGCGGTCCCGGCGTGTTCGGCCGGTACAGGCGGTATGGCAGCGGTCCGGCTGCTCCGGGCAGGGTGCCATCGACGGTCTCGCCGATCACGGGGCCGGGCGGGCGAGCCGCCGACAGTTGCTGCAGCAGGCCGCGGGCATGGTCCACGGGGAGCGAATCGAAGGTCGGCAGGTTCATCGCTGCCATCATCTGCAGGACCATGGCCACATCGGGCTGCAGGCGCCGGACCACGCCGTCCGTGCAGCGCGTGACCTGCGGTCCGCTGCGCTTGAGGCCCAGCCAGTCGCGTGCCACCACCTCGTCGCAGGCTGCGCGGTAGGCGTCGACGCCACCGACGTACGGCAGGAAGCCGCGCGGCTTGCCCGGCACGTTGGCGCCCATGTACCAGGAGTCGGCCGTCGGATAGAGGGTGATGTTGGCGCAGTCGTCGACGTGCTGCACCCAGCCGGCCTCGGCGGTGTCGGTGGGCTCGATGGCGGTCATGCCGTCCGCGCGCAACCGGGCCATGCAGTCGGCGATCCAGTCGACGTGCTGCTCGATCGAGACCATCATGTTCGACAGCACCGACGGGCTGCCCGGGCCGGTGATGGTGAACAGGTTGGGGAAGCCAGAGGTCATCAGGCCGAGGTAGGTGCGCGGGCCGCTGGCCCACTTCTGCTTCAGCGTGAGGCCGTCGCGGCCGGTGATGTCGACCGACACGATGGCGCCCGTCATCGCGTCGAAGCCGGTGGCATAGACGATCGCATCGAAGGCCAGCGCTTCGCCTGCGAGTTCGATGCCGGTCTCGGTGATGCTCTGGATCGGGTGACGGCGCAGGTCGACCAGCCGCACGTGGGGCAGGTTGAAGGTCGCGTAGTAGCCGGTGTCCAGGCAGGGGCGCTTGGTGCCGAAGGGATGGTCGGTGGGGCAGAGCAGGTCGGCGATCTGCGGGTCTTGCACGACGCCGCGGATCTTCTCGCGCACCAGGCCGGCCACGATGGCGTTGGCGTCGCGGAACAAGATCTGGTCGGCGAACACGCTCAGGATCGGGATCAACTCACCCGACTGCCAGGCGGCCTCGAAGCGCTCGCGATGCACCTCGGGCGGGCTGTAGCGGCCGTAGATCTGGGTGGGCTCGTTCGGCACGCCGGCGCGGGACCACTTGGCTGCATGACGGTAGGCGTCACGATCGGCCTGGAGCGGCGCGAGCCGTTCGGGCCGCACCGGGCCATTGCCGGCCGGGATCGAGAAGTTGGGCGTGCGCTGGAACACGGTCAACTGGCTGGCCTGCGCGGCGATGTGCGGGATCGACTGGATGCCCGAGGAGCCGGTGCCGATCACCGCCACGCGCTTGCCGGTGAAGTCCACGCCTTCGTGCGGCCAGCGGCCGGTGAGGTAGACCTCGCCCTTGAATCGACCGGCGCCCGGGATGTCCGGCGCCTTGGGCAGCGACAGGCAGCCGCTGGCCATCACGTAGAACTGGCAGGTGATGTCCTGGCCGGTGTCGGTGCGCAGGCGCCAGCGCGCGGCGGCCTCGTCCCAGCGGGCGGCGACCACACGGGTGTTGAAGTCGATGTCGCGCCGCAGGTCGTAGCGCTCGGCCACGAACTGGGCATAGCGCAGGATCTCCGGCTGGGTCGCGTATTTCTCCGACCAGGTCCAGGCCTTTTCCAGTTCGGGGTCGAAGCTGTAGGTGTAGTCGGTGGTCGGGATGTCGCAGCGCGCGCCGGGGTAGCGGTTCCAGTACCAGGTGCCGCCCACGTCGCCGGCGGACTCGAGCACGCGTGCGGAGAAGCCCAGTTGCCGCAACTTGTGCAGCATGTAGAGGCCGGAAAATCCGGCGCCCACCACTACCACGTCGACGTCGAGCTTGGCACTGCTGGCCGCGGTCGTCGTGTCGTCGGTCCTTGTCTCCACCATGGCGCTATCTCCAGGTTGTTTGTCAGGGGGACTCTGATCAAGTCTGCCGGGAGCGTGCATCCCCGGCTCGGGCGGTCTGCGGCGTTGCAAATCCTCGCCATCGCTACGGCCATGGCTGCGGTTTGCGCCTTGCATCCCATCCCATCCGGAGCCGAGGGTACGCGCCCATGCGGCAGACTTGATCAGAGTCTCCTTTGGGCGACGGCCCAACTTTTCAGCTTACAACCTGCGGGCGCCGCGCGCCACCTTGCTTTGTGGGAGTACTTGCTCGCGCCCATGTGTGATTGCGCATGGCAATCTGCGCGCGAGGCCCCGGGTCGGACGGTAGGTGGGTAAGTGCCGCGGCGGCACAATATGTACCCAATAGTTTGCTCAATCCCAGGAGAAGTCAGCCCATGGATGCAGTTCAGGAATGCGATGTGCTCGTCGTCGGCGGAGGCCCTGCCGGTTCGACGATTGCCGCACTTCTCGCGCGCGAAGGCCGCCGCGTGGTCCTGCTCGAGAAGGAACACCACCCCCGCTTCCACATCGGTGAATCACTGCTGCCGGGCAACGTCGAGCTGTTCGAGAGGCTCGGCGTGCGCGAGCAGGTGGAGAAGATCGGCATGCCGAAGTTCGGCATCGAGTTCGTGCCGCCGGACCTCGACTACTGCAGCTATGTCGATTTTTCCGAAGGCTGGGATCCGACCAAGGATTCGGCCTGGCAGGTGCGCCGCTCCGAACTGGACGAACTGCTGTTCCGCAATGCCGCGAAAGTGGGCGCGGTGGCCATGGAAGGCGCGCGGGTGCGCGAGATCGATTTCGACAGCACGGGCGCCACCGTGCAGGCGGACCTGGACGACGGTGCACGTCGCACTTGGCGAGCCCGCTTCGTCGTCGATGCCAGCGGCCGCGACACGGTGCTGGCCAACAAGTTCAAGTGCAAGCAGAAGAATCCGAAGCACAACAGCACCGCGCTGTTCGGCCACTTCCGCAACGCCCGGCGGCTGGAGGGCAGGCGCGAGGGCAACATCAGCATCTGCTGGTTCGAGCACGGCTGGTTCTGGTTCATCCCGCTGGCCGACGGCACGACCAGCGTCGGCGCGGTGTGCTGGGCCTACTACCTGAAGGCGCGCGACAAGCCGTTGAAGGACTACTTCTTCGACACTATCGCGATGTGCCCGGAGCTGAACGACCGCCTGAAAGATGCGACCCTCGTCGACGACAAGGTCCACGCCACCGGCAACTTCGCCTACTCGAGCACGCATGCCACCGGCGAGCGCTACCTGATGCTGGGCGACGCTTTCACCTTCATCGACCCGATGTTCTCGTCGGGCGTGTTCCTGGCGATGCAAAGCGCCTTCGACGGCGCGAAGCTGGTGCAGACCGCGCTCGACCGGCCGGCCGAACTCCCGGCGGCGCGCGAGGCCGTGGAGACCCGCATGCGCGTGGGGCCGCGCGACTATTCGTGGTTCATCTACCGCGTCACGAACCCGACGATCCGCGACATGTTCATGCACCCGCAGAACATCTTCAACGTGAAGCAGGGGCTGATGTCGTTGCTGGCGGCCGACATCCACCAGGGCTGGGCCTATCGCCGCTCGTTGTGGATGTTCAAGGTGGTGTACTACACCGTCTCCCTGTTCAACTGGCGCCGCACCTATGCGGGGTGGAAGCGGCACCGGTTCAACATCCGGGACATGGGGCAGTTGCGGGGCGAGACGATCCTGAAGTAAGTCCAGGAAGGCGTTCATCGCTGCCTGGGGCGATGGGTCTGGGAGCGGGATCACGCCGACGGCGTGCTCTTGCTGCGCGAATGCCTCGCCGCCGGCGTGCAGCTGCCGGCTCCTCCCGAGATCCTGGAACCCACCGGCCATCAGCTCCCACGGCTGCGGCCCGAAGTCCACTGGGCCGCATTGGCCTGCCGAAGGTAACTAATCCCGGATTTCGAATTTTCATAGCGTCGTTGGCGTGTGCGGCGCATCAGTAAAGCTGCTGCAGAGAAAAAGAAAATGCCTGGGTAGTCGCTCTCCATGCGGCCAAAAACAGAGAAAAATGGCATCGGGAATGTGTCTCCTCCATGACGGAGGAGTCGCGTGTCTTTTTTCGCTCGTTCCGGACTGCCATATTGGTCTTGGCGTCGTCATGGGGGCACAGGCCAGGTCTGATCCGGAAGACATGGATCTCGCCGTAGATATTCCGGTTGCTGCGGCGTGAGGCGGGCAATCCACTTGCGTTGGCGGCAGTTATGTCACGGCAGATCCTGCAACTCTCGGTGGGGCGATATTCAATCCGTTTGTGCAGACGTTTGCTTCGACGGGGGCGACGGCGGCGTCGAATGTTGCACCGTCTCTGCCCGCCGGGAGGGGCCGACGCTGCTTATCACCCTTGCAGGCGCCGGACTCGCGGTCTGGTTCATCAAGCATCTGCACGCCAGTACGTATCTCAGCCAGAGCGCCTTTGGAATTTATGGCGTCCTTGATGTTTTTAATTCAAGACAAGATCCGACCATGTTCTTTTTAATGAACAGTTGAACGGATATTTGTGCAAGATTTATGGATTCCGTCGCAAATACAAGACGTTTTTGAAAGACGGTCTCACGCCGACACGCCAAAAACTATTTGTCACGTTACTGTTCGTTGACAATTCATGTGCGCGCCGCATACTCGCACCAAATCAATAAGGGGTTGCTCAAAAGAATATTTTTTCGAGGGTGCTTCATTATTTTTGCATCAATTCAATCTGTCATTTCGACAGAGGTGAAGAGGTGCTTTCTTCCCGAACGGAGGGCGGTATGGCTTCCTGCGCGCGTCTTGATTTTTTTATTGAGAAATTGAAGGGAAGAGGGCGAATTCTGGACGCTTGTTACGCTTTGGTCGGTTACCTGGCGCTTGTATTTGTTCCAGTGCCCGCTGGCGCGGTCGAGGCCAGCGCAAGCGCGTCCACCGCCGTCGGCGCGCCGGCCAGCATCGCCGCCTCTTCGGCGCTGGCCGCCCCCACGGCGGTTTCGGCAGTCACGACATCCGCCACGACGAACAGCAGTTCGACTTCGGCAATCATCACGACCGACTGGCCCATGTTCGGCCAGAACCTCTGGAACACCGGGAACAACATCCTGGGATCTGGTTCCCTCGGTGACGTGAGCAAGCTGAAAGTGAAATGGACCTTCACGACTGGCGGTGACGTGTCGGCTCGCGCGGCCGTCGTCAATGGGCGCGCGTATTTCCCGGATTGGGGCGGGTACTTGTGGTCGGTCAACGTCAAGACCGGGGCCAAGGTCTGGGGCCGCCAACTTTCCGAATACGGGCTGCCCGCCAACACGCACTCGCGCACGACCCCTGCGGTTGCCGGTGGGGTGGTCTACATCGGAACGCAGGAAGGTGCATGGCTACTGGCGATCGACGCCAACTCCGGAAACCTGATCTGGAAGACGCAGCTCGAGACACCGGCAGACAACCCCTACGCCATGATCACCGCGTCGCCCGCCGTCGTGGGTGGCCTTCTCTACACCGGCATCGCATCCAACGAAGAAGGCCTCGCGGGTTTTGTCCCAGGGTTTGTCTGTTGCAAGGGGCGGGGCAGCGTCGTCGCCGTGAATATCAGCGGCAAGAACGTCGGCAAGATTGCATGGAAGACACCGATGGTGCCAACCGGTTATTCCGGCGGCGGCGTTTGGGGCAGCAACTTCGTCATCGATGCGATCCGCGGGACCGTGTTCGTCGCGACCGGCAACAACTACAGCATTCCCACCGACCCTGCTTACGTCGCCTGCATCGCGGCGGGCGGGACCGCCGCTTCCTGCAACTCGCCCAGCAACTATGTGGATGCGGTCGTGGCACTCAACCTGCTCACGGGCCAGGTCAAGTGGGGCAAGACGTTCGTGACGTGGAATCAGCCAGGCGTGACAGACGGCAGCGACAACTGGAACGTGGCCTGCTTCACGCCGGTCAACCCCGGCAACTGTCCGGCCAATGCAGGCCCTGATTTCGACTTCGCGTCCGCTCCGAACCTGGTCACCTACGTCGACAGCCGCGGTCGCCTGAAGCAGTTCCTCGGTGCAGGGCAAAAGAGCGGGATCTACTTCGCGCTCGACCCTGACACCGGTGCGGAAATCTGGCACACGCAGGTCGGGCCCGGCTCGTCGCTCGGCGGCATGGAGTGGGGATCGGCAACCGATGGCAAGCGAATCTATGTGTCGAATGCCAACTTCTACGGAATCCCGACCAGCGTCGGCGGCGGTGGATCATGGTCCGCGCTGGATCCTGAAACGGGCGCCATCCTGTGGCAGGTCGGAGATCCCAACGGGGCGATCGCGATTGGCGCCCTGACCGTCATCGATGGCGTGGTGTTCGCGTCCTCGATGGCTGGCTCTGCGAGTGCGCCAACCATGCTGGCATTGAGTGCGGCAACGGGGCAGACGCTCTGGAGCTACGCGGCTGGCTCCTCTGTCAACGCGGGCGCATCCGTCGTGGATGGCGTGATCTATTGGGGCTCCGGCTACGCCCACCTTGGCATCCCGGGCTACACAGGGAACAACAAGTTCTACGCGTTCTCGAAGAACGGGAAGTAGAAGCATGAACGCGCAAACTGGTGGATGGCCGGGTACGGGGCGGATGCGTTTTCAACACCCGGTGCTTGCCCGATTCGCGTTGATCCTGGCCGCGCTGGGTGCATCGCCTGGTGCGGTGGCACAACAAGAGCCGCATGCAGCGCCACCGGGAAGTGCCGCCTACGTCGCCCCGACGCTGGAGACCGAACTGGTCAAGACCGGCCTCTACCTGATCAAGGGAGGCGGGGGCAATTCGCTGTTGCGCATGAGCGCGAACGGATGGGTCCTGGTGGACGGCAAGCTTCCCGGAAACTATCGGCCACTGATGTCGCAGATCCGAAAGACCACCAAGCTCTCGGACCTGCCGCTGCGGGCACTCATCCTCACGGATCACCTCGACATGCACGCTGGCAACAGCGCCCAGTTCGCCGCGTCAGGGGTCAGGGTCATCGCGCAGCAGAACGCGGTCGCAAATCTCCCTGCATTCACGACCGCTGAAGGGACGCCCGCCCCGCCGGTGATCACCTACGACCGCGATTACGCGATGCGGATCGGGGGTGTCGAGATCCAACTCAGGCACTTTGGCAACGCCAACACAAACGACAGCACGGTTGTGTACTTCCCCGACATGAAAATCGTCGCGGTCGGCGGTCTCTTCACACCCGGAACGCCGGCATTGGACGTGGCCGCGGGCGGGAGCTTCGTGGGATGGGGACACGTGTTGACGGAGACCCTGAAACTTGACTTCGAACTGGTCGTACCGAGCACGGGCCCGATCGTGACGCGAGCTGATCTGGAGGCATTCAAGGCAAGGATCGACGCGCTGGCCAGGGCTGGAACAGAGAACAGCTGAACCGCTTCTGTGCACAGCGGTCGCGCCTTGCCCGGTCGGCGTGGCGCAAGCCCGCCAGCCAGGGTCAACCCGGCTTGATGGCCGTGTACTCGGAAAAGATCCCGACTTCCTTGTGACGCGCCACCGTCTCGAAGCCGGCCGCCTGCAGGGCCGCCAGGACCTGCGCCGGCGCGATGCAGGCTTCGATCGTGTCCCAGTAGTAGCGCCACAGTTCCGACGTGCCGCGCTGGCGCGCGACGACGCGGGCAATGATCGGGACGAGCGTGCGCATGTAAGCCTTGAGCAAGGTGTTGCCGAGCGCGCTCTCGGGGCGGCTGATCTCCAGGATGACGAGGCGGCCGCCCGGGCGCAGCACCCGATGAAACTCGGCAAAGGTCTGGCCGACGTCGGACACGTGGCGCAGCGCATAGCCCATGCTGAGGAAGTCGGCCTGGTTGTCGTCGCAGGGCAATTGTTCGGCCCGGCCGACCTTGAGTTGCACGCCGGGCAGGCTGACCTGGCCCAGCATGCCCGGGCTCGGATCGACGCCGACCAGGCTGCCGGTCGAGCCGATCAGCGCCAGCGCCTCCCGTGCCACCAGCCCGGTGCCGATGCCCACGTCGATGACCTTGTCACCTGAACGCAGGCCCGCGCGTTCCAGCGCCATGCGGCGATAGCGGGGGCCGGTGCCCAGCGCGAGAACGCGTTCGATGCGGTCGTAGTCGCTTGCCGTCTCGTCGAAGATTCGGCGCAGGTAGCGCTGGTGATCGGCCTCGTCGCGGTAGTACTCGGGCAAGGGTGTGTGCGGTGACTGCACGTTGTCTCCCGTCCTGGTTTTTGCGGTGTTGTTCATCGCCCCATCTTAGGCAATGCCGGAGGGCGTCAATCCCGGGTCGCTCGCCGCTGGACGCAGGCGATGTAGGCCTCGCCGTCCGGCGGCCGGCCCGCACGCTGCGCCTCCCACATCATCCGGCCCAGGCATTCCATCGCTTCGTGGTGCGCCTCGAGCAGTGAATCGCGCCGTGCGGCCAGCAGTTCGACGGCCTGGCGGATGCCGCGCGGCTGGTCGATGGAGCATTGCTCGCTGATCGACAGGTGCATCGACAAGTGCAGGAACGGGTTCTCGCGGCCGTCCTTGCCGTCGTACACGCGCGTGACGGCGGCGTCGGCGTCGGCCAGGTCGGCGTGGTACTCGGGATGCTGGTCGATCCAGCCGGCGGCGATGGTTTCGAGCGCCTCCAGCGGCTGGCCCTGGCGGCTCTTGGCGTAGACGCCGCAGAAGAAGCGGCGTACGTCTTCGGGGGAAGGATTGAACATGCGCGCAGCGTAGCACCGGGGCCCATGGCGGCTGGTTTCAACCATAATCCGCCCAGGCGTCCGGTGCGGACGTTAGCGCAACCATCGGAGCCCCTTCTTGACCCAGCGGAACCTGTCCGGACGAGCCTCGCGCCGCGGCAGCGGCGGCATCACCCTGAGCGACGTGTCGAAGCTGGCGGGCGTCTCGGCCATCACCGTATCGCGCGCGCTGAACACGCCGGACCTGGTGACGCCCGAGACGCGAGAGAAGGTGCGCCTCGCGGTGGAGCGCACCGGCTATGTTCCGAACCTGCTGGCCGGCGGCCTGGCCTCGAACCGCAGCCGCCTGGTCGCGGCGCTGGTGCCGACCATCGCCGGGCCGGTGTTCCTCGAAACCATCCAGGCGCTGACCGAGGCGCTGGCCGACAAGGGCTATCAACTGATGCTCGGCCAGGCCGGCTACAACAACGCCCGCGAAGACGCGCTGATCGACGCCATCATCGGGCGGCGGCCGGACGGCATCGTTCTGACCGGGATCATGCGCTCCGTCGATGGGCGGCGGCGGCTGCTGGCCTCCGGCATTCCGGTGGTGGAGACCTGGGACCTGACGCCCACGCCGATCGACATGCTGGTCGGTTTCTCGCACGAGAAGGCCGGCGCGGCCACGGCGCAATACCTGCATCGCAAGGGCTATCGCAAGCCGGTGATCGTCACCGGGGATGACCAGCGCGCGACCTTGCGTTGCAAGGGATTCGAACAGGCCTGGAAGCTGCTCGGCGGCGGCACGGTGCCGGTGCGCGAGGTGCCGGCGCCGACCACGCTGGGCAGCGGGCGCGAGGCCTTGTCCGCGCTGCTGGCGGCGGGCGCGGACATCGATGCCGTGGCCTGCAGCTCCGACGCGCTGGCCCACGGCGTGATCACCGAGGCGCAGGCGCGCGGCATGCGGGTGCCGGGCGACATGGGCGTGATCGGCTTCGGCGACCTGGGCTTTGCGCAGTATGCGCATCCGGCCATCACGACGGTGCGCATCGACGGCACCGGCATCGGTCGGCAGGCGGCGCGTTTCATCGTCGAACGTGCCGAGGGACGCGAGGTGACGGAGAAGATCGTCGACCTCGGCTTCACGCTGATTGAGCGGCAAAGCGCGTAGGTTGACCCACCCCCGAATGCGCCTGCGGCGCTCCGGGCGGCCAGAGGCGGCTGGTCTTGCGGGCCGTCCAAGCCTGCGCAGGCAGGATCGGAGCCGCGGCCCTCAGCCCTCATGAGGCGCACCCAGCGGCCCGGCGCAGCCGGTTCCGCGGGGGCCCTGGAAAGGGCATTGTTTTGCCTCGCCCTGAAGTTCCGCGATCCCTGAATTTTCCGGTTGACGCCAGCCGCCGGACCTGCTTATGATCGAATGACAGCGCTAACATTCAAAGCGCATTTCGAGACAAGATCATGACCACCCCACGCAAGAAGCCCGAAGACCTCCGCTCACACCGCTGGTACGGCGTGAAAGACCTGCGCAGCTTCGGCCATCGCTCGCGCACTGCGCAGATGGGCCTGAGCCGCGACGATTACCTGGGCAAGCCGGTCATCGCGATCCTCAACACCTGGAGCGACATGAACTCCTGCCACACGCACTTCAAGCAGCGGGTGGAGGAGGTCAAGCGTGGCGTCTGGCAGGCGGGTGGCTTCCCGGTCGAGATCCCGGCGATGAGCCTGGGCGAGGCCTTCCAGAAGCCGACCACCATGCTCTACCGCAACATGCTCGCCATGGAGGCGGAAGAGCTGTTGCGCTCCTACCCAGCCGACGGCTGCGTGCTCATGGGCGGCTGCGACAAGACCACGCCCGGCCTCGTGATGGGCGCGCTGGCGATGAACCTGCCGACCATCTTCGTGCCGGCCGGCCCCATGCTGCGCGGCGACTACAAGGGCACCTTCCTCGGCTCCGGCTCGGACACATGGAAGTACTGGGCCGAACTGCGCGCCGGCAACATCACGGAAGACGACTGGCAGGACGTGGAAGACGGCATCGCCCGTTCGCCCGGCACCTGCATGACCATGGGCACGGCCAGCACCATGACCAGCGCGGCCGAAGTGCTGGGCCTCACGCTGCCGGGCGCATCGTCCATCCCCGCGCCGGACTCGCGCCACGCGATGATGGCCACGCACACCGGCAAGCGCATCGTCGAGATGGTGTGGGAAGACCTGAAGCCGCTGGACTTCCTCACGCCGGCCTCCTTCGACAACGCCGTGACCGCCGTGCTCGGCCTGGGCGGCTCGACCAACGCCATCGTCCACCTGATCGCGATGGCGCGGCGTGCCAGCGTGCCGCTCGACCTGGCCCGCTTCGACGAACTCGCGCGCAGCACGCCGGTCATTGCCAACCTGCGTCCCGGCGGCAAGTACCTGATGGAAGACTTCTACTACGCGGGCGGCTTGCGCGCGTTCCTCAATCAGATGGGCGACCTCATCGACGGCAGCCAGATGACCTGCACCGGCAAGAGCCTTGCAGAGAACATCGCCGGCGCCGAGGTCTACAACGCCGACGTGATCCGCCCGCGCAAGGAGGCCTTGCTCGAAAGCGGCGGCCTCGCCGTGCTGCGCGGCAACCTCGCACCCGATGGCGCGGTCATCAAGCCGGCCGCGATGGAGCAGCACCTGCGCCGCCACACCGGCCCCGCGGTCGTGTTCAAGAACTACGACGACCTGTCCGCGCGCATCGACTCGCCGGACTTGCAGGTCACAAAGGACAGCGTGATCGTGCTGCAAAGCGCCGGCCCGCAAGGCGCGCCGGGCATGCCCGAATGGGGCCAGTTGCCGATCCCGCAGAAGCTGCTCAAGGAAGGCGTGCGCGACATGGTCCGCATCAGCGACGCGCGCATGAGCGGCACCAGCTACGGCGCCTGCGTTCTGCACGTCACGCCCGAGTCGCACGTCGGCGGCCCGCTGGCGCTGGTGCGCGATGGCGACCTGGTCACGCTCGACGTCGACGCGCGCCGCATCGACATGAACGTCAGCGACGAGGAGCTCGCCAGGCGTCGCGCCGAATGGCAGAAGCCCATCCCCAAGTTCGGCCGCGGCTACGGCGTGATGTTCCTCAAGCACGTGCAGCAGGCCGACACCGGCTGCGACTTCGACTTCCTCGCACCGGACTACGCGCAAGCCGCCGGTGAAGGCGAGCCCGAAATCCATTGAATCCACTCACAAGGAAATGAACAGCATGGAGACAACACACATGGTGCGCCCGCAAACCGGCAAGGCGCTCGGCCGGCTCGCAGCACGGCTTGCATTGGCCGCACTGCCGTTCGCGCCGATCGCGGCCAGTGCCCAGGTGCCCGAAGGCTGGCCCGCGCGGCCCGTCACCTTCGTGGTGCCTTTCGCACCGGGTGGCGGCACCGACATCGCGGCGCGCTTGCTGGGCGTGCGGCTCGGCAAGAAGTGGGGCCAGTCGGTGGTGGTGGACAACCGCACCGGCGCGGGCGGCATCGTGGGCATGGACATGGTGGCCAAGGCCAAGCCTGACGGCTACACCTTCCTGATCGGCAATGTCGGCACGCAGTCGATCAACCCGTCGCTCTACAAGATGCAGTACGACCCGGACAAGGCCTTCGCGCCCGTGTCCCTGTTCGCGGACCTGCCCTTCGCATGGGTGATCAATCCATCGATCCCGGCCAAGACGCCGAAGGAGTTCATCGCGCTCGCCAAGGCCGCGCCGGACAAGTACACCTTCGCCAGTTCGGGCAGCGGCGGCTCGCCGCACCTTACCGCCGAGATCTTCCAGCAGGCCGCCGGCGTCAAGCTCGTGCATGTGCCGTACAAGGGCGGCGGGCCGGCCATGGCCGACCTGATGGCCGGGCATGTCGACATGCTGTTCGCTTCGATCCTGGAGACTTCGAGCTACGTGAAGACCGGCAAGCTGCGCGCGCTGGCCGTGACAAGTGCGCAGCGCTCGCCGGCCATGCCCGACGTGCCGACATTGGCGGAGCAGGGCGTGCCCAATGCCGAGTCTGGCTCCTGGGTCGCGCTGCTGGCGCCGGCCGGCACACCACCGGCACTGATCGACAAGATCGCCGCCGACGTGAAGGAGATCGTCGGCACCGAGGACATGCGCAAGGCATTGATCGAGCAGGGCGCCACGCCGCGCGGCACCACGCCGGCCGAACTGCAGAAGATCATCGCGAACGACAAGGCGCGCTATGGGCAGGTGATCACGGCGCGCGGCGTCAAGGTGGAATGACCATGCGCTTCCTCACGCGCCGCATCGCGCTTTCCTCACTCACGGCACTGCTGCTGCCCATGCCGCTGCTGGCGGTCGCGCAAGACAAATGGCCCTCGCGCCCGATCACCTATGTCGTGCCCTTCACGCCCGGTGGCTCGACCGACGTGATCGGCCGTGTCATCGCGCAGAAGCTCGGCGAAGCGCTGGGCCAGCCGGTCATCGTCGACAACAAGCCGGGTGCCGCGGGCGCGGTCGGCGCGGCCTTCGTGGCCAAGGCCAAGCCGGATGGCTCCACGCTCTTCGGCGGCACCATCAGCACGCACGCCATCAACGCCAGCCTCTACAAGAACCTGCCCTACGACCCGGTGAAGGACTTCGATCCGATCTCGCTGGTGGCCTTCCTGCCGAACGTGCTGATCGTCGACCCGAACCTCGGCGTGAACTCGGTGGCAGAGCTCATCGCGCTGCTGAAGAAGGACCCGGGGAAGCGCACCTTCGCGTCGTCCGGCTCGGGCACATCGACGCACCTGGCCGGCGAGATGCTGGGCGACATGATCGGCGTGAAGCTCACGCACATCCCGTACAAGGGCACGCCGCCCGCGATGCTCGACGTGTCGTCGGGGCAGGTCACCTTCATGTTCGACCAGATCACGGCCGCGCTGCCGCTGGTGCAGGGCGGCAAGCTCAAGCTGCTGGCCGTGACCTCCGCCAAGCGCATGGCACTGGCGCCGGAACTGCCCACGATGCAGGAGGCGGGTGTGAAGGGCTTCGAGATGGCGTCATGGCAGGCGGTGTATGCACCGAAAGGCCTGCCCGAGCCCATCGCGCAACGCCTCTCGGCCGAGATCAACAAGATCCTGCTGACGCCGGAGGTGAAGGACAAGCTCAGCAACCAGCTCGGCATGGATGTGGTGGCCGGCTCGCCGGCGCAACTGGCTGCGTTGATGCAGAAGGAGATCCCGCGCTGGGGTGAGCTTGTGCGAAAAAGCGGGGCGAAGGCCGACTAACGTTCGCTCGCCCCCAGGATCCGCGCACTGCGTGCGCTCCTCCAACCCCCTACCGGGGGCGACACCAGCGGCCCGGCAAAGCCGGTTCCGCGGTGTCTCCCGAACAGATTCAGACACAGACACGTCAATCGAGGCATTTCATGACCACCCCCTTGTCCGACACCGCCCGCGAGCAGCTGCGCCATGTGAGCGTCGCAACGCTCTGCACGCAACTCTTCAAGCGCGGCTTTCGCAATGTCTACCTGCAGGGCGTCGGCCGGCTCACCAAGCCGAGCGGCGGCAACCTGGTCGGCCCGGCCTTCACGATGCGCAACATCCCCGCGCGTGAAGACCTCGACCAGATCAGTGCCTTCGACGACCCCAACCACCCGCAGCGCAAGGGCATCGAGAGCGTGCCGGAAGGCCATGTGCTGGTCATCGATTGCCGCGGTGAGACGCGCGTGGCCTCGGGCGGCCAGATCCTCACGACGCGCCTCAAGGTGCGCGGCGCGGCAGGGCTCGTGTCCGATGGCCCCGTGCGTGACAGTGGCCCGATCTCGCAGATGGACTTCCCCGTGTACTGCGCGGGCGGCAGCGCGCCGTTGAACCTGATTCACCACCATGCGATCGACCTGAACGTGCCGATCGGCTGCGGCGGCGTCGCGGTGTATCCCGGCGACGTGATCGTGGGCGACGACGAAGGCGTGGTCGTGGTCCCGCAGCACCTGGCTGAAGAGGTCGCGCGCGACGCGACCGAGCAGGAAAAGATGGAAGCCTTCGTGCTCGAACGCATCGAGGGTGGCGCCAAGCTCGCCGGCACCTATCCGCCCAACGCCGACACCAAGGCCGCCTTCGAAACCTGGCGCAAGGCCAAGGGCATCTGACCCACACAACGGGAACCTCACCATGCAACGCAGAACATTCGTCGCCTCGGCGGCCGGCCTCGCCCTTGCCCACGCCATGCCCGCGATGGCGCAAGGCACGTTTCCTTCGAAGGGCATCACCATCGTCGTGCCGGCCTCGCCGGGCGGCGCGATCGACCTGGCCGCCCGCCTCATCGGCCAGAAGCTCACCGAGGCCTGGGGCCAGCCCGTGGTCATCGACAACCGCGCAGGTGCCACCGGCATCATCGGCACCGACCTCGTCGCCAAGAGCCCGCCCGACGGCCACATGCTGGCCTTGGTCGCCAGCAGCCATGCGATCAATCCGAGCATGGTCAAGAAGCTGCCCTTCGACACGGTCAAGAGCTTCGAACCGGTGGTGCTCACGCACGTGGTGCCGCTGGTGCTGATCGTGTCGCCGGAACTGCCGGTGAAGTCGGTGAAGGAACTCATCGCCTACGGCAAGGCCAACCCCGGCAAGCTGTCCTTCGCGTCGAGCGGCACCGGCGGCGCGCCGCATTTCTCGGGCGAACTGTTCAAGTCGATGACGGGGCTGGAGATGGCGCACATCCCGTACAAGGGCAGCACGCTGGCGCACCCCGACCTCATCAGCGGGCGCACCTCGCTGATGTTCGACACCGTGGCCGCGGCCAATGTGCAGATCAAGGCCGGGCGCCTGCGCGCATTGGCCGTGACGACCGCCAAGCGCTCCTCGGTTTTGCCCGACGTGCCCACGATGCAGGAGGCGGGCGTCGCCGGCTACGAGACCAGCACGTGGGGCGGCCTGCTCGCGCCGGCCGGCACGCCCAAAGCGACCGTCACCAAGCTCAACGCCGAGGTCAACCGCATCCTCGCCCTGCCCGACGTGCGCAAGACCTTGCAGGAGAACGGCATCGAGCCCGGTGGCGGCACGCCGCAGCAATTCGGCGACTTCATCGGCACCGAGATGGTCAAGTGGGCCAAGGTTGCCAAGGACGCCGGCATCCAGCCCGAATGAAAACCGAAGAAGAGAAATCACCCATGTCCAAGACCCGCGTGCTGCAACACGGCCGGCTGCTGCCCGCCCTCGAACAACGTCTGGCCGAGCGCTACGACCTTCACAACCTGTGGCAGGAGGCCGACCCCCAGGCCTACCTCGCTGCGCACGGCGGCGAGTTCACCGCGCTCGTCACCTCGGCCCGCTTCGGCGCCGACGCGGCCATGATCGCGGCCATGCCCAACCTGAAGGCGATCTCCAGCTTCGGCGTCGGCCTCGAAACCCTGGACCTCGACGCGGCCCGCGCGCGCGGCATCCCGGTCGGCTACACGCCCGATGTGCTGAACGACTGCGTGGCAGATACCGCCTTCGTGCTGGTGATGGACGTGGCGCGGCGCATCTCTGCATCCGACCGCTTCGTGCGGCGCGGCGAGTGGCGCAACGGGCCGTTCCCGCTCGCGACCAAGGTGTCGGGCAAGAAGCTCGGCATCCTCGGCATGGGCCGCATCGGTCGCGTGATCGCGCGGCGCGCATCGGGCTTCGACATGGAGGTGCGCTACCACAACCGGCGGCCTCTCACGGACACCGGGCATGCCTACGAGCCGACGCTCAAGAGCCTCGCCGAATGGGCCGACTTCCTGGTGATCGCCAGCGCCGGCGGTCCCGAGACGCGCGGCCTGGTCTCGCGCGAAATCCTCGATGCACTCGGTCCCGATGGCTACCTGGTCAACATCTCGCGCGGCAGCGTGGTCGATGAGAAGGCGCTGATCGAGGCGCTGCAAGAAAAGCGCATTGCCGGTGCAGGACTCGATGTGTTCGAGGACGAGCCCAATGTCCCGCCGGCCTTCTTCGAACTCGACAACGTGGTGCTGCTGCCGCACCTGGCCAGCAACACGAACGAGACGCGCGCGGCAATGGCTGGGCGGGTGGAGGAGAACCTGGCGGCGGCGCTGGCGGGGCAGCCGATGGTGAGCGCGGCGGGTTAAACGTGCACGCGGGGAGCGCGTATGGCAGCACGGTAGCCCCGATCTGCTGATGGGATCAGTGCACTCCTAGCGGGTGAACAGCCATGCACCGGTTGGTTGCCTGACTACCTCATTGCTCATCTTTATTGTTTCTCCACTTGCGTCAGACGTGTACACGACCTCAAATTGAAGCGCATTTTTAGTTGGCATTTGCCAGCCCTGTATGCGCAACACCGTGGCGCAACTTCCCTTGTCGTGATACCTCATCAATGGAATCGGCGCGTTGAGGTAGTTGAAGGACGGAAAATTCTTGCCAGGAGCCGCAAATGCGTTTAGCGCAGATGCGTTGTAGCCGGTGATGCACGAATTGATCCGCAGGAACTTTGAGATCACATCTGACGATTCAGCAATTGCCGCGCTCGTGTCTTTGTTGGTCGCCTGTTGCCGAAGCGCGCTGGCGAGTTTGGCGTCTTGCGCTTCTGTGGGTTGAAGCATTTGCGCATTGCGCGATGACGTCGCCGGAGACGAGCCGTTGTTCTTGGTCTGCGATCCAGGTGGCACGATGCACCCGGTGACGACAAAGGTTGCTGCCAGCAATGCGGCGGCAGTAGTTTTCATATTCACTCCCTGTAGATTTTTTGATGTCCATTGAGACGCACAACGGACGGTCGCGATCATATCGATGAAGACCAGGAGCCTATGTCTAGCAATCACCGGTCTGGACGCTCTGGATTCGAAGGTTCGCGAAATGCTGCTCGGCCTTGAGTGCCGCACTCTTGGAAATTCGGCGACAACAAGGGAAACCATGTGTTCGCGTTCCATGCGACAGAGTGGCCCAATAGCGCCATGACCATGGACACGCCCACCCTCGACAAGCCCGCAGTCCCCGCGCAGCCCACGCCGCGCCAGCTTGCCGACCTGCCTGGCCCGCGCGGCATCCCGCTGCTGGGCAACCTGCTGCAGCTCGACCCGCCCCGCATGCACCAGCAATTGGAGCAGTGGTGCAAGGAGTTCGGCCCCTACTTCAAGGTCAAGGTTGGCCGCCGCTACCTCTTGATCGTCGGCGACCACCATGCCGTCGCGGCCATGCTGCGTGATCGGCCGGATGGTTGGAAACGCACCACGCGGCTGGAACAGATCGGGGCGGAAATGGGGCTGAAGCCCGGTGTGTTCGGCGCCAACGACGACGATTGGCGGCGGCAGCGCCGCATGGTCATGGCGGGCTTCGACCCGGCGCATGTCAAGGGCTACTTCCCGTCGCTGCAAGGCGTGGCGGATCGGCTCGTCCGGCGCTGGCGGAAGGCCGCGCGCGATGGTAGCGCCATCGACCTGCAGGCCGACCTGATGCGCTACACCGTCGACACCATAGCCGGCCTGGCATTTGGCGCGGAGGTGAATACGCTCGAATCCGATGGCGACGTGATCCAGCGCCACCTCGACAAGATCTTTCCGGCGCTGCTCAAGCGCATGCTCTCCCCTTTGCCGACCTGGCGCTGGTTCCCAAGCGCGGCGGACCGCCAGCTTGCACAAGGGATGGCGGCGGTCAACGAGGCCGTCGACGGCTTCGTCGCCCAGGCGCGCCGACGCATGGCGTCCGATCCTGTGCTGCGCAGCCGTCCGCGCAACCTGCTCGAAGCCATGATTGCTGCCGCCGATGAGCCCGGTAGCGGTATCACCGACGTGCAGGTCTCGGGCAATGTCATGACCATGCTTCTGGCTGGCGAGGACACCACCGCCAACACCATCGCATGGATGATCGACTTGCTGTGGCGCCACCCCGAAGCCTTGGCCCGCGTCACCGAGGAAGTGCGCCGCGTGGTTGGCGATGCGGCGCGGCCGAGCTTCGAGCAGGTGGGCCAGCTCGATTTCGTCGAGGCCTGCGCGCACGAGACGATGCGCCTGCGTCCGGTGGCGCCTGTCCTCAGCGTGCAGGCGAAGAAGGATGTGATCGTCGGAGACATCCGGGTGCCGGCCGGCACCGTGGCGATCAACCTCATGAGGCGCGACGGCGTGAATGAAGTCCACGTACGGCGCGCCGCTGCCTTCGCGCCAGAGCGCTGGTTGTCGGACGCCGGGCCGGGCGCGATGGCCGGCAGCGCCAGGCGCACGTCGATGCCCTTCGGCGCCGGCCCGCGCATCTGCCCCGGGCGCTACCTGGCGCTGCTCGAGATCAAGATGGCCATGGCCGTCTTGCTGAGCCACTTCGACATCGCCAGCATCGATACCCCCGACGGCCAGCCGGCACGCGAACGGCTGGCATTCACGATGATGCCTGTGGGGCTTCGCATGCGACTGCGGGAGCGCGCGTCGTAAACTCCCGTCCCCGGCCGGATTGCAAGCCTTGGTAAAAAGCCACAGCTTTCGCCATGTTGCGCGCCGGAGGGCCCTTCGCGAAGGGCGACAATCAGCGTTCCAGCGCAGTGCTGGAACATTCAATACAAACAGAGGAGACGAGAGTGACTCAACGACACTGGGTGGCCGCCTACGGCGACGTTCCCGCGGAAATCAATCCTGATGCCTATGGCTCGGTCACCGAGCTGGTCGAACAGGCGATGAAGAAGTACGCCAGCAAGACGGCGTTCGTTTCTTTCGGGCAAAAGCTGAGCTTTGCGGACGTGGACCGCCTGACGGCGCAGTTCGCCAGCTACCTGCAGCGTGAAATCGGTGTCAAGAAGGGTGATCGCATCGCGGTCATGATGCCCAACCTGGCGGCTTTCCCGATTGCCTTCTTCGGCATGGCCCGCCTGGGCGCCGTGCAGGTCAACGTGAACCCGCTCTACACGCCGCGTGAACTGGCGCACCAGCTCAAGGATGCGGGCGTCAAGACCGTCATCGTCTTCAATGGCTCGTCGCCCACGCTGGCCGAGATCATCGGCGAGACGCCGGTTACCACGGTGATCACCGTGGCCCCTGGCGATGGCCTGCCGAATTCGGCGCTGCCGGCACCGGCGATCGATGCACGCCTGACCAACACCATCTCGATGGGCGACATCCTGGCCGCGGGCAAGCCGACCGACTACACCCCCGCCACGATCACCGGCGAAGACCTGCTGTTCCTGCAGTACACCGGCGGCACCACCGGCCTGTCGAAGGGCGCATGCCTCTCGCACCGCAACCTGGTCGCCAATACCGAGCAGTACAAGGCCTTCATGAAGGAGACGCTGCGTCCGGGCGAGGACGTGATCGTCACCGCGCTGCCGCTGTATCACATCTTCGCGCTGATGGTGAACCTGATCAGCTACTTCTCGCTGGGTGCGGAGAACTGGCTGGTGGCCAATCCGCGCGATATCGACGGGCTCATCAACACCTTCAGGGATTCGAAGATGTCGGTGTTCGCCGGCGTCAACACGCTGTATGCCGGCCTGGCCGCGCATCCGCGGCTCAAGGAAGTCGACTGGTCGCACCTGCGCCTGTCGGTGGGCGGCGGCGCGGCGGTGATCGACGCGACCTCCAAGCGCTGGCAGGAAGTCACCGGCAAGCTGATCCTGGAAGGCTATGGCCTGTCGGAGACCAGCCCGATCCTGTCCATCAACCCGCCCTTCATCAAGGAATTCTCGGCCACGACCGGTCTCCCGCTGCCCTCGACGGACATCAAGCTGGTGGACGACGCCGGCAATGAAGTGCCGCTGGGCCAGTCCGGCGAAATCTGCGCCAAGGGTCCGCAAGTGATGAGCGGTTACTGGGAAAAGCCCGAGGCCAACAAGGCATCGTTCACGGCGGACGGCTACTTCCGCACGGGCGACGTCGGCGTCTTCGACCAGCGCGGCTACCTGAAGATCGTGGACCGCATCAAGGACATGATCATCGTGTCGGGCTTCAACGTGTACCCGAACGAGATCGAGGCCGTTGCTACTGGCTGCCCCGGTGTCGCCGAGTGCGCCTGCATCGGCGTGCCCGATGCGAAGACCGGCGAAGCGATCCAGCTCTTCGTGGTGGCTGCGCCCGGCGCGACCCTGACGCCAGAGGATGTCATCGCGCATTGCCGCACGGCGCTGACCGGCTACAAGATCCCGAAGGTCGTGCGCCTCATCGACGCGCTGCCCAAGTCCACCGTGGGCAAGATCCTGCGCCGCGAACTGCGCAACGTGCCGGCTGCTGCCTGACGGTGCAAAGCCCATGAAAAACGCCCCTCGGGAAGCCGAGGGGCGTTTTTTCTTGAGCGGCCGAGATGTCCTTCCCGGCCACGACGCAGACGTCTTTCTGCCTGCCTCTCCTCCCTGGGAGAGGGCTGGGGTGAGGGCATCGGCTCGTCGCGTGGACGCAGCCTGCACAAGTTGCGCAGCCCTCAGCCTCGGATGCTTCAGGCCTTGCGAGCAGCGCGGCGCGCCGGCTTGGCGATCACCGTCACTTCAGTCATTTCTTCCGTGACCGTTGCG
>NZ_JBBKZT010000032.1:0-54339 GCF_037889975.1 Variovorax rhizosphaerae | reverse complement strand
GCGCTGCTGCGCGAGGCGCTGGTCAAGACCGGCAAGGTGGGCCTGGCCAAGGTGGTCATCGCCACGAAGCAGCATCTCGCGGTGCTGGTCCCCTCGGGCCCGGCCCTGGTCTTGAACCTTCTGCGCTGGGGCGACGAAGTGAAATCCCTCGCCGACCTCGACCTGCCGGCGGCCGGCGTCAAGGGCGCCAAGGTCAGTCCAGCGGAAATGAAGATGGCCGAACAGTTGATCAGCCAGATGTCCGGTCGCTGGGAGCCGGCGGATTTCAAGGACGAGTTCAAGCATGCCGTCATGAAAATCGTACAGAAGAAGGTGAAGGCAGGCGACACCGAAACCGTCATCGAGCCGGAGGAAGAGGTGCCTGAGCAGAATGCCAACGTGATCGACCTCACCGAGTTGCTGCAGCGCAGCCTGAAGGGCAGCAAGGGAAGCGCGGCACGCAAGCGCGCAGAGGAAGAGGCCAAGCCCCCGGCGGCCGCAAAAAAGCCGGCCAAGGCGGCCGCCAAGACACCTGCCAGGAAGGCGGCGACGCCCGCGAGGCGCCGGGCGTGAGGGTGCCGGCGTCGTGGGATCATTCGCGAAAGGCCCCCGTGCTAAGTCGAGAAGGATGTCCTGCTTCGTGAAAGCCAAACCCCATCAACAGGATCTTGCATCGATCCCGGCGCAGCCCGCGCCCGCCCGCCGAAGGCGCAAGGCGCGAACTCCGACTTCGCGACGGCGCCTGTTGCTGATCGACTACCAGACCTGGATCGGCTTGACGGCACCGATTGGCAACACGCCTGCTGCACCCGAACAGCCCCGAGGCGCTTAATCAGGCCCGTCACCACCGCACACCCGGCGATCGGCAAAGCAGCGGCGCGCCGTGCCGCGTGTGTGAGCACCGCGTCTCGTTCGCACAGCTTTGGGCGCCGCCCTACATCGTGGCCAAGTGCACAGCAGTAGTCTGTGCGCTGCCATTCCAGCTGGAGACTTTGATGAGCGACGACACCACAAAGACCGGGCAGGACCGCAAGCTGATCAGCCTCAGCGAGGACTACGAAGTCCGCGACTGGTCCAAGACCCTGGGCTGCACGCCGGAACAACTGAAGGCCGCCGTCAAGGCAGTCGGCAACTCGGCCGAAGCGGTCCGCAAGCACCTGGCCCAGCAATAGGCTTTTGGGCGGGTAGAGAACCGCAGTGGCTGAAAAGCGCACCGACCCGCTGGCGCGGTACTGGGCCAAACGCGACTTCGACGTCACGGCGGAGCCGCGCGGCGAACAACTCCAGGATCGCCAAGGCGCCTTGAGCTTCGTGATCCAGAAGCACGCGGCCAGCCGCCTGCACTACGACTTCCGCCTCGAACTCGACGGCGTCCTGGTCTCGTGGGCCGTTCCCAAGGGACCGAGCTTCGATCCGGCCGACAAGCGCCTGGCCATCCACGTGGAAGACCATCCGCTGTCATACGGATCCTTCGAAGGCACGATCCCGCCGGGACAGTACGGCGCTGGCGAAGTCATTGTCTGGGATCGCGGCACGTGGGAGCCGGTCGGCGATCCGCGCAAGGGGATGGCCGAGGGCAAGTTGGTCTTCGCGCTGCACGGCGAGAAACTGCAGGGCCTGTGGGAACTCGTGAAGATCGCCAAGGGCGGCGAGAAGCAGCCACCATGGCTCCTCTTCAAGAAGCGCGACGCGTTCGCGAGAGCCAGGAAAGACTACGACGTGGTCGCCGCGCTGCCGGACAGCGTCATCACGAAGCCTCTGGCCGCGCCGGCTGCCGGCAAGCCGCGCGCTGAGTCGACCCCCGCGGACAAGCAGAAGCCCAGGCGAAACGCGACTGCCAGGGGAGGGCAGGATGGAGGGAAGGAAGCCGCAGGGAAGGGCGCGCGGAAAGCCGCACGGAAAGCGACAGCAGGGCAGGGCACCCCTGCGCAGGCGGCCGGGGCCGTCAAGGCGGCGCTGCCCGAGAAACTGTCCCCGCAGCTCGCGACCCTCGCTGCCGCCGTGCCGCTCGCCGGCGAATGGATCTACGAGATCAAGTTCGACGGCTACCGCCTCATGGCCCGCATCGACAACGGTCATGCGCGTTTGATCACGCGCGGCGGCCACGACTGGTCTGCCAAGATGCCGACGCTGGTCGCCGAGCTGGAGCAGCTCGGTCTGTCCTCGGGCTTCCTCGACGGCGAGATCGTGGTGCCCGGCCCCGATGGCTCACCCGACTTCAACGCGCTGCAGAACGCGTTCGATCGCGGGCGCGGCGCCGACCGGATCGTCTTCTTCGTGTTCGATGTCCCGTTCTTCGAGGGGTATGACCCGCGCGCGGTCGCGCAGCGCGAGCGCCGCGCATTGCTCAAGGCCTTCCTCGACGAGAAGGCCACAGAACACGTGCGCTACAGCGCGGACTTCGAAGGCGACCCGGCCTCGATCCTTGCATCGGCCTGCCGACTTGGCCTCGAAGGGCTCATCGCCAAGCGTGCGGATGCGCCCTACGTTTCGCGCCGTTCGGACACTTGGCTCAAGCTCAAGTGCAAACTGCGCCAGGAGTTCGTCGTGGCCGGCTACACCGAGCGCAGCGATAACGCCGCGCAGGTGGGCAGCCTGCTGCTGGGCGTCCATGCGCCCGACGGCACGCTGGTTTCCGCGGGCAGCGTCGGCACCGGCTGGGATATGCAGACGGCGCGCGAGTTGAAGGACAAACTGGCGCCACTGCAGATCAAGACCTCGCCGTTCGCCGCCGGTCCCGCCAAGCCCGGCCGCTGGTCGCGGCGTCCCGCCGGCGCCGAGCGATGGGTCGAGCCCAAGCTCGTGGCCGAGGTGAATTTCGCCGAATGGACACCGGACGGCCAGGTACGCCATGCGTCGTTCCTGGGCCTGCGCAGCGACAAGCCGGCGCGCGCAATCGTGCGCGAGACGGCGAAGCTCATCGGGGGCACGCCCGCTGCTAAAGCGCCTGGGAAGATAGCGAAGGGGAAGTCGCCCGTCGCCGGCATCCGGGTCAGCAACGCGGACCGAGTGATCGACGCCGCGTCCGGACTCACCAAGCTTGACCTCGTGCGCTACTACGAGTCGGTGGCCGATTTCATCCTGCCGCATCTCAAGGGTCGACCGGTGTCGCTGGTGCGTGGACCGCAGGGCGTGGCCGGCCAGCTCTTCTTCCAGAAACATGGCGAGAAGATCGGCATCCCGGGCATCACGGAACTCGCCCCCTCGTTGTGGCCGGGCCATGCCTCGCTGCTCGAGGTCGCTCAACGCGCAGGCGCTCGCCGGTGCGGCGCAACTCAACGTCATCGAGTTCCACACCTGGAACTCCACGAAGAAGGCGATCGACCGGCCCGACCGCATGATCTTCGACCTCGACCTCGACCCCGGCGAAGGCACGTCGTGGGCTCACGTCCAGGAGGCGGCCGTGCTCATGAATGCGCTGCTGCAAGAGCTGGGGCTCAAGGCCTGGTTGAAGACGAGCGGCGGCAAGGGACTGCATGTCGTGGTACCGCTGGCACCGCGGATCGACTACGACACGGTCAATACGTTTTCCAAGGCGATCGTCCAGCACCTGGCGAAGACGATCCCGTCGCGCTTCGTCGCCAAGAGCGGCCCGGCGAACCGCGTCGGCAAGCTGTTCGTGGACTACCTGCGCAATGGCCACGGCGCCACGACCGCGGCGGCTTTCTCGGCGCGCGCGCGGCCGGGTCTCGGTGTGTCCATGCCTGTCGCATGGGACGATCTGCAGAATCTCAAGAGCGGCGCACACTGGACCATTGCCACCGCGCGCGAACACATGTCCTTCCAGAAGGTCGACCCCTGGGCCGACTACTGGAAGGCAAGGCAAACCTTGGCGAAACCCATGCGTGTCCTCGGCTTCTCGGCCTGACGCGCACCTCGACAAGCCGACTTTAGGCTCCGAGCGGAAGTCCAGTTGCCCCAAAGTGGCCGTTCAGGACGCGCAAATTGCCCGGTCTGCTTCAGATCCAAAAAAACCCGCGCAGTTGCCTGCGCCTCCGAAATCATCTTCGCTGTCGAAGTCACTCTTTGAGCCACACCTTTCACGATTGCCTCATCGGGGCAACTGTCGCCGAACTCTGGCGCTAGTGGGTTGAAGGTTGCACAATGAATTCGCGCCCCTTTTTAGGACGAAGCGGGCGCTTTGATCAAGGAGACGCAGCGTGCTGGGCCCTGACGAACGAACGTTGGCGACGCCAATCGGGTTGCGCAGAGCGGTCAGCGTGTCGCTTGGATGTACTCTGTTCTCACTTCCTTTCGTGCGGGCGCAGAGCGGCAAGAAGATCCATCGCTTGGGCGTGCTGTGGCTCGGTGAGCCACATCCCATCCTTCTGAAACCGTTCCTGAATGAACTGCAGAGGATGGGAATGGCGGATGGATCAAATCTTTTGGTCGACCATCGCTCTGCGACCGGTCCCTCAGGCCTCGACGAAGCAGCAGTCGATCTGGCAGCCTTGAAACCCGACGTGATCTTTGTCCCAAGCGGCACCATGGCAACCAAGGCAGTTGCAAAGGCGACGAGTTCGATACCGATCGTGTTCCTGCTCTCCAACGATCCAGTGGCGCGCGGGCTCGTGGCAAGCTTGACGCGTCCAGGCGGCAATATCACCGGCAATGCCATCTTCTCGAGGCAGCTTGACCTCAAGCGCTTCCAGTTGCTTACGCAGGTGATCGGAGAAGGCGTTTCCGTCGGTGTACTCGACATGCAGTTCCCCGGTGACCTTCTCGAGGCGTACAAGAAAACACCTTCCGGGCGAGCCGGGCGAATTCACTACTTCGAGATCAAGGAGCAGAATGACTTCGCGAAATCGTTCGAGCAGATCGCCGCCAAAGGCCTGCAGGGGTTGGCGATCAATAGTTTTCCGCTCGCGGGCGCCAACAAGGCGATCGTTGCAGCCTTGGTAGCGAGATACCGGCTTCCCGCCGTGGCCGATGGCCGGGAATTTTCAGACGCAGGCGTGCTGCTGACCTATTCGCCGGACTTCAAGGAGCTCGCTGTCAGCGCTGCTGGAATGGTCTACAAGATACTGAACGGCACCAAGCCCTCCGAGTTGGCGGTCTGGCAACCTATGCGCTACGAGATGATCGTCAACCTCGGCACGGCAAAAGCGTTGGGCGTTACCGTGCCCCGGGATCTCGTGGCGCGTGCAGACTTGGTAATCAATTGATGCTTGATGCGGACAGACGAAGTCGAGGTCTGGGCCAGGAGCTATGCGTCCACGAGGAAGGGCTGTTCGCGACGCCTTATGACCCAGGCAATGTCGGGTTTTCGGCGCCGGTCGAGATCATGTCAGTGGACAGAGCGACGCACTGCCGATAGCACTGCCTGCAAGTCTGCCTCGCTGGTCGGTTTGACCAGATGACCGTCGAATGCCAGCGGCTTTCCTGAGCTGCCGCTCGGATTCCTGACCCCATCCGGTGAGCGCGACGATCTGAATCCTTGGCTCTCCTTCAAAATGCTTGCGCATGCGCCGGGCGACCTCGAATCCATCCATGCCCGGCATTCCCATATCCAGCAACACCAGGTGAGGTCGGCGATGCCTCGCACGTTCCAGCGCCTGCGCTTCCCGTCACAGGCGCCGAGGTCCTCGCGAGTTTGGAAAAGATGCTGGGGGTAGGGCAGCGCCGGATGGGTCAGTGGATTTCCGTGACAGGCCGGAAACCATCCCTGCGACATCCACATTGCGCAGAATGAGCGTCGCCACCGTGGCCGCAGACAGTAACTTCCAGGGCTTGAGGATCCACAGCAACGCACCAGCGCCTGCGCCATACGCCACCAACTTGACAGGTTCCCTGCGCGCGTAGTCCTGCAGCAGGGGTTGGCCCAGTTCAACAACGCCGCTCAGCGGATGTCGGTGCCACCACCGACCCACGGCACTGCGAGCCAGTTTTGCGCCGAGGCCGGAGGCGCTTGCGCGCCCTTCGTGGTGCAACCGTGGCACCACCGTCGTGCGATCGTCGGCTGAATTGCGAAGCTCTTCGTACCCCATCGCCGCGAGAAGTTCAGCCCGCGACAACGCCAGCTTCGCCTTCGCCGTGAGGGGATCGACTGCATCAGTCATTCTTCGCCTCCTTCACAAGTCGCAGGGCCCTTACATCTGCCTCGAGTTCATCCTTCACGTCGTCGACCTTCTTCATCACCGAAGACGACCTCATCGCCAGCACGGCACCGATCACGGCCAGCAGCCATGCCACGCCCGGAACGATGACGAGGACCCATTCCAGTGAATCACGGAGAAAGCCAAGCATCACGGCGACACCCGTCAGGCTCAGGGCCAGCATCAGGGCGACAAGTGCCACTACTGCGCTCGCGGCTCGCATCGCCAGCGAAGAACCGAACGCCGCAAGCTCGCTCTTCACCAGCTCGGCATAGTTCGCCAAGTGCGTGAAAAACAATTCCGGCCGGCGCAGGACCGTCACGAAGATCGGATGGATCACGACCGGATTCAGTAGCGGTTGTCGCCCCGGACGGCCGAGATCAAAAGCGCCGTGATCACCGCGCTCAGCGCCGCGCTGATGAGGACCGCCTTGACGGGCTCGTCGTTGATCGCCTTCGTCAAGTACTGTGCCGTCTGATCCAGTTGCGACTTTGCCGCATCAATCTTCTTGCCCGCGGCATTGACCGCATCCTTCGCGTAGGCACGCCCGGTATCGACCGCGTCGTTAGCCACACGCTTTGCGTCCGAGGCCAGACCCTTGGCCTTGTCGACCGCATCCTTGCCTACCTGCCTGGCGTCGTCGGCAACTTGATCGGGAGACTTGTTGAGTTCGTCCATGATGTTCCTCGAGGGGTTTGGCCCGGCGAGCGCAGGGCAGGGGACTGCAATCTGACGCCGCCCTCACCGCTGCGCTGTAATCAATTTCACGCATGACACGTAGGCGCATTGCCAGCGGGCGAAAATTGAACTGGGTCGATGGGATCAGTACCTTTTTGCCCGAGCACGAAGCCGCTTCCATGGTCGTATGCGGGCACGCATATTGCAAATCCAATCATGTCGCCGGAATCAGGATGTCCTCTAAATCCACTTCTGGTGCATCGCATGTCTCCTCCACCCTTTTTTGGTGGAATTAACCCTCAAGGCTTCCGGCCCTGGGGGTTCTTTTTTGAGGCTGCGCTGCTTGCGAACTGACATTGCGTCGCCCCTGTCCGATTCGATCCCCAATCGATGAAGTCGCTCGAGGGGCGCCAGGCGCATTGGCCGACAATGGCCGCACGAGTCGCAAGTGAACGGGCGCGCGCGCCTGCGAAGAATCTTTCGCATGACTCGCGGACTGCCGCTCGGCTCTTGTCACGGCTGCCTTTGCCGCCTTTGCCGCCTTTTGCCGGTTTCCGGTGGCGGCTGCCCGACCATGGACGGCCATGCGTTCCAACGCCGCAGCACCGCGGCGAACTTGATCAAACGGCTCGACCGCCCGCGCCGCACGCAGCCGGTTCGTGCAATCGTTTGGCCTATTGCAGAGGTCCGGCGCGTTGCGAGGGACTTGCTGCAGGCACCGGCGGCGCCGTCTCCCCCGCGAAATTCATTGGGGTCGTCCCGAGCCGAGCGCCTTGCACCACGCGATGAATGAAGTTCAGCTTTGTCACGACCGGTTCGACGATGATGAACGGATAGCTGTCCAGCGCGCCCAGGCTGCGGTCCATCGCATTGATGAACTGCGACACCGGCAGCCACTGCTCGATCGTCGTGGACGAGATGTCCTCGCTGTCCAGATCGAGCGGCTGCACCGTCAGCGCCGGTCCGGTGGGAAGTGCATGCGCCAGATTCAATCCCCAGGCCGCCGCCGTCTCCAGGCCGTCCACCATGTGCAGGTAATGGGCCCAGGTTTCGGCCCAGTCTTCCCAGGCATGGGAGCTTGCGTACACGCTGACGTGGCGCAGCGGCCAGTCCGCCGGAGGCTGGGCGTAGTGGCGTTGCAGCGACTCGGCATAGTCCACGGTCTCGTCGCCGAACAACTCGCGGCACTCGTCGATCCAGGCCGTGTCGCGGACCAGGCGATCCCAGTAGTAGTGGCCGATCTCATGCCGGAAATGCCCGAGTAGCGTTCGGTACGGCTCGTGCATGGACAGGCGTATCTGTTCGCGACGGGCGTCGTTCGCTTCGGCAATGTTGAGCGTGATGACGCCTTCATCATGACCCGTCAGGACACGCGCCTCCTTGCTGGTCTCTTCGAGAAACTCGAAGGACAGGCCATTCGCCGGATCTTCCAGCTTGTTCGGAATCGGCAAGCCGAGCGCAAGCAACGTGAAGAAGAGGCGGCGCTTGGCCTCCTCGAGCTTGGCCCAGTAAGCACGGTTCTCGGGTTTGGAAAGCGCCGGGATCGTGTGCGTCGTGCGGCACGATGCGCAGTGCTGGTGCGGGCTGTCTACCGGCACCAGCCAGTTGCATACGCCCTCGGCCACATTGATACATGGCCGGTACATCACATCGCCTACCGTGCCGAAGCGATTCCAGAGGCCCTCGGGCGAGATCTCGAAGGCAATCATCGAGCGCTCCTCGCTCGAGAAGCCCAGAATGCTTTTGCAGGCCTCGCAACTCAGATTCTCGAAGAAGACGCGATTGCCACAATGTGTGCAGTTGAAGAGCCTCATGGATCCGGACCTTTGGTGGTGAAGGTGAAACGAAGCAGAATCTGTTCCTGCATTGCTTGTACCGTGTGGAGAATCGGCTACCTGTCAGCAATTTCCTCGCAGTGTGGTTGTCTGCGTTCTGCCGCACTCCGCAGCGCCAGGTTCGCGTTCGATGCAGATGTCAAAAGACATTGCAGGCTGGGACGAGCTACGTCGATCTCGCCGTGAAAGGACGGAAAGCCGAATTCTTCACCTGGCCCCACAGAATCGCTGCGCTTCAGGGGATGGGGAGCGGTTCGTCACTTCGGATTGCGCTCGCTTCGACATGCTTGTGGCCTGTGACCCGACGGCAGAGTGCCTCAAGGTACCTGGCGGCTCGGCCGTCTTACTGGGACGAGCCGTCAGCGCTTGGTGGCGCTCGCGCGGCTTCGATGCCCTCATGGGTCAGCCGGATGACCCAGGCGGGGCCAGAATGCGTGCTCGTCGCTTCATCGTAGGGCGGCATGATCGCCTGCAGCAGTCCGGCTTCGATCAGTCGACCGACCATCTCAATGGATTCCTCGTCCTCGACGGTCACCGGCAGCGGTGCCGCATCCAGGCGAATGAGGAAACGCATGAGCTCCGCTGAGATGGCCATGGTGCGCGCAGTGTGGTCAGGGTTGGACCGTTGATCGCCGCATCACCTCGCCGCATCGCCGATCTGGGCCGTACGCACGCCAGCGTCGACCTCGGCAGTATCTGCATTGGAGGCCAGGGGCAATTGCTTCGCACGCATCACCGGAAACGGCGGCAGCCCGGCCAGTATCTCGCGCCCATAGCGCATCGTCACCAGGCGCGTATCGCAGATGGTGATGACTGCGTGGTCGGTCACGGTGCGTACCCCTCGACCGGCCCACTGGGCCAGCTTCATCGCGGCGCGCGGCACCGCGATCTCGGCGAACGGATCGCGTCCCTGAGCATTAAGCCATTCGGCCAACGCTTCTTCCACTGGGGAAGTCGGCGGGCTGAACGGCAGCTTGTCGATCACCACGTGCTCGCACAGCCGACCCGGCAGGTCGATGCCTTCGCCGAAAGACTGCAGTCCGAAGAGGATGCTGCGCTGGCCACGCTCAACGCGACGGCCGTGCTCTGCGAGGAGCTCGGTGCGCGAGCGCTCGCCCTGCATCTGCACCTGCGCTCCCAGATCTTGCGGGAGGGCCGCGTGGCAGGCGAGCATCTGGCGTTTGGAGGTGAACAGCACGAGCTGGCCATGCCGGTGCTCGTGCAGAAGCGTGGGCAACACGCGGCACAGCTCTTCCGAAAACTCCGCACTCTTCGGCGAGTAGGTCATCGGCGCGATGCGCAGTTCCCCCTGCCGGCGGTAGTCGAACGGCGATGCGACCACCATGGCGCGCCGTTCGGGAAAGCGGTTCATACCGCTCAAGCGGTCGAAGAAATCGAATCGCCCGCACGCGGTCAGCGTGGCGGAGGTGCAGACGGCTGCACTCGCGTTCTTCCACAAGCCGCGCGAAAGCGACTGGGCCGCCGTCATCGGGCTCGCGCACAACCAGGCGTCCACGTGGACAGGGCCCGACGTGGCAGGTATGCGGTGCGTGCCGCTCGCTGCCTGAGAGGTAGGCTGGGAGCTGCCCGAGGTGCTTGTCGGGGAGGCCGGCGCGTATTCCAGCCACTTGGCCCACGCCACCGCATCGTGCGTGGCCCAGGCGCTGAAAAGCCGTTGCAGTGCCTGGAGACGAGACACGTGCGCGCCGAGCTCCACGCCGACGCGCATCTGCTCTTCGCGCTCCGCAGGGGAGCGCGATTCGTCGGGCTCCTTCAACGCACTGGCGATCGATTCCACCACCGCCGCGACCGAGCTGAGCAGCGTCGCCAGTTGCTCGCATTCCGGGATGAGGACCTCGGGAATCTGGCCTTGCAGAAAGCGGTGGACCGGCTTGTCGACGCTGACCAGCTGGTTGTCGGTCCAGTACGCCTCCAGTAGCCCGAGCTTGTCCGTGCATTCGGTGATGGCTTGCCCGAAGGCCGTCAGGTCGGGACGGGTGGAAGCCGGCATGTCCCGGCTGTGGCGGTTGGCCAGCGCACGCAAGCTCGCAAGCAAGCTCACGCTCGCGCCTAGCCGGGCGCGGCAGGCAAACTGTTCCCCGGCAATGCCGGGGAGGTGGTGCGCCTCGTCAAACACGAACAGCGTGTTCGGGGCATCGATCAGCGCGCTGTCCGTCTGCAGCGCCGCCAGGATCAGTGCGTGATTGGCGATCTGGATCGTCGCTGCGGCCGCGCGGCGGCGCGCCTTGAAGAAGGCGCAGGTCCTGAAGTGCTCGCATTGACCTCCGTTGCACGCGCTGCCGCTGGCTTGGACCCTTTGCCAGTCCCGCGGGTCGGGCAGCTTTGCCAGGCTGTCCATGTCGCCGTCCCATTTGCCGCTTCGAAACGACTTGGCGACCTTCGCAATCCAGCGTTTGGTCTGGTCCGCATCGCGCGGGGCGCTGCGGCCTGGTGAACCCGCGCCATTGATCGTTCCCTGCGATCCCTCGTCGAACAGGCCGTCCTGGGCGACATCATTCAGTGCGGCTTCCAGGCGGCTTTCGCAGACGTAGCGCCCCCGACCCTTCAAAAGCTCGAAGCGCAGGTCCGGGATCACCTTTGCCAGCCGCGGCAGATCCTTGAAGAACAACTGCTCCTGCAGCGCCACAGTGGCGGTGGAGACGATGACGGGCTTGTCCAGCAATTCTGACGCGACGATCGCCGCGAGACAGTAGGCCACCGTCTTGCCGGTTCCCGTGCCGGCTTCGAGCAAGGCCAGATGATGGCCAGCGCGGGCGCCGTCGCTCTCGGGCAAGCTGGCACTCAGGAAGGTCAGCAGCGCCGCGTGCATCATCTGGCGCTGACCAGGGCGGGCAATGAAGCCGGGCCATGTCCTGGCCACCTCACCGTAGAGGAACTCGACGCGCTCCCGCGCCTTGTCGAGCAACTCGGGCTCGATACCTGGCGCCGCCTGCACTCCGTCGAGCGCAGGGCCCGAACGACGCGTGCGTCTTGGCGCGAGAGATGTCATGCCGCCAATTATCGGCGCGCGATGTCGAGCTTCGGCCGGCATGTGGCGAGATGCCGACTTGATGCCGCAGCGGCACCGTCCGACCTCGGGCGCGCGAAAGGAGGTATGAAGAGGCGGTGCCCCTCGTTGCTCCGGCCTTGTTCGGCCCTTGGGCCTGCGATCTCGTTGCCCCGACGGGCGGGCGCCCGGCTCCTTGCGTCCGGGCCTACTCGATGAGATTGGCCGGCGGAATCATCGGACCGGCCGCGAACACTTCGACCGGTGCGAGGCGCAGCAACTCGGTGGCCTACTTCATGGTGCCCTCGAGCCATTGATCGACATCGCCGCGCTCGATCGGGACGACGCTGCGCTTGTCCTGCTCGTCCCGTCCGACCTTGGGGTCCGGCTTGTGCATGCGGTTCATCAGCGGGTGCGCGTCCGCGTTCAGCGTGAGCATCCTAGCTCTCGTATTGTTCGCCCGTCGCCCTGTCGGTCCAGATGTTCCACAGGCCCGCCAAGCCCCACGGCGTGCCATCGGCGCGCGCGAAGCGCCACCAGATGTTCTTGCCTGTTTCCCAGTTGGGCTCGTCGAAGGTGGCCGCCGCAATGATGCACCGCTGGTCACGCTTCCACGGATCCTTGTAGCTCGCCTTGTTGGCCAACTCCTCGGACCTGGCGTTGTTCTGGAACTTGCAAACCGTTAAGAGGCGGAGTACCTTGGCTTGTCTCTTGGAGACGAGTAGCCGAAGGGGGTCCGGGGGAGGAATCCCGTGCGAAGCAAGCCTGTTGATAACTTTACGCTCGAGCATTGGCGCGGCTTGGCGAGCTACGCAGTCCTCGAGGAGAGCACCGGCATCCGCAGCAACGGCCATGCATGGGGCACGGCCGGCGATGCTCAATGCGTCGGGAACGACCTCGAACCCACACGATGTTCGGACTGTGACCATGCAGTCATCGGGCGCCCACATCTATCCCTTTACCACGGCCTGTACGACCACCTCAAGGAACTGGCTGCCTGCGCGGACATAGGCGTCGGCGGCCAGGCGTTGGTCGAGCGTGACATGCAGCGCTGTCGCAGCGTGCTGGTGGCATTCGGGCAAGGCCCGAAGGAGGCAAAGTGACGGATCGCAAGACAGCTCAAGTGCGGAGCCGGGAGCTGCGCACTGCTTTGTCGCGTGTTAGGCGCGGGCGCACGCGGACCCAGGTGACTCGTCTGAGCATTGCCGCGGTCGCGCGGGAGGCTGGGGTGAGCGCGGCGCTCATCCATAACCATTACCCTGACATCGCATCGGAGATCCGAGATGCGATGGGGCGCAGCGACGGGGCCAAGAAGTCGAAGGGGAGCCAGGAGCTGAAGACCTTACGAGGCCGGGTGCGGCAGCTCAACCAGGAAATCAGGTCACTGCGCACCGACGTGGCTCGCCTCGCCTCGGTCAACGAGGTTCTGATCGCAGAGAACTCATCCTTGAAGGGAAGGGTCTCTTTCGCCAACTCGGTGACACCATTGGCGTCGCGGTCACGTCGAAGTTGAGCACCTCACCAACCGTCGAAGATGTCCTTCGCTTCCGTTCCTTGCGAACTAAACAGTTAGCAGTGCTCCAGAAGCGTTGTTTGTGGGGTACTTGAGTTTCGGCTCCTTGGCGAACCAAGGAATCAGTCCCCACTGCCCGACGACGAGTTCGCGCGAGTAGCCCGCATCATCGCGAGCGCGGCGTATGAAGGGACCCGGCGCGCGCGGAAAGATCTCGCTCGGCCACGCGGGCTGGTTGCGGGCTCCGATGTGCCACTCGCGCTCGATTTCCACCCAGTCCGGTGGCGTGTAGCGGTTGCACATCGTCAGCCCACCGGCGCGGCGTCCTCGTCTTCGCCGGGTGCGCGCGGTCCGGTGCGCTCGTCCACTGCAAGCCGATACAGCTCGACCGTGCCGGCCTCGAACGCTTCGGTCCACGACGTGAACGCGTTGGGCTCGACTCGATGTCGATCCAGACACTGGCGTCGGCGGTGCTTTCGTGAAGCACCCAATAGAAGTGTCCCGGATCGGGTTCATCGACAAACACGGATACATGACGGAGATGGCTCATGCGCCGATTGTGCAGCGCGGCGATGGATTGCCAATGACCCACGGGCATGCCTCGCGATCGCGCTCCCCCGAGACCCGCTTGATCGCGGCGTGTCAGGCCCGGCCGATCTTCCGTGCCTGTAAGTCGATGCGCTTTTTCGTGACGCAAAGGCTAAGGGGAAGCGTTGTCTGGCGTCGCCGGCTGCGCCGGCCGGGCTGCTCCAGGTTCGCGCCGTCGCGCTCATCCCTTCGGGACGGCCGGACAGTCCTGGCCGCCTTGCGCATCCCTGACGCGGGAGCGGGGCAAGACCGAAGAGAGAACAGACAAAGGGGAGACGTGGCGTCTGTTGAGGTGGGGGAGGGCTTGCCTGTGTGGCTTCACGCTACCTCACCGTTCTCGCGGTCAAGGCCCGTCGCCCGCTGCGCGGGCTCGGCGCGTGCCGCGCGCCTGCGGCGACCTTGAGCGCTGCGCTGCGGCGAGGTGGCTCGGGGCCACGCAGGCAATCCCGCCTGTGTCGTCCACAGGAGTTCATCATGAACGCTTCCCCCGCTTCCCCCGCTTCCCCCGCTTCCTCGGTCGAGCTCAATGCTCGTCAACAACGCATCGTCGATGCACTGCGTCCCTTCTTCGGCGCCGAAGCCGATGCGCTCTACGAAGCCAACGGCCGCTCGTTGCAAAAGCTCGCATACAGCGCACGGCAATCGGCCTTGCCGAGCTTTCGTCGGCTGGCGACCGGCTTGGCTCTGGCGCAGGAACTGCTGTGCGAAGAGCTGACCACGCGCTCGGTGTTCGATACGCCAACGGCCGTGGCCGACTTTCTCAAGTTGCATTTCGCAGGCCAGCCGTATGAGAGTTTCGTGGTGCTGTTCCTCGACTCGAGGAGTTCCTTGATCGCCTTCGAGGAGATGTTCCGCGGTACGCTGAGCCAGACCAGCGTCTATCCGCGCGAGGTGCTCAAGCGAGTTCTGCATCACGACGCCGCAGCCATCCTCGTGGCGCACAACCACCCGACCGGCTGCACCGAGCCATCGCCCGCGGACAAGGCATTGACGCGCGTGTTACGAGACGCCTTGAATCTCATCGATGTGCAATTGCTCGACCATTGGATCGTGGCGGGCGGACAGACACTGTCCTTTGTTCAGCGCGGCCTGCTGTGACTGTCGGGGCTTCGGCCCCCTTTTTCTTTGCGCCTCACAAGCGCACTGCGTGCGAGACCTCATCGGCGTGGCCGCCACGGCCACGAATCCTTTCCCGCTCTCGTTGTCGAAGTGCCCGCCGCGGAGGCGGCGGGAATAGGGGGACCAGGAAGCCAGAAGACAGGGAGGGGAGCTCCAGCGCGTGTTGGAGGCTGGTGGGCTTGCTGTTCCCTTCAGCGTGCCACACCGTGCTCGCCGTCAAGGCCTGCGCACCTGCGGTGCTGGCGGCCTGCGGCCGTCTTCGAGCCTTGACTGCTTGCGCTGCGGCGTGCCGTCGACGGTCACGGGCAATCCCGCCCGCTACCGTTCAAGGAGAACGTCATGGCGTCCAACTTCCCCTTCATCACCGACGAACAATTCGAGCGGCTGATGGCCAATGGCCGCATGGCCGTGGTGTGCCAGGCTAGGGACGAGCACTTCGACCCGTTTCCGGTGCTCAAGCTCTTCACCCCCGATGCCGGTGCGACCTGGCTGCTCAGCGAGCTGGACGAAGCCGCCGAGGTGGCCTTCGGACTTTGTGATCTTGGCATGGGGTGTCCGGAGATTGGCTACGTTGGTGTCGGCGAGCTTGCGGCGCTGCGTGGCCTGATGAACCGGCCCATCGAGCAGGACCGGCATTTCCGCGCGACGCAGCGCTTGAGCGCCTACGCGAAGGAAGCCCGGATGGCTGGGCGCATCCAGGCCTGATCGAGGCCTGACGTCTCGCCGCCGGCGACGCCGGCGGCGATCCATCGACTTGCCTCGTGTGGCGCGCTGCGCGCGCTGTTCTTGATCGGGCCGCGCCCCTGCGCGGCAGGCCTTCGAGTGTAGTGATCGATCGATGCGTTCGATAGGGACATGGCAAGTCTCTGCGTAGCCAGCGCAAGCAATGGGTCATCTCCCGTCCGAGCGACTTGCGGGAACGCATTTGCTGCGTGCCCGAGCGCCCATGCGGCGTTGAACGCGTGCCATCTGCTGTCAGAGCCACCTCTTGTCCGACGCATAGCTCGCACGGGCCGCTGTCCAGGGCTTCGGGCTGCGCCACCGTCCTCACCCGGTCCTCGGCTCGCGCCTCGGCTGCGGCTTCCGGGCGGTCCCCGGACATCGGCCCTTGCTGCTCGCTTTCCATGCGTCGAGGCGGCTCCGAAAGCAGATGTTCAACCAGCGCGGCAAACGCCGCAGAAAGGCTCCGTCATGCGTGCATTCCATTCCCCCCGTGCGGGCGTCGCGCAGGTGCGCAAAAGCCCATCAAATCCAGCAGCCACGGGCTTTCCCCCCGTACCCCCCGAGGGCTCACCCAAAGCAGGACCTGTTGAAGGCAGAACTTCCTCAGGACAGAGCAGGGGCCGCATGGACGTGCGGCAGGCGATCACGGACCGCATCATTGCGATGCTCGAGAAGGGCGGCAATGTTTTCCGGGAACGGTGGACGCGTGCCGCCTCGCACGGCATGCCGCGCAACGGCAAGACCGGCGCGCCTTATCACGGGGCAAATGTGCTGCTGCTTTGGGATGCCGCCATCGAGCACGGCTACGCCTCCAACGTGTGGCTGACCTACAAGCAGGCGGCCAGCATGGGTGCACAGGTGCGCAGGGGCGAACGCGCGGTGCTGTGCGCGCACTTCGAACGGAAGGCGATGCGCGGTCAGAACGATGCCGGCATTGAGGCCAACGGAAACAGCGAATCGCATGGGGAAGGGGAGGGCGATGCAAGCGATCGCGGCAATGACGGTCGCTCCGGTGTTCTGCTGTGCATGCCGTTCTGGCTCTTCAACGTGGCCCAGATAGATGGACTGCCCGAGCCGACGACAGACGAAGTGTATGAACGCAAAGCTTGGGGCGACCGCTCTCCGATCGAAGGTGCCATGCGTTTCATCGGCGGCTGCAAAGCCAACATCCAGCACGGCTACCTGCGCGCGGCCTATTCGCCCAGTGCCGATCGCATCCTGATGCCCGATGTCGACCGCTTCACCAGTCCGGAGGCCTATTGCGCGACCGCCCTGCATGAGCTGGTCCATTGGACAGGAAATGAGAAGCGCCTGAACCGGACTTTCGGGGAGCGCTTCGGCGATGCGGCTTACGCGTTCGAGGAACTCGTGGCAGAGCTCGGATGTGCCTTCGTGCTCGGCCATATCGGACTGGTCGATGCCACCATCGAAGGACATGCAGCCTATCTGGACAGCTGGCTGCAGGTCCTGCGCAATGACCGCACGGCCATCTTCACAGCTGCGCGTCACGCCGGCGAAGCGTATGAATTCATATTGGCGCGGGAGTTGCCATCGCCATCGCCATCGGCGGCTCCGGATGCCAATGCATTGCGAGGCGCCGAATAGTCCCTCTGATTCAGCCTCTAATTCATCAACATAAAAAGCAATTAGACTTGCGCACCTCCAACTCTCAATTGCCTATGGCCTCCACACACGCCCAACTCCTGCGCGAAATTGCCATCCTGCAGGCCGCTGCCGACAAGCAAAAGATTGTTGAATCCAAAGGTGCCATTGCCCGGATCAACGACCTGATCGCCAAGCACGGCCTGTCCGCTTCGGACCTGCAATTCGCATCGGCCATTGTCGACAGCGCACCTTCGAAGCCAGCCACAGCAGCAGCTGCTGCCGCAGCGAAGACCAAGACCAAGGCCAAAGCGAAGGTCAAGCCCGTTGCCGTCGCCGGCGGCGCGAAGTACAGCGATGGCAAGGGCGGGGAGTGGGGCGGCCGTGGACCACGGCCGGCCTGGCTGAAGGTGGCGCTCGAGGCCGGACGGACTCTTGAAAGCTTCCTGACCGACACGACTCAGACACCCGCAGCGGCGGCCGCGAAGCCAGTGTCGAAGACTGCTGCCAAGAAGGCGGCCGGCAAGGCGCCGACCGTCGCCGCATCCGCAGCGCCGTCGCCTGAGGCCAAAGTGTCCAAGAAGGTTGCCGTCAAGAAGCCAGCGGCAAAGAAGGCGGCTGCGAAGAAGGCCGCGGCCGAATCGAACGCCGTCGTGGCGCCGCCACCTGCAGCGGTCAAGGCTGAAAAGGCTCCGGCAAAAAAGGCCGTGGCGAAGAAAGTCGCCGCGAAGAAGGCCGCCGCCAAGAAGACGCTTGCCGAGAAGATCGGCGCAAGCAAACAGGGCACTGGCGCCAAACCTGCCAAGCCAACGATCAAGACCGCGGCAAAGAAGGCGGTGAGGGCCGTTGCGAAGAAGGCGGCGTCGAAGAAGGCCGCACCGAAGAAGGCAGCGGCGCCCAAGGTTGCTGCTTCGAAGAAGTCGTTGCCAGCGCGCAAGAGCGCGACTGGCGCAAGCGCTGCGACACCTGCTTCCGTCGCCTCGCCCGCGACGGCGGAAGCCACGCCTATTGCGTCGCCCGCGACCGAAGTTTCACTGGCAGTCTGATCGCCAGGGGCGCCGAGGCGCCGAGACTTCGCCGTCGTCGTTCCAAGGCGGTGCGGTGCGTCCGGGCGAGCGCCGAAAGTCCATGGCGGCAGCGCCGCGATGAAGGAACCGAGTCTCCTGCGCGCCGGGTCATTGCCCCGACGCCTTCGCCGCAAAGGCCTGCGCGCGCGCAGCGATGCGGGCCATGTCGCCTCGCTCGATGCGCTGGGCGATGTTCTCGCGCGCACTGCGAACAAGCCGTTCGCCTTCAGCAGCGTCGTACTTCTCCGCTTCGATCACCGCCCGTCCGAGCAGCGCCGCCGCCTTCGCGTGATGCGGAAATTCCTTCTCGAATTCGAAGCGGTTCATCGTGCGGAACGCGGCCCCCTCGCGCGCATACTGCGTGAACTGCGCGGTCGCCGGACTTGCTTCGCAGCGCGCGGCGACTTCGTTGCGCCAAGTCAGCGCCAGGCTGGCGAGCTCGCGCGGGATGGTCGGGTCGTGCGTGAGATCTTGCACGAGCATCTCCCAACACATGAGCAGTTTCACCTCGTCCTTGGGTGGCACGGCGCGGTCGCGCTCCGTGTCAAACACGGCGAGCGCTCGTGGCGCGCGCAACCACTCAACGCCGGCCCAGCGGTTCTCGAAGTACTGGTGGCCATCGCGCGCGATCACCCGTATCCCGTCGACACCGCCGCGCTTCTCAAGGAGCGCTATCGCCGAACGAGTCCCCTCGAGCGCCTGGTCGTGTTCCTGTGCCGAGAAAGGAGGCAGCGCCAAGCCATTGATCCATCGGAGGTGGCAGTTGGCCACGATCGACAGACGGCTCTGCAACGGTGTCGTACAGACGAGCACTATCTGGACGGCATAGCCGTCCGTGCGCAATGCCGTGGCGAGTCTCCGCAGCAGCTTCGGGTTTGCGACTTCGTCTTCAATGACCATGTGCAATCGATGTTGGCGCGCTTCGTCGACCGCACGCCGCAACCAATGGGCGACATCTTGGTGTGAATGGCCCCCTGATGCGACTGTGTCCGAGTCCTTGCCATCGCCGAGCCTGGCTTGATGTGCGAATTGATAGGCGCGCAGTCGTTCTGCCGACAGGTGCACTGCGGCCCCGGCCGTACTCAACAACTCGCGCCGCAGCGCTGCTGCGGCGCTCGAGACTCCGGCGCCAAGCTGTCCTGCGACGATCATGGCCACCGGGTTGTCGGCTGGCAATGCATTGGCCAAGACATCAGGTTCGATGCAAGTTTCGTAGATCCGTTCGCGCTCTTCCGACGTAATGCCCCAGCGTCGAAAGGATGTCGAAGTTGGCCGTACCTTGCGAAAGCGCTTCAGCAACTCCTCGATACCCTTCCTGTCGCCCGGATCGAATCCGGCCAGGAGGCGGAGTGCCTCATCGCGCTCGTCCTGCAGCCGCGCGTGCATCTCCGCGTCGAGCGGCCTCGCCTGGGGGTGCAGACCGATCCGGACACTGCGATCTGCAACCGCTTGCTGCAATAGCGTCAGCGCGAGCTCGGCTTCGAGCGCTTCCTTGTGCGAGCCCCAGTAGCGCGGCTCGTAAACCTCCAAGGAGGCGCCATCCTGTTGCGAAGCACCGGCAGGTGGCGTCGCATCGCTCGGGTCGATCGAAAAGTCGCCAATGCGCACGGCCTTGGTGATCATCATTCGCATGATGTCGGGCAACTCCATCCGCGTGCGGTTGTCATCCGCTGGGCGATTCGCGCAATCTCGCCGTCGAGCCGGAAGCGGATGATCGGGCTGTTGTCCATCACGCGAATCTATAGCGCCTCCCGCCCTTGCATCAAAGAGACAGGGTCTGGTCTGGTGAGTTGGGGTGGCCTTGCTGTTCCCTGCAGCGTGCCACGTCGTGCTAGGCCTCAAGGTCTTCGCGCACTGCGTGCGCTTGCGGCCTGCGGCCGTCTCCGAACCTTGACCGCTTGCGCTGCGACGTGACCTCCGACGGTCTCGGGCAATCCCGCCCGCAACCGTTCCAGGAGTCCATCATGAATGCATCCTTTCTCTCCGACCCGCTGCGCGCACAACTCATCGCCACTGGCCGTACCGCTCAAGCGCTGGAAGACTTCGATCCGTTGCCGGTCCTCAAACTCTTCACGCCCGACGCCACTTGGCTACTGACTGAACCGGACGGCTGCGGAGAAATTGTGTTCGGGCTGTGTGACCTTGAATTGGGGTTCCCAGAAATCGTAGCGCTTTCTGAGCTCATCGCGGTACACGTCCTCATAAAGCGGCCCATCAATCAGGACCTGCATTTCCATCCGGACAAGCCCCTGAGTGCCTATGCACACGAAGCCAGGCTGCACGGGCGCATCCAGGCCTAGCAGCCAAGCCGCCGGCCCGCGCCGGCGGCTGTCAGCCAGCCTCGGCCGGAGCCTTGCCGGGATCCGAGGCGGGTCTAAGGCAACGCTGATCAAGCCGGTGTTTTTCGCTGACCAGTAGTTGACCCGAACGCAGAGGATGAATCTGCACGACTTCAGTGCCTCGCGTCCCAATTAGATGCGCATTGCATCGTCAATTGGCCCATTCGGGCACTGGCTGCGGGCTATTGGCCCGCTTTCTATCCGCTATGCACGCACTTGTGCCAACAGTGGTCGCCGCGCGAGATAGATGTTGGCCATCGCCAGCGTCACAAACGCGCGCGTCGCGTTCTTGACCAGGCCCCGATAGCGCACCTTGTCGAATCCCCACAGGCGCTTGACCACAGCAAAGACGTGTTCGACCCGGGAGCGGATCTTCGACTTGTTGCGGTTCTTCGCCTTCTTCACCTCGTCGACCTCGCAGCCCGCCTTGCGCGTGCGCTGGTTGGTGAAGTCCAGCGCGTTCGGTGCCTTGCCCCGAATCAGTTCCTTCTGGCTCGCATACGCGCTGTCGCCATAGACACGGCGTTCATTGCCGTGCAGCAGGTCAGGCAAGGGGTGTTTGTCGTGCACATTGGCCGCGCTCACCACCGCGCTGTGCACCAGGCCACTCTGGCTGTCCACACCAATGTGCAACTTCATACCTAATGTGGCGCTGGTCCATATGTGGCGCCCGGCGACATCCTCTTCTGAAGGGTGGTCGCTGAGCACCACATAACTCTCAGCGTCGGCGTAGGGTCGGCTCCCCTCAATTCACAAGGGGATCCGATCATGTTCGAGACTCTATTTCGGTATTCGCGCGTTCTGGCCCGGCATCTCGTTGCGCCGGCAGCCGAGCAGCGAGACTGCTTTGTTGCGCACTTCGCCACGTCCGGTGCGACGAGGGAGTCGGTTGGCAACCTGGCGAGCGACCTGTTAGTCGTCGCGCAGCACTTAGACGTCAGCGGTACGAGGAGCGTGACGCCCGAAGAGGTCGCCTCGGTTGCCGATCGCTGGGTCAGACATCATCGACGACGCGGCCGCAGCATCTCACCCGCTCGGCACCAGAGATTCGTGCAGGTAGCCACCGACTGGCTACGATTCATGGGGCGTCTGCAGTTGCCGCCTTCGAAGCCGGGCGCCGACGCTGAACTCGTGGACGAGTTTTCGCTGCACATGCAGCGAGAGCGTGGCCTGTCGCCGAAGACTGTCAACAACCGTTGCTGGCATGTTCGGGCATTTCTGACGTGGCTCGACGCCCTACACAGTGACGCCGGCATGGCTACCTTGGAGCATGTGGATGCGTTCCTGTCGATGCGGGGTGCGCAGGGGTGGTGCCGAGCGTCCATCGCCACAGCAGCCACCGCATTGCGATCCTTCTACACGCACATGGCCGCAACGGGTCGTTGCGCAGAGAGCTTCGCCGCCGGGATCGAGGGGCCCCGCCTGTTCAGGCACGAAGCGCTGCCTTCCGGCCCGCGCTGGGACGACGTCCAGCGGCTCATCGCAAGCACCGCCACGGATCGACCCCGGGATATTCGCGACCGAGCCGTCCTGATGCTTCTTGGGATCTATGGCCTGCGCAGCAGTGAGGTCGTCGGGCTAAGTCTGGATGACATCGACTGGGAGCGCGACATCCTTCACGTCGCACGTCCCAAGCAGCGCTGCAGGCACGATTACCCGCTGGCCACTGAGGTCGGCAGTGCGATCCTTCGCTATGTGCGCGAGGTGCGACCGCGGTGCGCGTCGCGCAACCTATTCTTGACGCTCAGGGCACCGGTGGGGCCGTTGGCGCCACATAGCCTGCGCTACGCGGTGGCACCACGCATTCAGGCGCTGGAGATCCGCTGCCCCCGGCAGGGACCTCATGCATTGCGCCATGCCTGTGCAGCTCATCTTGTGGCCGAGGGCCTGTCCCTCAAGCAGATTGGCGATCATCTCGGCCACCGCAGTTCCTCCGCCACGCGCACCTACGCCAAGGTAGATCTCGTCGGCCTGCGTCAGGTTGCCGAGTTCAGTCTGGAGGGACTGCTATGAAGATCGAACAAGCCATCGCGACGTACGTAGGCTACAAACAATCTCTGGGAATGCGCTTCGTGACCCAGGCGCGCATGCTGAAGTCATTCAGCAAGAGTATGGGCAGCCTCGATGTCGACCGGATCAGGCCGAAGTCGGTGCGCGCCTTCCTCGATGGCAACGGGCCGATGACGCGGTCCTGGCATTGCAAGTTCGGAACACTTACCGGCTTCTACCGCTTTTGCCTTGCCCGCGGTTACGTCTCCAGCGTGCCGCTGCCCACCACAGAGCCGAGGTGTCCCCAGACCTTCACGCCCTACATCTACTCGGAGGATGAGATCAGGCGGCTCCTGCAGGCAGCCGCTGGCCGTGCCACCCGCAGAATCGATGCGCTCACCAGCCGAACTCTTCTCCTGCTGCTGTACGCAACCGGACTGCGCATCGGCGAAGCGCTTAGCCTGAACCTCGCCGACGTCGACTTGGACGACCGTGTGCTTCACGTGCGCGGGTCCAAGTTCTACAAGACACGACTTGTGCCCATAGGCACCGACCTGACGCAGGTCTTGCGAGAGTACGCGCAGCGGCGTTGCAAGCGTTCGCCGCTGGATTCCGACGCGCCATTCTTGCTGACATCTCGAGGTGGGCGAGTCTCGCGTGCGGGCGCCGAGCAAGCCTTTAGTCAGATGCGATCGCAGGCCAAGGTGTGTCGACATGATGGCGCGAGATACCAACCCCGCTTGCATGACCTACGCCATACCTCGGCCGTGACGCGTCTTGTGCGGTGGTATCGCGACGGCGCCGACGTGCAGCGCATGCTGCCGCAGTTGGCGACGTACCTGGGTCACGTGCACATCAGCGGCACGCAGTGCTATCTGAGCATGACGCCCGAATTGATGCAGCACGCCAGCGCGCGCTTCGAGCAATTCTTCCTGCGGGAGGCCAGCCATGCGTGACGCCAGCACGCTGGGGCCATGGATTCGCCGATTCCTGCTGGAGCACCTCGTCAGCGAGCGCAATCTGGCTGCGAACACGCGACGCAGTTACCGAGACACGATGTGCCAGTTGCTGCCTTTTGTCTCGGGTCGCCTGCACAAGGCCGTCGACCGCCTGGCCGTGGTCGACGTGTCGCCGCACATGGTGCGGGAGTTCCTCAATGACGTCGAGACTCATCGAGGGTGTGGAATCGCCACACGTAATCAGCGCCTGGCGGCCGTTCACGCCTTGGCCCGATTCGTCGGTGAACACAGTCCCGAACACATCGCCTGGTGTGCACAGGTTCGCTGCGTGCCCTACAAGAAGGGAACTCATGCCGCAGTGCCATACCTCGGCAAGGCGGAGATCGACGCGCTGCTGGCCTGTCCGAACCGGCGCACGGAACAAGGCCGTCGAGACTACGTGCTGCTCCTGTTCCTCTACAACACTGGCGCGCGAGCCAGTGAGGCATCGGAGTTGATCGTCGGGGACCTGCATCTTGATCAGGCAAGCGTCGACATTCTCGGCAAGGGGCGTAGACGCCGCCAATGCCCGTTGTGGCCAGTGACGGTGCGCGAGTTGCGCGCGCTCGTGGGCGAACGCTCCAGGCACGAGCACGTCTTCCTCAACCGGTGTGGCCAGCCGACGACGCGGTTCGGAGTTCATGCATTGGTCGAGCGCACCGCCGCGAGAGCCAAGGCCGTCATGCCATCCCTGGCGACGAAAAGAGTCAGCCCGCACTCCATTCGCCATTCCACGGCCTCGCATTTGCTCAATGCGGGCGTCGACATCAACACCGTGCGAGCCTGGCTTGGACATGCATCGCTCGACACGACCAACGTCTACGCCGAAATCGATCTCGAGGGCAAGGCGCGGGCGCTTGAGAAGTGCGAGATCCCCGCGGCGAAGAAGCCAAGCAAGCCGTGGCATTCCCAGCCGCACATCATGGAGTTCCTAAGATCGCTGTGACCGGAATTTATGTGACGCTCAGCGACCGGCCTACCAAGGGCGACGCCGCCGGGCGCCACATATGGACCAGCGCCACATTAGGTATGAGATGTGGTCGACCACATCTCATACCGAAATACCATTGCTGGCCCTTGCGCGTCTGGTGCATCTCGGGGTCTCGTGCCTTGTGGGCGTTCTTGGTCGAGCTGGGTGCGCCGATCAACGTGGCGTCCACGATGGTGCCGGTCTTGACCGCAAAGCCGCTGGACTGCAGCACCCGGCCGACTTCGGCAAACAGCTTCTCGCCCAGGTCATGCTCTTCCAGCAGGTGACGGAACTTCAGCACCGTGGTCTCGTCGGGTACCCGCTCGCAACCCAGGTCGATGCCCACGAAGCGCCGCAGGCTGGCAATGTCGTAGAGCGCTTCCTCCACCGCGGTGTCGGCCAGATTGAACCAGTGCTGAAGCAGGTGTATGCGCAGCATGCGTTGCAGGCCAATCGGGCGGCGCCCGTTACCGGCCTTGGGATAGTGCGGCTCGATCACCGCGCACAACGCAGCCCACGGAACAATTGCCTCCATGGCATCGAGAAAGTCCTCGCGCTTGGTGCGGCGGCGAAACCGCTCGAATCCTGCGCCTTGGTCCGCCGCCATCGCCAATGTCTGCTGCTTCATCTTCGGCACTCACACTATGACTACGCCTGCATCACAGCAATCCCCGGGCCAGGGGACTTGATCAGTATTGCCCTAACGCGGAAGCGGCCGCATCGTGGCCGCTCTATCGAGCTCCGCCGGTGCGGGCATGCTCGGCCTCGCGCAGGCTGTGAGTTGCGCGCGCGAGCGCATAGTCGGCGTAGAGCTTGTCGACGGCCTTGATCCACGCGTCGGTGGCAGCGTCGGTGGGCTGCGCGTCCGCTGCGCCCAGTGCAGCGTCGCCGTTGCCGGCGACCAGCTGTCGATGCGAGGCTGACGCCTCGCCGTCCTGGTCGCCTTCCTGCAGCGGCAAGCGTCGACGCGGAACGGGCGGCACGGCAATGCCCGCCCTTCGAAGGATGACTGCTTTCTGTTCTGTGCCCAGCATGGCACTTCTCCTGCAATAGCCGTTCCAGCTTTCTGAATGGACACTGGCGTCCTGCAGATTGTGATCCCGGTCCCGCGTCTGTTGGCGGTCGTTCGTCTGGGATTTGCACCGGGGCCGCTCCATGCCTTGGGCGCCCCACCGGCTGCGCCGCTGTCGGGCTGCTCCAGGTTCGCGCCTTCGCGCTCATCCCCTTCGGGGACTGGCTGCGCCAGCCTTGCGCATCCCTGGCGCAGCGGACTGCGTCCGCTCGAACTTCCCTGATCAGACCTGTCCTTCGGCAGGTCGAGGCGCTCGCCGCGCGGCGGTTCCGGCACGCATCGGCCTCGTGATCTTTCCGGGCTGCCGTTTTCCCGAGTCCTTCGCCTTGTCCGGTGACTCTGCGCCGTCGGCGCCAGGGGACCGGCTGCGCCTGCAAGGGGGTTTTCATAAGGCTTCGCCTTACAAACCTTCCCCCTTGCTCCCCTGTCCCCGCCGTCGCTGCCGTTCACCGGGCGAAGAACTCAGGAAAACGGCGGCCAGCTCCGGGTAGGAGGCCGATGCGTACCGAAACCCTTCATCGAAGGGCTCTGAATCTAGGAACCCGGCACTGTTCATTCAACTTCAATGCAAAGGAAACCGAAATGACTGCCATTGCCAAGCCCAGAAAGAAGAACGTGGTCGCAGGCGCATCAAGCCCATCGACTTCTCCGAACGCACCGGAACCGATGACGACAGGTGCCGTGGGCCCGGCATCCGGTCGCGACGTGCTCGTGCCGCTGGACAAGCTCGCCATCAGCACCTCCAACATGCGCAAGGTCCAACATGAAGAAGGCCTGATCGAACTGGCTGCGCTGATCGAATCGCAGGGCCTTCTGCAGCGCTTGAGCATCGTGGCCAACGCAGACGGCCGATTCGACGTGGTTGCGGGTGGCAGGCGGCTGCGAGCCATGCAGATGCTGGCGGCCACAGGACACTGGCCCACGGACCAGCCCATCGAGTGCAAGCTGTACGCGCAAGGGCAAGCCGTCCAGGTCTCGCTCGCAGAGAACTCGGGACGCCAAGGGATGCACCCCGCCGACCAGATGGAAGCGTTCCGGCGCCTCGTTGACGACGGCCTGACAATCGCACAGGTGGCCGGGCGCTTCGGCGTGTCCCCCCTGACCGTGGAACGCCGCCTCAAGCTCGCACGGCTCGCCCCGCGCTTCCTCGACCTCTACCGCGTCGACGAGATCGAACCCGAGCAATTGCAGGCCTTGGCATTGGCTGATGACATCGCCACACAAGAAGCCATCTGGGACAGCCTCAGCCCCTACGACCGCAGCGCTTGGCGCATCCGCAATGCCATCACGCAGGAAGCCTGCAGCGCAGACAGCCGGCTCGCGCGTTTCGTGGGCCTCGACACCTATGAAGCCGAAGGCGGCTCCGTGCGGCGCGACCTGTTCTCCTCGCCAGAGGACCTCTCGGGCATCTACCTCGCCAACCCGACCATGCTGCAAGCCCTCGCGATGGACAAGCTGCGCGGCATCGAAGTCATCCTCAAGGAGGAGGGGCTGGTCCTGGGTGGCCTGTTCGCTTGAAGCCGACACGAGTGCATGGCGGCGCTACGGACGCGAGGGCCAGAGCGAACGCGAGCCGACGCCCGAGGAAGCCGAGACAATCGAGCGGCTCGCGACCGAGCAGCGCAAGCATGCCGATGCCTACGACCAGCACCAGGACGAAGGCGATCCCGAGGCCGATGACTACGAACTCGTCGAACAGCAGCTTTGCGAAGCGCTCGATAAGGCTGATGAAAACCTGATGACCGCACATGCCGTCTTGCAACAGTGGGCACCCGAACAACTGGCACGGTCCGGTGCGTTGGTACGACTCGACCACTGTGGCGACATTGTGATCGAGCGCGGTTTGCTGCGACCAGAGGATCGGAAGGCGGCGACCAGCGAAGGGGGTGAGATCACCCGTCCGGATCCAGTGGCGACGGAGCAGGTTTCGACGCGGGCCGAGTTCAGCGAGAAGCTCATGCGCGACCTCACCGCGCACCGCACTGCGGCCTTGCAAGCAGCCTTGATGCAGAACCCGCAGGTGGCCCTCGTGACGCTGGTGCACCGGATGGCAGAGACCGTGTTCAGCCTGTACGGCAGCGGCGACGACATCGTCAAGGTCGCAGTTCGCGTGACCAGCGACAGCACCCTCGCGCAAGAAGCCAGCGCGTACGGCGACAGCCCGGCCGCCACGCTGCTCGGCGAAGCGGAGGCGATGTGGGGTGACCGCCTCCCCGGCAACCCTGCCGCACTGTTCCGCTGGCTGCTCGCGCAGCCGCAGGCAACATTGCTCGAACTGCTGGCCTACTGCACCGCGCGCAGTGTCAACGCCATCGCCGCACGCACTCGCTCCACTGCCAACCACAGCGATGCTCTCGCGCAGGCGTTGGACGTCGACGTGGCCGACTGGTGGACTCCCAGCGCAGGCCGCTACCTCGGCCACGTCAGCAAGGCCAAGGCACTTGAAGCCGTCAAGGAGGCCACCGGCGTCGATGCAACACAAGCCACAGTCGGCATGAAGAAGGCCGAGGTCGTGGCTTATTGCGAAAGCAAGCTTGAAGGGACGCGCTGGCTGCCCGCGCCACTCCGCAACCTGGACGAGCAAGGCGGCGAAGGTGCTGTCGAGGACGAAATGCGCTGAGGCGAACCAACGGAAATGGCTGGCGAGTCTCGACGGCCGTTTCCTTTGCTCTCAGGACTTCCCCAAAAGCTCTTTCACCTTGGAGCGCGTCGCCGGATCCATTGACGTCCATGCGGACTGCAACGCCCGGCCGATGCGCGCCTGTTCCACGAATTCCCTCGACCCGATCCACGCGATGCCCGATACGATCGTGGCCGATAGCACTGCACTGGTCGCACAGGCGATCCAGATTGCGCCGGGCCATCGCTCGGCTCGACCAGGGTTTGAAACCACCTGAAATTGCAACGCCGCCTCTATGCGCGCGGCGGACGCGCTGAGCTTGCGGACGGCCTCCAGCATCGCTGGTTGCGCATCGATCGACTTCTGAACCAGTTCGCCGAGCGTCATCAGATCGGCATCCAACTCCTCGCGCACCTTTGTCAGCGTTTGCGCCGCTTCTTCGGCGCGCTGCAGTAGCGGATCAACATCTTCCAGCAGGATGCGCAGCGCTGCATGCTGCGCGCTTGCGGGGTTCATGCACGCTTCCTGCCAGCTGCGGCTGGCCCGGCATCGTTCGCGCTCCGATCGTCGAAAAGCATCGCATGCACACGCGCGAGGTTTTCATGGGCCGTGACGGCCAAGTCGTGTGTCATCTGGCCGGCCATGGCGCGCTCCAGTGCGACCATGTCGCCTGCGCGCTTGGCTTCGCCGCGCGCTGCTTTCCAGTCGGTCGTACTGCTCGCGAGTGCGCGCATCACCTGACCGGAGTCTTTGGCCAACTCATAGACCTCGTTGTGATCGACGACAGCATGAGGCTCGTAGACTGCCTTGCCCTTGCCATCCGCCACCGCATACCCTAGCACCTGCGAATAGACCACCTGGATCGGATCCTGTGCATCGCTCGCATACTGGTTGAAGATCACCCGGACCTTGAGCCCGTCCAGGCCGAGTTCGTGCAGCCAGTCGATGGTTGCAATGGTGTCGAGTTGCTGCTTGAGCGTCGGGACGGTTGGCACCAGCACCCAGTCGAACTCCCCGACCGCGCTCTTGAAGCGTTTCATTTCGGTCATGAAAGCCGCGACGTTGGAGGCGCCGACATCCACGATCACGTCGTCGCCCTGCATGAGTTCCCGGAGGATCTCCTTGAAACGGCTCGCACCGAGCTCCTCGACATCGAGTCCCGGCATGCGATCGGCGGCACTTGCGTTGATCGACTCGACGCTCAGGATGCGCGCGCCGGGCAGATATGCAGCCAGCAGGTGAATGGCAAGGGTGCTCTTGCCGACGTTGCCGGAGAGATTGAGAACACAGATCTTCATGGTCGGTCCTTTCGTCTTTGGTCGCGTTGTTGCTGGCGGTAGAGATCACGGGCGATCTGGCCGTAGTCTTTTGAAGTGGCCACCTCGCGGGCCTGGCGCAATGCGTCCATCACGCGCGTGGCGGAGGACGTACCGCTCAAGGTGCGCGACTCCCCGGATTCCTGCGGCATCGAAGAGGTCTGCCACGCTCCCGTGTCGGAAGTCGTCTGGGCGGCGCTATGCGCGAGGCCGCTTCGATGACCCTTGGGCTTGACGATGGAAGCCGATGCCTTGATCGCTCGCCCGAGCGCGATCCGATAGTTTGTCCAAGTGATTGCAAAACCCGCTGCACTCAGGGTGTGGTGGATGACTTGGTGCGAATAGCCGGCCCGCAGTGCCGCCGCTATTGCGGGGCAAAGGCGCTGGATGACGGCGGCATCGCTCTTGAGCCCGAGTTTTGTCAGCTCGCCTGTTTGGCACGTGATCACTTCTAGCTCTGACATCGAGTATGGAAATGGAAGTCAATCCGGCGTATTGTGGCGCTCAAGATATGAAATGTCTTGAAAAAACGCAGAATGACCTGTCCGGTGGCTACACTTTCGCTACAAAAAGGCTACATAATCGCTACAGAAGGACTACACGATGTCTACAGTTTGGCTACAGATTGCCTTCGGCCTGCTGTCACGCTCTCGGTCGACCCTTCGGCTCGCCCGAGCAGTTGTGTGTACCAAAGACCGCGTTTTGGGGTGCGACAGTGGGTCCGTCGACTCGCCTAGGGGCGATACACCATACGCACCTACAAGGTGCCCGCAAACCCGCATGGATTCTCGATTTCGCTGTGTTACATGGGGCCGAGCCTGTGTTACTTCGCGCCGCCGTTTGCCAATGACGGCGCATCTCTAGGAGGTAACACATGGGCAAGTACGTCCCGATCCGGTTCAACGACGACGAGGCCAGTTTTCTGGAGCGCTCGTTCGCGGCATCTGACGATGCCGCCCTGGGCACCCACATCAAGCGCGTGTACTTTGACGCGCTTCGACCCAACACCGACGCACTTGCCGGCGTTCGATCCGAGCTCGAAAAGATGGGCTCGCTCATCCGCCGTCTTGAGCGGCCGGGCGATGAGAGTGGAGACCAGCAACTCATACTCAGCGTGCTTTGCGGGCTCTACGTGATGGTGCGCAAGTCGGTAGGGGAGAGCATCCGCGCTCAAGCCGATCAGGCAATCGACGTGTCGGCCATCGAAACGTACCTAAGAGGGCGCTGATGTTCGTCAACCATCGCACGCCCGACAACACGCTCCGGTCCTGGCTGGCGCTGGGGGTGCTGGTAGCCGTCATTGCCGGCTGGATCGCAAACGTGGCGTTGTACTACCAGCTGCCTGCAACTCTTTTTGCGAAGGGCCTGTGGTACGCCGCCAAGGAAACGCCGTTCCTGCCGATCCTGTGGATTGGCCCCTTCGTCGGACTTGCGCTAGGCATCCTCGTTTTCGCAGTCTGCGCGAATCGCTATGCCAACCACTACGGCGGCTCCGTCTTCGTGACCCGCCTGCGTGGGCCCAAGATGGTCGGGCAAAAAGTCTTGGCAACCCAGACGCGCAGCGGCAAATCCCAACTTGTTTTCGCCGGGATTCCGATCCCGAAGGATGTCGAGAACACCCAGTTCTTCGTTGGAGGCTCGACGGGCACTGGCAAGAGCGTCTGTATCAGCGACTACATCGAGAGCGCTGTTGGGCGCGGCGACCGCATCGTCTGCGTCGATCCGGATGGTGCATCCATGCGGTATTTCTTCAGACCTGGCGACGTCATCCTCAACCCGTTCGACAAACGCAGCCAGGGCTGGAGCATCTTCAACGAGATCCGCACGAGCTTCGACTGCGAGCAGTACGCGATCAGCCTGATCCCGCGCAGTCCGTCGACCGAACAGGAGACCTGGAACAGCATGGGCCGCACCATCGTCAGCGAGACGTTGACGGTATTGTTGCGACAGGGCGCCGGATCGACCGAGCAATTGGTCCACTGGCTGACTACTGCCAGCAACGACGATCTGAAGGCCTTGCTTGCCGGCACGCCGGCGGCGGGTTGCTTTCACGGGGCGCCGGATACGCTTGCCAGCATCCGCACCGTGCTGACCCAATACATCACGCCGCACAAGTACCTGCCGTCCGGAGATTTCTCCTTCCGTGACTGGCTGGATCGCGGGCAGGGCAGTCTTTGGATCACCTGGCGCGAGGACATGCTGCAGGCCCTCAAGCCGCTGATCTCATGCTGGGTCGACGTGACTTGTGCCAGCGTGCTGTCGATGCCGGAAGAGCCAGGGCGGCGCATGCACCTCGTCTGCGACGAACTCGATTCACTCGAGAAGCTGAACTACATCATCGACGCTGCCACCAAAGGCCGGAAGAAGGGTCTGCGCATCATGCCGGGCGTGCAGTCGCTGGCACAGCTGAATGACACCTACGGCAAGGACGATGCGCTGACGTTGCGCAACTGCTTCAGATCGGCCTTCCTCTGCGGAATCGGCGAGCTCGACACATACACGGCTGAAGAATTCTCGCGTGGCCTTGGCGAGCACACCGTCCTGCGGCGTGCGCCCAGCGTGTCGGTCGGAACGGCCGGCGGGAAAGGAACGCTTTCGCATCGGCAGGACACGGAGCGACTCGTGTCGCCCGCAGAGTTCCATCTGCTACCCAACCTCACCGGCTACGTGAAGCTCGCCGGCAACTATCCGATTGCGCGCGTAACCATGAAGTACAAGGCTCGTCGGGTTATCGTGGCACCGATGATCATGGCCGACGGCTTCCACGACCGCCCGCAGGCGCGAAACCTGCTGTTCACCGCGCCACAAGGCGTGAAGGCGGCATCATCACCGACCGCCGCTTCGCACCAAAGTTCGCGCGTGCTGACTTCCTGACGAGGAACTCAAAATGCTGTCGTTCAAGTTCGTCGCCAGCGCGGCCGGAGCCGCGCACTACTTCGAGACCTCCGACGACTACTACGGCAAGGAGGGTCACCGCGGCGAATGGATCGGGCAAAGCGTCCTCAATCTGGGCCTCGACGGCGCGCAGGCCATTGACCGTGACACGTTTCAAAACCTGCTCGATGGGCAGCTACCCGACGGCAAACGAATTCGACTGAGTCAGACGAAAGGCAGCAAGGACCGCAAGGGCATCGACTTCACCTTCAGTGCGCCCAAGTCCGTAAGCATTCAGGCGCTCGTCAAGGGCGACCATCGGATCGTCGCCGCGCACGACGGGGCGGTGAGGAAGAGTCTCGAGCTCATGCAGGAGTTCGCGGCGACGCGAAAGAAGCAGGCGGGCCTGTCGTTTCGCGAGCGCACCGGCAATCTCGTCGCTGCGACATTCAGGCACGAACTCTCTCGCGCACAGGATCCGCAGCTCCACACGCACGCGATTGTGATGAACCTGACGAGACGCTCGGACGGGGAATGGCGCGCCTTGTCGAACGAAGACCTGCTCAAGAACGTGAAAGTGATCGGTGCCTTCTACCGCGCGACGCTCGCTGCCGAACTGAAGGCCTTGGGTTTCGACCTTCGGGAGACCCGCAAAGGCGGCTGGGAGCTGGCTCACATCCCCGATGCCGCAATCCAGCACTTCAGTCAGCGCAGTCAGGAAATCGAACGGTTGCTCGCTGCTCGCGGCCAGGACCGGGGCACTGCCACCACGGCCCAAAAGCAGATCATCACGCTCGCCACCCGGCAGAAGAAGACAGAGAGTGATCGCGCCTGGCTGCGCGCCCACTGGCTGGAAACGGCAAGGGAGGCGGGTCTCGATCTTGATGCCCAGAGTGGCGTGGTCCACGCGGTCCGTCAACGGGTTGGCAAAGCCGGCGACGCAATCAATGAAGCGCTCACAGGCAAGGGCCGAAGCCGGGGGGCCGCCAACGAAGCAATTGATTTCGCCATCGCACACCTGGCCGAAAGACAAGGGATCTTCTCGCGCGGCGAATTGTTGGAGGTCGCCTACGGTCGGGCTGCGACGCGAACGACGACTGCGTCTGTAGAAGAAGCACTCGAGAATGCGAAAAGAGATGGCCGGTTGTTGCCGGAGTTGCCGCTGTACCAGTCAGCCCGCTCCTTGAACATCAGCGCCGGCGAACTGGCAAGAGATCCAAACGCAGCGCGCTTCAAGGGGCACGACGAGTTCGAGAAGCTGACACGGGCTTCGTGGGTCGCGCTGACCATGGCTTCGCGCGACCAGACCCAGGCGCAAGCCGAGGCTTCGGTCGATTCCGCCATTCAGCGCGGCGCGCTCGTCGCGGCGGAGGCGCGTTTCGCGACGCCGGACGCCAAGCGCACCGAGATTCGCATCCTTGGCATCGAGAAGGCCGGTCGCGGCAGCGTTCCGGCGGTCGCCTCGGTGGAGAGCGTCGCGCGCATGCTTGCGGCGAGCGATCTCAACGCTGGGCAGCGCGAGGCGGTGGAAATGGTGCTCACCACACACGATCGGTTCGTCGGCATCCAGGGTCTGGCCGGCACCGGCAAAAGCCACATGCTCAGCACGGCAGTGGCGGGGATCAAGGCGGAGACTGCGCGCCTTTCCGGGGCGCATGGTTACCGGGTGATCGGCTTGGCGCCCTATGCCTCCCAGAATGAGGCCCTCGCGTCTCTGGGCATGGAATCGCAAACCTTGGCGTCCTTCCTTGCACGAGTCTCGCAGCAACGCACGCTGGACCGGCACAGCATCGTGTTTCTGGACGAAGCGGGCGTTGTGCCTGCGCACCAGCTCGAGAAGCTCATGACGATCGTGGAAAAGCAGGATGCACGTCTGATTCTCAGCGGAGACCGCAAGCAGACCCACGCAGTGGAAGCGGGCAAGCCTTTCGAGCAGTTGCAGGACGCAGGCATGACCAAGGCCTTTCTCACCGAGATCAAGCGACAGAAGAATGAAGCCATCCGTGCGGCGGTTGTGCACGCCGCGAACAACGAAGTGCCGCTTGCCGTTTCGACGTTGCGCCACACGATCGTCGAAGTTGTGCAGGATGCAAGGCGCCATGAGCGCGTGGCACAGGCCTACGTGCAGTTGCCGGAGGCCGAGCGCAAGGAGACGCTGATCGTGGCGGGAACCAACGAAGCAAGACGCGCAATCAACGCGCTGGTGCGGGAAGGGTTGTCGCTTGCTGACGGTCGGCCCGTGGATGTATTGAACAACGTTGACATGACCAGGGCCGAACTGCGCTCAGCGCAAAGCTACGACGTTGGTCAAATCGTCATACCGCAGCGGAGCTATAGCATGGACGTACGGCAGGGTGAACAGCTCACGGTCTTGAGCCATGACATTGCGCGGAACACGCTGACAGTGAGGCGGGAGAATGGCCAGCAAGCATCCTTCGATCCAGCGCTGAATCCGATGCTTCGCCTTTACGAGAAGGACACTGTTGATCTCGCACCTGGCGACTGGGTGCGTGTGACCGCAAATGACAAGGCCCTTGGCATCTGCAACGGCGAGCGATACGAGGTTGGGGCCGTCGAATCCGGGCACGTAATGCTGAAGCGAGAGCCCGATAGGGGGCTTGCCCGGCCGGATATTCTCATCGATTGCCGCCGCCCCATTCATCTGCAACATGGGTACGCGAGCACGATTCATTCGGCCCAGGGTCTGACCAAGAACCGGGTGCTGGTCGACGCGAACACAAAAAGTCTGACCAGCAATCGCGCCGTGTTCTACGTGGCCATCTCACGCCCCCGCAACGACATCACTTTGTTTACCGACGACGCAGGCAGGTTGGCGGCCGCGATGAGCCGGGAGCCCAAGAAGTTTGCAGCCTTGGAGTTGAGAGACGCAGTGAACGAATCGGCGGTCTTGCGGGCGAAAATCGAACGCGCCGGACGTGCGCGACTGGCGAAAGAGGTGCACGCGCAGCCGAGAGTCCACGCGGGTCACCGACAACAGGGCTCAAGCTTCTCGGGGAGAAGTTCTCAGCCGGCCACCGCGGCGCGGTAGCGGCTCCAGTAAAAGTCTTGTCCATGACCTCACCAACATCAATAAGGATTCCCGATCGAGAATGGGCTGAGGCCGTGAACGGTCTCCAACCCGATCGGCATCATCCAGCAGCGCTGAACCTGCTCGTGCACGAGCTTTGTGCGCCGGTCCAACTTCTCGTGGCGGCCAGCGAAGATCTCATCTTTCAGGAACTGGATGAGGATGGCCGCACAGCATTGGCCCGGATCCATCAGGCCACCCAGAGAATCCTCACGCAACTGAACGACCTTCGGGCGCTCGCCCAGATCCAATTGGATAACCAGCGGCCTCATCGCCTGTCCTTCGAAGTTGGCGCACTTTTGAAGGAAGTTGCGGCGGCAGACAAGCTGCGCCACATCGGCAACAATTCCCGCGCGGCAGTAAAGGTTCCGGATCTGCCGATCTTCGTAAAGGGAGAGGCACATCTGATCCAGCTTGCCCTTGACCGGCTGGTGCGCACGGTGCTCAACGGAGCCGCGGGGCAAGTGATGCTGTCAGTTGGTTCGGCACCGTCGTCGGACAAGCCGTTGTTCATACGCATGCAGTGTCTCGCATCCTCTCCGTGGTCATCATGGTCAACTATCGTCACGGATCGATTGAGTTTGGTCGGTCTGATCGCCTGCTATCTCCGTGGCGGACTGTGCGTCTTGGATGGCGACCCTACCGGGCCGAGCTTTGAGTTGCGCGTGAATGTCGAGGTGGAAGATCCAGAGTCAAGGCACGGCGACGAGAGAAATAGCGAGTCCTCTTCGTGACCGGCCCTGCAATTCCTGAGCTCAGAACAGTCGCCATCCTTGATGACGATGCCCAACTGACTGCCTCGATTGCCAGGATGCTGCGGCGCTTTCATCTGCGCGCCGTCACATTCACAGATCCCGCAGCTCTCGCTGAGCATGACGGTGAGGAGGCTTTCGATGCATTCGTACTCGACTGGCTGCTGGTCAACACCACCCCGCTGGAGTTGATCGAGAGCATCCGGGGTCGCGCGAGAAACGCGGACGTGCCGATTTTTTTATTGACGGGCAACTTGGCGGTTGGCGGGATTCCGTCGGATCCCGAACTCCTAGCCGCGATTGATCATCACCACCTCAGGTATTTCGCCAAGCCCTACTCGCCGATCAAGCTTGCTCAAGATCTGCAACACAGTCTGACTGGAGGTTCTACATGAAATGCGATTTGCTACGGCGCTGCATTGCAGGGGTGATCCGCTTCGCGTCGTTTGGCTTGGTCGTCGCCTATGGGGTGGCGCACTCTGCGCCAAATGCATGTCCGACCGACGCTGCGTTGGAGATTTCAGGCTTGGTGAAATCAAACTCGACTCGCGGTTCATACCTCTTTTCAGAGTCGGACTTGCTCGCGCTCAAAGCGGTCCGCCTTGTCACCGCCACGGCGTGGACACCGCGCAGCGAATTTGCCGGTCCTGAATTGTCAACGGTCCTCGCGGCTGCGGGTGTCAGTGACAAAGCTACGGAGATGCGCTTCTATGCCATCGATGCCTACGAGATCACCATACCGATCTCCGACCTCACCAAGTACAAACCAGTGATGGCGCACACGCAGAACGGTCGGCGACTTGAGATCGCAACCCGCGGCCCGTTTTTTCTGGTTTATCCGAGGGACCAATACCCCGAACTGACGAAAATCAATGGGCAGGCGCAGTTTGTCTGGATGGTGTGCAAGATCGTGGTCCGATGAGTCACTGGTCACGGTGGCGTGGGTTCGACGTGGTGTCGAAGTGGCTCCAGCGGGTGGGCATGCCCATCGGAATCGTCTTTGTGGCGATCGCCATCATCTTGGAGATCTACCTGCGCGTGACCTTGCTTCCTGCGGGCGCACCGCGCGACAAGTGGCCGACGGAAGGCTATTACTTCGCAGGGGCGCAATACCAGATCTTTTTGCAGTCTTTGCGTCTGGAGCTCTGGCGGCATCAACAGTTGCCACCAGGAGAACAACGTCTACGCTCCGAGCGCGACGCAAAGGTGCTCCGGGAAGTTCTCCATGCCAAGTATGCGATCCTGACGGATTCCCCGGAGATTCGACCCTTTCTCGACAAAGTCGAGGGCTTCCGAGAGGCACTCCCGTTACTCAGCGAACTTGAGCCGCGGCTGAACGCGATGGTGGAAGACGCATTGCGCGATCCGAAAGGCCCTTTGCATTTTGATGACCAGACCGCTGAACTGGACCGGGCCGTGGTCCGGATGGTGAACAACTTGCGCACAGAGGAGCTTTCGGCCTTCGAGCGTGCCTTCGAAGGGCAGCGTCAGGATGCCATTCACAACCAGGAGCTAGGATTGGCTCTGCTGGGGATTCTTGGATTTGGTCTCATCTTCCACGTCGCGATGCGGCGCAAGGGCTTGGCAGCGCTTCGCGTCGAAGCTGAGTCGCGCGCTGAAGCCCAACGCAGCGCCTTGGCAAGGGTGGCGTTGCTTGGCATGGTTTCGCACGAGTTGCGAACGCCTTTGCAGACCATGTTGGGGGACGTCGAGATGCTCACGCTGACCGTGACGGACGAAGACGGGCGAGCCGCGGTTGCGTCGCTGGAGCGCAGTTTCGCGTTGCTGTCCGGGCAGTTGGACAACATCGCCCAATACACGCGCCGCGCAAGCAACGCAGTCCATGTATCCAGCGAGACGTTCGCGCTCATACCGACTCTTCAGCGGATCGTTGAAGATCACCGCTCGTTCGCAGGTCTGGAGCGGGACATCCAGTTGGTGACGTCACTCACGGTACAGGAGAAGGTGACGGCAGATCAGGTTCGCCTCCATCAGGTTTTGAGCAATTTTCTTTCCAATGCAATCAAATACGGCGGACCAGGTCCCATCACGATCAGTGCCAAGTTTGTGGAGATATCGGGAGATGCCGCTCGACCGATGTGCGACATCGAAGTCGCCGATGATGGGGCAGACATTCCCCCCTCTGAACTTGGTGCGATCTGGGAACCCTTCGTGCGTGGTCGTCGCGCTTCCACACCGCGCTCTGGCAGCGGACTGGGTCTCGCTGTCGTAAAGTTGCTGGCGGAGTCGGCAAACTGGGGTGTCGGCGTCCGGAGCAGGGCGCCACGTGGGAAGGCTTTCTTTGTGCGCTTTCCCATTGCGCCGACGTATGTTGCTGCAAGCTCACGCACGGTGTAGAAGAAAATATTGCCACCAATACAGCCGCCAATTTCTCTACTTCCCCCGCGCTGCATTGCGCTGGGCTACAACTTCATAAAAATCATGGCCACTATCGAAATGGAACTGCAGGTTCGCACCGAAATTGGGATCGCGTCGAGTGAACAAGGCAGAGTGCAGGATTTGAAAGTACTGCTTACCGTGGAAGTGGCGGATGCCTACTCGGACGCGGCGGCGGAGAGGGGCGACATCGCGCTGACGCTGGACTATGGGCGCTTGCGAGAGATCGTGCACGAAGTGTTTGCCGAGAGACGCTACTCGCTTCTTGAAGAAGTAACGACCACTATCCGGGAGCGGATCCGCAAACTGAGCCATGTCACTTCTGCTCGCGTGGCGATCACCAAGCATCATCCGTGGGTTGACGTCCCTCGTCTGACCTTGACGCGATGACTTGGGCGGTGGTGACGGGCGCAACGGCCCGCGGAGGGGAAGCTATCGCACGCGCGCTGCATGGTGCCGGGATCGATGTGGTCATCCACCATTCCGAGCGGTCCCGAGATCGCGCCATGCTGTTGCGCGACGAGTTGCGCGCCAACGGCGCCGATGCAATGACTTGGGAGGCCGATCTGGCGCAACCGGTCATCGTTCCCCCGTGGGTCACGCAGTTGGATCCAGCCTACTGCGTGTGTAATGCGAGCGTCTATCAGCCCAGCGAAGTTGGTGATTCCGCCCGCGCCCAATTAGATCTCGCGGTGCACCTGCACGCAAATGTTGCAATTCTCACTGCTCTGCAGGGCACCTTGCGCTCGGTTGTTGCGGTGACGGATGTACACGTGGAACGGCCGGCCGGTGGCTTTGTCTGGTACACCATCTCGAAGGCCGCACTTCAGTCGTTATTGCTCAATCTTGCGATCGAGTGGGCACCGCGGATTCGATGCAACGTCGTGGCGCCCGGTACGCTACCGTTTCCTGCAAGCTGGGACGACCGGGCCAAGATGGATACGATTGGGCAGTCAATTCCGCTCGGACGTGTCGGCGACTTCGGCGACCTCGCCGGCGCAGTGCGGTATCTGCTTCTTGAGGCAAATTACGTCACTGGTCAAGTTCTCGTAGTCGATGGCGGTCGTAGCCGATGGCTCCCCGGCTAGCAGCTTATGCGAAGCCGTCGCGCAAGGCGTCTAATTCGTGGCTCAATTGCTGCGACCGTTATACACCGGTCTTGTCCAGGCGCAGCCCTGCCAACTCCAGCGCGGAAACCACCAGGGGGATCTGAGCGGGCTTTTCGATAAGCTGGACGCGAAAGGCTGTGCATGCAGATGCGACCTCCGCTGGATCGGCCGATCCGCCGCGCAACTTGCCGGAGAGCAGCACGATGGCGCTCGGACTCTCCAATGCTCGGATCGTAGCGAGCAATTGGCTTGCGTCCCCTTTGCGCAGCATCCAATCGACCACGTACCCATCGAACGGCGACTTGGCCATCTCGTCAGATAGCGCGTCGACGTCGTCAAAGCCATCGGCAGCAATGCCGAAGCCGCGCAACTGATCGCATAGCGCGCTGGCCACGTCGCGTTCGTCGTCTATGACAGCCACTCTTGCGGGCTTCAAGACCGACTGCTCGATTTCAAGCCGCGCAACTCGCACGCCGCCCTTCATGGTCACTGCAGTGGCCGCAACCACTACCAGTCCGGCCTCATCCTCCAGCGCTACCAGTCCGTCTGTTGCTGATGGGCCTGTCGAGCGGTCGAGCCACACCTTGCATTTGCTCTGGAGGCCGCCGATGCGCACCACGGCGGGCCTGGCGTCGTCCGCGCCGTGCGCGGAAACCAAACCGGCAAGGCTTTCGCCGAAGTTCTCTGCAAGCTGCTTGAGCTCCTCCAATGTCCAAGCTGCGCTCCGATTCACGCGCTGATGGGCGGCCGCTCGTGAGAGGCTGAAGAACTCTCCAACGAATGCGGCGTGCCGGTGCTTGGGCAGCCCATGCCGCTCCAGCAGCGCCCTGACTGCGAGCGCTGCCAAGGAAAGCTGGTCGTCATCATTTGTATCGTTCAACCCCATTCCCTTCACCCATATCAATTTGTAAGTGTGGTTGTGCGATATCGTCGCGGCGGGCAAAGTGTCGAAATGCAAGACATCTGTACACGATGCTCTCGCGTTTCAAAGCTATTGTATTTGATAGGTACGGGCAGTCTCATTTTGTTGGCGCACACCGATCGTGGAAATTCTCGGTGATTGTGAGGCGGGAAGGTCGTTATGCAAGTTGACGCTTTGCTTCAAGAATGCGCACCGCAGGTTTCGCCGGTGTTGATGCAGGCGCTGGTTCGCACCGAGTCGGCATGGCAGCCATTCGCCATCGGAATGGACAAGGCTCAGGTCGTGGTGAAGCAGCCTGCGTCGCTCCCCGAAGCCGTGGCGATGGCAAAAGAACTCGCTGCAACCGGCCGCAAGTTCTCCGTCGGGTTGGCGCAGATCCACGTGAGCAACGTAGCGCTCTACGGCATGACCTGGGAGCAGGCTTTTGACGCCTGCCAGAACTTGGCGGTGGGTCAAAAGATTCTCTGGAACTTTTATCACCGAGCGTCGGCCGCCGGTTACTCGGGCGTCGCGGCCATTTGGGCTGCACTTCGTGGCTACAACTCCGGCGGCGTCGGTCGTGCCATCAGCGACGAGTATGCAAACCGAATCTTTGCATACATGAGCAGCGCTCCGCCCCAGGTGCAGATCGGTGGCGGCGAGTCCAGCGCGAAGCCCGCCGCCCAAGCTACCGCAGTTGCATTCACCGCCGCTGCGACGCCAGTGAATTCGGGCAGGACCCGGCGCCCAAGCGAGGCGCTTGAGATCTTCGAGAAGACAAAGCCAACCGGCTTCTAGCTGCGGCACCGCAGATCGAACACCACACCCCGGAGGTTCCATGAATGAGCATCTCATCGCCGCGCTTGCAAGGATCGACGTTTGGAGGGTTCAACGATCCGTGATCATCGTGCGATTGGCTGGCGGGGCCGCCGTGCTGGCATTGGCCGCCCACCCCGCGATGGCGCAAAGCCTGAAGCAGGCAGGGGTCAACATATTCAACGTCATCTACGGTGTGGTCGGGGTGATCGGCGCCATTGCCTGCCTGCTGACGCTCTTGAACTGGGTCACGGGCAACTGGCTCGGTCGGGACGATCCCAAGAAGATCTTCTTCCAGGCGCTGCTTGGTACGGCGTTGGCGTTCGGTGTCGTGGCAATCGTCCAATTCGTGAAGGACATGGTGGGCGGCTCGGCGTCCGGGATCTCGAGACTCTGAGCGCGTCATGATCGACATCGAACAACGTCATGAGGAACCCGCACTGGAGCGTGCGGTGATCTATCGGGGGCCGCAGGCTCCTGTTCTGCAAGCCTATGTTCCGTTGCCAGTGTTTGGCGCGGAGTGCATGCTGCTGTTGCTCTGCATGCGCCTCTTCGGCTTCTGGACATTGCTCCTTCTGCCCTTGCACATGGTGCTCGTGCTCAAGACCAACGACAACCCGTTCTGGGTTCGCGACCTCGTGGCGAGCTACCGATACCGCTGGTTCGCTCAGAACAAGAAGGTGCACGGCAACGGCGTCGTGAGCTTCAGTCCCCATACCAGTCGGCGTGAGGTGCGGTGATGTCCGCAGTCTTGAAGGTCCCCAACATCAACGCCGAGCGCAGCGTGGCCAGCTGTCTACCCTATTCCCAGCAGATCGACGCCCATACCGTGGTGACCTACGAAGGCGACCTGACGCAGACCATTGAGGTGCACGGCCTTTCATTCGAGACCATCGGCCACAAGGAACTCGACAACCTGAACCAGCAATGGTTCTCCGCGATCAACAACATCGCGCGCAGCCCGAACGTGGCCTTATGGACGCATGTGGAACGTCGTCGCGTGCGGTATGACGTGTCCGGCGTCGCATACGACAACGACCTCAGCACCGAGTTCGCACGACAGTACGCGCGCAAGTTCGACGGGGAGCAGCATTTCGTCAACCAGCTCTTCGTGTCACCGGTCTACCGACTTGCTGGCAACAAGGCAGATCGCGCCAGCATCCGGTTCTCCAAACGGGCGAGCGAAGGAATGACGGAAATACGCCTTCGAGCGCGCGATGAACTGTCGAAAATGTCGGCGCAGTTGATGGCGAGCCTGAAGCGCTATCACCCTCGTTTGCTCGGCACCTATTCGAATCATGGCGTGCTGTGCTCACGCACCGCCGGGTTCTACTGCCGGGTCCTCAACAACACCGACAGGCACATCCGCCTGGACGCGCATGAACTGAGCCAGAACCTCCAGGCTGCGGCGCTGAACTTCGGCGCGGAGACAGTGGAGATCGAAGGTGCTTCGGGATCGCGCTTTGCCGCGGTGCTCACGCTTGTCGCGCCGTACCGCGCAGAGCAGCTCGACTCCAAGGTATTCGACGGATTGTTGTCGTCGTCCTTTGAATTCGTGCTGAGCCAGTCGGCTACGGTGATGGCGTTCGACAAGGCCGATGCGCTGCTGAAGACCCAGTACAACAAGATCAAGTCCACCAGCGACAACGAAGAGCAGCTGCAGGAGGTGGCGGCCGCGCGCACGCAACTGCAGGCAGGCAAGTTCTCGATGTTCGAGCACGAGTTGATCCTCGTCGTCTACGGCGACTCAATCAAGGAGCTGAATCACAACGTCAACGCGGCCGTCACGTTGCTCGACCAGAAGAGCATGAATACATCGCGCGAGCGGGGTGGAGCATTGATCTGCACCTACTTCAGCACACTGCCAGGCAATCTGAAATACGGCCGCATTCGGGCCATGCCGATCAGCAGCAAGAACTTCTCCAAGTTCTTTCCGATGCACAACTTTCCGCGGGGCAACGCCAAGGGAAGTCAATGGGGAGCGCCGATCGCCCTCATGAAGACGGCGGCAGGCGGTCCCTACTTCTTCAACTTCCACGTGAGCCGCGACCGCTTGCTGGAGCAGGGCATCCGCCTGGACTACGACGATGAGCCCGCGAGAGCCGACCCCGACGAAGGGGACACGGCCCGCGGCCGTGAGGACACGCCGCTGCTCAAGGCACACCGCAAGGAACTCGGCAACTACAAGATCATCGGCCGCTCAGGCGGCGGCAAGACAGTCATCAAGCTTGCGTTGCGACTGCTCGCCCGCAAGCGGGGGATGGCCAGCGCCAAGCCGTTGAAGATCTTCAGCTTCGACAAGGACTATGGAGAGGAAATCTGCATCCGCGCGATGGGCGGACGCTACTTCCGCATCGCCGGCGGGGAGCCCACCGGCATGAACCCATTCTCCATGAATCCGACGGCTGAGAACATCTCGGTGATCCTTAGCATCATGAGCTGGAACGCCCAGTTCGATGGCAAGTACGTCATGACGCACAAGGACGAGGAGGATCTCTTGCGCAGCATCCGGCAGGTCTATCAGCTCGATCCGAAGCACCGCCGCTATGCACGCGTGCGCGACGCGCTGCCGACCCATCGCGAGAACAGCCTGTATCAGGCGCTGGGACGTTGGTGCGACGAAGGCGCCTTCGCCTGGGTGCTTGACAACGCCGAGGACCGGTTCGACCTCGGCGGCGCGCACACTTTCGGCTTCGACATGACGAACTTCCTCGACATCGAGGAAGCACGCACACCGATCCTGCGCTACCTCACCCACAAGATCGCGCAGAACGCGTCTGGAGCACCGCACATCATCGACATCGCCGAGGCTTGGCGGGCGCTGAAGGACCCGCTCATGCAGACGTTCATCGAAAATAAGGGCAAGACCATCCGCAAGGAAGACGGCGTGATCGGTCTGGACACCCAGGAGCCAAGTGACATCAGTCGTTCGCCGCTGGGCAGCACGCTGCTGTCGCAATTCCCGACACAACTGCTTTTGCCCAACGGCGAGGCAGAGCAGGCCGACTACATCGACGGACTGAAGCTGACACCGCGCGAGTTCCACCTGATCAAACACACGCCGGAGAACTCTGGGCAGTTCTTGCTGAAGAAGGGGGCCGAATCGGTCGTTGTCAAGATGGACCTGAGCGGCATGGACGACATGCTATCTGTCCTATCCGCGAGCCTCGACAACGTCGAGGTCATGCACGGCGTCATTGACGAGTTCGGACCCGATCCCAGTCAGTGGTTACCCATCTTTCTGAAAAGGAGAGTGTGATGAAGTTTTCGATTCAGACGAAGCGAGCCTTGATGTCGGCCATTGCAAGCACCTGCTTTACCGGCGCGGCCCTTGGCCAGATTCCGGTGACAGTCACCAGCGACATTCCTGCCACCATGAACCACCTCCAGAACATCGCCAAATGGTCTGATCAACTGAGTTCGATGGCCAAGCAGCTCGACCAGATGAAGCAGGTCTACGGGACGCTGCAAGGCGTACGCAATCTTGGCAGCCTCATGAACAACGACTTGCTCACGCAGTACTTGCCGCAAGACTATGCGGCCGCCGTGCGATCGATGAGGAACGGCATTGGTGCGTTCGCCAGCATCTCCGGATCCGTGAGCGACATCGTGCGCGCGAATCAACTGCGCTCTTGCGCCGAACTGAACAGCGATGCGGCCATGCGGGCGGCCTGCACGCAGCAGTGGCAGCAGTTGGCTCTGCAAAGGCAGATTGGCGAAATGGGCTACAAGAAGGCCTCGGACAACATTCGCAACTTGCAGACCTTCGTCATCTCAATCAACGCCTCAACCGATCAGAAGGCCATCTCCGAGATTCAGGCTCGCATCCAGGTGGAGACAGTTCGCATGCAGAACGAGCAGATCAAGCTCTCGACGATTCAGGCAATGGAGGAGGCGGATCGGCGACTTCAGCAGCAATCAGCCATCGACAACTTCAATGCTGGCATGACCCGCGGGTCGGCCGGCGGAATCAGGTTCTGAACATGATGTCCAAGCAATTCACCGCTCATGCCGTGTTGTTCTTTGGCGCAGTGATGATCTTCGGCTGTAGCAAGCAAGAGCCGAAAGTCGAGGCAATGAAATTTGATCCGAAACTCATCGCGGCCGAGGCTGACAATGGAAATCTTGGCCCACTCAAGGAACTGAACGCGGCATGCAGTTCCGAATTCGAGAAGAACGGCAAGCGCGGCTCGGCGTGTGCCACGCAGGACGATGTTGGAGCTCTGCGCAAGCCCCTCAAGCTGAACTTCTAGCCGTTGGAGAGGCGCATGAGTGACAACGTCATTGGCGACATCTATAAGAAGTTCGACGGAGCGCTCAGCGGCTTGTACGAGGGCGCAGCCACCGGCATCTCGGGTTATGTCATTCCGATTGCGTGGATTTTGCTCGGAATCTGTTTGCTGATCTGGTGCTTCCTGATCATCGAGGGCAAGGTGGCGATGCCGATCACTGATTGGCTGCTGAAGTTCGTCGGATTCATGGTGGTCCTCTACATCATGGGCAACGGTTACTTGAACTGGGTTGCCAAACCCATTTTCGACCTACCGTCGGCTTTGACATCTGCGATGAGCAACTCGCCGACGAATGCTCCGGATCTGCTTGGGCAAGTAAACGAGAAAGTCGTGGACCTCGTGTCTGCAATGTTCACGGCAGGTAGCAACCTGGTCAAGGAACTCGCCATCGGCCCGGCGATTGCGCTTTTCCTGATGGGCGTTCTTGTCATAGTCGCGACCTACCTGCTTCTCGCCGTTGCGCTTTTCTCAATCATTTTCTCGAAGCTTGGCTTGAGCATGGTGCTGGCTGTCGGCCCCTTCTTTGTGCTCGCTTTGATCTTGCCCCAAACACGCCAATGGTTCTATTCATGGCTGAACACTGGCTTGTACTTTGTCTTCTATCACGTGTTCACTGCTCTGTTCATCTTCATGTTTATCGGAATCATCAACGGCTATGTCGGAACGCTGAATACGACGTTGGGCGGCACCGGCGGTGGAGGTGGGGTATTAAACATGGTGGCGAACCTGCTGGGTGTACGAGGGTCTGGTTTGAATGTGACTGCAATCACGATCCCCATCCTGCTGATCTCCATGGCGATGTTCTTCATGTTCCTGCAAATCCCAACTATGTGCGCGTCCTTGACCGGTGGTAGTGGCGGATCGTTCGGCGCCGGCTTGACCAATCTGACGCATGCCAAGTCCCTGCTGAGTCGTTCGCGGGCGAAGTAGGACGGGGTTCGATGATGTCCCGCCTCAAGTCCATCTCAGCGCTGCTTGCATTGGTTCTCGTTGGCTGCACCGGGCCTAAGCCTCCGCCCGGATGGCCATCAGGAGAGGAGCGGCCCATCAATCCCGCCCAAGTCACCAGGGCAGTCAAGTGACTGACAAGGAGACGTACTTCGCCAAGGCGATCGACTGGGACACGCAGTCGCGTCTCGATCTTGAACGCAGGGCGTCACGCAACGCCGGGATCGCCTGGGCGTGCGGGATCCTCTGCGGGATCAGCATGCTGAGCGTGAGTGTCCTGCTGCCGCTGAAGCAGTTCGTTCCGGCCATCATCCGTGTAGACAACGCCACGGGCGCCTATGACGTGCAGGCGCCGGGCGAGATCGTCAACGTCGGCCGAGATCGGGACCAGAAGATCATCCTCTCGGATGTCGCGCGCTACGTGTTGGCGCGCGAAGGGTTCACCCGCGGCGAGGCCGAGGCCAACTACAAGACGGCCTACCTGATGTCCTGCGGGCCGGTGCGCGCCGACTGGGAGAACTATTTCAATCCCGAGATCAACGCGCAGTCGCCGGTGAAGACGATGAGCCCGACGGACTCAGAGCGCGTCGAGATCCAGAACATCACGTTCCTGCCCACCGATCAGGACGATATGCGCGTCGCTCAGGTCCGGTTCGACAAGACCGTCACGCGCGGCGTAGCGCCGCCCGTGCGCACGCGATTCATCTCCACTCTCACGGTGCGCTACGAACACGAGAACATCCCTTCGCAGATTCGTGACATGCACGTCAACGCGTTCGGTTTCTGCGCGGTGAACTATCGTCGGGATCAGGAGGGTGTGCCACAAGTGCTTGGCTCTTCGCCGCCGGCTGCAACAGGGCAGGGTGGTTCTGTTCCCGGTCCCGTCACACCGATCACGCCGGCCAACGTCGGGATGCCAAACGCATCATTGCGATGACGACCCATGCGCGCTTGATCGGCTTTGTGTGCCTCGCAGGCGCCGCGGTCATGGCTTGCGCAGAAGTCGGTACGGTCCCGTCCGCCAACGATGCTCGCATCCAGACGGTCCGTTTCACGGGCGACAACGTCATCCGCATCGCCGCGGCCGAGGGTGTGGTGACCACGATCGAGCTGGGCAGGAAGGAAGAAATCAAGGACTTCGCAATGGGTGACCGCGATGCCTGGCACGCGGCCATCAATGGCAACCTGTTCGTGGTCAAGCCGAAGGACGTCAAGGCCGACACCAACCTGACGATATTCACCAATCGGCGCAGCTACCTGTTCCAGCTGAAGACGACTAGCCGCACGGCCCGCAATGTCGCGTATTGGGTCCGGCTCCAGTACCCGGAGGGCGATGCCACGACGCCGGAGGCGTTGGCCCTCGCTAAAGAGCAGGCCGACCGCAAGCAGATCAATGCGGATCTCAAGGCATCCGGGCGAGAAGGCACCCTCAACTACGACTACTGGATCGTCGGCCCCAAGGAGTTGCAGCCGCTCTCGATGCACGACAACGGCCGGCAGACGTTCATGCTGTTCTCGGCGGCCAACCCGATGCCAGCGGCGTTCATCGTCGAGCCCGATGGGACGGAGAGCCTTGTCGACTGCCACGTCGAGGAGGACACGATGGTGCTGCACCGGGTCGTCGCCCGCGTGCTCCTGCGACGCGGCTCGCTTGTCGCAGGCATCACCAATCGATCACCCTCTCTGCCGGTCCAGTCGGCGCCGACGGGAACCGCCAGCGGCAAAGTGCAGCGCGCAATTCGCGAACCATGAAACGGGACTCTGGAGGCTACTGATGTTCGAACAGAAGCATGAGGCACCGGTGGCCGAGGAAGAGCGCGAGGGGATGGTTGAGCGCAATCGCTCCGTGGCGCCGGGCCAGAAGCTGATCCTCGTCGCCACTTCGAGTGTGGCCGCGTTGCTGATCCTTTTCGGGATCGCCAGCAAGAACAACTACTTTGGCCTGTTCGGGGCTCCCGCGCCGGCCAAGACCGATGCGCCGAACGAAAGCCGCCCACTGTCTGCACCGGAAGTCAAGGTGCCCCTGGCATTGGGCTTGCCGCCTGCCGCCCCGTCGTATGTAGAGTGCCCGGGGGGTTTGCGCCTTCCGATGGGATTGAACTGCCCCGAGCCCGAGAAGAAGGCGGATGCCGGGCAGCCGGCGGCACAGGCCGGCATGTCCGAGGAAGACCGCGTCCGCGAGCGCCGGCGCAAGAGCGCGATTGACCTGGCCGTTGCACAGCCGGGTGCCGCCGCGGCGCAGGTGGGAGCCGCAGCGGCGAACGTCGGCCTGCCGGGCGCATCGACGCCGCCGGGCGGCACGAACCCACTGGCCAGCGCCCTGTCCGCCACAGTCACGCCCGGCACCAGTGCGACGATCAACCGCAACCCGTCGATGACGCTCGCCAAGGGCACGCTGCCGGACTGCACGCTGTTGACGGCAATCCTCTCGGATCAGCCCGGCTTTCTGAAGTGCATGCTCAGCGCGCCGGTGATGTCGATGGACGGCAAGGTGGTGCTGATGGAGGCCGGCACCACGATGGAGGGAGAGTACAGCCAAGGCCTGCAGGCCGGCCAGAGGGCGATCTTCACGCTGTGGTCGCGCGCGGTGACGCCCAACTTCGTGTCGGTGCAGTTGAATTCGCCCGGCACCGACGCGCTGGGCCGCGCAGGCACTTCGGGCGAGGTCGACAACAAGTGGTTCGAGCGATTCGCAGGGGCAGTGTTCTTCTCGCTGCTCCAAGACGCCAAGCAGATCTACATCGCCAGAGAGGACGCACGCGCGGCGCAGCGTGGCAGTGGTGGCAGTGGCAGCGGCGATACGTTCAACATCGGCATGCAGGGCACGCTCTCGCAGTTAAGCACCACCGGCACCACGACGCAGGCAATCGTCGAGGAGATGCTCAAGCAGGGCAGCCAGCTGAAGCCGAGTCTCTACAAGAACCAGGGCGAGATCATCAAGATCTTCGTGGCGCGGGATGTCGATTTCTCGACAGTCTATGAGCTTCGCCCGGCGGCGTCCTTGAACTGAGGTCCGACCATGGGCGCTCCCGACAAATACGTTTCAATCCTCGCGCATCTGCGCGCCTTCGAAGCCTGGCTCGAAGATCCGGGCGTGAATGAGGTCGCGGTGAACGCCCCCGGAATGGTCCAGCTGTGGAAGCGTGGTGTGTGGGAGCAGGTCGCAGCACCCGCGATCACCTTCGAGTACCTTCAGGCGCTCGGCAACTTCCTGGCGAACATTTCACAGAAGCCTTTCGATGAAGGCGATCCGATCTTGTCGGCCTACCTTCCAGGAGGCGAGCGCATCGAGATGACAATGCCGCCGACGGCGGCGCGCGGGATGATCTATCTGAACCTGCGCAAGCACACCAGCCAGTCCTTCGAACTCGGCCAGTTCGTCGACCAGCAGTATTTTGCGCGCACGCGCCACGTCTACTCGGCGACATTGCCCGAAGGCGAGCGGGCGCGTTTTCTGGATCAACTTGAGCCCGACCAAATCGCGCTGTGGCAGCTTGCAAGGGCAGGGGATTGGCCGACATTTCTTTCTCAGGCAGTGCGTTGCCACCAGAACCTGGTCGTCTCGGGCGCCACAGGCAGCGGCAAAACGTCCTTCATCCGTGCGCTCATCGAGATCATTCCGCACTGGGAGCGGCTGATCACGGTGGAAGACACGCCGGAGATGCCGCTTCGCAAACACCCGAACTCGCAGGCGCTGTTTTACCGCCGTGATGGCCACGATGGCGAGCGAGTCGTCGGCGCCACGGCCAAGCAGGTGCTGCAGGCGGTGATGCGCAAGACGCCCAACCGGGTGCTGCTCGCGGAGTTGCGCGGTGACGAGACCTTCTACTACGTGCAGAACGTCCTCAACTCGGGACACCCCGGCGGCGCCACGACAGTGCATGCGAACTCGCCGCAGGAAGCTTTTGTGCGCATCGCACTGTTGATCAAGGCCTCCGATGAAGGTCGGAGCCTGGCGATCGACGAAATCATGCGACTGCTGCACACGCTGGTGCACGTCGTCGTCCAGCTCGTGTTCGACAGGGAACTTGGTCGGCACGTGCCGGCGATCTACTACGACCCGATGTATGCGCTGTCGGTCGTGAGGTGAGGAGTGGCTCAGCGCAGGTGTGAGGGACCATCAGCGGTGCCCTCGTTCAGCGAAGGAGAAAGCAATGAATCGAACGCAACTGATCGGTCGGCTCGGCCGCGATCCCGAAGGCGGCCAGAGCGGGAAGGGCGTCTACGCAAGCTTCAGCCTGGCGACCAACGAGTACTGGACAGATCGGACTTCGGGAGAGTCGGTTGAACACACGGAATGGCACCAGGTGGTCTGCTATGACCGGCTCGCGGAGATCGCCCTCGAGTTCCTTACAAAGGGAAGCGAGGTCTACGTCGAAGGCCGTCAACGCACGACGCGATGGACCGACAAGGACGGTGTGGAGCAGCGTGGGCTGGAACTCCGGATCGACGAACTGAAGATGCTGCGCAGGGCGCCCAAGGCGGACCCTGTTGTTGCCGCAGCCAAGGGCATGGCATCGATCGAGACGCTGCTCAAGGACTTCGGGTCCGGTGCCCGAACCGACTTCACGCTGGCGGAGTTGGCTAGCATGCTGAACAAGGTTCGGACGAATCTCGTCGGCGAGGAAGACGACAAGGGGACTGCCCGTGAAAAAGCCACGCAGCACGTCGCGGCCTGAGCCGGCGCCCGGTCCGCAACAGCAGGCCTCGTTCGAATTCGAGTCCAGAAGAGGCGGTGCGGTTGGCGAACGCCGGGCACAAGCATCGCCGGTGCGCCAACGGACGAGCGCCGAAGCAGTTCCCCACGGTGGGGTACCCACTCGGCAGCCAGCCGCCGCCGTGGTGTGCCATGTTTCCACTTCAGAGCCTGCAGTCCGCATCGCTGTCATTGATGCTGCGGACCGTATGGTCTACAACGACGTGCGCGATCGGCGGGGCTGGCGACAACCTCTGTCAGCGAGCCAGGCTGCAAGCGAAGTGCGGACCCGTCACATGACAGCTGACGGCAAGCCCGCCACGGAGCCGCGCATGATGAAGACGATCGAGATGGCAGACGCGTCCGTGATCGCCGACGCGCGCAGTGGCAAGAGGGCACCCGACCCAACGCCCTATTCCGTTGGCAAATCCCATGCGTCGCGCATCACCTCATCATCCGCGGTTCCCAACGTGAATGGGGCAGAAGCGGTCAAAGCTCAGGTTCTTGCTCAGCCGGCGATCCGAACCGAAGGCGCTCGTGTTCGGTGAAGGCGTCACGTGCCGCAACCGCGTCAGCACTTCAACTGGAGAGCGCGCTTCTCAAATGACGTCGGTCGGCGCGGCCACGACCCGATCGTACTTGCGCATCGCCTCCGGTTCGATCCCAAGCCAGCGCGCGAACTGGCCAAGTTCCGTCCCGCGGCGCAGTTGCCTTATCGCAAACGTGTGCCGCAGGCGAAACGATCCGCCCTCGCTGCTGTCCAGGCCCGCGTCTTCCAGCACCTGGCGTGCGCACTGGTAGTGCGACAGCTTGCTCCATGGCTTGCCTGTACGCGTAGAGGGAAGCAGGAACTCACCCGCGATGCCGGTCTCGGCACGTACCTGCATCCAGTGCTGCAGCAGCTCACCGGCCCAAGGCGCGATGGGTGTCTCGCGCGGAAGCGAGTTGCCGTTGCCGGGCACCGAGACCTTCCACGGTCGCTCGCGCACGCGGCCACCTTGCGATGTCGGGGATTTCAACGTCAGGACACGCACGTCGCCCGGCGTCAGTCCGACGCCCAAGTGAAGGGCCACCGCGGTGCGATTGCGCAGCTCCTGCCAAGTGAATGAGGCGTGGCTGTTGCGACGGGCATCTGATAGGCCACGTCGCGGCCGGGCAGCCGAGAGGTAAGCGATCAGCTGTCTGGCCTCGACAACGGGCAGGGACTCGGGAAGCGGATCTGCGCTGGCCGCATCGGCATACCGAACTGCGGGGTGACTGGCAATCCAGTCGGCCGCCGCCGTATTCGGGGCTTGGTCCATCTCTGCAGCATGGTGACGAAGGACCCGGTCAATGAGTCGCATCAATCGCAGCGCATGTCGAGGCGAAAGAGATAAGTCCGAACTCTTGGTACCGAACCGCGCCGCATGGAACACCTCAAGGTCGCGCGGGTCCAGCGAGGCGAGAGTCACGGCCGGTTGTTCGCCGAGGCACCAAGCCGTGAACGCGGACCACATTTCCCGGTACATGTCCATCGATGAGTCTTGACGCAAGGTGCCGACAGCACGCTGATCGGCCAGCCAGCTTTCGAAGGCCGCCCGGTGTGTCGCGACTGGAGCTTCTGCGAACAGGGGGAGGGACGGCATGCAAACATACTAACGGAAGGGCACTATCCGTGGTGCCTTTTGGTAGGAAACGGACTCTTGTGTGCGTCCCCGTTGGAGTAATGAGCGGTATGCCGTTAGTACATTTATGCCGATTGGCCGCGACGCCTACTGTGATACCGCTGGGAGATTCTTGATCACCTTGAATGGATAGACCCATACTCGTAATCGCCACAAGGAACTCCAATGTCTGAGGGATACGCCGACGATTCACGTGCAAAGCCTTGGAGTGGACTAGCCATGAACTCCCCGGTCCACCAGGTCAGCTATTCGAAAATCGAGCAGCTGGTGACCCAGCTGGTCGACCGCTTGGCCGAAGTTTGTCGTGGCGAGCGCTTTGACACAGTGGTCGGGATAGTGCGCGGCGGCGTCGTTCCCGCCACGATGTTCAGTCAACGCTTGGGCGCCGAGCTGGTGCTGCTCCGGGCCGAGCGCCATCAAGCCCGGGTTGAGTGGCTCGGCGAGGCCCCGCCCGCTGGCAGCCGGACACTTCTGGTGGATGACATCGCAAGTCGCGGGACCACGCTCTCGCTCGCACGAGCGTTCGTAGAGGCCGCGGGCTGCCGCGTCACGACTTGCACACTCTTCGTCGACCGTGGACGATGCGTCGCACCGCCCGACTTGGCCTTGGACGCACCCGGCTTCATCCGCTACCCTTGGGACCGGCGTGAAACGACCCCAGCAGCTCGCCAGTTCATTTCCCAATATGGAATGCTATCGCCAGCAGAGGAGGCCGAGTTCGTTGGTGTGGACTTGGATGGTATCTTGTTGCGGGACATCCACCGTCGTGAATACGAACGCGACCTGGTGCAGACTCTGGAGCGTCGGGCCGACTTGCCACCTCGACCTCACCTCGAGCTGCCACCAGTGGATTGGCAAGCATGTCACGTGATTACTGCACGGCCGCAGCAGGACTACCGGGTGACGCGAGCATGGCTCGATCGTCATGGCTTCGAAGGTTGCGGCCTGAGCTGCCGAGATCCGCAGATTCACTCACACACGATCGACGGTGCGGTTGCGCACAAGGCACAGGCGCTGTTGCGTCTCGGCATCAGCCTCTTCATCGAAAGTGACCTGCAACAAGCGGTCATGCTGGCTGGAGCCTGTCCAACCGTGGATGTCGTGTGGTGGGGTCGATTCCGTCGGTTAAGAATCGGGGGGGTATCGCAAGTTGTGCTCGGCGGCAATGTAGGCAACGGAACTGAACCGCACCGACTTTCGAGGAGGCCTATTGGCTTGAGTCAGACCGGGATGGTCTGACTTCTCTTCTGGCTGTTCTGACTTTCATTATTCCAGCCCCCCGCAGGGGCCGC
>NZ_JBBKZT010000031.1:0-68217 GCF_037889975.1 Variovorax rhizosphaerae | reverse complement strand
GCTTCTTTCTGCATCCGATCACCAGGGCAATCAGTGCTGAAGCCGTTTCAGCGAAGCTCTCGATTATGACCCAGATTTTTACTCTTCGTCAAGCCCGAGGGACTTTTTTCTCGACTCTTGCAAACCCACCCCAGAGGGCCAGTCTGCTGAACCACACAATGTGTTTCTAGCCGAGCCCACGAGTATATGCCGTTTTTTGAGGTCCGCAACCGGATCTGCAAAAAAAGTGCTGGCGCGTAGGCTTCTCCGGCCCGGCCGCCTTGCGATCCGGGCGGTCGGGCACTGTACACGCGGCGCTGATCCAAGTTGCCTTCTGTGATTGGCGAACCGCTGGCCAAGGCCTTGGGGCCAGCTTCCATGCCATATAGGCACCTGCGCAAATATAGGCACCTGCGTCGCAGCTCCCCAGTGACACCGGCTGTAGGGACATCGGGTGGGAGGGCTCCCCCGGATAATCCCTGCCACATGGCACTCATCACACTCCTCGACGCGCAACTCGCGTTCGGTCACGTCCCGCTGCTCGATCATGCGGACTTCTCTTTGCTCGAATCAGAGCGTATCGGCCTCATCGGGCGAAACGGTGCGGGCAAGTCTTCGATGCTCAAGATCCTCGGGGGGTTGGAGAAGGCGGACGACGGCACCTTGCAGCTTCAGCAGAACCTGCGGGTGGCCTACGTGGCGCAGGAGCCTGCACTGGACATGGAGGCGAATGTGTTTGACGCGGCGAGCGAAGGTCTGGCGCATGTGATCGCTTCGCGCGAGATGTACCTCAATGCCGTGGAGGGGGCGGACCTGGACGCGCTGCAGTCAGAGATAGAAGCGTATGACGCCTGGAACTGGGAGCAACGGGTGGAAGAGACGCTGCACCGCCTGCACCTGGACCCGGAGGCGCGGGTGGGGTCGCTTTCCGGGGGGACCCGCAAACGGGTGGCCCTGGCGCAGGCACTCGTGACCGCGCCCGATGTGCTGCTGCTGGACGAGCCGACCAACCACCTGGACCTCGATTCCATCGAATGGCTGGAGCAGTTGCTGATCGATTTCAAGGGCAGCGTGATCACGATTACCCATGACCGGAGCTTCCTGAATCGCGTGGCGACTCGCATCATCGAGCTCGATCGGGGCAAGCTGAGCTCCTATCCCGGCAATTTCGAGCAGTACCTCGTGCAGAAGGAAGAGCAGCTGGCGCAGGAGGCGGTGATCAACGCCAAGGCGGACAAGCTGCTGGCACAGGAGGAAATCTGGATCCGCAAGGGGGTGGAGGCGCGCCGTACGCGCAGCCAGAGTCGGATCACCCGCCTTCAGGAGATGCGTGCGAGCCATGCGGCCCGACGCAATGTGCAGGGCAGCGTCAACATGGACGTGGTTTCCGGGCAGTCGAGCGGGAAGATCGTGGCGGAACTGACGCATGCGTCGAAGTCCTTCGGCCCCAAGACCGTGGTGCGCGATTTCAGCAACACCATCCTGCGGGGAGACAAGGTGGGCCTGCTCGGGCCTAACGGCGCGGGCAAGACCACGCTGCTGAAGCTGATCCTGGGCGACCTGGAGCCGGACAGCGGCAAGGTTCGGCGCGGGACCAATATCGAGGTCGCCTACTTCGATCAGATGCGCGAGAAGCTGGATCTGGACGCGACGCTGGAGGATTTCATCAGCCCGGGCAGCGAGTGGATCGAGATCGGCAAGCAGCGCAAGCATGTGAAGAGCTACCTGAGCGACTTCCTGTTCTCGCCGGCGCGGGCCAATTCGCCTGTGCGCTCGCTGAGCGGTGGCGAGCGCAATCGGTTGCTGCTGGCACGTCTGTTCGCGCGGCCGGCCAATGTGCTGGTGCTGGACGAGCCGACCAATGACCTGGACATCGACACGCTGGAACTGCTGGAAGACTTGCTGCAGAACTACGACGGGACCGTTTTCCTCGTGAGCCATGACCGGACCTTCCTGGACAACGTGGTGACGAGCACGATCGCCTTCGAGGGCGACGGCTACTGGCGCGAATACGAAGGCGGCGTGCAGGACTGGCTGATCCAGTCCAAGCGGGCGCGGGAGATCAACGCGCAACGTGCGGCTGCTGCTCCAGCGCCTGCACCTGTGGCGGCTCCCGTTGCCGCGCCCGCCGTGGCAACGGTTGCGGCGACGCGCAAGAAGCTCAGCTACAAGGAGCAACGCGAACTCGACGCACTCCCGGCGCGGATCGCGGAACTGGAAGACGAGCAGAAGCAGATTTCCGAGGCGCTGGAGCGGGACGGCGGCGCGATTTATTCGACGGAGGCATCCCGCGCGGTGGAGCTCGGCGAGCGCCATGCCCAGATCGACGACGAGCTCATGGCCGCGCTGGAGCGCTGGGAAGAATTGAGCGCTGCCGCCCGCTGAGGCCGGCGGGTCTGTCTGACGTGACAAGGTGCGGCGCCGCGCTATACAGCGTGCCAATGCAACTTCTGCTTACACGTCATGCTTCGTTCGCCGCGCTGGCTCCTCGCCTTCATCGCTTCCATTGGTCTGTTGGCGGGCGGCGGTTGCGCCGAGCTTCCCAAGCAAGTGGACCGGCCGGTGTCCCATGCGCTGGCCTCGCCGACGGGGACGCCGCTCGCGGCCTTGGTGAAACAACGCCACGACGCGGCGCAGGCGCGCTTCGACTCGGGCTTTCAGCTGCTTGACGGTCCGCAGGCCGCGTATGGCACGCGTCTGGCGCTGATCGAAGGCGCGCAGAAGACACTGGACCTCCAGTACTACGCCATCCATGCCGATGCCAGCACGCGCCGGCTGATGTCCGCGGTGCGCGAGGCTGCGGCGCGCGGAGTGCGGGTGCGCATTCTCATCGATGACTTCCACAGCACGGGACGCGACGCGCTGGTGCTGCTGTTGACCTACGACAAAAACATCGAGGTGCGGCTGTTCAATCCGGTCGCCGGTGCGCGCGGTTCCACCCTCGGACGGCTGGTCAATTCGATCGACGATCCGCAGCGCATCCAGCAGCGCATGCACAACAAGCTCTTCCTGGCCGATAACGTGCTGGGCGTGACGGGCGGGCGCAACCTCGGCGATGCGTACTTCGGGATTGGGGAGGACGGCAACTTCGTGGACCTCGACGTGCTGGCGGCGGGGCCGATCGTGCAGGACCTGTCGCGCAGCTTCGACAGCTACTGGAACAACGAGCGGGCCTATCCCGTGGAGGCATTGGTCAAGCGCGAGGAACTCGAGTCGATCCGCGACGAGGCGCGTTCGGACGCGAAGGACAAGCCCGAGGAGGACGCCAAGGCCGCGAAGAATCGGCGCACGGTCGCTTGGGATGAGAAGGCGGCCGACCTTCAGAGCGCGGAGTTTGTCTGGGCGCCGGCGGCGATGCTGGCCGACAAGCCCGGGAAGATCGCGGCCAGCAATGAGGAGGCGGCCAGTGCGACCTCCACGCAACGCAGCGCGCGCAGCAACGAACCCGGGCTCGTCGTGATGCAGCCCGCGGGCATGCAACGCACGGCGGCCAAGGCGCCTGGCGGGCGCCAGGCAGCGGTCGAGGACGCGGCCGACACCACGGCCGGCAGCGACACGCTGGTCGAGGGCCTGCTTCAGCTCATCGGGCAGGCGAACAGCGATCTGCTGATCATCTCGCCCTACTTCGTGCCGGGGCCGGACATCACGCAGGCGCTGGCGGCGTTGCATGCGCGGGGCGTTCGGGTGCGCGTGCTGACCAATTCGCTGGCGTCGAACGACGCGCCGATCGCGCACGTCGGCTATGCGCGGCATCGGGAGGCGCTGCTAAAGATGGGCGTGGACCTGTACGAGATGCGCAGCGAGCAGGCCGGCATCGGCAGTGCATTCGGTTCGTCCGGCAGTTCGATGACGGGGGCATCGCGCGCGATGCTGCATTCGAAGGTGCTGGTGATGGACAACCGGCTGCTGGTCGTCGGCTCGATGAATCTCGACCTTCGCTCGCAGAAGCAGAACACCGAGGTTGCGTTGTTGATCGGCAGTCGGAAGCTGTCGGGCACTACGACGGAGGTGATCGAGAAGACGTTGCGCGAGGGCGCATGGCATGTGGAACTGGTCGATGGGCGGTTGACCTGGCGTGCGCCGCAGGGCAGCGGGCTCGAGGACACGACGACGGAGCCGGATGCCAGCGCGGGCCTCAAGCTGATGCTCAAGGTGCTGGGGCCGCTGGCGCCGGACAGCATTCTTTGACGGGCGATCCCGGTCCGGGTGCTCGAACTGCGCCGGTCTGCGCCGCGCTCTGGTGTTGAGGCGGCCGTTGTTCCGCGCGTGTCCTGGTGTTGGGGCGGCCGTTGTACCGCGCGTGTGCTTCTTATTCGGCTTCGATGCCCGCAGCCTTCACGATGCTGCCCCACTTGCGTGATTCGGCGGCCTGGAACTTGGCCATTTCATCGGGCGTGGTGGTGAAGACTTCGGTACCGGTCGGGTCGTAGAAGACGGTCTTGGCGGCGTCGCTCTTGGCGGCCTTGACCAGCAATTCGTTGAGGCGCTTGACCACGGCGGGCGGCGTCTTCGAGGGCGCGTAGGCGGCGAACCAGTAGCCCATCTCATATCCCTTGACCCCGGCCTCGGCGATGGTCGGCACGTCCGGTGCGAGCGGCGAGCGCTTGCTGCCCGACACGCCGAGCGCGCGCAGCTTGCCGGACTTGACCTGCGGGAGTCCGGTGGCGGTATCGGTGATCATCATGTTGATCTGGCCGCCGAGCAGGTCGGTGACAGCGAGCGTGTTGCTCTTGTAGGGCACATGCAACAGCTTGATGTCGGCCATCTGCTGCAGCAGTTCGCCAGCCATGCGGCTCGATGAACTGCCGCTGCCGAAGCTGTACTTGCCCGGCTCCTTCTTCGCCATCGCGACGAACTCGGCGACCGTCTTCGCTGGGAAGGACGGATTGACGACCATGATCTGGCCGCCCTTGCCCAAGGCGGTGATGGGTGCGAAGTCTTTCACCGGGTCGTAGGGCATCTTCTTGTAGAGGTGCTCGTTGGCTGCGTGCGTGGTGTTGGTGGTGATGAGCACGGTGTAGCCGTCGGGCGCGGCCTTGGCCACTTGCTGCGAGGCGATGAAGCCGCTGGCACCGGCCTTGTTGTCGATGACCACGGGTTGCTTCACCTCTGCGCTGACGCCGTTGCCGATGGCGCGGGCGATCTGGTCGGTGGCGGTCCCGGCGGCGAAGGGGACGACGAAGGTGATGGGCTTGTCGGGGAAGGTTGCTTCGGCCTGGGCCAATGCGGGCGCCAGTGCGATCGCTGCAATGGCGAGGGCGATGGAATGGATGCGGGTCATGGTTGTTTGTCTCCGAAGGGTTGGATGTGGGATCTGGATGAGGTCAAACGGCCGGGCCGGCGAGAAGGTGCTGGAGTTCGGGCGGCACGTGGATCGGCATGTCGAGCAGCAGGAAGGACAGCGACTTGCCATGGGTGTCGAGGTTCAGCGCATCGTTGACGCCGCCATCGAGCACCGCGTCGAGCACGAAGTTCATGGCGTGCAGCTTGGGCAACACGAAGCGCTGCACGCGGCTTGGGGCGCGATGCTTGAATTGCGCGGCGACGGCATCGGTCGTGAGCTGTTCGACGAGCAAGGGGAACAGGTCGGGGTGCCAGGCGATCACGCTGATGTTGGAGCGGTCGCCCTTGTCGCCGGTGCGGCCGTGGGCGGCTCTGAAGAGAGGGACTGTGTTTTGCGCTGCGGTGCAAGCGCCTTCAAGCGGCCGGGCGGCGTTCATGCGCATTCCTCCACCATCTCGAACCGAACCGGCACGGACTCGCGCGGTAGCAGGCACGAGATCGTATTGAGCCTTGGCGTGAGCGTGCTGCGGACGCCGCCGCCGCCTGCGGGGCCGCAGGTGTAGAGCGCCATCACTTCGCGGCCGAGGCGTTCGGCCTCGGCGCGGTCGTCGTGCGTGGCGGCGACGCGCAGGCGGACATCGCGCGCGCCGCTATCGGGCGTGGCGGCGAGCGTGCGGCCGGCGTCGTCGGCCAGGATGCTGACGGCGCCGATGAGGTCGACGCGCAGCTTGAGGCCGCTCAGGCGGCTGCGCAGCACGTCGGCGGCCAGGCGGGCGCGCGCTTCGGCACGCGGGCCTGCGTAAGAGATCTCTCCTTCGGCAAGCCAACCGCCTTCGTGGCAGACGTTGACCTTGTAGTGCGTCGGGCGAGCATGGCCGCGCACGCCGGTGAGCGCGACGCGGTCGGTGGCGATGGCGTGGACTTCCGCTTCGCCAATGTCGGCGATGACGTCGGGCGTCAGATAGGCCTCGGGGTCGTGCACTTCGTAGAGGAGTTGCTCCTTGACGGTCGCCTCGGTCACGAAGCCGCCGGTGCTTTCGGACTTGCCGATGGTGCAGTGGCCATCGGACGCGATCTCGGCGATCGGGAAGCCGACGTTGTCCAGGCCCGGCACGTCCTTGAAGCCTGGGTCGGCGAAGTAGCCGCCGCAGACCTGTGCGCCGCATTCGAGCAAGTGGCCGGCCATGGTGGCGCGGCCGAGCTTTTCCCAGTCGTCGGCGCGCCAGCCGAAGTGCGACATCGCAGGGCCGACGGCCAGCGACGGGTCGGCCACGCGACCGCAGACCACGATCTGTGCGCCGGCATCGAGCGCGGCGGCAATGGGTTCGGCGCCGATGTAGGCGTTGGCGCTGACGATGCGCAGGCCGTCGATGCGCTCGCCGAGTTGCTCGCGCAGCAAGGCGCGTTGCTCGGGGGCGGAGAGATCGTCGCCCTCTACCACGGCAATGCGTGGTTGGGGTGCGCCGAGTTCACGGGCGATGCGGGCGATGTGGCGGGCTGCGGCACGCGGATTGGCGGCGCCGAAGTTGCTGACGATGCGGATGCCATTTGCAAGGCAGCGCGCGAGCACCGGGCGCAGCATGGCGTCGAGCAGGGGTTCGTAGCCGGCTGATTCCGGGTCGGCACGGCGACGCAGTTGCGCCAGAGCTAAGGTGCGTTCGGCCAGCGTCTCGAAGATGAGGAACGCGCGCTGGCCGTTCGGGCCGGCGGCGAGCCGGGCGACCAGCGTGTCGACCACGGGGCCGGCGGCATCGGTTCGGTCGCCGGAGAAGCCGGCGGCGCAGCCGATCAGCAGCGGGGGTGGAGTGCTTGAATTCATTGGCATTTGTCTCGTGTTGAGGAGAAATGTAGGGCGCGACACTTCATCCGTAAAATCGAAAGATCAGATCGATTCATCCAAAAGGCAAATCGATGAGCACACCGGATCTTTCAACCCGGCAACTGCGCGCGTTCGCCGCGCTGGCCGAGCAACGCAACTTCACGCGCGCGGCGCAAACCTGTCACCTGTCGCAGCCCGCGTTCAGCGCCTTGATCCGCACGCTGGAAGACACGCTCGGCGCGCGACTGTTCGACCGAGACACGCGCAGCGTGCAGCTCACGCCGGAGGGCCGGCTGTTCGAGGCTTCAGCGCGGCGCCTGCTCGACGACATGCAGGGCGCGGTCGGTGAACTGGCCGATCACGTGGAGCGGCGCAAGGGCCGGGTCAGCGTGGCCGCGTTGCCGTCATTGGCGGCAGGATGGTTGCCTGGCATCCTGGCCGAGTTCATGAAGGCGTGGCCCGGCATCACGGTCGAGTTGCACGATGCCTTGTCGGACGCGTGCATCGCGCAGTTGCGCGCTCACCAAGCCGACTTTGCGCTGGCAGCCACCGGCGCTGGTGCCGCATCGGCGAGCGACCTGCGCGGGCGCAAGCTCTGCAGCGACGGCTTTCACCTTGTGTGTCCGAAGGATCATCCCCTCGCGAAGGTGCCGAAGCTCACCGCGAAGCAACTGGCCCCTTGGCCCTTCATCCAGATGGCGCGCAACAGCAGCGTGCGGCAGTCACTCGATGCGGCGTTGCATCCGCTGCGGCTCAATGCGGTGTTCGAGGTGGAGCACCTGGCGACGGTGATGGGGCTGGTCGAGGCGGGGGTGGGGATCAGCGTGGTGCCGGCGTTGACGCTGTTCCACTTTCGGCGGGAGAGTTTGACGACGCGGCCGCTGCCGGTGCCGGGGCTGACACGGACGATCTACCTGGTGCAGCGGCGCGAAGGGAGCTTGTCCGTGGCGGCGCAGACGCTGCATGACTTGATTGTGGAGAGGATGGGGGCGTTGCGGTTTGATTGAACAGGATCCGCCTAAAGTACGTCATTCCCGGAGGCAGTTGATGGCAATGTCATGGCGCGAAGCAATCGCAAAAGTGTTGGACGAAGCGGATGGACCACTTCATTACTCGCAGATATCCGAACAGGTACTTTCGCGTGACTACTACAAGACCGACGGTGCGACACCCGCTGCTACCGTCAACGCCCAGATCAGTTCGTCGATCAAACACGAGGGCGAGCGGTCCCCATTCCTGCGAGTTGGGAAAGGCGTCTTCACGCTTCGCTCCAAGCCGGCGAAGACGGTGCATTTGCCAACGGCGACGGCACTCGTCGAGGACATACCTGCGGAATCTGAGATTGACGACGCTGACTCGATCATTCGCTCCTTCGGGATGTACTGGCAGCGCGACCTCGTCGTGTGGAAGGGTGACCCGAAGATATATGGCCAACAACAGGCCTCGGCGAAGTCAGTCGACTTTGGTCGTCAAAAGGGCATCTACATCCTCTATGACCATCACACCGTCGTGTACGGGGGCCGCTCGATCGACCGACCATTGGGCAAGCGCCTTCTTGAGCACACAGTGGATCGCCTTGGCGGCCGTTGGAATCGCTTCTCTTGGTTTGGATTGTTAGACGTGACCAATGAGGGCAACTTGCGGGAGGTACCTCTGAGGGCATCACTTGCTGCTCTCGTAGCGACCCTCGAGGCGCTGCTGATTGAGGCGCTCGAGCCCCCGCAGAACAGGAAACGCGGTGACGATTTCTCTGCAATCGAGTACTTGCAAGACATCGACCCCGTATTGAAAGAACGAGAAATTCAGAACACATTGCGCGCGGTAGAGCAGCGATTGCGCGATGGTTTGTAAGCCGCCCCCCAAGCCCGGCATGCGGTGCGTCCCGGTCGATCCCTTCTGCGCCGCCGATGCGCGCAGCGTTTCGCGGATCAGGGCTTGCAGCTGTTTGAGCCGCAGGCGAGTTCTGCAAGACCCCGCGAAACGTGAGCACAGCAGGGGAGCCCCGAAGGGGCCGGTGCAGTAGGGTCGGCTGGGCCGCACCGCGTGCCGGGCGCTCCCACCACAGGGCGCATCAGCAGCAACACGACGCTCACCCCCGCACCCGCCCAAACACCTTCCAGAACTCCGCATCCTGCGCCGTCGCGAAGTTGATCCGCATCAAGGTGCTCGGCGGCCGGCGCGCGTGGAACAGCGAACCGGGCGCCAGCAGATAGCCCTCGTCGAGCATGCGCTGCGTCAGCGCATCGGTGTCCACGCCCGTGTCCACCCAGCCGAACAACCCCGCCGGCTCCGACACAAAGGTGCAGCCGTGCGACAGCGCCAGCTTCACTGTTCGCGCACGCGCCCCGTCCAGCCGCACGCGGATGCGATCCGCATGCCGACGCAGTTGCCCCTGGTCGATGCACCATGCCAACGCGCGTTCGAACAGCGCGGGCGTGGTCAGCGTCGCAAGCAGCTTCGTCTCCAGCAGGCCGCCAAGCAATCCGGGTGGCGCCGCGAGGAAACCAATGCGCCAGTTCGGCGCCAGGATCTTCGCGAAGCCGCTCACGTAGATCGTGCGCTGCAGCCCGTCGAGCGCGCACAGCCGCGTCGCATGCTCGGGCGCCAGGTGGCTGTAGGTGTCGTCCTCGACGATGTGGAAGTCGTGCTTGTTGGCCAGTTGAAGCACCCGGTGCGCGCTGCCCGGTGAGAGGCTGTAGCCGGTCGGGTTGTGCAACACGCTCACGCTCACGAACAGCTTGGGCTTGTGCGCCTCGCAGTACCGTGTCATCACCTCCAGGTCCGGCCCGTCAGGGCGGCGCGGCACCGGCAGGATGCGCATGCCCAGCGACTCCAGCCGCGCGAACTCGATGGCCCAGCCGGGCTCCTCGACCATCACCGGGTCGCCGGCGCGCAGCAGCGTGCGGCTCACGATGTCCAGCGCATGCGTCGCGCCGATGGTGGTGATGATCTGGTCCGGCGCGGCGGGGACGTTGATGCTCACCAGCTTCTGCGACAGGCTACGCCGCAGCGCCGAATCGCCCAGCGGCTCGCCGTATTGCAATGACAGATCCTGTAGCGCCCGCGTACTGGTCAGCCGGCGCAGCGAAGTCGGCATGAAGGTCGACTCCATCCAGTCCGGCGGGAACACGCCCATGCCGGGCTGCGGCTTGTCGCTCTGGCGGTGGAACATGCCGCGGATCAGCGAACTGGCATCGGCCGGAACGCCGCTGGCCGGCAACGGCATCGCGAGGGTGTTGGCCACCGCGCCCGGCGCACGCACGTCCTGCGCCACAGCCGAATCCCGCACATAGAAGCCGCGCTGCCGCCGCGCCTCGACCAGCCCCTGCGCCAGCAATTGGTCGTATGCCGCGACCACCGTGTGCGGGCTCACCCCCTGCTGCCTCGCACATTCCCGCACGGAAGGCAGGCGCGCGCCGGGCGCCAGCAGGCGGGTGCGGATGCGTTCGGCAAAGCGCGCGGCCAGTTGTTCGGTCAGCGACTGTGTGGAAGTTCTCGTCAGCATGGGCGTTTTCGATCTGTGTCTATGGCCGAACCAATACAGACCCGGTTCATGTTCGACCATCTGTATTGGTACTGTAATGGTCACCAGTTTAGAGTCTGTGCCATGAACTGGCAAGAATTCACGGCGCTGCTGGTGTTGGCCACGGCGATGAGTTTTTCGCCGGGTCCCAACACCACGCTTTCCACCGCCCTCGCGGCCAACGGCGGATTGCCGCGCGCGATGCGCTTCATCGTGGCGGTGCCGGTGGGCTGGACACTGTTGCTCGCGCTGTGCGCGGCCGGCATCGGCGCGCTGGTGACGGCCGCGCCGATGCTCCGGCTCGCCATCAAGGGGCTGGGCATTGCCTACCTGCTGTGGCTGGCGTTCAAGCTGAGCAGCAGCGGCACGCTGGGCCAGGCCGACGGCAAGCGACTCGATGTCGGCTTCGGCCAGGGCGTGATGCTGCAATTCGTGAACATCAAGGCCTCCCTGCTGGCGCTCACGCTGGTGGCCGGATGGATCGCCGGGCGGCCCGACGCGCTGCATCGCTTCGCGATCGTCGCGCCGGTGATGCTGACCTATGCCTTTGCCAGCAACTTTCTCTACGCGCTGATCGGCGCGCTGCTGCGGGATTGGCTGTCGCACGGCGCGCGCCTGTTGTGGTTCAACCGCGCGATGGCGGCGGTGCTGGTGTTGACGGCTTACTGGATGTTCGAGACATGAAGCTCAAGGACGAAACGCTCGGGATGTGGCTCGGCGTGCTGGGCGTGGCGATCTTCGCGGTGACGCTGCCGATGACGCGGCTGGCCACCGGCACGACCGAGGCGCCGCAACTCTCGCCGTGGTTCGTGACGGTCGGCCGTGCGGCGTTGGCGGGCGTGTTGTCGCTGGTCTTCCTGCTGGTGACGCGCCCGCCCTTGCCGCAACGCCATCAATGGAAGCCGCTGGGGATGGCGGTGCTCGGCAATTGCCTCGGGTTTCCGCTGCTGCTGGGCTACGCGCTGCGCACGGTCACGGCGAGCCATGCGGCGGTGATCACCGCCCTGCTTCCCCTGGCGACGGCGGCCGTGGCGGCGTGGGTGCTGCATCAGCGTGCGCGCCTCGGGTTCTGGGTGTGCGCGGTGCTTGGCAGTCTGCTGGTGGTGGTGTTCTCGGTGCTGCGGGCGAGCCAGCACGGCCATGGCTTCAGCTTCGAATGGGCGGACCTGATGCTGGTCGGCGCCGTGGTTTGCGCGTCCGTCGGGTACGTGTTCGGCGCGCAAGTCACGCCATCACTGGGGGCAGAGCGGGTGATCTGCTGGGTCTGCGTGATGGCGCTGCCTTTCAGCCTGCCGGCGACGCTGGCGCTGTGGCCGCAACAACCGGTGGCGGCATCGGCCTGGATCGGCTTCACCTATGTCGGCATGTTCTCGATGTGGATGGGCTTCTTCGCCTGGTACCGCGGGCTGGCGATCGGTGGCGCGTTGCGGGTCAGCCAGACGCAGTTGCTGCAGCCCTTCCTCTCGATCCTTGCCGCCGTGCCCTTGCTGGGCGAAGCGCTCGATCTCGTGACGCTGGCCTTCGCAGGCGCCGTCGTGGCAACGGTGGTGGTCGGCAAGAAGCTCTCGCAACCGCGTGCGATCGCGCGCCCCGTCACCGCTGAAGGAACAGCATGACCGCCGAAACCTGGCTGGCCTTCAGCCTCTTCGCCCTGGTGAGTTCGATCACGCCGGGCCCGAACAACACGATGATGCTGGCCTCCGGCGTCAACTTCGGCTTTGCGCGCTCGGTGCCGCACATGGTGGGGATCACCGTCGGCTTCTGCATCATGGTCCTGCTGATGGGCCTGGGCCTGGGCGCGGTGTTCGAGCGCTTCCCGGTGCTGTACACGGTCATGCGCTATGCCGGTGGTGCCTACATGCTGTACCTGGCCTGGAAGATTTTCAGCAGCCGGCCCGCGGGCGATGCCGCACAGTCCGACGCTGCCGAAGTCCGGCCCATGGGCTTCACCGCCGCAGCCGCTTTCCAGTGGATCAATCCCAAGGCCTGGGTGATGGCGCTCGGCGCGATCACCACCTACCTGCCAGCCGATCATTCGCTGTGGCAACTTCTCGCCTTGACGGGCGTGATGGCGGTCATCAACATGCCAAGCACCGGCTCCTGGGCGCTGTTCGGCAGCAGCATGCGCCGCTACCTGCAGCAACCCGCCTTCCTGCGCGCCTTCAACACCGTCGCTGCCCTTGCGCTGGTCGCCTCGCTCTACCCTTTGCTCACCCATTGACTCAATACACAGAACGGAGAACAACATGACCACCACCTGGAAACTGGCCACCCGCGCCGAAAAGATGAACCCGTCGGTGCTGCGCGAGATCCTGAAGGTCACCGAGCGCCCCGGCATCATCAGCCTGGCCGGCGGCCTGCCCTCGCCCAAGACCTTCCCTATCCAGGAATTCGCCGACGCCTGCGCCCACGTCCTGCACACCGACGGCCAGGCCGCGCTGCAATACGCCGCCAGCGAAGGCTACGGCCCGCTGCGCCAGGCGGTGGCGGACATGCTGCCGTGGAACGTCGACCCGGCGCAGGTGCTGATCACCACCGGCTCGCAGCAGGGGCTGGACCTGGTGGCCAAGGTGCTGCTCGACCCGGGCAGCCGCGTGCTGGTCGAGACGCCGACCTACCTCGGCGCCCTGCAGGCCTTCGCGCCGATGGAGCCGGTGCCGGTGAGCGTGGCCAGCGATGACGACGGCGTGATCGTGGACGACCTCGTGGCCAAGGCCGCGGGCAATGCTTCGCAGGAGGCGGCGCGCTTCGTCTACCTGCTGCCCAACTTCCAGAACCCGACCGGCCGCACCATGACCGAGGCGCGTCGCCAGGCCGTGTCGGACGCTGCCGCCAAGGCCGGCCTGCCGATCGTGGAAGACAACCCGTATGGCGAACTCTGGTTCGACGAAGCCCCGCCGCTGCCGCTGGCCGCGCGCAACCCGGACGGCGTGATCTACCTGGGCTCCTTCTCGAAGGTGCTGGCGCCGGGCCTGCGGCTTGGTTTCCTGGTCGCACCGAAGGCGATCTACCCGAAGCTCCTGCAAGCCAAGCAGGCGGTCGACCTGCACACGCCGATCTTCACGCAGCGCATGGTGTCGGCCGTGATGAAGGACAACTTCCTCGCGAGCCACGTGCCGACGATCCGCGCGCTCTACAAGCGCCAGCGCGATGCGATGGTCGCTGCGCTGCGGCGCGAGATGAAGGGCCTGGACGTGCAGTTCAACGTGCCCGTGGGCGGCATGTTCCTGTGGGCGCGCATGCCCGAGGGCATCGACACGGTGAAGTTGCTGCCGCGCGCGGTGGAGCGCAACGTGGCCTTCGTGCCGGGTGCGCCCTTCTATGCCGGCCCGGGCGATTCGCGCACGATGCGGCTGTCTTTCGTGACCGCTAACGTGGACGAGATCGACACGGCCATCGCGGCGCTGGCGGCCACGGTGCGCGAGGTGCTGGCGGAGCTTGGGAAGGCCCAGCCCAAGCCCGCACCCGCCCTTGGCTGATCGCCCTCGAAGGACTGCCCCATGCACATCGCCATCCTCACCTTCGACGGCTTCAACGAGCTGGACTCGTTCATCGCGCTGGGCATCCTCAACCGCGTGAAGAAGCCGGGCTGGCGCGTGACGCTGGCCGCGCCGACATCGTCGGTCACGTCGATGAACGGCGTCACGGTGCAGATCGGTTCCTCGCTGGCGGACGCCTGCGCGGCCGATGCGGTGATTGCGGGCAGCGGCATGCGCACGCGGGAAATCGCGGCCGACGCGGCGGTGATGTCCGCGCTGCGGCTCAACGCCTCGCGCCAGCTGATCGGCGCGCAGTGCTCGGGCACGCTGCTGCTGGCGAAGCTGGGCCTGCTCGGCGCTGTCCCGGCATGCACCGACCTCACGACCAAGCCGTGGGTGCAGGAGGCAGGCGTCCAAGTGCTGGAGCAGCCCTTCTTCGCCCAGGGCAACGTGGCCACGGCGGGCGGCTGCCTGTCGTCGACGTATATGGCGGCTTGGCTCATCGCGCGCGCCGAGGGCATCGATGCGGCAGCGAGCGCCATCCACTACGTGGCGCCAGTCGGCGAAAAGGACGAATGGGTGGAGCGCACGCTGCGCAACATCACGCCCTACCTGCCGACGACTTCGGCCGCCGCGCATCTCGCGGTCACCTGACGCACGGAGGCCGAATGTGATCGACCTCGCAACGTGGAGCTTGTTCGGGGTCGCGGTGCTGGCGCTGTTCGCATCGCCGGGGCCGAACATGGCTTTCGTGCTGTCGCACGGCGTGGCGCACGGGCCGCGTGGCGGGTTTGCGGCGGCACTCGGCATCTCGGCCGCGGATCTGGTCCATACCTTGTGCGCAGCCACCGGCGTCACCGCGCTGGTGGCCGCATGGGCGCCGGCCTTCCACCTGCTGCGCTGGCTCGGCGCGTTGTACCTGCTCTGGCTGGCCTGGCAGGCGCTTCGAAACGGCACCGCGCTACCGCATGACTCCACGCGCGACGGCGGCTTCGGCCGCATCGTGCGGCAGGCCTGGCTCAACAACCTGGTCAACCCGAAGGCGCTGCTGTTCTTCATGGTGTTCCTGCCGCAGTTCGTCGATCCGGCACGCGGCCCGGTGACCGTGCAACTGCTGATGTTGGGCGTGGTGTTGGCGCTGGCCGCCTTGCTGTTCAATACTCTGCTCGGTGCATGCAGCGGGCAGGTCGGGCGCTGGCTGCGGCGTGGACCGAAACCCAGCGCGTGGCCCGGCCGCATGCTCGCGGCGGTGATGCTCGGGCTGGCGGTGCGCCTGCTGCTGCTCGACCGCCCCGCCCGCTGAATCCAACAACCTCGAAAGAACCGACGACATGCTCAACATCTGGGGCCGCATCACTTCCATCAACGTGCGCAAGGTGGTCTGGTGCGCGCAGGAACTGGGGCTGGACTTCCAGCGCACCGAAGCCGGCGGCAAGTACGGCGTCGTGCAGACGCCTGAATACCACGCGCTCAATCCGAATGCGCTGGTGCCGGCCATCGACGACGGCGATGGCGACGATGCCTCGCACGTCAAGCTGTGGGAATCGAACGTGATCGTGCGCTACCTGTGTGCCCGGTATGCCCCCGGCAAGCTGTATCCGGAGCCGCTCCCGGAGCGCTTCGACGCGGAGCGCTGGATGGACTGGCAGCAGACCACCTTCAACCGCGCCAGCGCACCGGCCTTCGTGCAATGGGTGCGCACCGCGCCGGCCGACCGCAACCCGGAGGTGATCGCGAGCTCGGTCCATGCCACCGAGCGGCTGCTCACGATCCTCGATTCGCACCTGGCCACGCGGCCCTACATGCTTGGCGAGAGCTTCACCATGGCCGACATCCCGCTGGGCTGCGAGGCGCACCGCTGGTTCGGACTCCCGCCGACCGAATACACGCGGCCGGCCTGGCCGAATGTCGAGCGCTGGTTCGGTGAATTGCGCTCACGCTCCGCCGCGCGCGGCGTGCTGGACCTCGCATTGGAGTGAACGCCTCATGAAAACCCGCGCCTTCCAGCAAGTCGATGTCTTCACCGCCGTGCCGTACCGCGGCAATCCGGTGGCCGTGGTGCTCGACGGCAGCGACCTCGACGATGCCGAGTTCCAGCGCTTCGCGCAGTGGACCAACCTGTCGGAGACCACCTTCCTGCTGCCGCCGACCGAGCCCGGCGCCGACTACCGCATCCGCATCTTCACGCCCGGTGGCGAGATGCCCTTTGCCGGCCATCCGACGCTCGGCAGTTGCCGTGCCTGGCTCAAGGCCGGCGGCAAGCCGAAATCGACGGAATACATCGTGCAGCAGTGCGTGACCGGACTGGTCACGATCCGCCGCGATGGCGCGCGCCTTGCCTTTGCCGCGCCACCCTTGAAGCGCACGGCGCCGAGTCCGACGATGCTGGCCAAGATCGCGCATGCGCTGGGCCTGAAGTCGGCGCAGATCCTCGCCGCCCAGCAGCTGGACAACGGATCGAACTGGCTCGGCATGCTGCTGGACGAAATTGATTCCGTCCTGGCCCTCACGCCGGACCATCGCGCGCTGAAGGAGCTCGGCGTGAAGGTCGGTGTCGCGGCCATTGCGCAAGCGCCCTCGCCCACCCAGTTGATCGCCCGCTCCAACCGCGAGGCCCGGGCTTTCGGCGGCAGCGCACAGGGCACCGTAGACCTCGAGGTGCGCGCCTTCGCGGCCGCCACCGGCATCGAGGAAGACCCGGTCACCGGCAGCCTCAACGCGGGCCTGGCCCAGTGGCTCATCGCCGACGGGCACATGCCCGAACGCTACCTCGTCGGCCAGGGCCAGTGCCTGGGTCGCGACGGGCGCCTCAGCGTAGAGCGCGACGCCGAAGGCCGCGTCTGGATCGGCGGCGATACGGTGGTCTGCATCGAGGGAGCGGTCACGCTCTGAAGCCATGCGCCATGCCGGCAAGACCGCCCTGCTCGACCACCTCGTGATCGCCGCGCGCACGCTCGACGAAGGCGTGCAGTGGTGCGAGGCGACGCTGGGCGTCACGCCGGGGCCGGGCGGCCTGCATCCGCTGATGGGCACGCACAACCGATTGCTCAAGGTCGCGTCGCTGGCCTTTCCGCTGTCCTACCTCGAGATCATCGCCATCGACCCCGACCGGCGCCCCACTCGCACCGGCAAGCTGCACCGCTGGTTCGACCTCGACGATCCGATGCTGCAGCTTGCGCTGTCGCGCGGCGGGCCGCAGCTCGTGCACCTCGTCGCGCGTGTGCCGAATGCCGCCGCCACGGTGCACGCGCTGGCACACATGGCCACGCACATCGACCGCGGCCACCTCATCGAGGCCTCGCGCGATACGCCGGCCGGCCGGCTCGACTGGCGCATCACCGTGCGCGACGATGGCCAGCGCCTGTTCTATGGCGCCCTGCCGACGCTGATCCAGTGGGGCGCGGTGCATCCGGTCGACACCATGCCGGACGCGGGCCTCGAACTCATCGGCCTGGCGGCCTCGCATCCGCGCGTGGACAGCCTGCGCAGCGCGCTCGAGGCCATCGGCTTCGATGCGATGGCCCTGCAGCAGGGCCCGCCCAACCTCACCGCCACACTGAACACGCCGCGCGGCGTCGTCACGCTTGAATCGAAAGGACATTGACCGTGCTTGCCCTCCACGAACTCGCATTCTTCGCCCTGGCCTCGCTGCTGCTCGCCCTCACGCCGGGGCCGAACATGATCTATTGCGTCTCGCGCACGCTGGTGCAGGGGCGGCGCGCCGGGCTGATCTCGCTGGGCGGCGTGCTGCTGGCCTTCCTCGTGCACTTGGTGGCCGCAGCGCTTGGGCTCACGGCCGTGTTGCTGGCGGTGCCGTTGGCCTTCGACGCGATTAGGCTGGCCGGCGCGGCCTACCTGCTGTGGCTGGCCTGGCAGGCCATCAAGCCCGGCGGCACGGCGCCCTTCGAGCCGCGCTCGCTGCCCGCCGACCCGCCGGGCAAGCTGTTTCGCATGGGCTTCGTCACCAACCTGCTGAACCCCAAGGTGGCGATGTTCTATCTCTCCTTCTTCCCGCAGTTCATTCATCCCGATCGCGGCTCGGTGCTGTGGCAGAGCGCCCAGCTCGGCGCGGTGCAGATCCTCGGCAGCGGCCTGGTCAACACCATGATGATCGTCTTCGCTGCGGCCATCACGGCGGTGCTGTCGCAAAGCTCGGGCTGGCTGCGCGCGCAGCGCTACGTCATGGGCAGCGTGCTGGCCGCGCTGGCCGTGCGCGTCGCATTGACGGAGCGCAAATGAACTTCACGCACGAGGAGATCGAGGCCGCGCAACGCACCGTCTACGCGGCCATGCCGCCGACGCCGCAGTACGTCTGGCCATTGCTCGGCGAGCGCCTCGGCTGCAGGCTCTGGGCCAAGCATGAGAACCACTCGCCGGTGGGCGCCTTCAAGATCCGCGGCGGTCTTTGCTACGTCGAATCGCTGGTGCGCGAGCAGCCTGACGTGCGCCACGTGATCAGCGCCACGCGCGGCAACCATGGCCAGTCGATCGGCTTCGCGGCGCGGCGCCACGGGCTGGCCGCGACCATCGTGGTGCCGCATGGCAATTCGGTGGAGAAGAACGCGGCCATGCGCGCACTCGGCGTCACGCTGGTCGAGCATGGCGATGACTTCCAGGCCGCCACAGAACACGCAGCCGTGCTGGCGCAACGCGACGGCCTGCATCGCGTGCCCTCGTTCGCACGCGAACTGGTGCGCGGCGTGGCGACCTGCTGGGTCGAGTTCTTCGAGGCAGTGAAGCAGGCCGGCGACGTGCCCGATGTGCTGTTCGTGCCCATCGGCCTGGGCTCGGGCTTTGCGGCTGCGGCTGCGGCGCGTGTGCATTGCGAGGTGTCGACACGGCTCATCGGCGTGGTCTCTGCGCATGCGACGGCCTATCGAGATTCCTGGATCGCCGGGCATGCCGTCGATGCGCCGGTGACAACGTTGCTGGCCGACGGCATGGCCTGCCGGTCGCCGGTGCCCGAGGCACTCGAGGTGTTGCGCCGCGAGGCCGATGACGTGGTCACCGTCACCGACGATGAGGTGGCGAGCGCCATGCGGGCCCTCTTCACCGACACGCACAACGTGGCCGAGGGCGCGGGTGCAGCCGCCTTGGCCGCCGCGATGCAGCAGCGCGAACGCTGGCGCAACAAGACCATCGGCATCGCCCTGAGCGGTGGCAATGTCGATGCGACGCTGTTCGCGAATGTGCTCACGACACCGCCTCAAAGCAGTCAAAGTTGACCGTTTGGCTGGGGCATATTCGCCTACAACTTAAGTTATAGAACCAAACTAGTCCCTACAATATCCCCGCCGGACAGTGATTCGCCTCAAAACGGGTCCTGGTTTTTTTCTCTACCTCCCTGGAAGAAAGCCGCCGGACTTCGCGGCCGCCTCGTGCGGCCGCTTTTTCTTTGGGGCGTCGCATTTGCTTTCCGGCTCGTCGCTGCCGGGACAAGCACCCCGCCCGTCCTTTGCCAGAATGGTCCGCATGGGAACCCTCTACCTCGTACGCCATGGGCAAGCTTCATTCGGCGCGGCCGACTACGACAACCTGAGCGCACTGGGGCACAAGCAGTCCGTGCGGCTCGGCGAATACTGGCGCGAGCGCGGCATGCGCTTCGACGCCGTCATCACCGGCACGCTGAAACGCCATCGGCAGACCTGGGAAGGCATTGCCGAGGGGCTGGGCCTTACCGACCAGGATGTGCTGCCGTGGCCCGGCTTGAACGAGTACGACAGCGAGGCCATCGTCGCGACCATCCATCCTGGCGCCTTGCCCAAGGCGGACACACCCGAGCTGTACCGCAAGCACTTCCGCCTGCTGCGCGACGGCCTAACCGGATGGATGCAGGGCAAGACCGAGCCGGTCGGCATGCCCAACTACGTCGATTTCCTGGCCGGCGTGACCACCGCGCTCGACCATGTGCGCGACAAGCACCACGGCGCGAAGGTACTGGTGGTGTCGAGCGGCGGGCCGATCTCGACGGCCGTCGGGCACGTGCTGGGCACCAGCGCCGAGACCACGATCGAACTCAACCTGCGCATCCGCAACACCTCGATCACCGAGTTCGCATTCACGCCCAAGCGCCACATGCTGGTCACCTACAACACGCTGCCGCATCTCGACGGCCCGGCGTACGAGGACTGGATCACCTACTCCTGACGCCGTAGGTGCCGCAATCGGCGCGGTTCGGCGCATGATCGGTCGATGCTTTCAGCCTTCGACATCTTCAAGATCGGCATCGGCCCCTCCAGTTCGCACACCGTCGGTCCGATGCGCGCCGCGCAGCAGTTCGCCAGCAGCCTGGAACGCGACGGCCTCCTCTTCGACACGGCTCACGTGCGCTGCGAGCTGTTCGGCTCGCTCGGCGCCACCGGCGCGGGGCACGCGACCGACCAGGGCGTGATCCTCGGCCTGTTCGGCGACACGCCGGATGGCGTCGATCCGGCCAGTGTGCAGCCCCGGCTCACCGCCTTGCGCAAGTCGGGCCAGCTCCTGCTGCTGGGCCGCCATGCGATCGCCTTCGACCGCGTGCGGGACATCCCTTTCCTCGGCGAGGAGTCGATGCCCGAACATCCGAATGCGATGCGCTTCACAGCGTCAGCGGCGGACGGCTCCGTCCTGGCGCAGCGCTGCTATTTTTCGGTGGGCGGCGGCTTCGTGGTCGAGGGCGGTGCGCACCCGGACGCCGTGCCGGACGTCGCGCGCGACTGGCCCTGGCCCTTCGGCACTGGCGACGAACTCATGGCCCAGACCTGTGCGAGTGGCTTGTCGGTCGCGCAACTCATGATGGCCAACGAATGCGCCTGGCGCCCAGAGGCCGAGGTGCGCGCCGGGCTGCTGCGCATCTGGGCCGTGATGCGGGAATGCGTGCAGCGCGGCTTCGGTGTCGACAACCCGATGGCGACCGCGCCGCTGCCCGGCCCGCTGCGCATGCGCCGCCGCGCGCCCGACCTGCAGCGCGAACTCAGCGCGCAACAGGGCGCAGCCGACCCGCTCGCGGCGATGGACTGGGTCAACGCGTTCGCCATGGCGGTGAACGAGGAGAACGCCGCGGGCGGCCGGGTGGTCACGGCGCCCACCAACGGCGCCGCTGGCGTGGTGCCAGCGGTGATGCACTACTACACGCGCTTCGTGCCGACGGCCAGCGATGAGGGCATCGTCGACTTCCTGCTCACCGCCGCCGCGATCGGCATGCTCTACAAGGCCAACGCGTCCATCTCGGGCGCCGAGGTCGGTTGCCAGGGCGAAGTGGGCGTGGCCTGCTCGATGGCCGCCGGCGCGCTGGCCGCCGTGATGGGCGGCACCCCGGCGCAGGTCGAGAACGCCGCGGAGATCGGCATGGAGCACAACCTCGGCCTGACCTGCGACCCGGTCGGCGGCATGGTGCAGATTCCCTGCGTCGAGCGCAACGCGATGGGCGCGGTCAAGGCCATCAACGCGGCGCGGATGGCGCTGCGCGGCGACGGCAGCCACTACGTCTCGCTGGACGCGGTGATCCAGACCATGAAGCAGACTGGCGAGGACATGAAGTCGACCTACAAGGAGACTTCGCTGGGCGGGCTTGCCGTCAACGTCGTGGAATGCTGAGCCTTGTCGGCACGGTCACCATCGCCAGGCCTGCAGCTCGAACATGGCGGCACAGCGGCGGCAGCGCGGTCGTTCTGACCGATCATGAAGAAGAGCTTGGCACTGCGGCAAAGGCCATGCCGATTTCGCTGGCTGAGCCCTTCAAGGGGACGGGCACGCGTCTTCCGCGACGCATGAAACCGGGGCGAGCACAGCGTTGCCCGTTCGTGGGCACCCACGGAATCGGCTTTGCCGGGCCGTTGGGTGCGCCCCCTTGAGGGGGTGCGCCGCAGGCGCTGCGGGGGTGGGTTTAATTTCAGGCCGTCGTCGGCGAAGGCGAACGCATGCCGCGCGCGCCAGCGCGGGGACGCGCGTAGCGGTCGATCGCCAAGCCGCTCGTGCTGATCTCCGGACGCAGCCCAGTCACCATGTCAGCAACCAGCTTGCCCGACCCGCAGGCCATGGTCCAGCCCAGCGTGCCGTGGCCGGTGTTCAGGAACAGGTTCGGGAATTTCGTGGCACCAATCACCGGCGTGCCGTCCGGGGTCATCGGGCGCAAGCCGCTCCAGAACGACGCGCGCTTGACGTCGCCGCCGGGGAACAGATCGTTGACGACGAGTTCCAGGGTGGCGCGGCGACGCGGGTCGAGCCGCAGGTCGAAGCCGCCGAGTTCGGCCATGCCGCCCACGCGGATGCGGTCGTCGAAGCGGGTGACGGCGATCTTGTAGGTCTCGTCAAGCACGGTCGATTGCGGCGCGAAGGCCGGGTCAACCAGCGGCACGGTCAGCGAATAGCCCTTCACTGGATAGACCGGCAGGTCGAGGCCCAGCGGCGTCAGGAAATCGCGCGAGTAACTGCCGAAAGCCAGCACAAAGCGGTCGGCGGTCAGCACCTGGCCATCGACGCGCACGCCGGTGATGCGCCCGCCTTCGGTCACCAGGCCGTCCACCGACTGGCCGAAGCGGAAGTCCACGCCCAGGCCGCGCGCGAGTTCGTGGAGCGAATTGGTGAAGCGATGGCAGTCGCCGGTCTCATCGTTCGGCAGGCGCAGGCCGCCGGTGAGCCGGTCGCGAGCCTGCGCCAGGCTTGGCTCCACCTGCGCCAGTTGGTCGCGGGTGAGCAGTTCGAACGGGACGTTGCACTCCTTGAGCACGGCAACGTCGCGCTGCACGGCGTCGAGCTGGGCCTGGGTGCGGAACAGTTGCAAGGTGCCGCCGGTGCGCTGCTCGTACTGGATGCCGGTGTCGGCGCGCAGTTGTTGCAGGCAGGCGCGGCTGTACTCGGCCACGCGCATCATCCGTTCCTTGTTGACGGCGTAGCGCTCGGGAGAGCAGTTGCGCAGCATCTGCGCCATCCACTGCAACTGGAACAGGCTGCCGTCGAGGCGCACGGCGAGCGGCGCGTGCTTCTGGAACATCCACTTCATCGCCTTGAGCGGGATGCCGGGCGCGGCCCAGGGCGTCGAATAGCCGGGCGAGACCTGGCCGGCGTTGGCAAAGCTGGTTTCGAGGGCCGGGCCGGCCTGCCGGTCGAGCACCGTGACGCTCGCGCCCGAGCGGGCCAGGTAGTACGCGGTGCTGACACCGATGACGCCGCCGCCAAGAACAATGACTTTCATTGCTGATCCCGAATGTGGTGAGGTATTCGGTAAATTTATGCGGTCCCGTGCCGTGGATTTGATTGAATTTTCCTGGATTTGCAGTGAATATTCCTGCCGCCCCACCTGTTTTGACCTGCTGGAAGTGAAATGACCGAACTCGACCGCATGGACCGCAAAATCCTCGACATCCTCCAGCGCGACGGGCGCATTTCGATGACCGACCTGGCCCAGCAGATCGGGCTCTCCACCTCGCCCTGCTCGGAGCGCGTGAAGCGCATGGAACGCGCCGGCGTGATCACCGGCTACAACGCGCGCGTGTCGCCGCAGGCACTGGGCAAGTCGCTGCTGGTGTTCGTCGAGATCACGCTGTCATCGAAATCCGCCGAGGTCTTCGACAAGGTGCGCGAGGAGTTGCTGCACGTGCCGGACGTCCAGGAATGCCACCTGGTTTCTGGCAGTTTCGACTACCTCGTGAAGGCGCGGCTCGGAGGGATGGACGAATACCGCCGGCTGCTGGGTGATCTGCTGAAGAAGCTGCCGGTGACGGCGCAGTCGCACAGCTATGTGGTGATGGAAGAGGTCAAGGAAACGCTGGCGGTGAGGACGGACAGGTAGCGCTTGGACGGGCTGCGCTCATGCCAACGCCGTCGGAATGCGGACTTGGCCGTACGCAGAGGACGAGAAGTTTGCGCGAAGGACGCGAAAGGACATCCGCAAAAAATTCTTTGGCTTCTTTGCCTCCTGGCTTATTTCGCGTCCTTCGCGAAACCTTTGCGTCCTTCGCGTACGGCCAAGTCCGTTCCCGTATTCAAGGCGTCCCGATCACGCCTGCCACACCCCGTAGCCCAGCGACCGCAACCGGATGCCGAGTTCCACCTCCATCAGCGCCGCCTCGTCGCGCTTCATCGGGTTGTAGCGTTCGTACAGCGCTGGCAGCAGCCGCAGGCCGTGGTCGCGCACGAACACGTTGGCCTGGATGCCGGCCTTGTGCTTGTCGAAGCGGATGTCCGGGTCGAGGCCGGTCATGCCGACATAGACGAAGGGCTTGCCGAACTGGTAGTCGGGGTTGGCACGGCGAAAGCGCGGGCTGTTCCAGACCGGGTCGTCCAGTTCGACGACGTAGACGTGATAGCGCGGCTTGCCCAGGACATCCTCCCCCAAACGCCCGCGCGTTCAGCCCTTGTCGCTGGCGTGCTCTTTCATCTTCGCCAGCGCCACCATCAACGCAGCGCCGCCGAGCGTCTTGATCAGGCCCGAATGCTCGGCGTAGAACTGGCTCACCTGGTCGACAACGCCCGGATGCGCCTGCTCGGCATGGGCCGCGATCTCGGTGACCTGCGCTGGCGAGAGCTGCGATGCCTGGTCGGGCGTGACCTGCGTCTGGCCGGGCGCCAGCACACGGCCCAGCGCCCCACCTGCAATCGCGGCGGCCGCAGCCGGGCCGAGGGTGGCCAGGATCTGGTTCAGCACACCCGCCTGCTGGTTCGGCGAGGAGTTGCCGAACATCTGGCCGACCATGTTGCCGAAGGGCGGCGTCTGGTCGGAACGCATGGCTGCCGCGAGGCCGGCCCCGACCTGGTCCTGCGATGCGTGTTGGGTCACCTGGTCGAAGTGCGTCTCGGCATTCGCGGCGTTGGCGCCGCTGCCCGCACCCGACATCACTTGTTGCAGGATGTCCAGCAATCCCATGATGTGCTCCTTTGGCCCCGGCGACGTGCCGGGAGCCTGCCATTCTCAGGCTTTGCGCTTGATCATGCCCCACACGAAAAGCAGCACGATCGCGCCCACCACCGACATGATGAAACCCGCGGCCTCGCCCGGGCCATACCAGCCCATGAACCGGCCGAGGTAGCTGGCGAGCAACGCGCCGGCAATGCCGATGATGGTGGTGAAGATGAAGCCGGCGGAGTCGTCGCCCGGCTTGAGCGCACGCGCAATGAGCCCTGCGATGAAGCCGATCACGATGGTCCCGATGAGTGAAAGCATGGAATTCCCCTTGTGAGCAGGTGGATGGTTCGACGTTGCCGTCGGCGGCGCGGGCCATGATAAGCCGCGTTGGCCGGGAACGGGCCGGGCAGGCGCATGGCGTCGAGCGCGTCCTACAACCAGAAGGGGAAAGCGGGGCTAAAAAGACCCATGCTCGAAAAACTCCCCGACGCCATCGGCCAGGCCCTGCATGAGGTGCGCGCCGGGCTGGACCAGATCGTCTTCAACACGCTGGGCCTGCGCACTGGCATGGCCACCATCGAGGTCAGCAGCTTGGCGTTTGTCGACCATGCACCGATTCCTGCGCGCTACACCGCGGACGGCGAGGGCATGTCCCCGCCGCTGGCTTGGCGCGGCCTGCCGTCGGAAGCCATCGCGGCCGTGCTGCTGGTGGAGGATGCGGACTCGCCGACGCCGCATCCGCTGGTCCACGCCATCGTCGTCGATCTGCCCGTGACGGACGGCGTGATCGCCGAAGCCGCGATGCCCAGCGCCGACGTGGCCGGCGTGGGCCTGCATGTCGGCCGCAATTCGTTCCTGCAGGCGGCATGGCTCCCGCCCGATCCTCCCCCCGGGCATGGGGTGCATCGCTATGCGTTCCAAGTGTTCGCGCTGCGTGATGGCGAGTCGTTTTCAGACACGCCGGGCCGCGAGGAAGTGATCGACCGCCTGCGCGAGCGCGCCGTTGCGAGCGGATTGCTGATCGGTACCTGCGAAAGGGCCGACACGTCCATCCAGGACCCGCTCTCGGATACCGTCGCGTCCGTCACGCAGTTGGCCGGCTGAATTGGCCCACCCCCGCAGCGCCTGCGGCGCACCCCCTCGAGGGGGCGCACCCAGCGGCGTGGCGAAGCCAGTTCCGCGGGTGCCCGCGAACAGGCGGCACCGTGGAAAGCCGGTCAAGCGCCCGGCAGCATTCGCCCGACCTCACGCGGGTCGAGGCCGTACATCTCGGCGAATTCCGCCACCGTCTTGCCGCTGGCGGCAAAGGCGCGCTGCAGTGCCTCGCGCTTGGCCGTTTGTGCCGAGAGTTCGGCGAAGGCTTCGTCGGTGAGTTCGTTGTTGGCCGGGTCCTGGCTGCGCACCAGGGCCTGGTAGTCCTCGCGCGGGAGGCCGGACTTCTCGAAGGCATCGAGGATGCGCTTGCGCGTCTGCGGGCGCAGGTCGTCGGCGGTGCGGGCCTGGCGGCGCTTGAACACTTCGAGGATGGCGTGGTGCACATGCTCGGGCGCCACGTCTTCGACCGGCTGGCCGTCGAGGCCATGGCGCTTGTCGCCGGCGGCCACGCGTTCGAGGTACTTGGTCGAACGGGTGTGCAACGCGAGCGCCACCTTGAGTTCGTCCTTCTTCAGCACCTCGGGATGCTTCTCCAGCAGCGCCTGGAACACGCCGCGCTGCAGCGGCAGGAAGCGGGCGCCGAACAGGTCTGGATAGAGCCCGAACAGGAGTTCAAGTGCCGGGTGCGTCTTGCGCGGGCCCTTCTGGGCTTGCTGCGGCTGCTTGCCTTGTTGCGGCTGTGGTTGGGTTGGAGGCTGTTGCGCGCCTTGCGCTTGTGGCGCGCGGCCAGCCGGGCGCGGCTTGCGCTTCTTCTTGGGCGCGCGGGGCGCTTGGGGTTCGGGGGTGTCGGTCATCATGCGGGCCCGATTGTCGCCGCTCGCGCGCATCCGGGCTCACCCATGCATTTTCCAACGGCGATGCCAGCCGCAACCCATTCGTGGGCACCCGCGGAATCGGCTTTGCCGGGCCGCTGGGTGCGCCCCCTCGAAGGCGCTGAGGGCCGCGGCTCCGAGCCTGCCTGCGCAGGCTTGGCCGGGCCCAAGAGCAGCCGCCTCTGGCGGGCCGCCAGAAGCGCCGCAGGCGCTACGGGGGTGGGCTCAAGCTCACGAGCGTCGACAGGGGCAGGCGCGAAACCTCCGCGAGCAGAAGCGCCAGTTGCGCCGCAGCCGCATCGACCACCTTGCGTCCCTTCTCCGCCGTGGCCGCCGCGGCATTGCCGGCCGCGCCCTGCGGGTTGTAGTCCTGCATGGCCCAGCCGAGCTTGGCACTCTTGCCGTTGCCGAGGATGGCGTAGTCGGCGGCGCGCTGCTGCGAAGTCGACTTGAAGTCCCGTGCTGCATCGGTGCGCACCAGTGGTGCGTGCAACGCCAGCATCATCGAGGTCTCGATCTCGCCGGCATGCACGCCGAAGCGATGCTCCTGCGCGCTGAACTGCGCGTTGGCCTCGCCCAGCGGCAGGTTGAACCAGCTCACGCTGTAGACGATGAGGTCGTGCGCCTCCCGCAGTTCGCGCGCCACGATGTCCATGGCGCCGACATGCCCGCCATGCGCGTTGAACAGCACCAGCTTGCGCACGCCGGCGCGCGCCACGCCAGCACCGATGTCCTTCCACAGCCGGATCAGCGTCTCGGCCGAAAGGGTGAGCGTGCCGGCGAAGCGCGCGTGCTCGGGGCTCAGGCCGATCGCCTGCGTGGGCAGGAACAGGACGGGCAGATCCTGCGGAAGTTGCGGCAACGCGGCGCTGACGATGCCATCGACCAGGCAGGTGTCCACGCCCAGCGGCAGGTGCGGGCCATGCTGCTCCGTCGCGCCCAGCGGCAGCACTGCCACCGTGCGCGCCGGGTCGAGCGCAGCGAAGTCGCGCGTCGTGAGTTCGGCCCAGAAGCGGTGGGGTGTGGTGGCGGTGTCCATCATGCGGCGGATCTTAGGCGAGGGACCTGGACAGTGTGGCCCTCAAGGACGTGTGAAGCTTTCGTAGCGAGGGCGCCGAGGTCGGGTCGAGGCGCGGAACCGTACTCCATTCCGGTGACGACAAAGTGGCGGCAGGGGCTGACAACTGCCCGAAAGCACTTGTCATGCCGGAGCCAACACCGGACGCCCGAGATCGGTGGCCGCAGTAGAAGGTCTCATGCCTTCTTCACCGCTTGGGGCGGTCGCGCTCCACGTACGCAGTGGCGGCGATGACGCTGTCGAACACGGCCGGCGCGATGGTGCGGGTCAGCGCGCGGGTCAACTGCATGCGCCGGAAAGCGCCGCCCGCATAGCGTGATACCCGCGAGTAGAAGCGCTCCTCCATCTCCGCGACCATCCGCGCATAGGCCTCCGCCACGCTGTCGTCGAGCCTGAAGCCGTCGTAGTTGACGATGACCGGGACCTTGCGGCCGATCGCCTCGCAGCACGCCGACACGGCCTCGCGGATCCGCGCCACATCGTCAACGCTGCGCACATGCAGATGCTGGAAGTGCAGGAACAGCAGGTCGCGCTGGGCATCGTGCTTGACGCGCCCGCTCAGCTCCAGGTCGAGCAACTGGCCGCGCAGCCCGATGGTCTCGGTGTGAAAGATGCGCGCATCCATTGTCTTGGGCGTGTCGATGATCGGACGGAAGCTCATGTGGGCCAGGATGTCGCGCTCGATGTCGATGCCCGGCGCCACCTCGGCCAGCTGCAGGCCCTTCGGCGTGAGTTCGAACACGCAGCGCTCGGTCACGTAGAGCACCCGCCGGCCCTGCGCCGCCGCATGCTTGCCGGAGAAGGTGATCTGCTGCACAGCCGAACAGAACTTGCGCGCCCGGCCTTCCTGCACGATGCGCAACTGTCCGTTCTCCACCGCCACCTCCAGCCCGCCGGCCGTGAAGGTGCCCGCCAGCACCAGCGTGCGCGCGTTCTGCGAGATGTTGATGAAGCCGCCCGCCCCAGCCAGCTTGGGCCCGAAACGGCTGACGTTGACATTGCCCTCCGCATCGCACTCGGCCATGCCCAGGCAGGCCATGTCCAGGCCGCCACCGTCGTAGAAGTCGAACTGCTGGTTCTGGTCGACGATCGCCTCGACGTTGAGGCCCGCGCCGAAGTCCAGCCCGCTCGCAGGCATGCCACCGACGATGCCGGGTTCGGCCGTCAGCGTGAACAGGTCTAGCACACGCTCCTCGTTCGCCACGGCCGAGACGCCCTCCGGCATGCCGATGCCGAGGTTGACCACGCCATCCACCGGCAACTCCATCGCGCAGCGCCGGGCGATGATCTTGCGTTCGTCCAGCGGCAGCGGCTTGATGTTGTCGAGCGGCACCTGGATCTCCGAGGCGAAGGCCGCCGAATAGGCCGTGCCGTAGGTCTGGTGATGGTTCTCCGGCTGCGCCACGACCACGCAATCCACCAGCGTGCCGGGGATGCGCACCGCGCGCGGGTCGAGCGAGCCGTTGCGCGCGATGCGCTCGACCTGCGCAATCACGACGCCGCCCGAGTTGTGCGCCGCCATCGCCATGGCCAGGTTGTCGAGCGTGAGGGCCTCGCGCTCCATCGTGATGTTGCCGTGCTCGTCCGCGGTGGTGCCGCGAACGAACGCCACGTCGATCTTGAAGGCCTTGTAGAACAGCCATTCCTCGTCGTCGATCTCCATCACGCGGACCAGGTCCTCGGTGGTCACCGCATTGACCTTGCCGCCGCCCAGGCGCGGATCGACGAAGGTGCCGATGCCCACCTTCGACAGCGTGCCAGGCTTGCGCGCCGCGATGTCGCGGTAGAGCTGCGAGATGCAGCCCTGCGGCAGGTTGTAGGCCTCGATGCGGTCCTCCACGGCAAGCCGCGCGAGTTGGGGGATCAGACCCCAGTGGCCGCCGATCACGCGGCGCAGCAGGCCGTCGTGCGCGAGCTGGTTCAGGCCCCGGTCGCGTCCGTCGCCCTGTCCGGCGGCAAACACCAGGTCCAGGTTGCGTGGCTCGCCGGTCTCGACGAAGCGCTTGGCCAGCGCCAGCAGCAATTCATCGGGCGTACCGATGCCGACGAAGCCCGAGGTCGCGAGCATGTCGCCCGCGGCAATGACGGCCACCGCATCGGCGGCCGAAACGATCTTGTTGCGCATGTTGTGTCTCCGTCTCAGTCTCAGTACAGGCCGGTCAGGTAGTACACCGCGATCGCGACAAAGACCGCCGCGGTCTTGATCAGCGTGACCGCGAAGATGTCCTTGTACGAGGTCTTGTGTGTCAGCCCGGTGACGGCCAGCAGCGTGATCACGGCGCCATTGTGCGGCAGCGTGTCCATGCCGCCGCTGGCCATTGCGGCGATGCGGTGGAACACCTCCAACGGGATGTTGGCCGCATGGGCGGCGCTGATGAAGGTCTCCGACATCGCGGCCAGCGCGATGCTCATGCCGCCCGAGGCCGAGCCGGTGATGCCGGCCAGCGTGGTCACGGTGATGGCCTCGTTGACGAGCGGATTCGGAATCGCCTTCAGCGCATCGGCGATCACCGTGAAGCCCGGCAGCGCCGCGATGACGCCGCCGAAGCCGTATTCCGATGCGGTGTTCATCGAGGCCAGCAGCGCACCCGAGACGGCCGCCTTGGTCCCGTCGGCAAAGCGCGCCTTGACCGGCTTGAAGGCGAACACCAGCACGGTCAGGATGCCCAGCAGCAGCGCCGCTTCGACGGCCCACACCGCCGCGATCTTGCCGATGTCGGTGACCAGCGGCTTGCCCAGCCCGGCCAGGTCGGTGGTGTGGCTCGCGCCGTACCACTGCGGGATCCAGATCGTGAAGACCTTGTTCATCACGCCGACCACGACCAGCGGCAGCAACGCGACGAAGGCGTTCGGCAGCTTTTCGGTGGCGAAGGTTTCGGGTTCGTTCAGGTGGTTCTGGCCGTAGCCTTCACCGGCTGCCAGGGCCTGGCGCCGGCGCCAGCCGAGGTAGCTCATGCCCACGCCGAGGATGAAGACCGAGCCGATCACGCCGAGCCAGGGCGCGGCCCAGGTGTCGGTCTTGAAGAAGGTGGTCGGGATGATGTTCTGGATCTGCGGGCTGCCGGGCAGCGAGTCCATCGTGAAGCTGAACGCGCCCAGCGCGATGGTGCCGGGGATGAGCCGCTTGGGAATGTCGCTCTGTCGGAACATCTCGGCGGCAAACGGGTACACCGCGAACACCACGACGAACAATGACACGCCGCCATAGGTCAGTACCGCGCAGACCATCACGATCGCGAGCATGGCCCGCTCGCGCCCGACGATGCCGATCACCGCCGCGACGATGGCCTTCGAGAAGCCCGACAGCTCGATGACCTTGCCGAACACCGCGCCCAGCAGGAACACCGGGAAGTACAGCTTCACGAAGCCGACCAGCTTGTCCATGAAGACGCCGCTGAACATCGGCGGCACCAGCGAGGGATCGGTGAACAGCACCGCCAGCAGCGCGCACACCGGCGCGAAAAGTATGACGCTGAAGCCACGGTACGCGACGAACATCAGCAGCGCGAGCGCCGCCAGGATGATGAGAAAGCTCAAGGGGTATCTCCCGTTTCATGTAGTTGGTGGTGGAAGCCATGGACAAGGCAATCGACGTGCCAGCCAGGGCATTTGTCGAATGTCGTTATGAATCAACGCCTTGCAGCAATTCGGGCTGCATGCGGTGGTCCGGCTTGCCGGACACTTGCGCAGCGCAGCGCCGCGTCCTTCACTCGTGGCCGCAGGCGATCCGGGATTCCGGACACCGGTCCGCGATCAGCGACGCACGAACGTCACGGCGGTGCCAGATCGGCATGCCGCTTGAGCTTGTCGTAGAGCTGCGAGCGCGAGATGCCGAGCAGGGCTGCGGCCTGCACCTTGGCGCCACCGGCCGCGCGTAACGCGACGGTGATCGCAGCACGTTCAGCGTCCTGCAGGGCCTCGGCCAGCGTCGCGACCGCAGGGCTGGTGGTCGACGCGACCGCCGGACCGGTGTCGACACCCGCGCCCATCGCCTCCGCGATCTGCGCCGTGTCCAGCACGCGGCCCGGTGCGAGCGCGGTCGCCTGCTCCAGCACGTTGCGCAGTTCCCGCACGTTGCCGGGCCAGGCATGGCGCTTCATCATCACGCGCGCCGCATCGGTCAGGAGCCAGCTGCCGCCGTCCACCGGTGGCGGCAGGTCGTCGAGCATCTGCTCGCACAAGGGGTCGATGTCTTCCAGCCGTTGACGCAAGGGCGGCAGGCGCAGCGGCAGCACGTTCAGGCGGTAGAACAGGTCGCTGCGGAAGCTGCCGTCGCGCACCTTGGCCTCGAGATCGCGGCTCGTCGCGGCAACGATGCGCACGTCCACCGACTTGACCTGGTTCGACCCCAACGCCTCGATCTCGCCCTCCTGCAGCACACGCAGCAGCTTGGCCTGGATCGCCAGCGGCATGTCCCCGATCTCGTCGAGGAAGAGCGTTCCGCCGTGCGCCAGTTCGAACTTGCCGGCGCGCGCCTTGCGGTCCGCGCCGGTGAAGGCACCCGGCGCGACGCCGAAGAACTCCGATTCGAGCAGCGCCTCCGGCACCGCGGCCATGTTGACCGCCACGAAGCGTCCGGCGGCACGCGGGGATGCAAGGTGCAGCGCATGGGCCAGCAACTCCTTGCCGGCACCCGTCTCGCCCAGGATCAGCACCGCGCCGTCGCGCGCCGCGAACTGGCGCGCGCGCAGCTTGACGTTGCGCACCACCTCGCTGACGCCGATGAAGTTCGACAAGCGATAGCGCGCCTTCCGTTCATGGGCGAGTGCGGCGTGGGTGTGGTGAAGGCGCGTCTCCAGTGCGCGGAACTTGTCGATCAGCGGGCGCAGGTAGTCGAGCCGGTCGTAGAAGACGAAACCCGCGGCGCCGTCAATTTCACCGGCGGCGTTGCGCAGCGGAAGCCGGCAGACGACGAAGTGCTGTTCGCCGAAGCGCATCAGGTCGAGCAGGATCGGCTTGCCGCTCTGCATCACTTCATTCATGCGGCTTTCCGGGATCACGGCATCGACCGGGCGGCCGACCACGGCGTCCCGCGGATCGAGGCCGAGCAGGCGCACGTACTTGGGGCTGATCCAGGTGATGCGGCCGGCTCGGTCGACGGCCAAAGCGCCCTCGCTCGTCTCGGCCAGCACGGACAGCGCCTCCACCGCGCGCTGTTCGGGCCGCCGCATGGATTCGGCGACCGAGGCGTGCGGGTCTCCGGTTCTCCCTGGTGAGTCTTGCATGCGGTCGATCTTAGGGTTCTGCCACGCTTGAATCAGCAGTCGATACCCTTGGATGCGCCTTGATCGATTGCCGGGTCGCTGCGGCGTTCCTGAACGACTGTGCGCCCACCGCCGTTTCAAGGTTCAATAGCCCCATGGACCTTCAACTCAGCAACCAACACATTCTCATCACCGGCGGCAGCAAGGGCATCGGCTTGGCCTGCGCGCTGGGCTTCCTGCGCGAAGGCGCGCGCGTGAGCCTGGTGTCGCGCGACCTGGCCAACCTGCAGCGCGGCGAGCGCGAACTGGTCGCGCAGTTCAGCGCGGCCGGCGACCATGTGGCGCTGCATGCAGCGGACCTTCGGCAGCCGGCCGGCGCCCTCGCCGCGCTGGATGTCGCCGAGCTGAACTTCGGCCCGGTCGACGTGCTCGTCAATTCGGCCGGCGCCGCCAAACGCACCGCCCCTGAAGACTTGGACGCGACGGCTTGGCACGAGGCCATGGACGCCAAGTACTTCACCTACATCCACATGCTCGACCCGATGATCAAGCGCATGGGCCAGCGCGGACGCGGCGCGATCGTCAACGTGATCGGCGCGGGCGGCAAGGTGGCCAGCCCGATCCACATGGCCGGCGGCGCGGCCAATGCCGCCCTGATGCTGGTGAGCGCGGGCATGGCTGCCGCCTATGCGGCCAAGGGCGTACGCGTGAACGCGGTGAACCCCGGCCTCACGCTCACCGCGCGGCTGCAGGAAGGGCTCATCGCGGACGCCAAGGTGCAGGGCATCGGCACCGACGAAGCCTTGAGCCGCGCGACCGCACGCCTGCCGCTGGGCCGCATCGCCACGCCGGAGGAAATCGCGAATGCGGTGGTGTTCCTCGCCTCGCCCAAGGCCAGCTACATCACCGGCGCCGTGCTGGCGATGGATGGCGCGGTGACGCCAATGATCTGAGCGGGTCGGCGACGATGTTCTCCCACGTCTTCGTCAGCGTCGGCGACTTCGAACGCGCACTGGCCTTCCACGGCGCAGTCATGGACACCCTCGGCGTGGCCCTTCGCTTCTGCGAGCGCGACAAGCCCTGGGCGGGATGGCACAGCGCCGGCAATGCGCGTCCACTCTTTGTGATCTGCCAACCCTTCGACGGCCGGCCGCACGATCCGGGCAACGGGCAGATGGTGGCCTTCGCGGCGCCGGACCGGGCCACCGTGCGCGCCGCGCACCGCACGGCGCTGGCGCATGGCGGCACCTGCGAGGGGCCGCCCGGCCTGCGCCCGCACTATCACGCGAACTACTACGGTGCGTATTACCGCGACCCGGATGGCAACAAGTTCTGCGTCGCGTGTCACGCGCCCGAGGACGAGGGCTCTGGCGCCGGCTCTTCCTGAGTCTCGACCGGCGCCAGCATCGTGCCGCGGCAGCTCGGCGCGCCGCAGCGGCAGGGATAGTCTTCCGGCGAAGATCCCTCGTCAGCCGTCAGGCAGTAGTCGATGAACAGTTCCTCGCCCGCATCGACCGCCTGCAGCGTCTGGAACTTGAGGATCAGCTTGCCTGCGTCGTCGTATTCCTCCACCGCCTCGCAGTTGGGTTCGCACGAGTGGTTGAGATGCCGCGTCGCATTGCCGCCCTTGGCCCCATCGATGGTCTCCTGGTTGGAGAGGGTGAACAGGTAGGTCAACTGGTCGTTCCAGTCCTTGGCCGCGATCTGCTTGGGCGTGTAGCGTCGGCCTTCGTAGAGACCGATCAATGCAAGCGCCGGCAGGGGCCGCGTGGCGAAGGCACCGAGGCCATGCACGCCACTGGGCGAGACTCTGATTAAGGGGGTGGAGGAAGGGGCGTGCTTGGACATGGGCATGGTTCGCTGGACATGCAAGTTTCGCGCACATTGCCCCACTCACGAAGGCGAACGAACGGGCTATTTTTCCTTCGACACCCGCCACACTGCATTGCCCACGTCATCCGCCACCAGCAGCGCCCCGGACTTGTCGAGCGCAACGCCGGCCGGACGGCCCCGGGCCTTTTCATCCGCATCGAGGAAGCCGGTCAGGAAGTCCTTCGGCGGACCACTCGGCTTGCCCCCGATGAAGGGCACGAACACCACCTTGTAGCCCGACTTCGGCTCGCGGTTCCAGGATCCGTGCTCGCCGATGAAGGCGCCATTGGCAAATTCGGGCGGCATCCGCGCATCGGAAAACACCAGGCCCAGCGGCGCGACGTGGGTGCCGAGCGCATAGTCCGGCGCGATCGCCTTGGCCACCAGGTCGGGCCGCTGCGGTTGAACGCGCGCGTCGACGATGCCGCCCCAGTAGCTCCACGGCCAGCCGTAGAACGCGCCGTCCTTCACCGAGGTGAGGTAGTCGGGCACCAGGTCGCTGCCGATCTCGTCGCGCTCGTTGACCACGGTCCACAAGGTCTTTGTCTCCGGCTCGAAGCGCATGCCATTCGGGTTGCGCAGGCCGCTGGCGAAGAGCCGCTTGGCACCTGTCCTGGTTTCGACCTCCCAGATGGCGGCGCGGCCCTCTTCGGCGGGCAGGCCGTTCTCGCCGACGTTGCTGTTGGAGCCCACGCTCACGTAGAGCTTGCTGCCGTCCTCGTTGGCCACGACGTTCTTGGTCCAGTGGTGGTTGATGCCGGCGGGCAGGTCGGTGACCTTCACCGGTGCGGCGCTCGCGGTGGTCTGGCCGCCCGTGTACGGCACCTTCACCAACGCATCGGCATTGGCGATGAACAGTTCGTTGCCCACCAGGGCCATGCCGTAGGGCGACATCAGGCCCTTCAGGAAAATCGTGCGCACTTCCGCCACGCCGTCGCCGTCCGCGTCGCGCAACAGGGTGATGCGGTTCGGGCTCGGCACCCCGGCGCCGGCGCGCTTCATGATGATCGATTGCACCTTGCCCTTGATGCGGACCGCGAGACCGTCGCCGCCATCGTGCGCCCCTTCGGGCTTGGGCGGCGTGTTGCTCTCGGCCACGAGCACATCGCCGTTGGGCAGCGTGTAGAGCCAGCGCGGGTGGTCAAGGTTGCGCGCCAGCGCCGCCACCTTGAAGCCGGGCTGCGCCGCGACCGGCCCCTGCGTATCGGTCCAGCCGATGGCGTTGGCGATGTTGACGGTGGGGAACATCGTCTTGTTCGGCGGCGGCAACTCGGGCCGGGTGCCCACGCCCGCCTCGAAGGGCAGCCGCGCGGTTTCGCCGCAGCCGACCAGCAGCGACGCGGCGAGGAATGCGGCCAAGGGCAAGGTGGGTCGAGGTCGGGTCATGCGTTTCTCCGGGAATGTCGTGTCGAGCGAATGCTCTACTGTGGCGCGGACCCGCCAATGACGCCTGTCGGCAGCGGGCGCATTCTGGCGTGGTCGCATGCGGAACGCCACGCCGCTACCATCGAGCCATGACCGACGACCTGTTCCGCACCGACGCCTACCTGCGCGAGTGCCAAGCGCACGTCCTGCGCATCGATGAATCCGGCATCGTGCTGGACCGCACCGTGTTCTATCCGCTGGGCGGCGGGCAGGCCGGCGACAGCGGCGTGCTGGCCCTGGCCGACGGTCGCATCCTGGCCATCGCCGACACGCGCAAGGCCAAGGACGCCGAGGGCAAGCCGACCGACGAGATCGTCCATGTGCCCGCGCCCGACCAGTCGGACCTGCTCGCCGCGCTGAAGCCCGGCGACACGGTCAGCGCAAGCCTTGACTGGGCACGCCGCCACAAGCTCATGCGCTTCCACACCTCCACGCACCTGCTGTGCCACTTGATTCCGTGGCCGGTCAACGGCTGCTCGATCACCCCGGAGTACGCGCGGCTCGATTTCCACATGACCGACCCACTCGACAAGGAAGCGCTGAGCGCCGGCCTCGCGCGGCTGGTCGGCGCGTCGCATCCGCTGGTGGTCGGCGCGATCACCGACGAGGAACTCGACGCCAACCCGGCCCTGGTCAAGAGCATGAGCGTGCAGCCGCCGCGTGGCACCGGCACCGTGCGCACGATCCGCATCGGCGGGGAGGAGCAGATCGACTTCCAGCCCTGCGGAGGAACGCATGTGGCGAACACCGCCGAGATCGGCGGCGTGGTCGTTACGAAGATCGAGAAGAAGAGCGCCACCAGCCGTCGTGTTGTGCTGGGTTGGGCCTGATGCCCTGCTTCAACAATTGCTGCGCATGGGATCGCGATTCCTGCACCATGGCGGCGCCGCGGATCCCGGCGGCACCTGCTCGCAGGAACTTGCTCGCAGCGCCCCGGCTCCCATGGAGCGCATGACCATTCTCCGCCCCTCTCTTGCTGCGCTCCTCGCGGCATGTATCGCAGCCGCCGCGCCGGCTGCAGCCCAGTTGGCGCCCAAAGTCGGCCCGGTGGTCACGACGCCCCACGTACGCGCCGAACTGGTCGCGCAGGCCCCCGAGGGCGTCGCACCCGGCGCGCCTGTGCGCCTCGGCCTGCTGATCACGCACCAGCCCGAATGGCACACCTACTGGAAGAACGCCGGCGATTCCGGCCTGCCGACGGAGCTGGCCTTCAAGCTGCCGGCCGGCTTGAGCGCCGGCGACATCGCCTGGCCGGTGCCCAGGAAGATTCCTGTCGGCACGCTGGCCAACTACGGCTATGAAGGCACCGTCCTGCTGCCGGTGCCGGTGACCGTCGCGCCGGACTTCAAGCCTCCAACCTCCCTGACGGGCGCGGCGGGCGCCGACATCCGGCTCAAGGCCTCCTGGCTGGTGTGCCGCAAGGAATGCATTCCCGAAGAGGGCGAGTTCGCGCTGTCGCTGCCGGTTCAGGGTTCGACCGCGCTGCACAAGGCCGATTTCGACGCCGCGCAGGCGGCCGAGCCCGTGGCGCTCGCCAAGCCTGGCGCGGTCGAGATCAGCAGCAACACGCTGCAGGTCAGGATCGACGGCCTTCCAACTGCGGCGCGCGGCAAGACGCTGGAATTCTTCCCCGAGACCACCGACGTCATCCACACCGCCGCCGTTTCCGGCAAGGACTGGACGCAAGCCTGGCAAGGCGACACCTGGACCGCGACCGTCCCGCTGGCCGACCAGCGCGGCGCCAGCCCCGCCGACATGCCGATCGTCGTGGCGCTCGCCGCCGCAGACAGGCAAGCGGGCCAACCGGTCGCCTGGCGCGCCGAAGCCCCCGTCTCGGGCACGTGGCCGACCCAAGCGACTCGCGCGCAAGTGTCGCCAGCCCTGCAGGCTGCGCTGAATGCCAACACCGCCAATGCACCTTCGTCATCGTCGGTCGCACCCGTCGCGCAGGCTTCGGCCAGCTTCTGGATGGCACTGGTCGGCGCGCTGCTCGGCGGCCTGCTGTTGAACCTCATGCCCTGCGTGTTCCCGGTGCTCGCCATCAAGGTGCTGGGCTTCGCCCGCCACGCCGGCGACCGCCGCGGGCACCGCACGGCGGGCCTGGCCTATACGGCCGGCGTCATGGTGTCGATGCTGGCGCTCGGCGCCGCAATGCTGGCATTGCGCGCGGCCGGCTCCCAACTGGGCTGGGGCTTCCAGCTCCAGTCGCCCGCCGTCGTGGCGGCGCTGGCCGCGCTGTTCACCGTGATCGGGCTCAACCTCGCAGGCGTGTTCGAGTTCGGCAGCATGGCGCCGTCGCGCGTCCGGTCCGCCGAAGCCAGGCATCCGGTGGTCAATGACTTTCTCTCCGGCGTGCTCGCCGTGGTCATCGCATCGCCCTGCAGCGCGCCCTTCATGGGCGCATCGCTTGGCCTGGCCATCGCCTTGCCGGCCGCGCAGGCGCTGCTCCTGTTCGCGGCGCTGGGGCTGGGCCTTGCCTTGCCCTACCTGATGGCCGCCTTCGTGCCAGCGGTCGCGATGCTGCTGCCCAAGCCCGGCCGCTGGATGCAGACGCTGCGCCGGCTGCTCGCCTTTCCGATGTTCGCGACCGTCGCCTGGCTGGTCTGGGTGCTCGGCCAGCAGAGCGGCATCGACGGCGCCGGCGCCCTGCTCGCGCTGCTGGTGTGCCTGGCCTCGGTGGTATGGGCCTTGACCTTGCGGGGCCGTTCGCGCGCCATCGTCGCCACGCTGCTGATCGTGGTCAGCGCCTTGCTGACAGGTGCGATCGGTCACAACGTGCTGCGCGTCGTGGAACCGGCTGCGCTGGCTGCTTCTGCGCCTTCAGGGGAAGCCGCGCGCTGGCAGAAGTGGTCGAGCGAGCGTGTCAGCGAATTGAATGGCGGCGGGCGCCCGGTCTTCATCGATTTCACCGCCGCCTGGTGCGTCACCTGCCAGTACAACAAGCGCACGCTCGCCGATACCGCTTTGCTCGCAGATTTCGACGCCCGCAACGTGGCGCTGCTGCGCGCCGACTGGACCCGCCGCGACCCCGCCATCACCGCCGCACTCGCCGCCCTGGGCCGCAACGGCGTGCCGGTGTACGTGCTGCAGGCCCCCGGCAAGCCGCCGGTGGTGCTGACGGAAATCCTCGGCAAGGACGAGGTGCGCGCGGCGCTGGCGGCCCTGTAGGCGACCGGATGGCGCGTCAAGTCGCGGCGCCATCACCCCGATGCGGTACGGGTTGTCACATCCACGTGAGAAAAACGTCCTAAGCTGTGGCCGTTGTTCAATTTTCAATCAGGGGACCTGCAGACGATGTCATCCCTTCAAGACTCCATTTCCTCGCGCTCCGCCAGCGCGGCCCGGCGGGCGCGAGCGGCCCTCGACCGTGCATCCCGCCGCGCCATCATGGCGGCCGCCGTCGCCCTCGGCGCCACGATGCTGATGGGTACGGGGGCCCACGCGGCACCCTCCGTTGGCCAGCCGGCACCGGAATTCGTCGCCGTCGATACCGCCGGCAAGCAGCATCGGCTTTCGGATTTCGCGGGCAAGTTCGTGGTGCTGGAATGGACCAACCCAGGCTGCCCCTTCGTCCGCAAGCACTACGGCAGCGGCAACATGCCGGCCACGCAGAAGGCGGCGACGGCCAAGGGCGCGGTCTGGCTCTCCGTGAATTCGACCGAGCGCGCGTCCGGCGACTACCTGAAACCCACCGCGCTCGACAGCTGGATGAAGGACCACGGCGCCGCGCCCACCGCCGTGCTGATGGACGAGGACGGCGTGATCGGCCAGGCCTACGGCGCGCGCACCACGCCGCACCTGTTCATCATCGACCCCAAGGGCGTGCTCGTGTACGCGGGCGGGATCGACAGCATTGCCTCGTCGCGACCGGACGATATCGCGCGTGCCACCAACTACGTGAACCAGGCGCTGGGCGAGGCCTTCGGCGGAAAACCGATCTCGGCCGCGGCGACGCGTGCCTACGGCTGCTCGGTGAAGTACAAGGCCTGAAATAGACCCACCCCCGAGCGCGCCTGCCGCGCCGGGGCGGCCGACAGCGGCGGCTGCTCTTGCAGGTCGTCCAAGCCTGCGCAGGCAGGCTTGGAGCCGAGGCCCTCAGCCCCCAAGCGGGCGCACCCAGCGGCCCGGCAAAGGTTCGATGGTTTCTGTCCAGCACTTGGGCTGAACCGATGATCATCAAAGGGTTTCTCAGAGCGCCGGTGCCGCGGGTGCCCCCGAACAAACATTGCCCTGTGCGTCATCGATCTCGACCGCGCCCCCGGCGGCGACAATGGGCGCATGCCCTTCGCCCCCCTGCATAACGACACCTTCCTGCGCGCCTGCTGGCGCCAGGCGACTGACCACACCCCCGTCTGGCTCATGCGCCAAGCCGGACGCTACCTGCCGGAATACCTGGCCACGCGCGCCAAGGCGGGCAGCTTCATGGGGTTGGCCACCAACGTGGACTACGCCACCGAGGTCACGCTGCAACCGCTGGAGCGCTTTCCGCTCGATGCGGCCATCCTTTTTTCCGACATCCTGACAGTGCCCGATGCCATGGGCCTCGGCCTGTCGTTCGAAGCCGGCGAGGGCCCGCGCTTTGCACGGCCGGTGCGCGACGAGGCGGCAATTTCGGCGCTGCAGCCGCCGGACCTGGACAAGCTCCGCTACGTGTTCGACGCGGTCACTTCAATCCGCCGCGCGCTCGATGGGCGCGTGCCACTCATCGGCTTTTCCGGCAGCCCGTGGACGTTGGCCTGCTACATGGTCGAAGGCGCGGGTTCCAGCGACTATCGACTGGTCAAGACGCTGATGTACAGCCGCCCCGACCTGATGCACAAGTTGCTCGCGCTGAATGCCGATGCAGTCGCCGCCTACCTCAACGCCCAGATCGATGCCGGCGCACAGGCGGTGATGGTCTTCGACAGCTGGGGCGGCGTGCTCGCCGACGGCGCCTTCCAGGAATTCAGCCTGGCCTACACGGCACGGGTGCTCGCGGGCCTGAAGCGCAACGGCGTGGATGGCCAGCCCGTGCCCCGCATCGTCTTCACCAAAGGCGGCGGCCTGTGGCTCGACGCCATGCGCGGGCTCGACTGCGAAGTGCTGGGCCTGGACTGGACCGTGAACCTGGCCCGCGCACGCGCGCTCGTCGGCGAAGGCGGCGTCGGCGCCAAGGCTCTGCAGGGCAATATCGATCCGAATGTGCTGTTCGCGCCGCCGGCCCGGATCGAGGAAGCGGTCGCCAAGGTCCTGCAGGATTTCGGTGCGCCGCATACCGATCGCACCACCACCGGGCCGACGCACATCTTCAACCTCGGCCACGGCATCAGCCAGTTCACGCCCCCCGAGAATGTCGCAGCGCTGGTGGCCGCGGTTCAGGGGCAATCGCGCGTGGCAAGAGGGGTGCGAAGCCCTGGATTGTGACCCAATGTAATTGGGTCGTGTGGAACATTTGCGTTTGTCAAGACACTTTCGACGCGGGTGACAGACTTATGCACAAAAGATGTTTAGCGAGGGAAGCAATCGTCACGCGGATGTGGCAACTTATCACTGGACAGATAGCGCACGTAAGTTATTGATTTATATGGAAATTGCGTTTTGCTTTTTTTCCGGGCATTCCAGTGAAAGCCTTGATCCACGTGGGTTTGGAGAGTGTTGGGTCGGGATATCAACAAAGTTATCCACAAAATCTTTGGACACTGTCCAAAGCGCAAGCAAATCAACGACTTAACTCGTTTTGCTCCAAGCTGCTTTAAGAGCGCCCCAGACGTGCGCACTGCCATGAAGACAGGGGCGGGAGATTCCGCAACTGGGGTTTCCGCTGCCCTGACCGGGCATATTTGCAAAAATATGCATCCCGGTTGGCGTTTGGACGTGGCTGTCCAGACCCCTGCGCACAGTGCGCTCGGAAGCCTTTTGTCTTACGCAAGCACCGTGCCGATGTCGCCCGGCACGCTGGTGCGGCTTCCCCTGGGGCGCCGCGAAGTGCTGGGCGTGGTCTGGGCCTGCGCCGAGCGAACGACCGACGACGACACGCGCGAACTCAAGGCCGTGGCGGGCGCGCTGGACGCACTGCCGCCGCTGTCCGAGAGTTGGCGCGACCTGGTGTCGTTCGCGGCCCGCTATTACCAGCGGTCGCTCGGCGAAGTCGCGCTGGCAGCACTGCCGCCGCAGTTGCGCGAGCTCTCGAGCCAGCAACTCGCGCGGCGCCTGAAGCGCCGTGCGGCGGCGCCTCAAGGCGAAGCGGCATTGCCACCTCACCCTGTTCCTCCAGAGGGCGCGGGCCTGGCGCAGCTTGGCCCTGGGGGCGCTCAAGCCGACGTGGCTTTGCCAGCTCGACTGGATCCCCCTAGGGGGGCGGGCTTGGCGCAGCCCGGCCCTGGGGGCCATGTCCCCGCTGTCGAAATCGAACCCGATGCCGCTCTTCCGGTCGACCTGAGTGCGGAACAAACCGCCGCCCTGGCCCGCTTCGAGGCTGGAAACGGCCCCTTCCTGCTTTTCGGTAGCACCGGCAGCGGCAAGACCGAGGTCTATCTGCGCGCCGTGGCCGCCCTGCTCGCTCGCGACGACGCGGCGCAGGCGCTGATCATGGTGCCCGAGATCAACCTCACGCCCCAACTCGAGGCAAGAGTCCGCGATCGCTTCGAGGCACGCTTCGGCGCTGGCGCCGTCGTGTCGCTGCACAGCGGCATGACCAACCCGCAGCGCCTTGCGAGCTGGTTGGCAGCGCACGCTGGCCAGGCGCGCATCGTGCTGGGCACGCGCATGGCGGTGTTCGCCTCGATGCCGTCCTTGAAGCTGATCGTGGTCGACGAGGAACACGACCCGAGCTACAAGCAGCAGGAAGGCGCTCGCTATTCGGCGCGCGACCTGGCCGTGTGGCGCGGCCAGCGCGAATGCGCCAAGGTCATCCTGGGTTCGGCCACGCCGTCGCTCGAGAGCTGGCACCACAGCCGCCCCGCCGAGAGCGACGACCCCGGTGGACGCTACGTGCGCCTGTCCATGCCAGGCCGCATCGGAGATGGGGCGCTGCCGACGGTGCGCGGCGTCGACATGAGCCTGCAACCGCGGAAGACCGTGCTGTCGGGCGCGCTGCTCGAAGCCATCGGCCAGCGCATCGCGCGGGGCGAGCAGAGCATCGTGTTCCTGAACCGCCGCGGCTACGCGCCCGTGCTGGCCTGTGCCGATTGCGGCTGGAAGAGCGAATGTCCGTACTGCAGCGCCTACCGCGTGTTCCACAAGATCGACCGCACGCTGCGCTGCCACCACTGCGGTTTCACCGAGCGGGTGCCGCGCGCCTGCCCAGCTTGCGGCAACCCGGACATCGCGCCGGTCGGACGCGGTACCGAGCGGCTCGAGGAACATCTGGCCGAGTTGTTCGAAGCCGTCAAGCGACCTGACGGCAGCGCCGTGCGCATCGCGCGCATCGACGCCGACAGCACGCGCAAGCAAGGCGCACTCGCGCAACGGCTGGCCGAGGTGCACAGCGGCGAAGTGGATGTGCTGGTCGGCACGCAGATGATCGCCAAGGGCCACGACTTCCGCCGCGTGACGCTGGTGGCGGCGGTCAACCCGGACGGTGCGCTGTTCTCCAGCGACTTCCGTGCGCCGGAGCGCCTGTTCAGCCTGTTGATGCAATCGGCGGGACGCGCCGGGCGCGACGCCAGCTACCTTGCCACGCGGGGCAGCACCGCCGAGATGTGGATCCAGACGCATCACGGCGGCCACCCACTGTTCCAGGCGCTCAGGCGGCATGACTACCCGGCTTTCGCCCGACAGCAACTCGACGAGCGGCGCGCCGCCGGCATGCCGCCCTTCGCGTTCCAGGCGCTGGTGCGGGCCGACGCTCGCACGCAGGAGGCTGCGCAGGAATTCCTTCATGCCGCCAACACCGCAGCGGAGGCACTGTCTCACGCAGCGCAAGTGGCGCGCTACCCCGCGGTGCCGCTCGCGATACAACGCGTGGCCAACGTGGAGCGCGCGCAGATGCTGGTCGAAAGCGCCTCGCGCATTGCGCTGCAGCGCTTCCTGGCCGACTGGCAGCCGCTGCTGCACGCCCTGCGCCGGGAGCCGGTCGGCAAGGGCGTGATTCGCTGGCTCATCGACGTCGACCCGCACGCCATTTGAAGCGGTGGATCTTTCGGCTGCGGCCCGCCGGTCCATGGCCTGTGCTGTGGGCGCCGGCATGGCAAGCGCATCGCGCAGTTGTCAGCCTCGACGCAACTTCGTCGTCACCGTACTGGGCTACGGCTTCGCTGTGCGAGACCTCGGCGCTCTCGCTACAAGATCTTCACGCCGTCAAGACGGCGCGATCATTGCTTTTCAACTGCAAGGGTTGACCTTGAATTCCACGCGTCGGTCGAGTGCATCTACTGCGTTGTCAGTGCCACTGCCGACGATATTCTCGCGATAGCCCTTGCCATCGGGCTTGGTGCGCTCGGCCAGGACCGGCGACCTGGCGATCAGTTGGTCGCGGATGTAGCTGCCGCGCTGCACCGAGAGGGTGTCGTTGAACTCCTGCGAGCCGGTGCGGCTGGTATGGCCGACGACGGTCATGCAGACCTTGGCATCGGTGGCCTTGGTCGCGACTTGGGTCAGCCACATGCCGTACTGTCCGCTCACCGCCGGGTCGGGCCAGAACACCGTGCTGCCAGGGGTGAACAGGAACTTCACGCCCAGTTGCTTGCTGTCGAGTCCATAGGAAACGACCTTGCCGAACGCCGCCTCGGCCTCCGGCATGCGATTGAGCTTGACCAGCGACAGGTACACGCCGGTCAGCACGCGCAACTGGTCACCCGTGGGCATCGCGCTGGCAGCCGTGTACTGGGCCAGAGCGTCGGCATAGCGGCCGGTGGCATAGGCCTCGGCGGCGACGTTGATGGCAGGCGCCACCACGACGTGCTCCATGTAGTAGGGGTCCGCTTTTTCTCCCGGCGGCATCGCCGTGGTGCGGACGTAGCCATTGACCACCTTGTCCTTGACCAGCACCGGGTTGTCCTGGTCGGTGGCCAGCGGCGTGCCGTCCAACCCATCGTCACGCGCGACGGTGGTGGCTTGCGCCGCGACCTTGCCAGTGCGCAGTTCCGTCAGCGCCAGCTTGATCTGCACCGGCGTGCCTGGCTTGCCGACCGTGCGGGTGACGGTGCCGGTCAGCAGGTAGGTCGCCTTGGCAAAGTTGAGGCCTTCGAAGGGAACCACTTCCAGGGTGTCCTTCGTTGCGCCCAGCCGCTCGGTCACGCGCTTCTGCAAGAGCTGCGTGGTTTCGGTGCGCGCGCCGATCGCGACGTCGATCATCGGGTCGACCATCACGGTGCGCTTGGGCTCGAGCTTGGAGAGGAAACTCGGCAGCGCCTGCGTCTGGGCCACCAATGCGTCGGTGGCCTGCGCGATGGCCTGGTCGAGGGGCTGCACTGTGTTGGATGTGCTTGCCCTTGGCACGGCGCAGCCGCCCAGGGCCAGCGACAACAGCACGGCTGCGGCGGTGAGCGCGAGTTGTTGTCGTTCGGCGAACTTGGTTCTGGTCTTGGCGTTGGTCATCGATGGCATTCCCTTTTTAAGTAATTGGTTTCCTCGGCGTTCAGGGGGCCGAGCGAGGCGGATTGAATGATTTCGGTACAGCGGGCGCGGCCTCCTGCGCTCCTGGCGGGTGTTGACTGCGCGATGCGCTCCGGTCTGCCCGGCTGGCCGTGCGCTTCTGGAGGGGAAGGTGCCGGCACGGGGGGCGCAACGGCAGCCGCCTTGCCTTGGGCGTCTCCGCCGGCGGGCGCGGGCAGCGCCGCCGCGTGCTTCGCGGCCACGGTGGCGGACGGCGCGAGTTCGTGCGATGGCTTCGGCAAATTCACCGTCGGGGTGGATGCGGTAACTTGTGTGCGACCCGAGCCTGGCGCCGCGATTGCCGGTGCCGGGAGGGCCTGGGCGCGCGCTGCGGCAGGCGGTTCGGAAGCCGACGCTTGGCTGAGGGGCTCTGGCGCAGGCAACGCCGGTGCCGGGGTCGGCTGCGCGGCTGGCACCGCTGGCGTCGATGCGACAGGAGCTTTGGCCGGGGCCGTCGGTGCGGGCGCGCTTTGCTTGGCGGCAGCGGGCTGCAGCTTCGACACCATCGGCGGAGGCGTGGAGGAACCCAGGCGGTAACCGATGGCGGCAAGCACCAGCACGAAGGACATGCCCATCAGCACGTACACCGGCATCCTTGAACGAGCCGGCTTCTGGCGCGCCCAACTCGGCAGCGCCGCGGCTGCGCTGCCGGCGTCCCGTGAAACGATGGCGCCGACGGGTGGGGTAGCGTTCTCCGTCCCGCTTTCTGGTGCCGGCCCCGACGCCAGGTCGAACTCCTGTTCCGGCATCGGGGCTGATGCCGGCACCGGCTTCCGGGCAATCGTCGCCAATGCGGCGGGGGCCATTTCCGCAGGCTCGCGCAGGGGCCTCGCCACGCCTGGTGCGGTCGGCGCCGCCAGGGACACTGGCAAGGCGGCCTGCGCGAACTCGAAAGTTGGCGAGATGTCCAGGGTCGCCGGTACCAATCCTGGCGCTGCCGGCGTCCCCAACTGTTCTGGCGACCGGCTCGCTGCCACGTCGAGCGTCGGCTCGATCCGCCCATTGGCGGGCAGCGCGCTTTGGAACTTGGCCTCGCCCGGCGCGTCCACCGGCTCGCTTCCGCTTCCGCTTCCGCTTCCGCTTCCGCTTCCGCTTCCGCTTCCGCTTCCGCTTCCGCTTCCGTTTCCGTGCCCGGTCGCATCGCAATCCAGCCTGGCAAGGAACGCAGCCACGTTTTGCGGTCGGTCCGCGGGCCGAATGGCGAGCGCGCTGTCGATGGCAGCAAGCAGGGTCGGACTGAACCGCCCCCTGGCCACCTTGGAGAGGGGCTCCAGGCGGTCGTCCTTGATCCGGTCGACCGAGGGCTGGGGTGGCTTGCCGGTCACGGCGGCATAGACGACCGCGGCCAATGCGTACAGGTCAGTCCACGGACCCTGCTTCAGCAGCGGTTCCTCCGCGTACTGCTCGATGGGCGAGAAGCCCGGCTTGACGACTGCGCCCAGGCCATTGGTGAGGTTGCCGATCACGCGCCGCGCGGCGCCGAAATCGAGCAACATGGGTCCGCTGTCGGTCAACAGGATGTTGTCAGGCGCAACGTCCCGGTGATAACAATTGACCGCGTGCATCGCGGCCAGTCCGTCGAGCAGCGGGCGCAGCAGGCGCCGCAGTTCGTCTTCGTCGGGCGAACGGCCCAGCGCCGCCAGTTCGTCCGCGAGCGTCGGCCCCTGGCAGTAGGGCATGGCCATGTACGCAGTGCCATTGCCTTCCCAGAAACGCACAACCTTGACCAGCGCCGGATGATCGAAGCGCGCCAGCAGCCGGGCTTCGTTGACGAAACTGCGCAGCCCGACACCGAAGGCTTCGCGAGTGCGATGCGATCTGGCCGTGACATAGGGCGACAAGGGCGCCCGGACGGCGAGGCTCTCGGGCAGGTATTCCTTGATGGCGACGTGCCGCTCGAGCAGGTGGTCGAATGCAAGGTAGACGATGCCGAAGCCACCGCGGCCGACCAAGCCGATGACCTCGTATCCGCCAAGCCGCGTGCCCTCGCGCAGCACGGTGTCTCCTGCCAGCGCCTCGGCATCGGAACGGGCGTTGGCATCCGCATCGGCATCAACGAAGCCGCCACCCACCCGGCCGGCGTCGGCATCGCCATCCAGCATGTCGATAGGCACGGTGCGCTGGTGCACCAAGTTCGGCGTCGTCATGACGCCGCCCACCGACGATGCGCGCACACCCTGCTCTTCCGAGCGAACTTCCGTCGCTTGCATGTAGCTCCCTGTTAATCGCAGGGCACTCTAGCAGTGCGCACTAACCAAGGCACTCGCTCTTTGTCACGCTTGGAAGGTGAATCTGCAGGCCCGGACATGCCGTTCGGCCGATGCGTGAACTTTGCCTGTCCTACAGACGCCGGGCATGCAGAAGCACATGATGCGGCCCATGCCTGCTCAATTTCGCCGGATGGTCGTGCTGTTGTGCCTTGCGATGTTGCCGTGGGCCGTCCACGCGCAGGATGCGGCGTCGCTGCAGCGCAAGCACGCCTCGCTGACCGCGCAGCTCGCCAACAACCCGTTCAAGCGGCCGCTGGTGCTGGAGTCGTCGGAAAATTCAAATCGACTCGCAGGCGATATCTACGCCGTGATCGACCAGTCATTCGCCGATGTGAGCCGGTACCTGCAACTGCCGGCGAGCTGGTGCGATGTGCTGATGCTGCATCTGAACACCAAGTACTGCGCCGCCGCGAAGGCAGGCGCAGACACATCGCTTTCGGTGGCGCTCGGCCGGAAGTTCGACCAGCCGTTGGCGGACGCGCAGCGCGTCAAGTTCGTGTGGCAACCGGTGGTGGCCGAGAACGACTACCTCAACGTGGGGCTGGCTGCGGCCGAGGGGCCGCTGTCGACACGGGACTACAAGATCGTTCTGGAATCCGTGCCGCTGGAAGGTGGCAAGAGCTTCATCCATCTGTCGTATTCGTATGCCTACGGCACCGCAGCACGGCTGGCGATGCAGGCCTACCTGAGCACGATCGGCAGCGACAAGGAAGGTTTCACCGTCACCGGGAAGGACGACAAGGGTGCGCCCAAGCATATCGGCGGCGTGCGAGGTGTGGTGGAGCGGAACACGATGCGCTACTACCTCGCAATCGACGCGTTCCTTGACGCGCCCGCATCATCTCAACTCGAACCGCGGCTGGCGGCGTGGTTCGATGCTACCGAGCGGTATGCCCTGCAATTGCACGAAACCGAGCGTGCCGACTACCTGGCCATGAAACGCAACGAATACCAGCGCATGAAGAGCGGCGGCTCCTGACTCCTTGCGCTCGAACTCAGGGAACCGCGACCGGTTCCTTGGTCATGTGCACGTATTGCAGATGGTCGGCGCGGCGGCGGCGCGACCACGGCCATGCCACAAGCAACACGACCGGAACGGCCAGCGCGAGTGCCCAGCCCGCTCGCAATGCGCCTTCATGCCAAAGCAAGCCCGCGCCGGCAGCCCAGGCAAGGCCGAAAAACCAACGAAGAAGCGTAGCCATATGTTCCTCCAAGGAGCGTTCAATCCATTCTGCCAGCCGGCCTGAGAACTTAGGTACACGCCAAATGGACGATGTTGGACTGTTGCAGCAGCAGATGCGCGCGTTGTGTAGGAAATTTTCTGAAACATCGATTGACGCAGGCCTACGGCTCAGCAAGCTGTCAGTATGCACGAACGAGATCGGTTGAATAATTGGCGGAAATGCACTTGAAATTCCCGAAGAAACTTGCTCTGGCGTTCGCTTTCTCAATCACGGGCACTGTCCCGCTGGCGGCGGAAATCGAACTCGAGGGCAGCCGGCTGATCGTGTCCGGGATGCTGGATGGCGCCGCCTTGCCGGAATTCGTCATGCATGTGAACAACAGCCGTGTGCGCACGGTGATGTTCGACAACTCGACGGGCGGCAGCGCAGAAGTGGCGGAGGCCTACGCGCAGGTGATTCGCAGCAAGGGTTTGTCGACCGAGGCACGCGGTCAGTGCCAGGCGGCCTGCGCCTATGCCTTTCTCGCCGGCAAGGAACATCGATTCGGGCGCGGCGGACAGGTCAATGCCCTGTTGATCCCGCTGCCGCGCAGGCCGACGCCCGCGGAGCTGGCAACGGGCGGGTGGCGCAGCGACGAAGCACGGCACGCAGTGGCACCCGCACCCATGCCGGCAACCGCAGCCGAGACGGTCAACGTCGCAGCGGCCGCGCCCGCGAGCGCCAGTACCGGCGCCCCGACCCCGGCCTCGGACGCCGGCCCCGCACCGGCACCCGCAAAGGAAGCGTGGCTGCCAGGCAAGGGCATGCTGTTCACTTCGACGCCGACCTTTTTCGGACGGGTCTACAACACTTACTACTGCGACGGCAACCAGGGCGCCGACCTCTCGCGCTGCGAACGGGTTTCGGATGCCGACCCGTACAAGCTTGGCGTGCTGACGCAATAGGCGGCTTGGCGCCGCGTTCGCTTCGAAGTGGCTTCGCCATCTCGCCCCCGCGAGGGAGCGGGGCGGGCTCGCCCGCCCTGAGGCTCAGCGCTGCGCGGCCGTCGCCGGGTGCAGCCAGCCCACCGCCAGGGGATAGGTGAAGAACGCGGCCACCGTCGTCCACAGGATGATGCGTGCGATGCGGCCGTTGTCGGCGCCGAAACGCTCGGCCAGCATCGATACGTTGCTGGCGCTCGGCAACGCGGCCAGCAGTACCAGCGCCACCATTGCCGAATGACTCAGCGGCAAGCCGGCGGCCATGGCCAGGCGCGCCACGCCGAACATCAGCAACGGGTGCACGAACAGCTTGGCAAGCACCACCGGCAACACCTCGTGCACCGCGTCGGCACGCCGTCGGCCCCGGGCCAGCAGCGCCGAACGCGCCAGCACCGTGCCGATGGTGAACAGCGCCACGGGTGAAGCGGCATCGGCCAGCATCGCCACCGTGCGGTCGAGCGGGCCCGGCAGCCGCCACGACATCGCCGATGCCAGGCCGCCGAGCAGGATCGACCAGGGCATCGGATTCAGCAGGATGCCGCGCAGCGCGTGGCGCAGGGCCCGCGCGACGCCGGGACGCCCCGCGGCGGGACTGCGCCCTTGCGGAGCCGCGAGGACGCGTGAGCGCCGGGTGTGGAGGTCTTCGTCGACGCGCGGGCGCGTCTGCGGGCTCTCGTTTGCCGCACGGTCGTTGCCAGCGTCCAGCCGCGACAGCGCAATGCAAAGCGAGGAGGTGACCACCATGTCGAATATCAGCGTGATGATCACCGGCCCCGCCGACGACGCGCCCAGGATCGCGCCCAGCAGCGGCATGCCCATGAAGCCGGTGTTCGGGAAGGCCGCGACCAGCGCGCCGAAGGAGGCATCGTTCCAGCCGATGCGGCGCCGGCTCGCCAGCACCACGGCGCAGACGGTCAGCAGGCTGCAGAAGCCCCAGACCAGCGCCACGCTCGCGTCGAGCAGTTGCCCGATCGGCGTGCCCGCGCCGAAGCGGTACAGCATGCACGGCAGCGCGAAGTACAGGACGAAGATGTTCAGCCCCGGGATCGCCTGCAACGGCAGCACCCCGCGCCGCCCGGCCGCATAGCCGGCCGCGATCAGCGCGAAAAAGGGGAAGGTGACGAGGAAGACGTCGATCACGGCGGCGATTGTCGCTGGCGAGGTGCGCGGCCAGACGACTTTGCAATCAAGCGCAGAAAAAGGCGGAGCGCGGCAGACAGTGCTATGGAACAGCTATCCAACGCAGTCATGCGCTTGATTGCGACGTCGTATCAGAGTTGCAGGGAGAGCAGGGAGGCCAGGTGCTCCATCGCCTTCTCGTGCAGCGGCCGGTCGCGCCAGGCTTCGAGGGTGATGCGCTTCGACTGCTTCAGGTCGGCCTCGAACTGCATGGTCTGCGCGGCGGCGAAATCGGCGTCGTAGATGTTGAGATTGGCCTCGTCGTTCAACCGGAACGAGCGGTTGTCGAAGTTGGTGGAGCCGACCGACACCAGCAGCCCGTCGACCGTGAACACCTTGCAATGGAACATGGTCGGCTGGTATTCGCTGATCTGCGCGCCGGCCTCCAGCAACGGGCCCCAGCCTGCACGCGAGGCGCCGCGCACGGTCTGCGAATCCATGATCGGGCCGGGCGTGATGATGCGCAACCGCACGCCGCGCTTCATCGCCTCGACCAGCGCGGCAGTGGTGAGATCGTCGGGCACGAAGTAGGCGCTCGACAGGTCGATGGTCTTCGTCGCCGCGGCGATCGACAGCAGGTACATGAGGTGCATGCTCTCGCTGCCGCCCGAGGGCGAACTGCTGAACACCTGCGCCCGGCCCCCACCCACGGCGGTCAACGCCGGGAAGTAGCGCTCGCCATGCAGCACCTCGCCCGAGGCCTTGATCCAGTTGTCCATGAACACGGCCTGCATCTGGGCCACCACCGGGCCTTCCGCCTTGTAGTGCGAGTCGCGCCAGTGATCGGCGTCCTGGCCGTTGCCCGTCCATTCGGGCGCGATGCCGACGCCGCCGGTGAAGCCGACGCGGCCGTCCACCACCAGCAGCTTGCGGTGCGTTCGGTTGTTCATGCGCGCCATGTCGTACCAACTGGGCTTGTGGAACTTGCGGATCTGCACGCCGGCGCCTTCCATCTCCTTGAGGAAGTTCTCGTCGATCTTGGCGCTGCCGACCCAGTCGAGCAGCACGTGGATCTTCACGCCAGCCTTGGCACGCTCGGTCAGCGCGTCGGCGAAGGCGCGGCCGATGTCGCCGGACCAGTAGATGTACGTTTCGAAGGTGATGCTCTGCTTCGCGCTGCGGATGGCGGCCAGCATTGACGGGAAGATCCTGTCGCCGTTGTAGAGCGCCTCGAAGCGGTTGCCCTCGAGGATCGGCGGGCCGAGCAGCACGCCGAGGGCGCGCTGGTACTGGGCGTCCTGCAGCGCGTACTCGCGGTGCACCTGTTCCTCGAGCTTCTTCTCCCCGCTCGTGAAGTTGAGCACCAGCAGCGTGGCCGCCAGCGTCAGCAGGAAGGTCCAGGCGATTGTTTTTAATTGTTGTCTCACAGCGCCAAAACCTAGCACAACATGTAACCGGACGTTGTAGGCCAGCCCAGTATCATTGCGCGCTTTCCCGTCTGGTTACCCCCTCCCCCATGTCTTCCGGTCTCAATCCTGCCCAGCAGGAAGCCGTCAACTATGTGAGCGGCCCTTGCCTCGTCCTCGCGGGCGCGGGTTCGGGCAAGACGCGCGTGATCACGATGAAGATCGGTCGGCTGATCCAGATCGGGCTGGAGCCCAAGCGCATCGCCGCCATCACCTTCACCAACAAGGCCGCCGCCGAGATGCGCGAGCGGGCCAAGCACCTGATCGGGCGCGACGCCAAGCATGTGATGGTCTGCACCTTCCACGCGCTGGGCGTGCGCATGATGCGCGAGGACGGCGCGGTGCTCGGCCTGAAGCCGGCCTTCAGCATCCTCGATGCCGACGACGTCACCAAGATCCTGAAGGACGCGGGCGGCACCACCGATGCGGCCACGGCGCGCATCTGGCAATGGACCATCAGCAAGTGGAAGAACATGGGCTTGAACTCGGCGCAGGCCGAGGCGCAGGCGGCTGACGACAACGAGCGGGTCATCGCGCGCATCATGGCGCGCTACGAGGAGCGGCTGGTCGCCTACCAGAGCGTCGACTTCGACGACCTCATCGGCATGCCGCTCAAACTGCTGACGGACTTCCCCGAAGTGCGCGCCAAGTGGCAGGCCGCGCTGGGCCATGTGCTGGTCGACGAGTACCAGGACACCAACGCCACGCAGTACGAAGTGCTGAAGGCGCTGGTCGGCGAGCGCGGGCGCTTCACCGCGGTGGGCGACGACGACCAGTCTATCTACGGCTGGCGCGGCGCGACGCTGGACAACCTGAAGAAGCTGCCGGTCGACTTCCCGAACCTCAAGGTCATCAAGCTCGAGCAGAACTACCGCAGCACCAGCGCGATCCTGCGCGCGGCCAACAACGTGATCGGGCCCAATCCGAAGCTGTTCCCGAAGACGCTGTTCAGCGAGTTGGGTGAAGGCGAACCGGTGCGCATCGTCGATGCCGACAGCGAGGCGCACGAGGCCGAGCGCGCAGTGGCCCGCATCCAGGGCCTGCGCGCGGGCACCGGAGGCGACCTCGCAAGCCCTTCGCAGCACAAGGAGTTCCGCGACTTCGCGATCCTCTACCGCGCCAACCACCAGGCGCGCGTGTTCGAGCAGGCGCTGCGCAAGGCGCAAATTCCGTACAAGGTGTCGGGCGGGCAGAGCTTCTTCGACCGGGCCGAGATCAAGGACCTCTGCGGCTGGTTCCGCTTGTGGGTCAACCAGGACGACGACCCGGCCTTCCTGCGCGCCGTGACCACGCCCAAGCGCGGCATCGGCCACCAGACGCTGCAGAGCCTGGGCGTGTTCGCATCGCAATACAAGATCAGCCTGTTCGAGGCGTTGTTCAGTTCCTCGCTGCCCAGCGTGATGGCCAAGCGCGCGCTGGAAGGCCTGCACGAGTTCGGCCGCTACATCAACGAGCTCGAATACAAGGCCCGCCAGACGCACGGCGCCGAGGACTCGCGCGCCTTCATGATGGAATGGCTCAAGGAGATCGACTACGAGAAGCATCTCTACGACGGCGAGGACAGCGAGCAGGCTGCCGCCGCGCGCTGGACCAACGTGCTGGAGTTCGTCGACTGGATGACGCAGCGTGCCGGCGGCACCATCGACGACACCAGCGGCGCGATGGAAGTGAGCGAGCGCAAGAGCCTGCTCGAGGTGGCGAAGACCATCTCGCTGCTGTCCACCATCAGCGAGCGCGAGCAGGACCAGAACGTGGTCACGCTCTCGACGCTGCATGCGTCCAAGGGCCTGGAGTGGCCGCATGTGATGCTGATCGGCGTGACCGAGGGCCTGCTGCCCTTCAAGCTCGACGACGACAACGGCCGGCAAGAGAAGATCAGCGACGACACGCTCACGCGCCTGCAGGAAGAGCGCCGCCTCATGTACGTGGGCATCACGCGTGCGCAGCGCAGCCTGGCCGTGAGCTGGACCAAGAAGCGCAAGAAGGGCCGCGAGATGGTGCCGTCCATCCCGAGCCGCTTCATTGCCGAGATGGCGCTCGACAAGACCACCGCCAGGGAGGACCCGCGCGAGAAGCTCAAGGCCCTGCGCGCGGAATTTGCCAAGCGCGCGGCGGACGGTGCGGCCGCAGCGGCGGCTGCTGCTGCGCCATGACGGGAGTGCGTTGCGTGCGTTGGATCGCGAGCCTCGCGATCGCGTGGGCGGGATGGACAGGCGCCATGGCACAGAAGCCGGAAGCCATGCCATCAGCCCCCATAGCCGCCGAGTGCCCCCCAGACACGCAATCGCTCCCACTGGAAGCCCTGTTCGGCAGCTGGGAAATGCGCATCGACGGCCAGCCTGGCACGGCCATCGTCGACATGGCGCGTCATCCCGACTACGCGGGCGTGCGCGGCACCGTCACGCGTGAAGGCTCGCAGGCGCCGTCGCAGATCGCCGGGGACATCGATGATGAGGGCCTGCTGACCATCGACCAGTCAGACGATGGCCATGCCATCACCGCGGTCTGGTCCGGCAGCATGCAGCCCGGTTCATGTGGGAAAGTCTTCGAAGGGACGTGGCGCAAGGCCGCCGACGAGCGTGGCACGAACTTCGTGCTGCGCAAGCTTTCATCCGCGCGTGGCAACACGACGCCTTCGACTCAACAATGAACAGACCTTTACTGGCCCTGCCCGCGGCGTTCGCGGTGCTGGGCCTCAGCACTATGTCATCGCAGGCCGCGGAGCAACCGCCCAGCCCCTTGTCCGAATCCCAATTGACTTGGCAAGCATGCCAGGGCCTCGTCGGCAAGGACGAGGCGCGCCTGGCCTGCTTCGACCGCTGGGCCCAGCAGCAGACCTTGCCGGCCGCGGCCGTGCCCGCGGCACCGGTGGTGCTCGAGACCACGCCGCCGGCGCCTGTCGATGCCAGCATGCCGGCCACGCGCGTCGTCAGCGTGGCCTCCGAGGAAGGCTGCCGCGACCGGCAGTACTCGACGTTGTCGCGCTTCTGGGAACTGGAGAAGGGTTCCGATTGCGGCACCTTCACCTTCCGCGGCTACCGGCCGCTGGACGTGTCCTTTGCCATCGCCGATGGCAAGCCGAAGATCCCCACCTCGCCCGCAGAAGGCCACACCGGCACCTACATCGACTACCAGGCGCAGGAGATGCGCATCGGCCTGTCGGTGCGGACCAAGCTGGCCCAAGGGCTTCTCACTGGCAATGACCCGGACAAGAAGGATTCGCTCTGGTTCGCCTACTCGCAGCAGTCGACGTGGCAGGTATTCAACTCAGACATCTCGCGCCCCTTCCGCACGACCGACCACGAGCCCGAGATGATGTACGTCTACCCGACCGACGTGGCCTTGCCCGGCGGCTGGCGCTGGCGCTATGCGGGGCTCGGCATCGCGCACAACTCGAACGGCCAGAGCCTGCCCCTGTCACGCAGCTGGAACCGCTACTACCTGATGGCCGGCGTGGAACTGGACGAACGCTTCACCTTGACCGGCCGCATCTGGAAGCGCATCAACGAAGGCGCGGCCACCGATGACAACCCCGACATCGAGGACTACATCGGCCGCGCCGAACTCACCGGCAGCTGGAACATCAACCGCGAGAACATGGTGTCGGCGACGGTGCGCAACAACCTGCGCAGCGACGGCAAGGGCTCGATCCGGCTGGAATGGTTCAAGGTGGTTGGCGACCCGGCCAAGAGCAACCTGCGCTTCCACACGCAGTTGTTCCACGGCTACGGCGACACGCTGGTGGACTACAACCGCAAGCGCACGGTGTTGAGCGTGGGGTTGAGCCTGGTGGACTTCTGAGCTTGCCGATCCGGCGCGGCGGCTCTACCGTGCCGCCCGGTTCATCGACACCAGCGTATCGGTCTCGTCCACCACCCTTTTTCCTCCGGCGAAAAGGCCCAGTTCGGTCTTGATGCTGTACATGGTCTTCGGATCGACCCACCAAGTCCCGCCGCCCGTGCGGGCGCCGCTGGCATTTGTCAGGTAGCCCTTTCCCTCGACCCGATAGGCCGTGAAGCGACCCGCGGGCACCGTGATCTCTTCCATGCGGACCACATGGGCGTCCCAGAAGTGGTGGGTGATGACGCCCCTGTCGTCCGTGTTCTTGTAGGCTGATCGCCACTTTCGGCCCACGCCGATGTCCGCTGGCGAGATCACGGAGGCCGGGTCCTTGCGACCGAACCGGCTCTGGATGATGCCGCCCATCTGGTCCAGGATCTGCCCCGAGGCGAACACCACCTTCAGGTCATCGGCGGAGACAACCCGTTCGACCACGGTCTTCTTCGTGAACGACAGTCGGTCATGGCGTTCGAAGGTCAGTTCATCGCCCACCTCGTAGCGACGTGCGCCGCTCTTGAGCGCCACGACCTCGTTCTTGCCGGGCTGCGGTTCGATGACTGGCGCCTGCAACTGGTCGAGCCGGTACTGAGCCTGTTCGCTGATGTAGCCGGTGGGATGCGCAGCCAGGAAGGCGTAGAAGTCCTCCGGATTCCTGGATTCGCGGATGCGGTCCCAGTCCGCCTTCTCGGCGTCGAACTCGGTGCGCTGCTGCGCCAGTGCTTCCAGGCTGCCCGGATCCAGCGGCTTGCTGACCACGGTCACCGTCGGGCGGTGGAAGTAGAAATCCTCCTCGAGGCTGGTGGACTCCCAAGGAATCTGCCTTCCACGACTCTGCTTGCGCACCTGCGTCCGCACGCGCTTGAACACATCCTCAATGCGCGTCTCCGGCATCTTCAGTTCCGCAATGAGATGTTGCGTGTACAGGCCATGACCCGACGCCTCCGAGCCGTCGAGCGCGACGTTGCCCGGCGCCGTCGCATAGGCCAGGAACGTGCCCGGTGGCGCATCCAGCGGCGCCAGGCCCTTGCCGCTGGCCGTGGCTGCGAAGGGGTTGTCCCGGCAGGCGTCGAGCACCACGATGTTCATGCGCGTGCCCGAGTCCTTGAAGGCGGCCATCACATGCTCGACGTCGACGGCCTGCGTGGGCACGTCGTCGGCCTTCGCCAGATTGGCGTCGACCGGGATCATGTAGTTGCGCCAATCGAGTTGCAGTCCGTGCCCGGCGTAATAGAACATGGCCACGCCCTGCTTTCCCTTCAGGGCGCGCCTGGCGGATTCGATGCCCGCGGTCATCTGCTCCCTGGACGCATCGTTGACCTCGATGACCTCGAAGCCCAGGTCGCGCAGCGCACGGCCCATCGCGCGCGCGTCGTTGAGCGAATTGAGCAACGGCGCCACGACGTAGGCTGCATTGCCGATGACCAGCGCCACGCGCACATGCTTCGGTGCTTGCGCTTCCGCTGCGCTGAGCACCAGCGCGGACGCGGCGCCCACCAGGGTGAGCGAGCGCAACCACCTGATCGGGCGCGCGGGGCGTACCGACGGGGCTCGGTAGGGAACACGGACTGGCATGGCCGTCTCCGTTCTTTCGGCAGGGTGCCGATGGGAGGCATTCTGTGGGTGCACAGGTGTTCCCGCAAGCCGCTCGGCCATCGGCCATAGGCCCTTGGTCGGACGGCGAGACGTTGTCAAAGCAGTACGCTTGAACTACTGTTCAAAGGCCAGACAGGGGAGGCTGCGCGAGCGTTGTTCGCGTGGCGTCTGCCGGAATCAACCCGGTCACGGAGGATCCCATGCCCCTGTTTCTCATCGAGCGCAACTTCGGAGAGCAGCTCGAACTCAACGTCGATGGCGTCACGGCCATCACGAGGATCAACGGCGAGGAAGGCGTGAACTGGCTGTTCTCCTTCCTGAGCGCCGACAAGCGCAAGTCCTATTGCCTCTACGAAGCCACCAACCCGGAAGCGATCCGCGAGGCCGCACGGCGCGCGAACGTGCCCGCCGACGTGATCATCGAGGTCTCGCAGTTCAATCCGGAGCGGATGCTCGCAGCTGCGGCCTGAAGGACTCCCCAGTCGATGTGGCTTTGTTCTCTCGAATGGGTCCCCGTCGGGGGACGGGTTCGGCGCAGCCCGGGCCCGGGGGTCCGGTAGTCAGGCCGACGGCGCCGCTGGTCAGGACTGACTATTCCGCCGGGTTGGGGTGATCCGTACAACGGCAGCGTGGTTCAGCGTTCAGACGAACGCGCCATCTACCGGAGAAACATCATGCTCAACCCCGAGTCCCTGACCCAGTTTTCCGCCACGCTGCGCGGTCGCGTCGTGCAAGCCGGCGATGCCGACTACGACGAATCGCGCAAGGTCTACAACGCCATGATCGATCGCACCCCGCGCCTGATCGTGAAATGTCGCGATGTGGCGGATGTCATTCGCAGCGTCAACTTCGCACGCGACCATTCGCTGCTGCTGGCGGTGCGCGGTGGCGCGCACAACGGCGGCGGGCTGGGCACCTGCGATGACGGGCTGGTCATCGACCTGTCGGGCCTCAAGGGCATCCGCGTAGACCAGCAAGCCCGCACGGTGCGGGTCGACGGCGGCTGCACCTGGGGCGAGGTGGACCATGCCACGCACGCCTTCGGCATGGCCACGCCCTGCGGGATCATCAGCACGACCGGCGTCGGCGGCCTCACGCTTGGCGGCGGCCTGGGTCACCTGTCGCGCAAGTGCGGGCTCACGGTCGACAACCTGCTGGAGGCCGACGTGGTGCTGGCCGACGGCTCAATGGTCACGGCGAATGCCGAGTCGCACCCCGACCTCTACTGGGCGCTGCGTGGCGGCGGCGGCAACTTCGGCGTCGTGACCTCCTTCGTGTTCCGGCTGCATCCGGTGTCGATGGTGGTCGCGGGGCCGACCTTCTGGGACCTGGACAAGTCCGCCGAGGTGCTGCAGTGGTACCGCGACTTCATCGCCAAGGCGCCGGAAGACCTGAACGGCTTCTTCGCCTTCACCTCCGTGCCGCCGGCGCCGCCCTTCCCGGAGGCGCTGCACGGCCGGCCGGTGTGCGGCGTGGTGTGGTGCTACACCGGGCCGGCGGAGAAGGCCGATGAGGTCTTCAAGCCTGTGGCCGAGTTCAATTCGCCGCTGTTGCATGGCGTGCAGCCGATGCCCTTCCCGGCCTTGAACAGCGCCTTCGACGGGCTCTATCCGCCGGGGCACCAGTGGTACTGGCGCGCCGACTTCGTCAACGCGCTGTCGGACGCGGCCATCGCCGAGCATGCGCGCTTCGGCGCCCAGATGCCGACGGGGCAGTCGACCATGCACCTCTATCCGATCGACGGCGCGGTGCACCGGGTCAAGTCGTCCGACACGGCGTTCGCCTACCGCAATGCCAACTTCGCCCAGGTGATCGTCGGCGTGAGCCCCGATCCGCAGGACGCACCCAAGATCACCGCCTGGACCAAGAACTACTGGGAGGCCCTGCATCCGCATTCAGCCGGCGGCGCCTACGTGAACATGATGATGGACGAGGGCGAGGATCGGATTCGTGCGTCCTATCGCGACAACTACCCGCGGCTGGCTGAGATCAAGAAGCGGTATGACCCGGAGAACCTGTTCCGGGTGAACCAGAACATCCGGCCCAGCAAGGAGGCGGTTGCGCTGGCTACTCACTGAGACGCTCAGTCATGCGGGGCGTTCCCCTGCGTCCCACCGATCCACCCGCCGAGCGAAAGACCGCACCATACGGCCCGGCAATGCGCCCGGGCATCGCGTCAGGCCTGCATGGCTCCGGCCGGCCGAAGACGAATCGGCACTGGCAAGCGGTCGAACGCGCCGCTGTCGGCATGCAGGATGCACAGCAAGGCCTTCTCCAGATCAAGACCACGCGCGGTGCGTTGACCTGAGCCGCCACGTCCCGGCGAAACCACTGAAACCGGACGACCCATCGCCAGCGCTGTCAGTTGATCTGTGTGTTGCGCATCTCCGACTGCTCGAAAAAGCTGCCGGTGAGGTCGACGTGCTCACCGGACAAGCCGTCGGCCTGGATGGTGGTGCCAGTGCAATCCAGCACATCGACGCTGGACCAGTGGCTGTGGTCGAAGGTCAGCCCGTTCCACTGGCACCGGTTGAACTTGCAACCACTGAACCGGCTGTTTTGAAACTGAGCCTGGGTGAAGGTGCAGTTGGTGAATGTGCAACCGGTGATCGAGATGCTGGAGAAATCGCAGGCCGTGAAGGTGCAGCCGACGAATTGGCAGCCAGTCCAGCCTGCTTGCTTGAAGGTCGTCGCGCTGAAGCTGCTGCCGGTGAAGGTGGAGGTGGCGAACTGGGCGGGGTTGAGATCGAGGCCTGCGTAGGCGCTGCTGTCGCTCTGACCGGCCAAGCCGGCCGGCGAGCCACCGATGCCTTTGCGCCAGAGGTCATGGGCGCGGATGATCATTTGAGCCGACATTTGGGATATTTTTACGATCGTCAATCGCGAACGCTGTAAGCGTTCCAGTCGGATATATCGATACCATTTTCGTCGGTGAGATCATTGCACGTGAATTCGATTGGATTACCGCTTGGATCGAGGATACACCCAATGTAGTTGCCTTTGGTCTTTATCACAAAGTCGAACTCAACCCCTCGCCCCTTTAATTGAGCACAATAGCTCGGAAAGTTCTCTGAAATAGAGAATTCAAATATCGAATCTCTTTCCTCCTTCAGCTCTCCGTGTGCATATCTAAGTCTAATTGCAAAATTGCAATCTTCATTTTCAAGAGATAAAGTGCCATCCGTGTTCTGAGAAAATCCAAGAATGTCCTGATAGAATTTTTTCATGTCTTGCATTTTTTTCTTTGCGACCAGAACAAACGAAACTATTTTCATCAGCGAACCCCTCCTTATTTTCACTTTTGCAACAGGCCTTGAGCTTTTTTGGCTTCTGTTCGCGCAGAATCAATGGCGCATTTATCGCCATCATTCATGGCGAGTTTCGTTCTCTTCAATACTTTCTTTTCCGACGCATAATATGGACTTCTATTTTCCACTGCATCGAACCGATGTCGATGAAGCTCCATACTCAATTGAAGGGTCCTCCTCAAAATTCGGGGCGATTCACTTTGAGACCTCCGAAAGCCCTCAAAACACCCTCAAATCAGCAAAAAACGGCTTCGGGAATCACTGTCCAACGCACGATGTGAAAAACGACCCTTGCCGCAGAGGATGGCTCACGCTGGCGGAGAGAATTTCAACAGCCTACTATGCGTTCCCCCGTCAATGCTTCGCGTTGCACCTCGCGATGCACCACGCATGACTCGGGGACGTCAATGCTTCGCTACTTCTTTGTCGTCAGCGACTTGCCCCCTTCTACTCCCTGCCGATCTCCCGGCCCACCACTTCGGATTTGAGGCCGCCCTCTAATATCGTTTGTATGTGCTCCAAGTCGATATGTCTCCACCTTCTTCGTCATCAAATTCATTGCACGTGATTTCTATTGGATTGCCGCTCGGATCAATAATGCGGCCAAAGTAACCACCTTTGGTCATGACCACCACTTCAAAAGCAACCCCGAGCTCCTTCAATTTAATGCAATAGCTGGGGAAATTCTTGGGGATGGAGTATTCAAATAGGGGGCTTTTTTCTCCTTTTGATTCCGCTCTTGCATATCTAAATCTAACATCAAATTTGCAATTGTCTCTTTGAAACAAGAAGGTGCCGTCCTCATTTGGGATGAATCCAAGAATTTCTTGATAAAAATCCTTCGTTTCTTGCATTTTTTTCTTAGAAACGGAAATAAAACAAATTACTGACATTATCGAGTGCCTCCATATCTGCCTTTGGCAGTTGGTCTTGAGCTTTGCTCCGATTCGTTTCGCGCGATATTGGCGACGCACTTGTCGATTTTATGCACTTTTGCCCCTGTTCGATTTAACACTTTTCGTTCAGCTGCGTAATGGGCACTTCTGTTGGCTGTCGAATCGAGTCCGATGTCTATAAAGCCATAACCATCGGCCACTCGATCACGAATCCATTTCGCGTTTCCGCCGACGGTCTTTTGCTCCCACTCTTTTGATTCTTGCTCGAATTCGTTGGCGCCAGACCCATCTACTACTCCATTCCAATCCTTTTTTATGGTTCTGAATTCATGGCACGGAAACTTCTTTTTCATTGCTGCAGCATAGGCCTCCACGGCAGCCTGTCCCTCCCCAATAACCACATATTTCTCTAATCCAAGCGGGTCGGCCCATTCAATCGGATTTGGCGCAAATTCCTGGTGGTTGAAACCTCCAGCCAACTTAATGGGGTCGCTCGATATGAATCGACCACTCGTTGGATCGTAATACCGATACCGGTTGTAGTGCAGCCCGGTCTCTTCATCAAGGTACTGCCCCTGGAACCGGATCGGGTTGACAATGCCTGATCTTCTGGCCGCCTCAGAGATGACTTCCTTCGCCTCGCCCCAAGCCTTGTAGCTCGCACTCCAGGCGATGTTGCCCTCGTGGTCGGTGAGTTCCTGCGGCGTGCCGAGGTGGTCGCACTGGTAGAAGGCAATCTCTTCCCTCGTGAAGGCGCTTGGCTTCGGTTCCTGCTGGCCATTCCACAGGGGATCCTGCTCGATGTCGTATCTGCCCCCGTTGGCCTGCATCAGCGCCTTCACATCGGTGGTGGCGCTCAACTGGATCGCTTGCGGCCTCCTTGCCTGCACCAGCGGCACGAAGCTGTCCTTCTCGTGGATGTAGTGGACGGTGTCGGCTTGCGTGTCTTTTCCTGCCCTTGTGGTGCTCTCGAAGGCCAGCACATCCCCGTCCCAGCCGAAGATGGTTTCACCCGCTGCGCTGGTCTTGCCGATGCGCCGTCCCAGCGGGTCGTAGCGGAAGGTGGTTTCGCCTTCTTCCGTCTTCGCACTCACCATGCGGTTGAAGCCGTCCCAGCCGAAGGTGGTCTTGCGGGCGTTGGCGGTGCGCTCGATCAGGTTGCCGCGCGCGTCGTGGGTGTAGTGGGTGCCTGCGTAATCTTTCAGCAGGTTGTCCATCAGTTTGGATGCGGCCACCATGCGGATGCGCTGGGCCTTCGATGGTGCGGCCGAGCCGCCTGCGCTGGCTGGGTCGAAGGCCACCGGGTCGGCGATGTTGCCGGCCGGGTCGAACGCGAAGATCTCCTTGCCCAGACGGCCATTGGCTTCGAGGAGCCGCCCGATGGGGTCGTACCTGTATTCGAGGCGGCCCCTGCGGCTGTCGCCGATGATGGTGAGCTGGCCGGCCTTGTCGTAGTGGTAGTTGCGCTCGATGACGGGGGCGGGGCTTGAGCGGGTAAGAGTGACTGGCGGTGTGCCCCGGTGCAACTGTTGCGCGAGCAGGCGTCCGGCCGGGTCCCAGCGCTGGCTCTGGTGCAGCCCGTTGTGCTGGGCCCGGCTGACCTCGCGGTGCAGGTCATCGCGCTCGAAGGCGAGGATGTCCTCGCCGTCCAGCAGGAGGCCGTGCACATGGCCCGAGCCGTAGCTCAGCCACTCGGTGACGTGGCCGTCGGGGCGGATGGTGCCGATGCGCTGGTTCAGTTCGTCGTAGCGGTGCTGCCAGACGGCAGTGCGCCGGTGGAGCAGATCAGCGTGGTGTTCGCGGGTGAGGTTGCCGGCCTCGTCGTGGAACCACTGGAGCTTGGCGTGCTGGTTCCTTGCTTCGACGAGGCGGCCGTTGCGGTCGTAGCCGAAGGTCTCGGACTGGTCGTTGACCTTGCGTTCGGTGAGGCGGCCCAGGGGGTCGAACTGCAGGTGGGTGCGCAGGTCGGCTTCAGTGACTACGGCCAAGACGCCCGTGGTGTCTTCGTAGCGGTACTTTGTGGGCTTACCGTCGAAGCCGATTTCTTCCAGCAGGCGGCCCACGGGGTCGTAGGCGAAGCGGTAGTGGGCGCCGTTCTCGTTCTGCAACTGAGTCAGGCGACCCAGCTTGTCCCACTGGTAGGCCAGCGTATGGCCGGCGGCGTCGGTGCGGCCGGCGATCTGGCCGGTAGGGGTGTAGCGGTAGCGGGTCTGGCGTTGCAGGGCGTCGGTATGGGCGAGAAGGCGCCCTTCGGCGTCGTGCGCGAACTGCTCCTTGGTGGCATCAGGGAGGGTGACGCTTTCGAGCTGGCCGGGGTGGTTGGCGGCTTCCTGGGTGGCCGCGGCCAGCGTCTGCTCGGTGAGGGTGGTGTAGCGGTACTGGGTGGTCTGGCCAGCAGCGTCGGTGCTGCTGGCCAGGCGCCCTCGAGCGTCGTAGTCCCAGCGGGTGGTCTTGCTGGAGCAGTCGGTGTAGCTGGCGAGTTGGCCGCTGGGGGTGTAGGCGAGTTTCTTGATGCCGCCCTTGGCGTCGGTGATGCGCACGGGGCGACCGGCCTTGTCGTACGCATACCGGGTGACGTGGCCCAAGGGGTCGGTCTCTTCGGTGAGGTGGCCTTGAGGGTTGTAGTCGCGCTTCCAGACGCCGCCTTCGCCGTCCATGAGGCCCGTGAGGCGGTGGCTCTTGTCGTACTCGAAGTGAACGCGGCTGCCGTCGGCGCGGGTGTGGCGCTGCAGGTTGCCGTTGGGGTTGTAGACGTAGTCGTCGGTGCTGCCGTCGGGATGGACGTGGCGGGTGACGTTCTTGGCCTCGTCGCGGAAGAACCATTCCTGCTGGCCGTCGGGGTGGACGATGCGGTAGGTGTAGCCCAGGATGTCGTAGTAGTACCAGGTCTCGTGACCAAGGGCATCGGTGACGTAGGTCAGGCGGATGTTCTTGTCCCATTCCAGCCGGGTGTCGAGGCTGCCGTCATCGGCCCATTCGCGGATGGCCTTGGCCTGCGCTCCGTTGCCGTCGTACTGGAGGTTCGTTCCGCGGCCGGTGCGGTCGGTGTAGCGAGTGACGAGGTGGTGGCTGTAGCGGTAGGACCAGCTCGCACCGTTCTCGTCCTGCGCGGCGATGAGGTCGCCGGACGCGTCGTAGGTGTAGGCGGCGAGTTGGCGGACGACCTGGCCGTCCTTGAGTTCCCAGACGGACTCGATGCGGCCTGTGGTGGCGTCGGGGCGGAGGCCGACGTGAGCGAGGGTCACATCGCCTTGCTTCGAGAGGATGTCGCTGAGGATCTCTTCGCCGGTGGAGGCCAGCACGTGGTCGTAGCGCAGGCCGATGGCGGCGCCGTCGCGGGCGTGCTGGGCGATCAGGCGGAAGTGTTTGCCGGCCTTGCCTGTGACCAGTTCGTAAGTCTCGCGCCAGTCGGGTTGCTCGCCTGCGGGCATCGTCTTGCCGAAGTCCACCACGAGCAGGGTTTCCGAGAGGCGCATCGCGGTGATCTGCTCGATCTCGTTGCGATGGCTCTGGCCGACGGCCAGCGCTGGCAAGCTGTGGCTGCGGCCGTCGGCGGCGCGGTAGGTCAGTGCCGAGGACTGTGCGTTGACCCCTTCGACATCGATGCGCGTGGTGAAGGGCGTCAGCCAACGTGCGCCGAGGCAGCCCTTGTCGTAGGCCGCCAAGTCGCTGTGTAGGTCCGGGTCCACGCGATGGGCAAGGGCGCAGCGAGCACGAAGTCGCTGTGGCTGAAGCTCTCGCGTCCGGTGGCCAGACTGATGGCGCCGCCCTTCTTTGCAGGCGCGGGGCAGTTCTTGCAGGGATCCGGGTTGCCTTTGGCGGGAGCCTGGTTGCCGTTGGCGCCCAAGGCGCCCGCCGACCTGTCAGCTTCAACCTTGGAGCCCTTCTTGTGGGGCACGAGGGCGGCACGTTTGACCTTGTACGCACGTGATGCGGCGAGCAGGTGCTGCAGCAACCACATGATGGACTTTTCTACCTCGGCGCTGGCCATCGCCGTCAACTGCTCGCGCAGCAGGCCCTTGAAGTCGGTCAGGGCACGAATCACGGTCTCGACCACGGCCTTGGCGCTCGCCGGCAAGCGACTGGCCGCGACCTTGACCGCGTAGTTGGCCGTCTGCCTGGCATAGCGGTCGGCCGCGGCCAGCATGCGCGCCCAAGTGCTTTCTTTCTTGGGGTTGTACACAGCGCTCTCGGCTGTGACGGGCGCGGCGATCCTGAACAGGTCTTCGCCACCCGTGCAGCGGCGCAGCACGCTGATTAGGTCATCGATGACCGCTTCGGCCTTCTTGGCGCAGTCCTCGAGGATCTCGGGCAGCTTGTCCACCGCGCCTTGAGCGAATTTGTCGATCTCGCCGGCGATGGTGTCGTTCAGGTGGGACACCAGCACGGCGATGAGTGCCTCGCCGACGTTCCTTGCGCTGTTGAACTGCTGGCGCACGAGGTGCAGCGCGGGCCGCAGGCTCATTCGAGCGGCCGCGGTGGCGGGCAAGGGCAGCACGCCGATCAGGTTGATGCCGAGACTCACCCAGTCGAGAAATTCGGTGCTCTTCTTCTGGATCACCTGGCGCACGAGCGTGACGATGTCCGTGACAACGTCGATCAGCGCCATGATGTTGCCGATCACCGGCAGGCTGCCGGCCACGGTGCTCAGGCGCTTCAGGGTGATGTAGCCGTCGCTGATCTCGCGCAGCCATTGGTCGAACTTGGCGGCGCCCTCGCCGATGTCCTCGGGGGCAATGGTGTTGAGCGGGGCGACCGCGGTCTGGCGCTCGCGCTCCTTCGTCTCCGGCGGCGAGGCCGGGGCTCCCTGTTCTGCCATTTTTGTTTTATCCCTGAACTTGCTTCTGATGTCGGCGCCGCTCTTGGGCGGTCGCCCCCTGACTCACACTACCCGTCACTCGGCTGATTACTCAACCCACCACTTGACCCGCCATTCAACCCGCGAAGCCAGGCGTCTGTCCGGGCATGGTTCGGATGCTGCCAGTGGCTTGGCTCGCACCGGCGCTCGGCAACGCACCCGGCAACCTTGCCTTTGACGACATGATCGGCCCCGCGAAGCCTTCCACCGTCCCGGGAACACCCGCGTTGCCGGCAATTCCGGAAGCAGCCCCTGCCGCCAAGCCGACAATTTGCCCCGCCTGTCCCAACACAGCCTTGGCACCGCCTTGCTTCACGGCCTGCACCGCACCGGCGGCTTGCTGCGCCATGCCGGCGGCTTGGCCGATCTGTCCGAGCGCTCCGGCCGCATTGCTCAGAGCTCCAAGGCCGCCGCTTGATCCTCCAGTCGCGCTCCCCAAGGCAGGGGCGCCTTGCCACAGTCCGGCTGCACCAGCACCAGCACCACGACTACCACCGACACCACTGGCGCCACCTGCATTGCCTGCCGCAGTCCCCGGACCCGCGTTGTCTGCCAATGCCTTGGCCGGCCACTTCTCCGAATCCGGGAAGTGGCTCGCCTCCTCCCAAGGATCCCTCGGGTCCTTGCCGAACACCACCTTGGCCGTTCCGATGGGCAGCCCCGCCACGCTCGCAAACCC
>NZ_JBBKZT010000030.1:0-78399 GCF_037889975.1 Variovorax rhizosphaerae | reverse complement strand
GTTGTCGTTTGCGTTTGGCTTCACCCATCGGGTGAGTCTGCCAAATCAGCCTAACTCCCCGCCAGTGCTGGATTCCCGCACTATCGGACGGGGGTAACTGCCGTTTTTAGGGTCATTGGCGCTGGCGATGCTGTTCGCGATGATCCCCTTGCTGGTGTTCTACGTGCTGATGGGGATCCAGCGCAGCCACGACATGGACTGGTCCGGCTGGATGCTGCTCCTGGCGCTCATCCCGCTGGTGGCGTTGATCTGGATCTTCAAGGGCGGCACCAAGGGCGGCAACCGCTTCGGCGCGCCACCGCCGCCGAACTCGACGGGGGTCAAGGTCTCGGCGGGGATCCTGGTGGTGCTGATGGTGTTGGGGGTTGCTGCGCTGGTTGCGCTGCAGGCAGCACTCGGCGAGATCGGCCTCGGCAAATGAGCTTGGACAAGCGACAGGCGGGAGTCAATACGGGACGTGCCATTGAATTCGCCTGCGCCTGTCTCATCGGATGTGTTTGCTGGTGGTGCACACTCGTCGTGTTCAAAGGCGGCCATCCACCCAGACGGGTTGGTGGCGCCTTCGCAACGGCAGTGTTTCTTTCGCCGATTGCTGGTTTGGTCATTCCCTCCATCGTGCGGAACGTGGTGGCCAAAAATGGTCTGTCAGTACTTTGGCGTGTGGCCTTGGCACCGTTGGCGGGCTGCATGAATTACGTCGTTTGCGTTGTTGCGATGTTGCTGATCGGGCCTTTGTTCGGATACGGCCGCCGTCTCCCATTTGTCGTAGTTGCGTTCTTTTGCCTTGTGTGGGTAGTGCCGCTCGCCCGCTCTGTTTTCTGGAGTGACAAGCCTCCTTCTCGCGACGTTCCGGTCGACCCCTGATATGAGCAGGCACTTCGAGGCGACCGGTCAACAGGGTTGTGTACGCGCCGGAGGACGCGCGCCGCACGCGTAACGCGTCGGGCGCGGCGCAATCGAATGCCTCCTACTTCTTCCCCTTCTTCCCACCCTTCCCCTTGGCCGCAGCCGCCGCCTGCCCACCCGCCTTCCCCCCTTCCGCCTGCCACATCGCAAAGTACCGATCCGCCAGATTGCGCACCGCCTTCCCGATGTTCGCGTAGTCGTATTCATTGAGGTTCGCGAGCGACACCCGCCCCGACGGGTGATTGCCGCCAAAGCCGCGGCCGGGCAGCAGCACGACGCTGCTCTCCTTCGCGATCTCGAACAGCGCTTCGTTCGGCTTCATGCGCTTGACGCCCCATGCCGCGAACTCGGCGCCATACATCTGCGTCGCGACTTCCTCCCAGTCCAGCAGGTGGTAGTAGCTCACCGAGTTTGGGTCCACTGGCATCGGCAGCGCCAGCGCGCGATACAGCGCTTCCTTGCGGCGGTGCACGATGCGCTTCATCGCGGCTTTGTAGTTCTGCGGCTCGTCCATCAGCGAGAACAGCGAGAACATCACCATCTGCGCCTGCACCGGCGTGGACAGCCCCGCCGTGTGGTTGAGCGCCACCGTGCGGCTGTCGGCCACCAGCCGGTCGATGAACTTCAGCGCGCGCGGCGTGGTGGTGATGGATTCGTAGCGGTGGTCGAGTTCCTTGCGCAGCGGCTCGGGCAGCGCGGCGATTTTTTCGTCGAGCACGTTGTCCTCGTGCGTGGCCACCACGCCCATGCGCCAGCCGGTCGCGCCGAAGTACTTGGAGTACGAGTACACCAGGATCGTGTTGTACGGGCAGATGGCAAAGAGCGAGACGAAGTTGTCCGCGAAGGTGCCGTACACGTCGTCGGTCAGGAGGATCAGGTCCGGCCGCTTCTTCACGATGCCAGCGATGTATGCCAGCACCTCGTCGCTGAGCTTGACCGACGGCGGGTTGCTCGGGTTGCACAGGAAGAAGGCCTTGACCTTGGGGTCGAGCAGCTTGTCCAGTTCCTTGGGGGTGAACTGCCAGTTGTTCTCCGGCGGCGCGTCGATGAACACCTCCTCCAGCTGGTAATCGTTGAGGTGCGGGATCTCGATGTAGGGCGTGAAGATCGGCATGCCCAGCGCGATGGTGTCGCCCTTCTCGATGATGTGGTTCTCGCGCAGGCTGTTGAACAGGTAGGTCATGGCGGCCGTGCCACCCTCGACCGCATACATGTCGAAGTTGCCCTGGAACGGGTGCGAGCCGATCATCTCGTCGTGGATGTACTTGCCCACGATGATTTCGGACAGGCGCAGGAAGCGGTCCGGCACCGGGTAGTTGCAGCCCAGGATGGCCTCGCACATCTCGTAGATGAAGTCGCCGGCCGAGAGCCCCATCTGGTCGCGCACATAGGACACGGCCGCCGCGATGAAGCGCACGCCGTCCACGTTCTTGTTGCGGGCCACGTAGATCTCGAAGCGGTCCTCGATGCCTTCGCGCTGCGGGAAGCCGCCGACGTCGTCCATGTAGATGTAGGAGCGCTCGGCTTCGGTCATGGCGAACAGGCCGAACTGGAAGAAGCCATAGCGCGGCGTGGTCGCCAGGAAATTGGGATTGCCCCGGCCCGCATTGAGCATCACGCGGTCGCTCTCGCTGGCCACCTGGATCAATGCATCCTTCAGTTCGAACGGGCTCAATGATCCGAGTTTCTCGATGTCCTTGAAATCCATGAAAGTCTCCTGCAGGGTTGATTGAATGCCCACGCGACGCGGGCGGCTGAAAACGAATGAAGACGCGCGTCAGGCCAGCGCGACGATGAGTGGCCCGAGCAAGGTCAGCAGCACATTCGCCAACGCATAGGTGATGGCAAAGGGCACCGTGGGAATCGAGTTCTCCGCCTTGTCCAGCACTTCGCCGAAGGCGGGGTTGCCGCTGCGCGCGCCCGCCAGCGCGCCCGCGAAGATGGCCGTGTTGTCGTAGCGCAGAACGTAGCGCCCGATCAGCATCGTGAGGATCATCGGCACGAGGGTCACGACGATGCCCACGCCGAAGATCGCGGCGCCATGTTCCTTGATGGTGGTCACCGCCTGCAGCCCGGATTGCAGGCCCACCACCACCACGAAGCCGGCCAGCCCGAAGTCCTTGAGGATCTGCACCGCGCCGATCGGGAACTCGCCGAGGGTCTGGCGCCTGGCGCGATACCAGCCGAACAGCAGGCCCGACAGCAACGCGCCGCCGCCACTGCCGAGCGTCAGCGGAATGCCGCCGAGCTTGATGCTCAGCAACCCGATCAGCAGGCCCACCACCAGGCCCGCGCCGAGGTAGATGAAGTCGGTCTTGGTGCTCGGCACCAGCACCTGGCCGACCAGGCTGGCCACGCGCCGCACGTCCAGGTCCGCGCCATACAACGTGACGGTGTCGCCCACTTGCACGATCAGGTCCGGCGTCGTCGGCAGCACCTGGCCCATGCGCCGGTACTCCACCAGGTAGACGCCGTGGCGCACACCCGCGCCCATGGCGGAAATGATGTTGCCAAGGGCCTTCTTGTCGTAGTCCTTGTTGGACACGACCACATCGCGCCGCTGCACGATGAGTTCCATGCCGTCGATGCCGAAGACCTCCTTGCCGAACAAACCCGCGCTGCCCACGACGGCGTTGCGCCGCCCCACCACGAGCACGATGTCATCGGCCTCGAGCCGCATGTCCGGCGCGACTTCGAGCAGCTGCTGGCCGCGCTTGACGCGCTCGATGGTGATGAAGGAGGAGGGGTCGGCATTCTCGACCTGCGCGACCGTGCGTTGGTTGCCCGTCGTGATCTTGTAGAGGCGACCCACCAGGTCCGGCGCTGCATGCTGCTGGTCCGCACCGAGCACCTGCACGCCGGCCTGCATGCTGGCCTCGGCCCTGATCGCATCGTCGCGGATGCTGGTGCCCATGAGCCTGGGCAGGATGTTGACGCAGACGATGATCGCGCCGAAGGTGCCGAACACGTAGGTCACCGCATAGCCAACCGCCACGTTGCCCTGCAGGCGTTGGGTCTCGTCCGCGGCCAGGCCCAGCTTGGCGATGGCATCGCCCGCCGTGCCGATGATGGCCGACTGCGTCAGGCCGCCCGCCGCCACGCCGGCCGCCAGGCCCTTGTCGAAGCCGGCCAGCTTGGCCATGACGACCACCGTGGCCAGTCCGGTCGCCGCCAGGATGAATGCCAGCAGGATCTCCTTGATCGACTGCTTGCCCAGCGAGCTGAAGAACTGCGGGCCGCTCTCGAAGCCGACCGCATAGATGAACAGCGCGAACAGGATCGCCTTCACGCCCGAGTCGATGGTCACGCCGACCTGGCTCACGGCCACTGCCACCAGCAGCGAGCCGGCCACGCCACCCAGCTGGAACTTGCCGAACTTGATGCTCCCGACCAGGTAGCCCAGCGACAGGGACAGGAAGAGCGCGATCTCGGGCGACCGCTTGAAGATGTCGTGCAGCCATTCCATGGCGAGCTCCTTTCCAGGGTGCCTTCGTCAGTGCCGCTGGTGCACCGCCCGGCCCATTGCAGGAATGCGCGCCGCATCGGGGAACGAGCGCGCGCGAGATGTCGATATGTCTTTGTTTTTTTGGAGGGTTCAGGCCAACGCCACGATGACCGGCCCCAACAGCGTGAGAAACACACTCGCCAGCGCATAGGTGATGGCGAAAGGCGCGGTGGGCACCGCGTTCCCGGCCTTGTCCTGCACTTCGCCAAAGGCCGGCCCGGCGCTGCGGGCCCCGGCCAGCGCGCCGGCGAAATACGCCGTGTTGTCGTAGCGCAGGATGAAGCGGCCGACCCCCATCGTCACCAGCAGCGGCACCAGCGTGACCACCACGCCGATGGCGAACAAACCGAAGCCGTGCGCCTGCACCGTCTGCACCGCCAGCAGCCCGGACTGCAACGCCAGGATCGCGATGAAGCCGGCCAGGCCCAGCTCCTTCATGATGAGCAAGGCCCCCGGCGGCACCGCGCCGAAGGTCTGCCGGCGTGCCCGGTACCAGCCGAACACCAGCCCCGCGAGCAGCGCGCCGCCGGCGCTCCCCAGGCTCAGCGGAATGCCCGCGACGGTCACGCTGAACAACCCCACCAGCAAGCCCGCGACCAGGCCGCCGCCGAGGTACACGAAGTCGGTCTTGTCGCTCGGCAGCACCACGTCGCCGACCACCCGCGCCGCGCGCTGCACGTCGGCCTCGACACCGTAGAGCGTGACGGTGTCGCCGGTCTGCACGGCCGCGTCGAGGCTCATCGGCATCACGCGGCCCATGCGGCTCAACTGCACCACATACACGCCGTGCCGCACGCCCGCCGCAGTGGCATGGCGCAGTTCGCCGATCGTCTTGCGCTGATAGTCCGCGTTGGTGATGACCACGTCGCGCCGCTGCATCGTGAGTTCCATGCCGTCCACCGCATAGACCTCCTTGCCCAGCAGCCCGGCGCAGCGGATGACCTCCGCGCGGCGGCCGACCACCAGCACGATGTCGTCCTGCGCCAGCACCAGTTGCTGCGCGACTTCGATGAACTGGTCCTTGCGCTTCACGCGCTCGATGGAGACGGTGGAATCGCGCTGCGCATGTTCGATCTGCCCCACGGTATGTCCGGCGCCGGCCGAGACCTGGAACAGCCGGCCGATCAGTTCGGTCACCGCCGCTTCCTGGCCGGGCCCGCGCAACTGCACGCCGGGCTGCATCTCGCGCTCGGCGCGGATCGCGTCATCGCGGATGCCGCGTCCCATCAACCAGGGCAACACATAGACGCACAGGAGGATCGTGCCGAGCACGCCGAACATGTAGCTCACCGCATAGCCCGCGGCCATGCCGGCTTGCAACTGTTGCGTGGTGGCGGGCGCCAGGCCCAGCGCGACGATCGCCTCACCCGCGGTGCCGAGGATGCCCGTCTGCGTGAGCGCGCCCGCAGCCACCCCGGCCGCCATGCCCTTGTCGAGCGAGAACATCCTGGCCATGACCAGCACCGTGGCAAGCCCTGCAGCCGCCGTAACGATGGCCAGCGCCAGTTCCCGCAGCGTCTGCCTGCCGATCGATGCGAAGAACTGCGGCCCGCATTCGAAGCCCACCGCATAGATGAACAACGCGAACAGCACCACCTTGGCGCCGGAGTCGATCTCCACACCGACCTGGCTCAGCGCCACGCCCGCCAGCAGCGAGCCCGCCACGCCGCCCAGCTGGAACTTGCCCAGCTTGACCTGGCCGATCCCGTAGCCGATCGCCAGCGACAGGAACACCGCGATCTCCGGGGAGCGCTGGAAGATGTCGTGCAGCCAGTTCATGCATCCCTCCTTCTGTTTCCCATGAGGCTGCGCGTAGCCCGCAACCGAGGAAACCGGAGCGAGCACAGCAAAGCCCGTTCGGGGGCACCCGCGGAACCGGCTTTGCCGGGCCGCAGGGTGCGCGCCCTTGAGGGGGAGCGCCGAAGGCGATTCGGGGGTGTTCTCATTTCACTGCACCAGGCCGGCCAGCGCGACGATGAGCGGCCCCATCAGCGGCAGCACCACGTTGGAGATGGCGTAGGTGATCGTGTAGCCCAGCAGTGGCGTGGTGTTGCCGGCCACGCCCTGGATCGCACTCAAGGCAGGCGTGCTGCATTGCTGCCCGGCGATGGCGCCGAGCAAAACCGGCGCCTCGAACTTAAGCAGGTAGCGCCCGACGAACAGCGACACCGTGGCCGGAATCACCGCAATGGCCACACCCATCAACGGCAGCGAGACGCCATATTTCATGATCAGCTCCAGCGCATGCGGCCCCGAGGCCAGGCCGACGCAGGCGATGAAGCTGGACAGGCCGAGGTCCTTCAGCAGGTTGAGCGCATCGCCCGGCACGCTGAGACGGCTCGGATGCCGCGCCTGGTACCAGCCGAACACCAGCCCGCTCAGCAGCGCGCCGCCCCCGGTGCCCAGCGAGAACGGAATGCCGCCGAGCTTCACGCTGTACAGCCCGATCCACACGCCCAGCACGATGCCCGCGGATGCCAGCGCGATGTTGCTGCGGGAGGACTTCATCACGCCCTCGCCGATGCGCGGCAGCGCCCGGGCGATGTCCTCGGCGCGGCCATACAGCTTGAGCCGGTCACCGCGCTGCAGCTTGAGGTCCGGCAACAGCGGCAGCCGCTGGCCGCCGCGCTCGATGCCGGCGATGAGCACGTTCTCCGGCAGCGGCGGCGGCATGCCCGGGGCCGATCCGAGATGCAGTCCGCGCAGCGTCAGCGTGTCGGCCGCGGGATGGTTGAGGATCACATCGGCGGTGTCCAGCACCACGTCGAACTCGCTCGCATCCTCCGACTCGTGGCCCAGGTCCGCATGGGCCTCCTCCCACTCCAGCACCGCCATGCGATGGCCGACCACCAGCAGATGGTCGTTGGCCTCCAGCCGCGTGTCGGGCGAGAAGGCCACCGGCTGGCCGTGACGCATCAGCCCCTGGACGGTGCCGTTGGACTGCAGGCGGGCCGTGATATTGCGCACCGGCAGGCCTGCGCCGGCGCCGATCGTGTAGACGCGGCCCACCATCTCGGGCACCGCCGGCGTTGCGCTCTCATCCTCGGCGCGTCCACCCATCGCCTTCCAGAGCTTGTCGGCCTCGTCGCGCAGGTTGACGCGCATGATCAGCGGGAACACCTGGCTGGTCACGACCACGATGGTGATGAGCCCGAAGATGTAGGTGATCGAATAGGCCGTGACCACGTTGGCCTGCAACTGCTTGATCTGGTCCGGCGGCAGGGCCAGCTTGGAGATGGCATCGGTGGCCGTGCCGACCACGGCCGATTCGGTGGCGGCGCCGGCCATCAGGCCCGCGGCCGTGCCCTGGTCCAGCGCCATGAAGCGCGTGGCGGCCAGCACCAGCGCCAGCACCACCACCACCTCGATCAGGCACAGCAGCCCGATGCGCAAGCCCTTGGCATTGAGGTTGGCGAAGAACTGGGGGCCGCCCGCGTAGCCGAGCGCAAAGATGAAGAGCATGAAGAACACGTTCTTCACGCTGGACGGCAAGGTCACGCCCAGTTGCCCGATCAGCAGCGCCGCGATCAGCGTGCCGCAGATGCCGCCCAGCTGGATCGGGCCGAGCTTGATCTGTCCGATCGCATAGCCGATGGCCAACGCCAGGAACAATGCGATCTCGGGGTGCGCGCGAAGCAGGTCACCGGTCCAACTCAGCATCGACAAGTCTCCTGAGAAGCCGCGAATATTTCTACTGCGGCCACCGATCTCGAGCCTGCGGTGCTCACCGTACTGGAGTACGGCTCCGCTCCTCGGCGCGACCTCGGCGCCCTCGCTACGAAATCTTCACGGCTTCTGAGCCCAGGGGATCAAAGTCGGGATGGCAAAGCCACTTCGACTTCAGAGGGCCGCGAGTGTAGGCACTTTTGGCGTCAGGTGTGAATCATTGCGCAACGCGGCGTGCGGGCGCAATTGCCCTTGGGTGCTTGTCGGCACCGCCTCCTGGTGCCGGAATGGGCGTGCCGCAATCGCGGACCTACCGCACCAGCGTCGACTTGCCGAACAGGCTCTCGATGAGTTCCACCGCCACCTCCGCGGTGCGGTTGCGCACATCGAGCGCAGGGTTCAGTTCCACCACGTCGAGCGAGCCGAGCCGGCCGGTGTCGGCGATCATTTCCATGCAGAGCTGCATCTCGCGATAGGTCGGTCCACCGCGCACGCCGGTGCCGACGCCGGGTGCGTAATCGGGGTCGAGGCAGTCGAGGTCGAAACTCACGTGCAAGTGTGTTTCGTCGTCCACGTCATGCAGCGCATCGGCCATGGTCAGGCGCATGCCGTTCTCGTCGACGTGGCGCATGTCGAACACGCGCAGGCCGATGTCGCGGATGGCTTCGCGCTCTTCGCCATCGACGCTGCGGATGCCGATGAAGCGGATGCCGTCGGGCTCGAGCGCGGCGGGCTCGCCGCTCCAGCCGGTGAGCGCGGCCGGCCCGTGGCCCAGCAGGCACGAGACTGGCATGCCGTGGATGTTGCCGCTGGGGCTGGTGGTGTTGGTGTTGACGTCGGTGTGTGCGTCGAGCCAGATCACGCGCAGCTTCTTCCTGCGCTGGCGCACATGCCAGGCCACCGCGCTGATCGAACCGATGGCCAGGCAGTGGTCGCCGCCCATCAGCACCGGTGTGTGGCCGGCGCCCAGTGCGGCATCGACCGATGCATACACCGCGCGGTTCCAGGCCACCACTTCGGCCAGATGCCGCAGCCCTTCCTGCGGTGCGGCCCATGGCGTTGCCGGGCCGGGCAGGTTGCCCGCGTCGCGCACGGTGAAGCCCATGCGCGCGAGCACGCCGGGCAGGTCCGCCACCCGCAAGGCATCGGGGCCCATGCCGCAACCGCGGACACTGGCGCCGACATCGGTGGGCGCGCCGATCAATTCGAGCGTTGTCTTTGTCATGAAGGTCCCTGCACTGGATTGGCCGTCGAATTCCGGGCAAGTCGAGGTGGCAAAGCCACTCCGACATGAGCGAATCGGGGACTATTAATACACGAATCACACCAGGCGACGCAGCCGCATGGCGCCGCTGCGGACCTTGCATGCCGCGTCGCCCGGCGAGTCGGAGTGTCGTGCGTGAGAGGGCCGCAGGGCCCCGTGCATATGTCACGCCGGCGTGTAGGACAGCCCCAGCCACGTGCAATGCGCCACGCTCCGAGGCTTGTCCTACACGCCGATATTTTCCAGGCGTGCCATAACCCTTCCTGAATCGTTATGACTTGAAACGTTGTGGCGAAGAACTACAACTACAAGGAGTTTGATTTGTCGAGCATGGGTGATCTGGCGCTGACGGTCGAGGAGCGCGCACAAGGGGAATTTTTCTGGGTGGTGATCGAGGCCATCAGCGACGATTCGCATGACCGGATGGCGTACCGCCGGCTCAGGGCGGCGGAGCAGCCGCAGGACAGCTATTCGAGCGCGCTCGCGGTCGGTTCATTGATGTTGCGGCGTCTCACCGGCAATCCGTAGCGGCGCAATCGCAGGGCAGGGCGCTCACCGCGCGCGCCTGCCCTTCCACTGGCCCTTCCGCAGTCCTTATTGCGCGGGCCGCACCATCTTGCATTCCGTGCCCTGCGCCAACTCGTTCCCGGTATAGACCGCATCGGTGCGGAAGCCGTAGTTGGTGCCATCCCAGCCGACCCGCACAGTCTTTCCGTCCACCGGCGCAATCGTGTTGACCACCTGCGGCAACAGAAGTTGATGGTCCTCGCCGCGCATGCGCACCGGGCCCACCACGGATTCGAAGGTCATGTCTTCCATCGCCCGCGCCACCTTCGTGGAATCGGTGCTACCGGCCTTGTGGACGGCGGCTGCCAGCAGGCGCGGCGTCATCTCGATGCGGGGCGCCAGGAAGTCCTGGTGCATCTTCGCCTTGTAGGCCTTGGCCAGCGCGTCGACCTTGGGCGTGTCGGCCTCGCCCGGATGCCACTCGGCGACCCAGGTCAGCTGCCCGATCTTGGCCTGCGACACCGCCAGCACGGTGCCCGGCACCGAGCCCGCGCTGTGATTGAAGTAGCGCAGGTTGAGGCCCGCATCACCCGCGGCCTTGAGCAGCAGGGTCATGTCCTGGCCCCAGTTGCCGCTGATGACCGAATCGGCGCCCGCCGCCTTGATGTTGGTGATGTAGGGCGCGAAGTCCTTGACGCGGCCGATGGGGTGCAACTGCTCGCCGACGAACTGGATGTCCGGCCGTGCCGCGCCAACCATCTGGCGGCCGTAGCTGGCCCACTGCTTGCCATGCGCATAGTCCTGGTTCAGCAGGTACATCTTCTTGATGTCCGGCGTCTTCTTGATGTAGTTGGCGATGGCCTTCATCTTCATCGCCGTGTTGGCCTCGGTCTGGAAGTGCCAGAAGCTGCAGTTCTTGCCGGTCAGGTCGGGGTCGATCGATGAATGATTCATCACGATCAGTTCCTTGCCCGGGTTGCGCTCGTTCCATCGATTGACCGACTGCACCAGTGCGGCCACCACCGACGAGCCCGAGCCGCCGGTCACGATCACCTGCGCGCCCTGGTCGATGGCCGCCTGCAACGCGCTCTGGCTCTCCTGCGCGGAGAGCTTGCTGTCGAACTGCAGCAACTGCATCTTCTGCCCGCCCGGCAAGGCACCCTTGGCATTGAGGTCGTCGACCGCGAAGCGCAGGTGCGCCAGCATCAGCTCGCCCACGTTGGCGAACGGGCCGGAGAGCGGGTCGATGTAGGCGATCTTGTAGGTGGCCGGCTGTGCCTGCGCGGCGGTGGCGGCGAGGAACAGGGCGGCTGCGGCGAGCGGCGCGCGCTTGAGGAAAGTCATGTTGTTCTCCTTGGGTGTCGTGCGGGTTGGAATCCGAAATGCGTGGGGTTCAGGTGAGTCCTGGAAAGCGCCTCATGTCCTCAGGCCGAGCACCCGCAAGGCCAGCTTGAGGAGCGCGGCCACCACCTCGTCAGGGGTCATCCGGCCCTCGGGGCGATACCAGGTGTAGAGGAAGCCCGGCAGGCTGCAGGCGGCCAGCGCCGTGATCCGGGTGTCGTCGAAATCGAGATCGCCATCGCGGCGCGCCTGTTCCAGCAACGGACACAGTTGGTCATAGAAGTGATGGGCCAGCTTGGTCTGCGCCGCGCGGTATTCGGGCCGGTAGGCCTGCGGGTCGCGGTACGGGAAGAAGGCCGCGGGGTGGTGTGCCACTGTGGCGCGGATCAGCCGCTCGATGCCTTCGAGCACCTTCTCGCGCGCGGGCCGGATGTCGTCCGGCGCGAAGTCCATCGAGGTCAGGCACTCCACCGCGGGCGGCCAGGACAACGCCTCGAAGATCTCCTGCTTGTCGCGGAAGTAGTAGTAGACGAAGGGCTTGGTCACGCCCAGCGTGCGCACCAGCTGCGCCATGGTGGTGTTGGCATAGCCCTGCTTCGCGAAGAGCTGCGTCGCCACCTGCAGGATGCGCTCGCGCTGCATGTCGGTCGCGGCCGTGGCTGCGCGCTGGCGGCCATTGCCGCGAGGCAGGCGCGCGTCGCTGCTGGCTCGCGCGGGTTTGTGCGGTGTCGCCGAAGTTATACCCATCGGTAGGATTGTTCGGGCACGATGCGGCAGAAGCGGCTATCGATAACCCTCAGAAAGAGACGCCATGGAGACAACAACAAGAGCCAACGCGCCAACGCGTGCCCGGCAGCCCCTGCACGAGTTCCTGCGCGACCACGCGCGCGAGCGCGGCAGCCACCCCGCATGCATCTGGTACGGCACTGCCATCAGCTTTGCGGAACTCGACCGTGCCAGCGATGCCTTCGCCGCACGCCTGCAGGCGCTGGGCGTGAAGAAGGGCGAGCCGGTCGTGCTCTTCCTCAACAACTGCCCGCAGTACCTGGTCGCGCATTTCGGCATCCAGAAGATCGGCGCCATCGTCTGCCCGAGCGGTCCGCTCAACAAGGAACATGAGCTGGCCTACCAGGTCGGCGACCTGAAGGCGCGCGTGATCGTGGCCGCGTCCTCGCTGCTGCCGGTGGTCGAGAAGGTGCGGCCGCAGAGTGCGCTGGAGCATGTGTTCACCGTGCACTACGCGGACTGGTTGCCCGCCGCCGCCAGCATCGACCTGCCCGCCGAACTGGCCGCCGCACAGAAGGCGCCGCGCGAGGTGCCTGCCGGTTGCGAGGATTTCTGGGCCGTGATGCACACCGACGCGAGGCCGCAGCCCGTGGCCATCGACCTCGACGACGTGGCCCTGATGACCTACACCTCCGGCACCACCGGCCTGCCCAAGGGCGCGATGCTGAGCTACGGCAACGCGTTGTTCAAGACGGCGACAGCGGCCGACTGCAATGGCGTCTTGCCCGACGACGTGCTGCTGTCCATCGCGCCGCTGTATCACATCGCCGGCATGCTGATGGGCGTCAACATCCCGGTGCTGACCGGCGCAACCTCGGTGCTGCTGCATCGCTTCGACGCGCATGCGGTGCCGCAGGCCATCGACAAATACAAGGCGACCTGGTGGTACAGCATCGCGCCGATGAACGTGGCCGTGATGCAGTTGCCCGACATCGCCTCCTTCAATCTGTCGAGCCTGCGCATGAACCCGGTGACCAGCTTCGGCATCACCTTCACGGAAGGCCTGGCCAACCAGTGGAAGGGCTTCGCGAAGAACGCGAGTTCCTTCGAGGCCGCCTATGGCCTCAGCGAAACCCACACCTGCGACACCTATACGCCGCACCATGCGCCGCGCTGGGGCACGCAGGGCATCCCGGCGCCGGGCGTGACCATCCGTATAATCGACACCGACACGGGTCTGGACATGCCCACCGGCGAAGTCGGCGAGATCATCCTCACCAGCGCCGGTTCCTTCAAGGGCTACTGGAACAAGCCCGAGGCCACCGCCGCCACCCTGCGCAACGGCTGGGTGCACACCGGCGACATGGGCAAGATCGATGCGGAGGGGTATCTCACCTTCATTGGCCGCTTCAAGGAAATGATCAAGGTCTCCGGCTACAGCGTGTTCCCGGAAGAGGTCGAGACCATCCTCATCAAGCATCCGGCCGTGGCGCAGGCCGCGGTGATCGCGCAGCCTGATGCGGAGAAGGGCGAGGTCGTGAAGGCCTTCATCGTGAAGAAGGCCGGCGTGGACATCGAGGCGGAGGCGCTGATCGCCTGGTCGCGCGACAACATGGCCAGCTACAAGGCGCCGCGCACCGTGCGCTTCATCGACGCACTGCCGACCACGGGTGCCGGCAAGGTGCTGCGTCGCTTGCTCAAGGATCCGGCTTGACCCCCTGCCGCTCGCGCTGAGCGCAGGTCGAAGCCGCCGCGCCCGCAGGGGCCCTTCGACAAGCCCGGCGCGACTGGCCTGTTCTCCATTCAAGGCTTCTGTTCATGTTCAAGAAAATCCTGATTGCCAACCGCGGAGAGATCGCCGTGCGGCTGGTGCGCGCCTTGCGCGACCTCGACATCGCCAGCGTGGGCGTCTTCGCGAAGGACGATGCGCAGGCGCTGCATGTGCGGCTGGCCGACAAGGCGGTGGCGCTGGATGCGACCGGTCCGTCCGCCTACCTCGACATCGCCGCGCTGATCGCGATGGCGCGGGCCGAGGGTTGCGATGCGGTGCATCCGGGCTACGGCTTCCTCAGCGAGCGTGCCGACTTTGCGCAGGCTTGCGCCGATGCGGGGCTGGTGTTCATCGGGCCGACGCCGGAGCAGTTGGCTTTGTTTGGCGACAAGGCGCGTGCACGCGAACTCGCCGCGCAATGCGATGTGCCGGTGATGCCGGGCAGCGCGGGCGCGGTGACGCTGGCGCAGGCGCAGGCCTTCTTTGCGGCGCAGGTTGCGGAGGGGGGCGATGCGGGTCGTCCTGCGAGCGAGGCCCGCGCGGGCGTGATGGTCAAGGCCATCGGCGGTGGCGGCGGTCGCGGCATGCGCGCGGTGTTGCGCGCCCAGGACTTGGCCGAAGCGCACGCGCGCTGTGTGTCCGAAGCGAAGGCAGCCTTCGGTGTCGATGGCGTGTACGTCGAGCGCCTGATGCTGCATGCGCGGCACATCGAGGTGCAGGTGCTGGGTGACGGCCATGCGGTGGCGAGCCTGGGCGAGCGCGAATGCACGCTGCAGCGGCGCTTCCAGAAACTGGTCGAGATCGCGCCGAGCCCCTCGCTGCCTGAATCGATCCGCGCCGAGGTCACGGCCGCGGCATTGCGCATGGCGAAGGCGGTGGGTTATTGCGGGCTGGGCACGTGGGAGTTCCTGGTCGATGAGCATGCCACCGCATTGCCGTGGGTCTTCATCGAGGCCAATCCGCGCCTGCAAGTCGAGCACACGGTGACGGAAGCGGTGACGGGGCTGGACCTCGTCCAACTGCAAATTGCTGTTGCATCGGGTCAGCGGCTGAATGAACTCGGCATCGAGGCCGACCGCACGGCGCACCAGCGCGGCTTCGCCGTGCAATGGCGCATCAATGCCGAGACGCTCGACGCACAAGGCAATGCGCGGCCCGCCAGTGGCACGCTCTCGCGCTTCGACCTGGCCGAAGGCCCGGGCGTGCGCGTCGACAGCCACGGCTACGCCGGACTTGCGCCATCGCCGCACTACGACACGCTGCTGGCCAAGCTCATCGTGCAGTCTTCCACGCCCCGTTTCGCGGACGCTTTGCGCCGCTCCTCGCGTGCGCTGGAGGAGTGCCGGATCGAGGGAATCGCGACCAACCTTTCGTTGCTGCGCGCCATCGCGGCACGGCCGGAGTTCTCGTCGCAGCACGTGCACACACGCTTCGTCGAACAGCACCTCGCGGAGTTGCTGTCCAGCGCCGCGCAACTCGATGCAGCGATGCAGAAGTCGGCCACGCCCGTCCACGCGGCAGCCGTGAAGCCCGGCATCGAATTCGACGACACCGACGATGCGCTCGTCGTTCGCGCACCCATGGCTGCCAAGCTGGTGCAGTTCGAAGTCGCGGTCGGTGACTTGCTGCCGGCCGGGGCGCAACTCGGCGTGCTCGAAGCCATGAAGATGGAGCATCTGCTGAACGCGCCCCAGGCCGGCCGCGTCGTCGCGTTGTTGGCAGCACCCGGCGACTACCTTGTCGAAGGCCAGCCACTTGTGCAACTCGAAGCCGTCGATGCGCAATCGGTCGAGGCCGAGGCGCAGGCCGCGCACGACCTGTCGCTGATTCGCCCGGACCTCCAAAAGGTCATCGACCGCCACGCCCCCACGCTCGACATCAACCGCAAGGCCGCCGTCGACAAGCGCCACGCACAAGGCGGCCGCACCGCACGCGCCAACATCGCCGACCTCTGCGACCTCGCCAGCGACCCGGGCAACTTCCTCGAATACGGCGCCCTCGCCATCGCCGCGCAAACGCGCCGCCGCAAGCTCGATGACCTCATCGCCAACACGCCGGCCGACGGCATGGTCACTGGCATCGGCAGCATCAATGCCAGGCAGTTCGGCCCCGAGAAATCGCGCTGTGCCGTGCTGGCCTACGACTACACGGTGCTCGCCGGCACGCAGGGCATGCGCAACCATGCCAAGACCGATCGCCTGCTGGGCATCGCGCACCAGTTGAAGCTGCCCGTCGTGCTGTTCGCCGAAGGCGGCGGCGGCCGGCCCGGCGACACCGACATGCCGATCGTCGCCGGCCTCAACAACCACACCTTCAGCCAGTTCGCGGCGCTGTCGGGCAAGGTGCCGGTGGTCGGCATCGTGCATGGCCGCTGCTTCGCGGGCAATGCAGCGCTGCTGGGTTGCAGCGACGTCATCATCGCCACGCGCGGCAGCAACATCGGCATGAGCGGCCCCGCGATGATCGAGGGCGGCGGACTCGGCACCTTCGCGCCGGAGCAGATCGGGCCGAGTGGCGTGCAGTCGAAGAACGGCGTGATCGATGTGCTGGTGCAGGACGAGGCCGAGGCCGTCTCGGTTGCCAAGCAATACATCTCCTACTTCCAAGGCGCCACGACGGACTGGCATTGCGCCGACCAGCGCATCCTGCGCCACGCGATCCCCGAGAACCGCCTGCGCGTGTACGACGTGCGCGCCGCGATGCGCGGCATCGTCGACAGCGGCTCGCTGCTGGAACTGCGCGCGAGCTTCGGCGCGGGCATCCTCACCGCGCTGGCGCGCATCGAGGGCAAGCCCATCGGCCTCATCGCCAACAACCCGCATCACCTCGGTGGCGCCATCGACGTCGACGCGGCGGACAAGGCCGCGCGCTTCATGCAACTGTGCAACGCGCATGGCCTGCCCATCGTCTCGCTGTGCGACACGCCGGGCTTCATGGTCGGCCCGGAGATCGAGGCGCAGGCGCAGGTGCGCCATGTGTGCCGCATGTTCATGGTCGCCGCGCACTTGCGCGTGCCGTACTTCTGCGTGGTGCTGCGCAAGGGCTACGGCTTGGGCGCGCAGGCGATGGCAGCGGGCGGCTTCGACGCGCCGGTGTTCACCGTCGCCTGGCCCACCGGCGAGTTCGGCGCGATGGGCCTCGAAGGCGCGGTGCGGCTGGGCTTCCGCAAGGAACTCGAAGCCGTGGCCGAAGGCACCGAGCGCGATGCGTTGTTCAAGAGGCTCGTGGACCAGCAATACGCCAACGGCGAGGCCATCAACATGGCGCAGACGCTGGAGATCGATGCGGTGATCGACCCGGCCGAGACGCGTGCCTGGCTGGTGCGCGGCCTGGCTTCGGCCTCGCGCACGCCGGAACCGGCCGTGGCGTACGTCGACACCTGGTAGCGCGGGCAGCAGCGCATTCCGGGCCTGGCCGGACGCTGCGGTCCGGCGATTCCGCTGTTCACGCGAGTGGCCGGTTCGTGCACCCGTAACCGGGGCCGAACAGGCCCTAAACTGCGCCGTTTCCGCCGTCTGAAAGCTGCATGAAATCCTGGCGCGATTGCCTGCTCCGTCCCGCGTTGGCCGCATTCGCATCGCTGGCGATCCTGTGTTCGCCCGCGATGGCGCAGTCGCGTTCCGATGCGCCGCGCTGGATCGCCAGTTGGGTCGCTGCGCCGCAAGGCCTGCCGCCGCCCGTCGTGAATGGCGCGCATGCCGCACCCCCGCTCGCGTTCCAGGCGCAGACCGTGCGCGAGCGCGTGTTTCCGACGATCAGCGGCGAGCAGGCGCGCGTGCGCTTCTCCAACCGCTTCGGCGCCGCGCCGCTGCACATGGCCGAGGCGACCATCGCATTGGGCACCGGCGGCAGCGCCGTGTCGCCGGCCTCGTTGCAACCGCTGCTGTTCGGCGGGCGTCCCGACGTCACCATCGCGCCCGGCGCCGACGCCTGGAGCGATGCGGTCCCGGTCCCGGTGCGGGCCGGGCAGGCGATGGCGATCAGCTTCTACCTCGACCAGCGCACGCCCTTCGGCACGGTCCACCAGATCCCGGTCGGCGCGAGCTGGATCGCGCCCGGCAATGCGGTGGGCGATGCGACGCTTCCAGCAGCCGCCCCGTCGGCCTGGAACCACATCGTGACCGGGCTCGATGTGATGTCGCGCGGCCCCGCGCGCGTCGTGGTGGCCTTCGGCGACTCGATCACCGAGGGCGTCAACGGCTTTGCGCCGGTGCTGGGGCGCTACCCCGACCGGCTGGCCGAGCGGCTGCGCGATGGCGCGCCTGGGAGCCCGGTGGTGTCGGTGCTCAACGCCGGCATCGCGGGCAATCGCCTGCTCAGCGAAGGGATCGGCCCGTCCGGCATCGACCGCTTCGCGCGCGACGTTCTGGCCCAGAGCGGCGTGACGCATGCCATCGTCCTGTTGGGTATCAACGACATCGGCGTTGAGACTTTCAGCGGCGGCCCCGGCAGCGGGCTGCCTTCCGCCACTCGCACGGCCAGCGCCGAACGCCTCATCGCCGGGTTGCAGCGGCTGGTCGACATGGCCCGCGCGCGCGGTGTGAAGGTGCTTCTCGGCACCTTGATGCCGGTGAAAGGCAGCCCCTACTGGAGCGCGCAGAACGAGCAGATACGGCAGGCCGTGAACCACTGGATCCGCGAACAGCGGGCGGTCAATCCGGTGGTGGATTTCGATGCCGCGTTGCGCGATCCGCAGGATCCGCAAGCGCTCAATCCGCTCTACGACAGTGGTGACCACCTGCATCCCGGTGACGCGGGCAATGCGGCGATGGCGGCTGCCATCGACCCGCGCGACCTGATGCAGTAGGGGCGCTGTCCTGTAACTCACGGCGGCGGCTCTTTACCTGCGTGCCGGCATTGCGCTGACAGAGCGTTTACAGGGCGGCTGCACCATGAAGGCTCCTGCAACTCATGAGGAGTACCCCATGAAAAAGATCATTCTTGCCGCCGCTGCCGCCACCGTCCTGGGAATGGGCGCGTTCGCCATCCCGACGGCCGCGCAAGCCCAAGGCATCAGCGTGCAGATCGGCCAGCCTCCGCCGCCGCCGCGCGCGGAACGCGCACCGCCGCCGCGCCGTGGCTACGTCTGGGCACCGGGTCACTGGGAAGCACGCCATGGCCGCTACGCATGGACCGGCGGCACCTGGGTGCGCGCCCGTCCTGGCTATGCCTACCGCGCGCCGGAATGGCGTGAGCAAGACGGCCGCTACGTGTATCGCAGCGGTTCCTGGGACCGGGACCGCGACGGTGTGCCGAACCAGCATGACCGCCGCCCGGACAATCCTCACCGCAGCTGAGGCCGCAGCCTCGTGACGCAAGACGCCCGCCTGCAAATGGCGGGCGTCTTGCCTTGTGGATGCCGACGCGGCGCCACGTCGGCCGACGACAGTCCTCGCGCCTACAACAGGCGAAACGCCAGCGGCATCAGCAACGCGGCCAGCACCACCTGCATGCCCAGCGCCAGCCCCGCATAGGCGCCGGCATCGGCATTCACATGCAGGGCGCGCGCCGCGCCGATGCCATGCGCCGCGGTTCCCAGCGCAAAGCCGCGGGCCGACATGCCGGTGGCATCAGTCGCGATGCGCAGCATGTCGAAAAGGTACTTGCCCGACAGCGCGCCGACCATCCCGGTCAGCACCGCGAACACCGCCGACAGCGCCGGGATGCCGCCGATCTTCTCGGCGATGCCCATGGCCACTGGCGCCGTCACCGACTTGGGCGCGAGCGACACCACCACGTCATGCGGCAGGCCGACCGCCCAGCCGAGCGCAATGGCCGATCCGCTGGCCGCGATGCCGCCCAACAGCGAGGCCATCAACAGTCGCCCATAGCGTGCGCGCAACTCGGCCCGCCGCAGCCACAAGGGCCAGGCCAGCGCGACCACCGCCGGCCCCAGCAGGAAGTGAATGAACTGCGCCCCTGCAAAGTAGGTCGGGTAGTCGACGCCCGTGGCCAGCAGCACGCCGGCAATCGCCAGCACCGACCACATCACCGGGTTGGCCCACGGCGCGTTGCCAAGCCGGTTGTAGGCGGCCTGCGCGAGCAGGTAGACCACCAGCGTCGCGGTCAGGCCGAACAGCGGCGTGGCCGAGAGATAGATCCAGAGCTCGACGAAGCGCGGCATCAGGACTTCGCCTTCTTCTGGCGGTCCGGCCAGTACAGCACCAGGGCCGTCACGCCCAGGCCGATCCAGGTCGACAGCGCGATGACCAGCAACATGCGCCCGCCGTACTGGCTCACCAGCGCGAGATGGGTCATCACGCCCACGCCAACCGGGATGAACAACAGGGACAGGTGCTGCAGCAGGAAGGTCGCGCATTCGCCGACAGGGACGCGTACGCGTTCGAAGCGAAGGCCCACCAGCATCAACACCATGCCGAGCACCGGTCCCGGCAGGGGCAGCGAAAGGCCGCGCGACAGCGCCTCGCCGATCGACTGGAACACCAGCAGCCAAGCCAAGCCACGCAGGCCGTTCATCCCTGGACGGCCTTCGCAATTCCTTCGCGCCGCAATGGCTGCAATGACGTGTCGAGTGTGTTCATCGCGAAAGACTCTACGTCAACTCGATGACCCGCGCGAGCCGTCAGCGCCAGTCAACCAGTTCAAGCGTTTCGTCGACGCGGAAGGCGTTGCCACCGTTGCCACCCTGGGTCCTGGCTTCGAAGCGCACCACGCGTGCCAGTTCGGGTGACCACCACGCGCTGGCACGAAACACACCCGAGGGCGCATTGTTGAGCGTGGCGCCCGCGCCGCGCTGCGTGTGACCGCGATAGTCGACCTGCACCACCTTCAGCTCACGCCCGGCCACCGTCATGGTGGATCGCTCGACGACGGTGGCCCGAAGATCCATCTTGATCGAGGTGCCGCCGCGATCGACCCGGTAGGCCGTCGACCAGGTCGACCCATCGGCCAAGTCGCCGCGAATCCAGCCACCGGGCGGCATCACGACATCGAATTCGCCGGCGATCGGTGCGCTGACGCTGATGACTTCGCCATCCGGCTTCTCGATCCAGCCGCCGTTGTTGAAGCTGCGGCGCTCGGGCGTCGATTCGTCGAGGCGATAGACCACCTTGCGCGTCGTGCGGTCCTCCCGCAGCGTGTATTCCAGGACACGCAGCTCGGCCGGACCGGTCGTGCCCGCAGCGGCCGGGGCGGTGCCGGCCGGCGCTTGCACGGGCAGTCCGGCCAGCGCCACGCGACCTCGCGCCGGCACCTCGGCGATCCATGTCGCCGGCATCGCGAGATTCGAAGGCGAGCCGTTCAAGGTCCTGGCCCCCAGCAGGCCCGCGAGGCGACCCTGCGCATCGAACAGCGCCGCGCCTTCAAGGCCTGCTTCCGGCGCGGCGGCCAATTGCAGGGCCTGCAGCGTGCCGTCATCGGCGCGACGCACGCCGCCCAGCATGCCAAGGCCCAGCGTCAACTCCTTGCCGCGCGGCGCGCCGACCGTGTAGAGCGCCATGCCGACGGCGAGTTCGCGGACGGGCACGACCGCCATCGCCGATGCGGGCAGGTTGGCCACGCGCAACTGGCACAGGCCGCGCGGGAGGTCCGGGAACTCCAGCGTGGCGCCATAGCTGACGTTCTCGCGGCGCAGCGCGACAGCGGCGGCCTTGGCAAGCAGGCCGCAGCTGGTGATCGCCGTGCCCGGTCCCGTGGCGACGGCACTGCCGGTCGCGGTCACGCGGCCCTGGGCGTCGGTGGCCTGCAAGACCCATACGCTGGGCGAGACCTGCTCGAACACCGCTTGCGGTGACAGCGGCGTCGCTGCGCCACGCTGGGCTTGTGCAGAGGCCTCGGTCAGCGACAGCAGCGCCGCGGTCGCCAATGCCGCCAGGAGCACGGGACGCCGTGCATTGCGGGCGGTGCGTGAATTCGAAGTGGTGGTGTTCATCGGCCAGCAGGCAGCAACAGCCGCAGGTCCTGCATCGAGGTGGTGGCGAATGGCTGGGCGTCGGAGGGAGCCGCAGGCGCGGCAGATGCCGCCGCCGCTGACGCGGGTTGTGCCCTTGCCGACTGCGGGATCGCCGCCGCTTCCGACGTGGGTGCAGGCGTTGCTGCGGCAGCCGGTGCCGATGCAGCCGATGCCGAGGCTGTGACCGCGCTCCCAGGTGTCACCGGTACGGAGCCGCCATAGGCGAGGGATGTCAATCGGCCCTTGGCCTCGGACTCGCCGAGCATCTGGAACGAGGGCCGCCCGACGAGGAGGCCCATGTCCATGCCCATCAACACGTACGACGAAGTCCTGGCCTTCACCGTCACGTTGATGCTGCTTTCGGACTCGGTGCTGGCGCTCGCGCGGTAGGCGCCCGCCGGGCGGTCGACAAAGAAGAAGCTGTTGGGTTGCGACTTGCCGACCACCTGGTTGTTGAGCCGCACCTCGGGCTGCACGGCCGCGCCGAATGCGGAGTCACGCAGGAAAACAATGCGGCCCTGGTTCTCGTCCAGGGATGGCAGGTTCTTTTCGACTTCGGAATAGCGCGGACCCGTCGCGCCACAGCCCGTCAGGAACAGTGCCCAGACGGACACTGCCAGCCAGATCGTCCACTGTCTCATCGCGCGCCTCCTCAATGAATATGGCGCGCGATGTTACACACCCGCGGATGCGACGCGCGCCGGGCCGCCGCTCCAATCAAGCGCGCCCCCTGGGAGCCCTGTGAACGCGCGAAGTGCCGGGCGCGGGGCAACATGCCCCCGATCGGATGTCGTCAGCGGAACACCACGGTGCGGTGCCCGTTCAACAGCACCCGATGCTCGCTGTGCCACTTCACCGCACGCGCCAGCACCTGGCTCTCGGTGTCGCGGCCGCGGGCGGTCAGGTCTTCCACTGTGTCGGTGTGGTCGGCGCGGGCCACGTCCTGCTCGATGATCGGGCCTTCGTCCAGGTCGGCGGTCACGTAGTGGGCCGTCGCGCCGATCAGCTTCACGCCGCGGTCGTGCGCCTGGTAGTAGGGCTTGGCGCCCTTGAAGCTCGGCAGGAAGGAGTGGTGGATGTTGATCGCGCGGCCGGCCAGCTTCTGGCACAGGTCGTTGCTGAGGATCTGCATGTAGCGGGCCAGCACGACGAGCTCGGCGCCTTCGGATTCGATGATCTCGAGCTGCTTCGCCTCGCCCTGCGCCTTGGTTGCGGCCGTCACCGGGATGTGGTGGAAGGGCACGTTGTAGCTGGCGGCCAGCTGGTAGAAGTCGCGGTGGTTCGAGACGATGGCGCGGATGTCGATGTGCAGGTGGCCGCTCTTCCAGCGGAACAGCAGGTCGTTCAGGCAGTGGCCGTCCTTGCTGACCAGGATCACCGTCTTCATCGGCACGTTGGCGGCGTGCAGCTGCCAGTTCATGCCGAAGCTAGTGGCCAGCACGCCGATCTCCGAGCACAGCGTGGCCTCGTCGTGCTTGTCGCAGGCGAAGCGCACACGCATGAAGAACAGGCCGGTGTCGTGGTCGTTGTACTGCGCGGCCTCCTCGATGTTGGCGCCGCGCTCCAGCAGGAAACCCGAGACGGCATGCACGATGCCCGTGCGGTCGGGGCAGGAGAGGGTGAGGATGTAGGCGGAATTCATGGAGCCGGCGATTGTCGCAGCGCCGTAAATTCCCTTGCTGACCGGCACAATCGCAGCCAGAACATGAGCAGCGCACCGCCCCGCATCCCGCCCATCCAGGGCCTGTTGGCTTTCGAGGCCGTGGCGCGCCTGCGCAGCGTGACGCTGGCGGCCGAAGAACTGGCGGTCACGCCCAGCGCGGTCAGCCACCGCATCAAGCAACTGGAATCGCAACTCGCGCTCAAGCTCTTCGCGCGCAACGACTTCGGCCTCAGCGCGGACGGTGCGGCCTACCTGGCGCGGGTGCGCGAAGCGTTGGCCGCGTTGCAGCAGGTGCCTGGCCGCGCCGATGCGGGAAGGACTGCCGTCACCCGCTTGCGCGTCGCCGTCACGCCCACCTTCTCGCGCCAGTTGCTGCTTCCCCGGCTGGCGCTGTTCCGCCATGCGTACCCGGAGATCGAGCTGACGCTGCAGGTCGCCATCCCGGTGCAGAACGTGACGGCGGAGGAGGCCGATATCGAATTGCGCTTCGGCAGCGGTCCCTTCGCGGACCGCGAGTCCATGCACCTGCTGTCGGACGAGGTGTGCCCGGCCTGCAGCCCCGATTACCTCAACGAGGCGGGCCCCTTCGATGGGTTCGACACCGTGGCTTCGATCGCTCGGGCGCGCCTGATCCGCTCGCCGCTGGAGCCTTGGCGTACCTGGTTCAAGGCCTGCGGCATCACGCAGGCCGAGCCCAGTGCCGGTGCACAGTTCAACGACCTGGGCCTGGCGCTGGATGCCGCAGTCGCGGGCTTCGGCGTGGTGCTGCTGCGCCTGCGACTGGGCCAGGCCTGGCTCGACAGCGGGCGGCTGGTGCGCTTGTCACGCAACAGCGTGCGCTCGCCGCACGACTACTTCCTCTGCTGGAGGCCGGGCACGTTGCAGCGTTGGGAGTGCGCGGCCTTTGTGGATTGGTTGCGCGCGGCATTGCGCGAATAACCCAATCCACCCCGGACGCGCATGTGGCGTCCGCACCGTCGCCAGGACTGACTGCTTTCGGGTGCCCGAGAACGGGCGTCGCCGTGTTCGCCCCGGGTTCATGGGACGCGGCTGGCGCGCATCGCCATGATTTTCGTGGCCGGGACGTGGACCTCCGTTGTGGCCATGACCCGGTACGAGCCGGCGCGCCGATTGAAAAGTTTTCACGCGGGCGGGCAGCGCTTTTCATGCGGCCTGCGGCGATGCATTCCTACAGTTGCGGAGCGCCCCGCCCGGCGTTCCGGCGCGCGGGACCCAGCAGAAGAACCTTCGAGGAGACACAACCCTATGACCTGGCAGCAGATCTACGACCCGTTCGGCAACATGATCATTTCCACCGCGCTGGCCGCGATTCCGGTGGTGGTGATGCTGGCCTGCCTGGGCTTCTTCCACATCAAGGCGCACATCGCTGCAGGGCTGGGCCTGCTGGCCGCACTGCTGGTGGCCGTGTTCGCCTACGGCATGCCCGCCGACATGGCCGGACGCGCGGCGCTGTTCGGCGGCTTCACCGGGCTGCTGCCCATCGGCTGGATCGTGCTCAACATCATCTTCCTGCAGCAGCTCGCCGAGCAGAACGGCAGCTTCAAGGTGCTGCAGGATTCGCTCTCGGGCATCACCGAGGACCGGCGCATCCAGTTGCTGCTGATTGCCTTCTGCTTTGGCGCGTTCTTCGAGGGTGCGGCGGGCTTCGGGACACCGGTGGCGGTGACGGCGGGCATCCTGATCGGGCTGGGCTTCTCGCCGCTGGCGGCCTCCGGACTTTCGCTGATCGCCAACACTGCCCCCGTGGCTTTCGGTGCGCTCGGCACGCCGGTCATCACGTTGGCCAAGGTGCACGGCTACGACCTCATGGAAGTCACGGCCATGATCGGCCGGCAACTTCCCTTCTTCTCGCTGCTGGTGCCCTTCTGGCTCATCTGGGCCTTCGCGGGGCGCAAGGGAATGATGGAGATCTGGCCGGCGATCCTGGTGACGGGCCTGTCCTTCGCCATCCCGCAATACCTGGTCTCCAACTTCATCGGCCCGGAACTGGTGGACATCATCGCGGCCATCGTCTCGATGGTGAGCCTCGTGCTGTTCCTGCGCGTGTGGCAGCCCAAGAAGATCTGGCACTCGCCGTCCCTGCGCGGCAAGGACGTGAGCGCCCATGAAGCCAAGCCGCCCGCGCCCATCGTGGTGCATCCGCGTGCGGAGCTGATCCGTGCGTGGACGCCGTGGCTGATCCTGTCGGTGTTCGTCTTCGTCTGGGGCCTGCCGCCGGTCAAGGCCGCGCTCAACGGCATTTTCGCGCCGTCCTTCCCGATGGCCGGGCTGCACAACATGATCGACAAGATGCCGCCGGTGGTGCCCACGCCGCACAAGGAATCGGCGGTCTATGTGCTCAACCTGCTGTCGTCCACGGGCACCGGCATCCTGCTGTCAGCGATCGTGAGCGCGCTGTTCATGAAGTACAACCCGGTCGAGATCGTGCGCACCTTCTTCCGCACGCTGTGGCTGGTGCGCTACTCGCTGCTGACGATCGTGCTGATGCTGGCGCTGGGCACCTTGACCCGCTTCTCCGGTACCGACACCACGCTGGGCTTGGCCTTTGCGAACACCGGTGCGTTCTATCCCTTCTTCGGCACGCTGATGGGCTGGATCGGGGTGGCGATGACGGGCTCGGATACGGCTTCGAACGTGCTGTTCGGCGGCATGCAGAAGGTGGCGGCGGAACAGCTCGGCCTGAGCCCGAACCTGATGGGCGCGGCCAACAGTTCGGGCGGGGTGATGGGCAAGATGATCGATGCGCAGTCGATCGTGGTGGCCTCCACCGCCACGCGCTGGTTCGACCGTGAAGGCGACATCCTGCGCTACGTGTTCTTCCACTCGATCGCGCTGGCCGCGCTGGTGGGGCTGTACGTGACCTTGCAGGCTTATGTGTGGCCGTTCACCTTGATGGTCGTTCATTGATCTCGTCCCCGGAGAAGGAGCAGCCATGCAAGCGCCCCCTGTGAATCCCCGCGTCGGCCTGTTCGCCACCTGCCTGGTCAACATCATGCGCCCGAGCATCGGCATGGCCTCCCTGCAGTTGCTGGAGGAAGCCGGCTGCCGCGTCGAAGTGCCGCTGGCCCAGACCTGCTGCGGCCAGCCGATGTTCAACAGCGGCGACACGCGCGGTGCGGCGCGGCTGGCGCGACAGTTCATCGAGACCTTCGAGCCCTTCGACTTCGTCGTGATCCCGTCCGGCTCCTGCGCGGGCATGACGAAGGCGCACTACGAGGAAGCGCTGGCCGACGACCCGGCCTGGGCCGAGCGCGCCCGTCAACTGGCCACGCGCACCTGGGAGATCACGAGCTTTCTCACCGACGTGATGCGCTTCGCGCCCAAGGGCCGCTCGCTGCAGGCCACGGCCACGTACCACGACAGTTGTTCCGGTCTGCGTGAGCTGGGCGTCCACGACCAGCCCCGCGCGCTGCTGCAGCAGGTGGGTGGGCTGGAGATGCGCAAGCTCGAAGGCTCGGACGTGTGCTGCGGTTTTGGTGGCACCTTCTGCGTGAAGTACGCGGCCATCTCCAACGGCATCGTCGATGAAAAGGCCGTGGCGGTCGAACGCACCGGCGCCGGCATGCTGCTCGGCGGCGACCTTGGCTGCCTGATGAACATGGCCGGCAAGCTGAGCCGGCGGCAGTCGAACGTGCGCGTGATGCACACCGTCGAGGTGCTCGCCGGCATGGCCGATGCGCCGGCCATCGGCGAAGCAGAAGCGCGGTCCTGACCATGCAAGCCCAGCCCATCCACTTCAAGGCCCGCGCCGCGGCAGCGCTGGCCGACCCGACGCTCAAGACCGCCATCGAGCGCACCACCGGCACGGCGGAGCGCAAGCGCGCACTGGCACTGGAGAGCTTCCCCGAGTTCGAAGTCGCGCGCCGCCTGGGCAAGCGCATCAAGGACCATGTGATCGCCAACCTCGACCACTACCTGGTCGAGTTCGAACGCAACGCCATCGCTTCCGGCGCGAAAGTGCACTGGGCGGCGACGGCCAGCGAGGCATCGCGCATCGTGGTCGACCTGTGCAAGGCGGCCGGCGCCCAGCGCGTGACGCGCGTCAAGTCGATGCTCGGCGAGGAGATCGGCCTGCCGCACGCGCTCGACGAAGCCGGCATCGAGCGCGTCGAGACCGACCTGGCCGAGCACATCGTGCAACTCGGCGGCGACACGCCCTCGCACATCATCTGGCCCTCCATGCACCGCACGCGAGAGCAGGTGTCGGAGATGTTCCACAAGTCGCACCGCGCACCACACCGGGAGGAGACCATCGAGGCCATGGTTGACAGCGCGCGGCGCGAGTTGCGCGACAAGTTCCTGTCGGCCGACGTGTCCATCTCCGGCGCCAACTTCCTCGTGGCCGACACCGGCGCGACCTGCACCGTCACCAACGAGGGCAATGCCGAACTCACGACCACGCCGCCGCGCGTGCACATCGTGACGGCCGGCATCGAGAAACTCGTGCCCAGCACGACGCACGCCTTCGCGCTCCTGCGCCTGCTGGTGCGCTCGGCCACCGGCGGCGACATCACGCAATACACCACCTTCCATTGCGGCCCGAAGCAGCCCGGCGACCGCGACGGACCGGAGGAGTTCCACATCGTCCTGGTCGACAACGGCCGTTCGCGCATGCTGAAGGAAGGCCTCAGGGAGATGCTGCGCTGCATCCGCTGCGGCGCCTGCATGAACCATTGCGTGGTGTTCCGGCAGGTGGGCGGCCATGCGTATGGCGGCACCTATCCCGGCCCGATGGGCGCCGTGCTGACGCCGGTCTTCGACGGCCTGCAAAAAGGCCGGGAGCTGGCGCATGCCTGCACCATGAACGGCCGTTGCCAGCAGGTGTGTCCGGTCGACATTCCCTTGCCCACATTGCTGCGCGGCTGGCGCGACAAGTCGTGGCGCGAGGGGTTGGAGCCGGCGTCGGTGCGGGCCGGCCTGTGGGTCTACACCTTCGTCACATCTCGGCCCTGGCTGTACCGGTTTGGAACCGCGGTGGCGGTGCGAGCCATGCGCGCATTCAAGCGCGACGGCAAGCTGCGCGGCCTGCCGCTGGTGGGCGGCTGGACGCAGTACCGGGACTTCCCGGCGCCGGCCCAGCGCACCTTCCTTGAAATGATGCGCGACCGCGACGCAATGCAAAAGCCGGAGGCGCGACCATGAGCGAAGCCCGACGACCCCAAGGCGCTTGCGCCGCAGCGCAAAAGCGCAGAGGTTTCCGAGTGCGCGCCGCCCGTTCGACCGAAGGCGCTCGTGCCGCTTCACGCAGCATGGAGACACGTCAATGAATTCTCGCGACACCATCCTCGCCGCCGTGCGTGGCGGCCTCGGCGGCCAGACCGTCGATGCCGAGCGCGTGCGTCGCGAAGCGGCCAGCCTGCTCGATGGCTCCGAAGCCGCGCGTCCTGCATACGCAGCCACCGCCCCCGTCGTCGACCTGTTCGCCGCCCGCGTGACTTCGCCCAAGGTTTCCGCCTCCATCGACTACGTCGCGCAGCTGCAGGACATGCCCGCCGCCGTCGCCCGCTACCTCGATGCCAAGGGCTTGCCCCAGCGCATCGCCCTGCAACCCGCGGTGGCGCTGCGCGCATTGGATTGGTCCGGTTTTGAACTGCCCGATACCCTGACGGCCAACGAGCCGGTGGGCGTCGGCATGGCGCTCTGGGGCATCGCGGAGACAGGTTCGCTCGTCTTCCACTCCGGCCCGGAAACACCCATCCTCGCCAACTTCCTGCCGCTGCACCACATCGTGCTGGTGCGCGCAGCGACCATCGTGCGCTACCTGGAGGACTATGCCGCTGCCGCCCAGTCCACCGGCCGCCCGCCGCCGCGCAACGTGAACATCATCACCGGCGCCAGCGGCACGACCGACATCGAAGGCAGCCTGGTGCTGGGCGCGCACGGCCCCAAGTACCTGCACATCGTCATCGCCGCAACGACCTGACTCCTGCCAAACGGCCGATGCCCTCGCCCCCCATGCGAAGCGGTGCGAAGTGCCAGAATGTGCGGCTGATACGACTTTGCAATCAAGCGCAGAACAAGGCGGAGTGCCGCAGACAGTGCTGTAGCACGGCAAGGCGATCCAACGCAGTTATGCGCTTGATTGCGAAGTCGTATGAAACCCGCATGCCGTACAGGAGAGACACATGGCCTACACCGACTTCAACATGGACAACCAGTGGTTGCCCTTCACGCCCAACCGCCACTTCAAGAAGGACCCGCGCGTCTTCGTGGCCGCCGACGGCATGGAGTTCACCACGCATGACGGCAAGAAGGTCATCGACGGCATCTCGTCGCTGTGGTGCGTCGGCGCCGGCCACAACCGCAAGCCCATCAATGAGGCCATCAAGGCCCAGCTCGATACGCTCGACTACGCCACCGCCTTCCAGGTCAGCAACGACAAGGCCTTCAAGGCCGCCGAAATGATCGCGGCGATGGCGCCCGGCGACCTCAACAAGGTGCTGTTCTGCAACTCCGGCAGCGAAGCCGCCGACACCTCGATGAAAGTGGCGCTCGCTTACCATCGCGCCCGCGGCGAAGGCCATCGCAACCTGTTCATCGGCCGCGAGAAGGGCTACCACGGCGTGGGCTTCGGCGGCATGTCGGTGGGCGGCATCCCGGGCAACCGCAAGGTGTTCGGCTCGGCCTTCCTGCCGCGCGTGGACCACATGCGCTTCATCCACGACCCGGTGAACCATGCCTACGTCCACAACGAACAACCGGTATGGAACGACGATCCGCTGGCCGACCTGGAGCAGCGCATCCTGCCGCTGCACGACCCGAGCAACGTCGCCGCGATCATCGTCGAGCCGATCGCTGGCTCGGCCGGCTGGTACATCCCGCCGAAGGACTACCTCACCAAGCTGCGCGCCATCTGCGACAAGCACGGCATCCTGCTGATCTTCGACGAGGTCATCACCGGCTTCGGCCGCATGGGCACCAACTTCGCGTCGGACTACTTCGGCGTGGTGCCCGACATGCTGAACTTCGCCAAGTGCGTGACCAACGGCGTCATCCCGCTGGGCGGCGTGATCTGCCGCGACAAGCTGTACGACGCGATGATGAAGACCGACGCGCCCGAGCATGTGGTCGAGTTCTTCCACGGCTACACCTACTCGGGTCATCCGGTGGCCTGCGCCGCGGCCATCGCCACGCTGAACCTGTTCCAGCAGGAAGCCCTGTTCTCGCGTGCCGGCGAGATGGGCAAGGTGCTCGGTGATGCATTCCACAGCACCTTCAAGGGCCTGCCGAACGTCATCGGCATCCGCAGCCTGGGCCTGGCCGCGGCGGTGGAACTGGCGCCGATCGCAGGTGCGCCGGGCAAGCGGGCCTACGACATCTTCCTGGAGTGCTTCCACAACGGCGCGCTGGTGCGCCCGGCGGGCGACGTGCTGGTGATCGCGCCGCCATACATCGTCGAGAAGTCGCACATCGACAAGCTGGTCAATACGCTGGCTGACGCCATCAAAAGGAACTAGCTCGCCCCCAGGATCGGCGCCACTGCGTGGCGCTCCTCCAACCCCCTACCGGGGGCAACACCAGCGGCCCGGCAAAGCCGGTTCCGCGGTGTTTCACGCAATTCCGCTACTTGCTGCGCAGCGTCGCGCAGTAGTCCTTCGCGGGCAGCGGAGCCGTCTGCCAGATCGCGTCGTACTCCGGCGCGGCGCGGAGCGGAACGGTCGCCGAAGCCAGCATCTGCACCGACACCACCTTCACATCAGTCGGCATGTGCTGCGGCACGCCCAGCGTCCGCAGCGCGTGCGCATTGCCGCTGATCAGCAACACGGTCTTGCCGGGCTGCCGCGCCTTCACCACCACCTGCGCCATCGAGCGGTCGCGCGCGATCTGGATGCGCGTCATCGGCCCGATCTGCGCGGCCGGCAGCAGGTCGCAATGGCCGCTGCGCACCGCCTCCTCCTGTTGCGCGCGCGCCTTCTCGCTCAGTTGCACATCGAGCGAGACATCGGCCATCGCGTCCTTCATGTGCGATCGCGGCAGGTTGGCGCCGAGCACCGGCACGCCGGCGCGCACAGCCACCATGATCGCGGGACCGTAGTTCTCCCAGGGCCAGCCCTTTTCCTGCCAGCCCAATGCGGTGCGTACCTGGGCCTCGGTCGCGCTGGCGGGGAGGGTGGCCGTGCTGGTGCCGTCGTCGGCCATCTCCAGCGCCAGCGCAGCGAGCTTGCCGCTGTCGACGAGCGCCTGCACGGTCTCGCGCTCGATACGGTGGTGGTCGGCGGCATCGTGCTGTTCACCGAGCAACAAGGCATCGGTCGGCGCCAGTGCCGCGACGCGAGCCGCGATGGGAACATCTGCCGCTGGGCGCATGCCGGTGCATGCGCCCAGCATGAGCGTGGCTGCGGCAAGCAGCGACATCGGGAGGTAACAGGTTCGCGCCATTCGCATCGCGGAATACTACGCGAGGGTGATGAATGAGCGCCCCATGTTGTGGCGCTTCAGACTGTCGGAGAAAGGCGGCTTGCGCGCCGCCCAGACAAAAAAAAGCCGCGTCGAAACGCGGCTTTCAGCCAATGAGACTGCGACGACACCTTCAGTGCATCAGCACCGGGTTCTGCGCCAGTTCAGCATAGCCTTCGAGCGTGTCTTCCACTTCTTCCTGCGTGGGCGTGTTCAACTGCCATGCAGTGATCTTCTGCTGGAACAGTTCAGCCCAGGAGCCGTCGAGGTAAACCTCCTTGCCGGAGCGCTTGTCGACGATTTCAAAGCCGTGCCGCGCCAAGGCGGGGATGTTCGGCGCCGCGGGTGCATCGTCCTCATTGGAGTGCATGTGCACCACAACGAAGGATTCCGAGTCATAGAGCATTTGCATGGCAGGGTGGCTCCGGTAGTCGATTGCATTCATGATGGTTAGATAGCAATCAACGCGCCAGTTTCAAGATGGCCGAGATCTTGCGGGCGGTTTGCCCACAAGAGTGTGATCAATTAGGCATCTAAGGCGTGGTTTTTGCGCGTAGTCGCATGTCGATGATGTCGCCATTGGCTTGCTTCTGCTGGATTCGTACCGGCAGGTAACCGATTTCCGGCGCCAGCCAAAGCTCCAGCTGGTAGTCGAAATCGCGGCGCGGGGCGCGGGAAAGCTTGCGCGCCTTGAATTCGCCGGCAATCACCTCGATGGTCTCCTCGCCTTCGACGTTGAAGACCCACACCTCGGCATCCTTCGGTCCGACCGTCTGGATGCGGATCTTGCTGCCTTGCGGGAAGCGGCTGGCGTCGCCGGCGAGCAATGCACCAAGCTGCATCGCCACGCTGAGGCGGTCCTGCGCGCCGGGCAGCAGCGGCACCGTCGGGGAGTTGTTGCTGAACACCACCTTGCCCTGGTCGCGCACCAGGTGCGAGGCCACTTCGCTCCTGCGCTTCTCGGAGTAGCGCGTGGGCGCGATGCCGCTGGCGTCGACGCGGCCCACGCTGGTCTGGCTCAGGAAGGTCATGAACAGCGCCTTCATCGACAGGCGCGCGTTGTATTCGTCGCCGTCCTGCAGCCAGACCAGTTCGCCGTAGCCGCCGGAATAGGGCTGCGCGCCGCGCTGGCCGCCGACTTCGAACGAGAGCTTGACCGAGCCCGGCAGCACCAGCGGCTGGGTTGCGCCGGTCGTGACCTCGCCCGCGCCGCTCCCTACGCCGCCTGCGCTGCCATCGGCCGTGCCGCCCTCCGGCGCCGTGCCGGAACCCTCGCCCGCCGACGCACCTTCCAGTGCCGGCGACGCTGCGGCCACGGGTACGTCAGGTGCCGGCTCGACCGGAAGCGGATCGGCGGAAGTCTGGGCGGCGAGCACGGGCGGCGGCGCGGGTGCGGGTTCGGTGCGCGGTGGCGTGATCGCGCGCGGGCGTTTGGGCGGTGTGGGCTTTGCCACGCGCGGCGGCGGGGGCGGACTGGCCGCGGCAGGGGCGGGCGCCTCGGCCTTGGCGGCCGGGGGCGTGATGACGATGGTGCGCGTGATGAACTTGTTCTCGAGCGGCAACTGCTCCGGCCCGACGCCGGTTGGAATCAACCCCAGCACCAGTAGATGCGCGGCCAGCACGCCCAGCGTCAACAGCGCAAGCATGCGCCGCGCATGCTGCGACCCATCCGCCGGCAAAGATGCGGCGTCGAGGTTGCGCGGCGGCGGCAAGGGCGTCATGGCGGGGTGGAAAGGCGGGCGGGGCACCCAGCGCCGTGGGGGTACATCGGTACACTGCCGCCCGTTCAATCAGTTTAGTAGAGCGATCTGGATCGAGTTGCGTTCCGCATCGTCTCGCACACGCCATGAAACTCGCCACATACAAGGACGGCTCGCGCGACGGTCAACTGATCGTCGTCTCGCGCGACCTCGGCACCGCGCACTACGCCACCGGCATCGCCAACCGCTTGCAGGACGTGCTGGACGACTGGGGCTTCCTGAGCCCGCAGTTGCAGGACCTGAGCGAGCGACTGAATGCGGGCCGCACGCGCCATCCGTTCCCCTTCGACCCGGCCCAGTGCATGGCCCCGCTGCCACGCGCCTATCAGTGGGCAGATGGCTCGGCCTACATCAACCACGTCGAGCTGGTGCGCAAGGCGCGCAATGCGGAAGTGCCCGAGAGCTTCTACACCGACCCGCTGATGTACCAGGGCGGCAGCGACGACTTCATCGGCCCGTGCGACCCGGTGGTGGTGGCGAACGAGGCCTTCGGCATCGACTTCGAGGCCGAGATCGCGGTCATCACCGGCGACGTGCGGATGGGTGCGTCAGCCGAGCAATCGCTCGACGGCATCCGCCTGCTGATGCTGGCCAACGACGTGAGCCTGCGCAACCTGATCCCGGCCGAACTGGCCAAGGGCTTCGGCTTCTTCCAGAGCAAGCCGGCGACGGCGTTCAGCCCGGTCGCCGTGACGCCGGATGAGCTCGGCGAAGCATGGATCGGCGGGCGGGTGCACCTGACGCTGCAAAGCACCTGGAACGGCCGCAAGGTCGGCCTCTGCGACGCGGGCGAGGAGATGACTTTCCACTTCGGCCAGCTCATCGCCCACATCGCCAAGACGCGCAACGTGCGCGCGGGCAGCATCGTCGGCAGCGGCACGGTGAGCAACAAGGGCGTCGAGAAGAACGGGAAGATGGATTGGCCGAAGGGCTATTCATGCATCGCGGAGAAGCGCTGCATCGAGACGATCCTGGATGGGCAGCCGGCGACGGAGTTCATGAAGTTCGGGGATACGATCAGGATCGAGATGAAGGGCAGGGATGGGCACTCGGTGTTCGGGGCGATTGATCAGGAGATCGTGGCGCCGGCCATGAACGTCGTGAACAAGAGGGACGCCGATCGCCGCAGCGAGCATTGATCGGCGACGCGTTGCAGGTCACGCGATGCGCGGTGCATCGGCCACGACGGCCCGTCAGTTGTACCGTGCAAACCCATTGCCATCCCGCATCAGCAATTGCATCAGCTTCGGATGCACAAACAACTTTTCCCGGCCCGCCTGCATTTCGCTCAGCACGCCTAGCGTGGCAAGGCTTTTGAGATGAACTGAAGCCGCCTGTCGACCGGCCAAGCCTTTGTCGACCAGGTTGCCGATGCGGCAATAAGGCTGCTCGAAAATGGTCTCGATCAACTCGCGGCTGTAGATCTTGGGCAGCTTTTCGCGCACGTACTCGGTGGTGTGCTCGGCCAGTATGCGGATCGCCGCAATTTTTTGCGTGGTCCAGCGTGCCGTGTCTTCTACCGCGCGCAGCATGTAGAGCACCCAGGCCTCCCATCCTTCCGGCGACTGCAGACGCGTCACGTCCTGCAGCAGGCGGTAGTAGTCGACCTTGTTTGCAATGATGTAGCGGCTCAGGTACAGCACCGGCAACGGCAGCAGGTGTTCCTGGATCAGCACGAGGATGTTGATGATTCGCCCGGTGCGGCCGTTGCCGTCGGTGAAGGGATGGATGGCCTCGAACTGGTAATGCCCCACGGCCATGCGGATGAGCGGATCGAGGTCGATCGTCTCGTGCAGGAAGCGCTCCCAGTTGGCGAGGAGCTTGCGCAGCAGTGCCTCGCCTTCCGGTGGTGTGTAGATGCTTTCGCCGCTGCGCTCGTTCATCAATTGGGTACCTGGCGTTCTCCGGATGTCCATCTCCACGCCTTTGATGGCCGTGCAGATTTCCACCGCCGTTGAGGTGCAGAGCGGGCGCCTGCCCAAGGACTGGAATCCCTGGTGCAAGGCGGTGCGATAGCGCAGCGCTTCCTTGGTGGCCGGGTCGGCCTGGCTGTCGTGGCCATCGGCATGACGGAAAAGCTTGTCGGTGGTGGTGACGATGTTCTCGATCTCGGAACTGTCCTTGGCCTCCAGCAAGGGAATGATGTTGATGAGGACCGTCGGGTTGGGGATCAACTCGGTGGCTTGCTTGAGTTCTGCCAACGCGGCTCGGGCCGTGATGCACTGTTTGAGGATCGGCTTGCTTTCGAGGTCGATTGCCGGGGGCAGTGGCGGGAGCGTGTCATAGGGGCGGTCTGCTTGCCAGGGAGCGCCCGCTGGCATTGTCGTGTTGTCAAAATCATATTTTTGCGACATGTTTTCAGGTTAGGTCGTCCGCGACGACATGTCAAGAAAACGTGTTGCGATTTCCTATTTTTGGCGACACGTTTTCTCTGCATGTCGCTCTCGGCGACATGACTGAAGAATGTGTCGCGTTTGTAGAGGTTTCGCGACACATATAGGCCCGTCGCATGTTCGCCCAGGCATGCTCAGGCAGAGAACTCCTCGCCGCGCCGGATGGCTTCGAGTTCAAGACGGCCTGAAGTCCTCGCGTACCAGCAGCTCCTTCAAGCTGCCGATGCTCAATCGCCTGAAAGCCCGGTACTGATGCGTGCGCGCGGTGCTGAGTTCTACGCCCATCTCACGCGCCGCCTGCTTGGCCGTGCGGCCGGCCAGCAGATGGTCGATCACCTCGCGTTCTCGCAGGCTCAGCGACAGGAGTTGCGAGGACGCTGCCGCCCCCGAAACCCGTGACGCCGCTCCCACCAACCCGCGGCTGTGCGCCGCCGTTGCCTCCGCCAGCAGCGCCGCATGGGCCTCGATCGCAGCGAAGTCCCTTTCGGCAAATTCCGGCAGCGCCAGACTCCGATAGAAGCTCACCGCCGCCCGCTGCCCACCGGGGAGCAACAGAAGCACGGAAGTGCGCTCGCGAATCCCCACCTCCCCATAGCAGGCCGCGCGATAAGCCGGGTCGGCCACCTCGTCCGCGTGCTGGTGGCTCAGCCACAACTGCGCGTGCTTCGGCAACTTGCGCGCCGACAGCCACACCATGTTCGGATCGAGCAGGTCGAAGCGGTTCTCGATGTAGCGCTCGGAGGTCTGCAGCGCCGTATCGCCGTAATTGCTGGCGGTCGAGACGGTGACCACGCGGCCGTTGGCGCCGAGCGCGAACACGGTGCAGAAGGTCAGCGGCAACACCTTCTGCATCGCGACCAGGAAGCCGTCGGCGAGGTGCGGCGTACCGATGCCCGCGACGATACCGACGGCGACGGTGGCCGACACGGCTTCGGGTTGGGTGGCGGGGTGGATGCGGTGACGCTTCATGGGGAGTGGATAGGGTAATCCCCTCGTACAAAGTTACGACACGCAGCATCCGGAGGCATCGGGACAATCCCTCCACCATGACGCCCACACCCCTCCATCCCATCCACGGCCTGCACCACTTCGCCTGGCGTTGCCGCGACGCCGAAGAGACCCGGCACTTCTACGAGGACATCCTCGGCCTGCCGCTCACGCATGTGATCAAGAAGGACACCGTGCCTTCGACCGGCGAGCACTGCCCCTACGTCCACATCTTCTTCCGCATGGCCGATGGCTCGCACATGGCCTTTTTCGACCTCGGCGATGACACCGCCGCGGAGCCGTCGCCCAACACGCCCGGCTGGGTCAACCACATCGCGCTGCGGGTCGATTCCGACCAGGCGCTGGAGGACATGAAGGCGCGATTGCAGGCCAACGGCATCGAGGTGATCGGCGTGACAGACCACGACGGCTACATCCACTCGATCTACTTCTTCGACCCGAACGGCTTCCGTCTCGAACTGACGACCGAACTCGCGACGCAACGCGAACTCGACGGCTACAAGCGCGACGCACACGCCGCGCTCGCCGAGTGGACGACCTTCAGGAAGGCCGCCCGTGTCTGATCTTGAACTCGTCGTCATCGACGTCCAGCCGGGCGTCACCATGGAAAGCCAGTCGGGCCTGCAGGCGCTGCGCCCGCGCATCTTCGGCGCGTTGAGGCGGCCGAAGGGGCAGGGCACGGGCGTAGCTGCGATCGTGATGCACCCGACCAGCAACTTCATGGGCCACTACCTGCTGGAGCCGCTCGCCGAACGCGGCATCGCCTGCATGGGCCTCAACTCGCGCTATGCAGGCAACGACACCATGCTCCTCATGGAAACCGTGCTGCAGGACCTCGGCGCCGGCGTGAAGTGGCTGCGTGCGCAGGGGTACAAGAAGGTCGTGTTGATCGGCAATTCGGGCGGCGCGGCGCTGTCCTCGTTCTACCAGTCGCAGGCCGAATCGCTGACCGCCACGCACTTCGTCGATGGCCTGCCCACGCACCTGTCGGTGGCGGACCTGCCGCCGGTCGATGGCCTCATGCTGTCGGCCGCGCATCCGGGCCGCTCGCGCCTGCTGGCCGAGTGGCTCGACCCGTCGGTCATCGACGAAGCCGATCCACTTGCGACCGATCCGGCCTTCGACCTCTACGCAACGAAGGAACCCGTGCCCTTCGCAGCCGATTTCGTTGCGCAATTCCGCGCCGCGCAACTGGCGCGCCGCGACCGCATCGAAGCCTGGGTCTGGGCCCGCCTTCGCATGCTGCGCGGCACGCCCGGCGCGCCGTCGGACCAGACCTTCCTCGTCTACCGCACGCACAGCGACCCGCGCTTCCTCGACGCCACGCTCGACGCCAACGATCGCCCGGTCGGCTCGATCTGGGGCGACGCGCGCACCGTCAACTACGCCGCCAACGCGATGGGCCGCTTCAACACGCTGCGCTCATGGCTGTCGCAATGGTCCTCGGGCTCGCAGGCCGATGGCCCGGCCTGCCTCGCACGCACCTCAGTACCGGTCCTGCTGATGACGCACACCGCCGACGGCTCCACCTTCCCCAGCACCGCCGCCCTGTGGCGCGAGGCGGGTGGCAACCGATTGACCGAGGTGCCGGTGAAGGGCGGTAATCACTACCTCGCCGGCCAGCCCGACCTGATCCGCCAATCCGCCGACGCGATGGAAGCGTGGCTGCAAAAAATCTGAGAGGTCGTCGTGAGCACTGAGAACCCTCCTTCCGCATCCCTCGGCAGCGCCGGCTCGGGCCCGTTGCCGCCGGCGCCCTATGAAGACCTGCCACCGTCGGTCGGCGCCTTCCACTACACCCGCTTCCGGCCGTGGACGCCGCCGTTGGAACACGGCATGGAACCGGGCCGCCATCCGGTCGTCATCGCCGGTGGCGGACCCGTCGGCATGGCGCTGGCACTCGGCCTGGCCAACCACGGCGTGCGCAGCGTGATCCTCGAAGCCGACGACACCGTCTGCGTCGGCAGCCGCGCCGCCTGCATCTCGCGCCGCAGCCTGGAGATCATCGAACGCCTCGGCGCGCTGCCGGCCTTCCTGGCCAAGGGGCTGCCATGGACGGGCGGTCGCAGCTTCTACAAGACCGACGAGGTCTTCCGCTTCGAGATGCCGCACGACGACACGCAGAAGCTGCCGCCCATGATCAACCTGGAGCAGTACTACATCGAGCAATATTTGCTCGATGCGATCGTGCGGCGCAACGCGGCGACGCCGGGCCTCATCGACATCCGTTGGGGCACCGAACTGGTGGCGCTGGCGCAGGACGATGCCGGCGTGACCGTGCAGGTGCGCAACGCGGAGGGAAGCTATGCCTTGCACGGCCAGTTCCTCGCCGCCTGCGATGGCGGCCAGAGCAGCGTGCGCAAGGCGCTCGGCCTGGACCTGAAGGGCACCGGCTACGAAGGCCGCTACGTCATCATCGACATCGAGCTCCAGAGCAAGCACCCCACCGAGCGCCGCGCCTGGTTCGACCCGCCGTGGAACCCGGGCTCCACCGTGCTGATGCATCGCCAGCCCGACGACATCTGGCGCATCGACTACCAGTTGCGCGCCGGCCAGAGCACCGAGGAGGCGCTCAAGCCCGAGGCCGTGACCGAGTTTGTGCAGCGTCACCTCGAAGCGATCGGCGAAGGCGACCTGCCGTGGCACACGGTCTGGACCTCGGTCTACCGCGCCGGTGCGATGACGCTCGAGAACTACCGCCACGGCCACATCGTGTTCGCCGGCAATGCCGCGCATGCGATGCCGATCTTCGGCGTGCGCGGGCTCAACTCGGGCTTCGACGATGCCGACAACCTCGCCTGGAAGCTGGCGCTGGTGGCCAAGGGCCTGTCGGAACCGGCGCTGCTGGCCAGCTATTCGGAGGAGCGCATCGCCGCCTTCCACATCAACGCGGAAAGCGCGATGCGCAGCACCGAGTTCATGTCGCCGCCCTCGCGTGGCTTCGACCTGCTGCGCGAGGCGGCGCTGTCGCTGTCGGGCAAGCACCGCGAGATCGCCAACCTGATCAACCCGCGCCAGACGCAGGCCGTGCGCTACGACGACTCGGCCCTGTCCAGCGACAGCGACGACCTTGGCGCAGGTCCGAAGCCCGGCGAGGCGATGCCCGAGCAACAACTCGGCCCCAACCTGCACCTGAGCGACCTGCTGACGAAGCCGGCCTTCACGCTGCTGGTGCTGCAACCTGCCGGCGCCACGACCGACGCCACGCTCGACATCGAAACGCACAACCTGCCGCTGGTGCGCCACAAGCTGCGCCGCACCGACGACACAGCCGCCGCCTTCACCGCGCTCGGTGCCGGCGAGACCGGTGCGGTCTACCTGCTGCGGCCCGACGGCCACGTCGCCGCACGCTGGCGCCATCCCTCGACGGACGCCATCTCGAAGGCGCTGGCTCGCGCAGCCAACGCACGCGCCGACATCCTGGAGACGACATGACAACAACCACGGCCCCGATGCCAGCCTTGCCCGCCGACGCCCGCGACCGCCTCTACGCCGAATGCGCACGGGCCATCACCGAAGCCGGCGCCGCACGCGAATCCTTGTTCCTCTCCCGCCTCGCGCTGCTCCTGTTCGAGCAGGTCGGCGACGAGGACCGCTGCAGCCAGGCACTGGCCGATGCGCTGCATGAACTGCCGATGCCTTCGCTGTCGGAATCCCTTTCCCCTTGACCCCTGTTCCTCTCCCGGAGACCGCAACTTGAACATCCAACGCAGAACCCTCCTCACCGGCCTGGCCGCTGCCGGCGCCACCACGCTCGCACCGTGGGCGCACGCGCAGAACTATCCAGACCAAGTCATCAAGTGGGTGGTCCCCTATCCAGCCGGCGGCGGCACCGACGTCATCGCGCGCACGCTGGCCGAAGCGATGCGCGTGCCGCTCGGCCAGTCCATCGTCATCGACAACCGCCCCGGCGCATCGACCAACATCGGCGCCGACATCGTCGCCAAGAGCAAGGCGGATGGCTACACCATCATGTCGGCCGACAACGCCGTGCTGGCCTTCAACGAATTCCTGTTCAGCAAGCTGCCCTTCAACCCCGAGAAGGACTTTAGCTACATCGGTGCGATCGGCCGCTTCCCGATGGCGCTGGTCGTCAACCCCGCCTTCCCGGCGAAGGACTTCAAGGAGTTCCTGGCCTATGCCAAGGCCAACCCCGGCAAGCTCAACTACGCATCGCCCGGCAACGGCTCGCCGCATCACCTCGCGATGGAGATGTTCAAGAACCGCACCGGCACCTTCATCACCCACATCCCGTACCGCGGCGCCGCGCCGGCCATGGCCGACGTGATGGGCGGCCAGGTGCCCTGCATGTTCCTCGACCTGGCTTCCGGCCTGCCGATCATGCAGAGCGGCAAGGTGCGCGTGCTGGCGATCGGCTCGGCGCAGCGCAGCAAGCTGCTGCCCAACGTGCCGACGCTGGCCGAAGTGGGTGTGCCCAACACGGAGGTGTTCGCCTTCCAGGGCGTACTCGGCCCGGCCGGCCTGCCCGCGCCCGTCGTGACCCGGCTCAACGCCGAACTCAACAAGTCCTTCGCCAGCCCCGCCGTGCAGAAGCGCTTCGAGGACTTCGGCATGGAACCGCTGCCGGGCACGCCGGCGCAGTTCCAGGCGCTGGCACGCGCCGAGGCCAAGCGCTGGGGGCCGATCATCAAGGCCCAAGGCATCAAGCTGGATTGAAGCCCGGACTTTTCCCCGATCCCGCTGCCAAGGCGGGGCGAGGGCTTGCGCCGATCCTCTAAGATCGCCGCGCTGCCGCAGCGGACAACCGATCCGCCGACAGCGACAGGCCGGCACCGTCGGCCTGTCCTCACTTCACAAGATAGGGAGCTTCCATGCGTTTCGTACCTCTGGCTGCGGCTTTGGCCGCGGCCTGTGCCCTCATGGGCTGCAAAGCCGTTTCGAAAATGGACACGGACGCCCTCATGGGCGCGGGCGGCTCGGCCTACCAGGCCATGTCGCTCACCGATGCGGATGTCGTCACCATGTCCAACGAGTCCTGCGCCGCCATGGACAAGCAGAGCCAGGTCGCACCGGCCAGCAGCCCATACACGCAGCGGCTGACCCGCGCAATCCGCGGCATGCCGGACACGGTGAACGGCAAGAAGGCCGACTACAAGGTCTACATGACCAAGGAAGTCAACGCCTGGGCCATGGCCAACGGCTGCATCCGCGTCTACAGCGGCCTGATGGACCTGATGAACGACGACGAACTGCGCGGCGTCATCGGCCACGAGATCGGCCACGTGGCGCTCGGCCACACCAAGGGCGCCATGCAGGCCGCCGCCGCTGCGTCCGCATTGCGCGGCGCGTCTGGCTCGGCGGGTGGCGTCATCGGCCAACTCTCGCAATCGCAAGCCGGCGAACTGGCCGAGAAGTTCATCAACGCGCAGTTCTCGCAAACGCAGGAGAGCGCGGCCGACGACTATTCCTTCGACCTGCTGACCCAGGCCAAGCTGGAACGAAAGGGGCTCGTCACCGCCTTCCAGAAGCTCGCGAAACTCGGCGGCAGCTCGGGCAGCTCCATGATGAGCTCACACCCGCCGTCAGCCGAGCGTGCGGCGCGCATGCAGAAGCGGATCGACGCCGGCAAATAAGCCGACGCGGTCTACTTCTCGTAGACCGTCTCCAGTGACCGGAACCCCTTCACCTCGATCGGATTGCCGAACGGGTCGCGAAAGAACATGGTCCATTGCTCGCCCGGCTGGCCTTCGAAGCGCGACTGTGGCTTCAGCACGAAGTCCGTGCCGGCCGCTTCGAGCCGGTCGGCCATGGCGCGCCAGTCGGGCAGCGCGAGCGCGAGGCCGAAGTGCGGCATCGGGACCATCACGTCGCCCACGCGCCCGGTCGGCGCGGTGGCGAAGGGCTCGCCCAAGTGCAGCGAGATCTGGTGGCCGAAGAAGTCGAAGTCGACCCAGGTGTCGGTGCTGCGGCCCTCGGTGCAGCCGAGCAGGCCGCCGTAGAAGCGGCGCGCGGCATCGAGGTCGCGGACGTTGAAGGCAAGGTGAAATATGCTGTGCATCCGCGCAGCATAGCCGCGCCGCACCGACGGAACCACCATGACCCCCGAAGACACCACCACGCCCGATCCCACCACCCGCCTCGTCCATGCGGACCGCCATTTCGGTGTAGAGCAGGGCGGCGTGCACATGGCCATCCACACCTCGGTGCAATACGGCTACGAGCGCGTGGAAGACCTCATCGGCGTGTTCCAGGGCACGTTGAAGGGCAAGTTCAACTACGCACGCCAGGGCACGCCGACCACCGCGGCGCTGGAGTCCAAGATCACGCAACTGGAGGAGGGCGTCGGCACGGTCTGCTTCGCCACCGGCATGGCGGCCGTGACGGCGGTGTTCTTCACCCTGCTGCGCGCGGGCGACCACCTGGTCGCAAGCCGCTACCTGTTCGGCAACACGCTGAGCCTGCTGGCCACGCTGCAGGGCCTGGGCGTGGGCGTGACGCTGGTCGATCCGACCTCGGCGCAGGCCGTGGCCGACGCGGTCACGCCGGCCACGCGCATGGTCTTCGTCGAGACCATCGCCAACCCCGGCACGCAGATCCCCGACCTCGCCGGCATCGGCGCGTTGTGCAAGGAACGCGGGCTGGTCTATGTGGTCGACAACACCATCAGTTCGCCGGCGCTGTTCCTGCCGAAGCGCGTGGATGCCAGCCTGTCGATCAACTCGCTGACCAAGACCATCGCCGGCCACGGCAACACGCTGGGCGGCGCGGTCACCGACACCGGCCTGTTCGACTGGACGGGCTACCCCAACATCTTCGCCGGCTACCGCCAGGGCGACGTGAAGCAATGGGGCCTCACGCAGATCCGCAAGAAGGCGTTGCGCGACATGGGCGGCACGCTGAGTTCCGATGCGGCGCATCGCATTTCGGTCGGCGCGGAAACGCTGTCGCTGCGCATCGCGCAGACCAGTGCGACGGCGCTGGCACTCGCAAGCTTCCTTGAAAGCCACCCGGCCGTGGCCCGCGTCTACTACCCGATGCTCCCCTCGCATCCCCAGCACGCTTTCGCCAAGCAGTACTTCAGCGCCGGCTCCTGGCTGTTCTCCTTCGAGTTGCGAGATGCGGATGCCCTCGTTCCGGTCATCAACAAGCTGCAACTGCCGATCAAGGCCACCGGGCTGGGCGACACGCGCACGTTGATCATTCCCGTGGCGCCAACGATCTTCTGGGAAATGGGCGCGGCCAAGCGTGCAGAGGTCGGCGTGGCGGAAGGCCTCATCCGCGTGTCGGTCGGGCTGGAGCGTGCCAGCGACCTCATCGCAGATTTCAAGGCGGCGCTGGCGTGATCCGGCGGCTCCTGCTCGTCGCGGCCTGCGCACTGTTCGCGGCGGCGTCGGCAGGCGCCGTCACGCCGGCGAAAGTGCCGCCGACGAAAGAGCAGCCCATCGTCTGCCCGCCACCGGCGCAGGTGCCGACCTTCGTGCCCGGCGGTGCCGAGCGCGCGGCCAAGCGTGCGTCCGACCGGGGCGTGCTGTGGCGCATCGAGCGCGACGGCCGCGTCTCGTGGCTCTACGGCACCCTGCACCTCGGCAAGCCAACCTGGCTGTTTCCGGGCCCCAAGGTGACGCAGGCCCTCGAACAGAGCGACACCGTCGCACTGGAGCTGGACCTGAGCGACCCCGAAACGCTGCGCACGCTGTTGTCGCCACCCGACCCGGGCGCCGCCGCGCGCCTGCTCACGCCCGAACGCCTGCGTCGCATCGAGCGTCAGCGCGCCTTGGCCTGCCTGCCCAGCGAAACGCAACGCAAGCTGCGCCCGGTCATCCAGGTCGCCGCGCTGGGCTCGCTGTCGATGCGCGCGGACGGCCTGTACCCGGAGTTCGGCATCGAAGGCGTGCTGTCCGGCATCGCACGCGGCGCCGGCAAGCCCGTGATCGCGCTGGAAACCGCCGCCGGCCAACTGCGCATGCTCGAAGGCGATTCCGAGGCGGAGCAAGCCGAGGACATCGACGCTTCGCTGGAGGACCTCGAACGCGGCGAGGCACGCGCCAGCACCGTCGCGCTGGCCGACGCCTGGGCGCGCAGCGACGCCGCCCGGCTCGATACCTATTTCCAATGGTGCAAGTGCGTGGATCGCCCGGACGACAAGCGCCGCATGCGCCGCTACCTCGACGACCGCAACCCCGGCCTGGCCGACGGCATCGCCACGCTGCACAAGCTCGGTCAGCGCGTGTTCGGGGCGGTCGGCGCATTGCACATGGTCGGCCCCAATGGCCTGCCTGCCCTGATGGCGGCGCGCGGCTTCACCGTCACGCGGGTGCTGCCCGAGCCATAATCCCGGCTCCCATGTTCCGCCTGCTTCGCCACACCCGCTCCCTCGGCCTCGTCGGTCGCGGTGTGCTGCTGTGGTTCATGCTGTCGATGGGCGCGGCCATCGCCTCGCCCATCGTGCATCCGCAGGCGATGGAACTGGTGTGCTCCAGCGCCGGCGCCATCAAGGTCATCGTGCAGACCGACGACGGTGCCCAGGAACTCGGCGCCAGCCACATGGACTGCCCGCTCTGCGTGCTGACCGGCGCGCCGCCGCCTGTCGCTGCGCTGGCCAACCTCCCGGTCATCCAGCCGCTGGGCCTCGCCGCCCAGCCCATCCCCGCCGCGCGCCTTGCCGCGGCCACCCGTGCGCCGCTGCCGGCGCGCGGACCTCCCGCTTTCTCCTGAGCCACAAGTCCGGGCCGCGCGCCCGTCTCCCTGCGGGGGATCCAGTCGAGACACGTCGACCCGGGACTTGATTCAAGTCGCAGTCGTCCGCACGCAGGTTGCGGGCGCTGCCGGCCGTCCTGGCCAGGAGATCGAGGGAAAACAGAGTGAAAAGAACACGCATCGCCATTGCCGCGGCCATGGCCCTTTCTGCGCCCGCCTGGGCCGACCACCAACTCGGCGAGGACAACACCGCCCGCATGCTCGGCACCATCACCGTGCCCGGCGGCCGGCCTACCTCCCTGCCGACCCAGATACCGACTGTCATCGAAGGCACGACGCGCGAGCAGATCGAAGCCACGGTCAACGCCACCGACGCCGAGGACGCGCTCAAGTACCTGCCCAGCCTGGTCGTGCGCAAGCGCTACATCGGCGACTACAACCATGCCGTGCTGGCCACGCGCGCTTCGGGCACCGGCAACAGCGCGCGATCGATGGTCTATGCCGACGGCATCCCGCTGTCCAACCTGCTGGGCAACGGCGCCACCTTCGCGCCGCGCTGGGGCATGGTGTCGCCGGAGGAGATCGATCGCGTCGACGTCCTCTACGGGCCGTTTTCCGCCGCCTATCCGGGCAACTCGGTCGGCGCGGTGGTCGACTACGTGACGCGGATGCCGACGAAGTTCGAGGCGCACATCAAGCTCGGCGGCGCGTACAGCCAGTTCGACCAGTACAGCAGCAGTTCGTCGCCCACGGCGAACCAGCTCGACATGTCGCTCGGCGGGCGCAATGGCGACTGGTCCTGGTGGCTCAGCGCCAGCCGCACGCACAGCAAGGGGCAGGCGCTGACCTTCGGCAACCGCCTGCTGAGCGCGGGCACGGTCGGCAACGCGGGCACGCCCGTCACCGGCGCCGTGCTCGACCTGAACCCGAGCAACCAGCCCTGGTGGCTGGTCGGCGGCGCGACGATCTACGACACCACGCAGGAGCAGGCCAAGCTCAAGCTGGCCTACGACTTCACGCCCACCGTGCGCGCCACCTACGTGCTGGGCGCCTGGAACAACAGCACCTACGGCGCGGTCGACAGCTACCTGCGCGACCGCAACGGCTTGCCGGTGTACGGGGGGCGCGTGAACATCGCCGGCCGCGTCTACAACCTCGATTCGCCCAGCCCCGCGCTGGCGCCGACGCAGAACGACCTCACGCACACGATGCAGGGCCTGTCGGTCAAGAGCCACACCGGCGGTGTGTTCGACTGGGAGGTATCGTGCAGCCTCTACGACTATGCCAAAGACAAGTTGCGCACGCCCACCGTGTCGACGAATCCGAGCACGGCCGCGCCGTACTGGCTCCCGCTCGGAGCACCCACCAGCACCTTCGGCGCCCCCGGCCGCACCACCGACATGAACGGCACCGGCTGGAACACCCTCAAGCTCGCCGGCACCTGGCGGCCGACCGGCAGCGCCGAAGGCGTAGGCGCGCACGTGGTCGACTTCGGCGCGCAACAGGACACCGCCAAGCTGCGCACGCAGGCGAGCAACACGGCCGACTGGTTCTCCGGCCCCGCGCTCACGCCCTTCTCCCAATTCAACGGCAACACGCGGCTCCAATCGCTCTACGCACAGGACACCTGGCGCTTCGCCCCCGACTGGAAGACCACGCTGGGCCTGCGCTACGAGCACTGGAAGGCCTACGACGGCCAACTCGGCAACGCCACCACCGTGCTCGACTTCCGAGAGCGCAAGCAAAACGACATCTCCCCCAAGGCCGCCATCGCATGGCAGGCCACGGGCGACTGGCTGCTCAAGGCCTCCGTCGGCCGCGCCGTCCGCTACCCCACGGTGAGCGAGCTCTACCAGGGCCAGATCCTCGGCAACACCATCATCAACAACAACCCGTTGCTGAAGCCGGAGAAGTCCTGGACCACCGAGCTGACCGCCGAGCGCGACACCCGCACCTGGGGCGTCGACGGCCTGCTGCGCGCCACGCTGTTCTTCGAGCGCACCCAGGATGCGCTCTACAGCCAGACCTCGGCCAACAACATCACCACGATCCAGAACGTCGACGCCATCCACACCAAGGGACTGGAGCTGGCGGCCAACGGTTACGACGTCGGCATCAAGGGCCTGGAGCTGAGCGGCAGCCTCACGCTGGCCGATTCGAAGATCGTCGCCAACACCGGCTTCCCGGCCAGCGTCGGCAAGCAGCAGCCGCGCGTGCCCCGCGTGCGTGCCGCGCTGCTGGCCACCTACAAGCCCGATGCCCGCTGGGCCTACACCCTCGGCGCCCGCTACAGCGGCAAGCAATACGGCACGCTGGACAACAGCGACCCCAACGGCGCAACCTACACCGGCTTCAGCAAGTACTTCGTCGCCGACATCCGTGTGCACTACCGCATCGACCGCCAGTGGAGCGCCGCCGTCGGCATCGACAACCTCAACAACAACAAGTACTGGGCCTTCCACCCGTACCCGCAACGCACCTTCGTGGCCGAACTGAAGTTCGACCTCTGACATTCGCAAGAAAGGCCATCATGAACACCACTTTCACCCTCAAGACATTCGCCGCCGTCGCGGCCCTCGCCGGCGCTTCGGCGTCCTTCGCACATGTCACCCTGCCGCCGGGCGGCGCCACCGCCGGCAGCGACTACGAGGCCGCCTTCCGCGTCGGCCATGCCTGCGCCGGCGCCAAGGCCACCACTGGCGTGACGGTGCGCCTGCCCAAGGGCTTTACGCTTTCCGATGCGCAGGCGCGCAAGGGCTGGAAGCTCGACGTGCAGAAGTCCGGCGACGCCGAAGTGCGCTGGACGGCCGACAGCGCCGACACCGCCTTGCCGACCGCCGAGCGCACCGAATTCATCCTGCGCGGCAAGCTCGCCGCCGCCCCCGGCCCGCTGTACTTCAAGGTGCTGCAGACCTGCGACAACGGCAGCGCCGATTGGGCCCAGCTGCCCACCGGCGCTGCGGGCGAGAAGCTCGAATACCCGGCCGCGCGGCTCGACGTGCTCGCGCCCGGCGTCGCCGCCGTCGACGTCAAGGACGCCTGGGTGCGCCCGGCGGTGCCCGGCCAGAGCGGCACCGGCGCCTTCATGAAGCTCAGCGCACCGTCGGGCGCGCGCCTGGTCGGCGTGCAAACGGCCGTGGCCGGCGTCGCCGAGGTCCACGAGATGAAGATGGAAGGCGACATGATGAAGATGCGCGCCGTGGCCGGCGGCCTTGAACTGCCCGCGCGCCAGACCGTCGAACTCAAGCCCGGCGGCTACCACCTGATGTTGATGGACCTGAAGCAGCCGGTTGCCGCCGGCAGCGTCGTGCCGATGACGCTGCAGTTCGAGGACGCCAAGGGCGCGAAAAGCAGCCTCATGCTGCAGGTACCCGTCGGCGTGCCGGCTGGAGCCGCTGGCGCCGGGGCGGAGTCGCCAGGGCACAAGCACTGACGCGCGGCCAATTCGCGCCTTGCTTGGAGTAAGCTGACGCCACACAAGAAAACCATCTTCAGGAGATGCCCCAATGAGCGACGCAGGCAAGCCCTTCAACTTCGGCAGCTTTGTTCCCGGTTTCGACTTTCTCAAGAGCCTCGCGGCCGGCAGCGCGAGCACTGCGTCCAGCGCCGTGCCCGGATTGCAAGGCCTTGCGAGTTGGGTCGCGCCCACGCTGAGCGTCGAGGAAGTCGACAAGCGCATCCGGGAACTGAAGACGGTGCAGTTCTGGCTCGAACAGAACCTCACCGCACTCAAGGCCACGATCCAGGCGCTTGAAGTCCAGAAGATGACCTTGTCGACCCTGCGCGGGATGAATGTGCGCATGGAGGACCTGACCAGCGCTTTCACACGCGCCGCCACCATGACTCCCTCGATGACGCCGGCCCCCACGCCTTCCGCGCCGCCCCCGCCGCCGCCCCCCGCCCAGAGGGCCGCACCGGAGCCCGAACCTGAGGAGGAAGAGTTCGAGGAGGACGTGGAAGAAGAAGCAGAGGACGCGGCCCCCGCCCGGAAGACCAAGGCCAAGGCGGCCACGCCATCTGTCGGCGTTGTCGACCCGTTGCAGTGGTGGGGTGCGCTCACGCAGCAGTTCGAGCAGATTGCCAGCAGCGCCATGCGCGAGGCCTCCAACATGAAGGTGCCTGGCACGCTGCAGTCGACGGTCGACCTGGCCACCGGCGCGGCAAAGAAAGCTGCGGGTGTCGGCAAGGCCGTCGCATCGAAGAAGGCCGCCACGAAGAAGAAGGCTGTGGCCCCTGCCAAGCGCGCTGCCTCCAACAGACGCTGAAGCCGCGCGCGTCGAGGATGGCCCACCCCCGAATGCGCCTACGGCGTCTGCGCGGCCGCCACAGGCGGCTGCTCTTGCGGGCCATCCAAGCCTGCGCAGGCAGCCTAGGCGCCGCGGGGCCCTCGGGCCCCTCAAGCGGGCGCACCCAGCGGCCCGGCAACGCCGGTTTCGCGGGTGCCTGCGAATGGGGTTCACCTCGGCAGTGGGTTTCAGGCGTTGCGAATGACGCTCGGCGTCGTGGAGCACTGACATGAAGCTCTTTCCATCCGGTCACGCGACCCACCCTCAATGGCGCATGGCGGCCGGCCTCGTACTGGCCCAGGTGCGCGCGCAGATGGCCCTCGGCGACTATGCGCAGTCGCCGACGCTGGGCCTGCTCTACATCACTGACCACTACAGCGCCGAGGCGCAGGACATCCTCGATCACCTCGGCGCCGAACTGCCCGAGGTCACCGATTGGGCTGGCACCGTCGGCGTCGGCATTTCGGCCAACAACGCCGAGTACTTCGATGAACCGGCACTGAGCGTGATGCTGTGCGAGTTACCCAGCGACCAGTACCGGGTGTTCTCCGGCGTGGCGCCCTTGGCCGGCTCCGAGATGGCCGGCTTCGAGGCGCACACCGCGCTGGTGCATGCCGACCCCGAGACGCCCGACCTGCCCGAACTGATCGGTGACCTCGCGGTTCGCACCGACACGGGTTATCTGTTCGGCGGCCTGTCCTCAGGTCGCGCCGGCTCGCTCCAATTCGCCATCAGTGGCAATGGCAACATCAAGGGCCACGGCGCGGCGGGCGGCGTGTTCAGCGGCGGCCTGTCCGGCGTGGTGTTCGGCCAGGGCGTGCGCGTGGTGTCGCGCGTGACGCAAGGCTGCCAGCCACTGGGCGGCGGCGCCGGACGTGAGCGCGAGATCACCAAGGCCGATGGCAACGTGATCTTCATGCTCGACGGCGAGCCGGCGCTCGACGTGTTGCTGGCCGAACTCGCCGTGTCGCTGGACCAGCCGCAGGAGGCCATCGACGCCGTGCGCGCGACGCTGGTCGGCCTGGTCGACGCGGGCAGCGACGGCGTGCGCCGCACTGGCGACCTCGGAGCGGACGTGGTGGTGCGCCACATCATCGGGCTCGACCCCAGCCGCCGCGGCATAGCCGTGGCCGACCAGGTCGAGGCGGGCATGCGCATGAGCTTCTGCCGCCGCAGCGCTCAGGCGGCCCGGGCCGACCTGATGCGCATCTGCGCGGAAATCCGCGAAGAACTCGAACCCGAGGAACAGACGCTCGAAACCGCCACCGCCATTGCGGCCGGGGAGGCCGACGCCGCACCGCATCCGGCGCGCGGCATTGCGGGCGCGGTGTACGTCAGTTGCTCGGGGCGCGGCGGCCCGCACTTCGGCGCGCCTGGCGCGGAATTGCAGATCGTGCGGCACGCGCTCGGCGACGTCCCGCTGGTCGGTTTCTTCGCCGCCGGCGAAATCGCCCGGCATCACCTGTATGGCTACACCGGCGTGCTGACGGTCTTCACGACAGAGTAGCTGCGCCCACCCCGGAACGAGCGGCCAGGCATTCGCGAAGACCCACAACCAAAACCTTTGCGCCGACTTACCAGGTGCAGCGCGCGCGAGGACTGCAGGCCACGGAGGCATTGGTGATCCCGGCGCGCAAGCTGTTGCGCATTGCCTTTGCCGTCTGGCGCTCTGAGAAACCTTTTGAGGCTCATCGATTCAGCCCGGGTGCTGGACAGAAACCATAGAACCTTTGCGGGGCCGCTGGGTGCGCCCCCTGGAGGGGGTGCGCCGCAGGCGCTGCGGGGTGGGTTTACCTCAGCGACGCAGTCGCGTGAACCCCTCGAACTCCCAGTTGCGCATTCCCAGCACCAGCGTGTAACCCTCCAGGTCCTTCGCGGCCAGCTTCTGGTCCATCTGGTGCTGCTGTGCAAAGTCCTGCGCCACCCGCTGCAGGCGCTCGCGGAACGACGGCGCCAGCGCCCGGCTCACGGTGCCGTGCACCAGCATCAACCCCTCCGCCTGCCCGTCGAAGCCGCCGCGGAAGTAGTCGAGCACCACATGGTCGCGAAAAAACTCCATGAACGGCCCGTTCGGTCGCCAGCGAAAGGTCTTGGCCAGCTTGAGCCGATAGCGGTTCATCGACTTCAGTTCGATGATGCCGATGCGGTCCAGCTGCGCAAAGCAGCCGATGCATTCGGCCTCGCTGATGCGGTAGGCGCTGGTGATCTGCTCCAGCGTCCACTGGCTCAGGACGTTGATGGCCACCAGCAGCAGCTTCTTGTCCCTAACGACGGCCTTTTCCTGCTCGTGCGTCAGCTCCTTGATGAGCGGTTGCGCATCGGCCACGCGGCGTGCCAGCTCGGCAAAGTCGAGCTTCAGTGCGCGGCAGATCGCATCCACCCGCGAGAGAGGCATGTCGCCCTTGGCCAACATGCGCTTGACGCTGGATTCAGCCATGTCCAGGGACCGCGCCAGGTCGGCGTAGGTCATCTTGGCGCTCTTGAGTTCGGCCTTCAGGGCGAGGACCAGGTCGACAGTCGTGCTCATGCTCAGTGATAGGTATAGGAATCTGGTACCGATGGGCGTGCGAAAATGCTCCGTATCAATTTTCGATGCCCCGGGGGCGGTTGCCAACCTAAATTGCGCACCTCTGCCACCACCCCGGAGCTTGCCATGCACCTGCCCACCCTCAGTCGACGCGAACGCGGACTCTTGTCCGTCTATCTCTTGCTCCTGCTGGTTGCGATCTTCGCCCCTGCACTGACCGGTGCCGAGGCCGGCGTGGCGCAGTTCGCCGACGACCGCGCCTGGCACCAGTTGCCCAACGCCATGGATGTGCTGAGCAACCTGCCCTTCCTGGCCATCGGCCTGTGGGGCTTGCGCTGGCTGCATCAGCTCGATCGCTCGAATGATCCCGCCGCTAGTGTCGCGCAGGAACCGCATGCCAACGCCCTGGACTGTGCCTGGATCTTCTTCGCCGGACTGGTGGCCTGCGCTGCGGGTTCGGCCTTCTATCACCTGCAACCCGACGTTCTTCGACTGGCCGCCGACCGGGCCGGCATGGCAATCGCTTTCGCCGGGTTGATGGGTCTTGCGGTTTGCGAAAAGGTGAGCCCGCGCGCCGGCTGGGTGGCCGCCTGGGCGACCCTGGCATCAGGCTTGCTGGCGGTGACGACATGGCACGAAACCGGCAACGTCACACCCTGGGCCGTGGTCCAGTTCGGTGGCATGGCGCTGGTGCTCACGCTGGCGCTGGCCAAGCCGATGGCGCATGCCGTCGGCCTCAAGCTGGGCTGGGTCATCTTCTTCTATGCGCTGGCCAAGCTGTTCGAACTGGGCGACCACGCCATCTACGAGGCCACGCATCACCTGATTTCCGGTCACACCCTGAAACACTTCACGGCAGCGCTGGCTGGCTTGCCTGTGCTGATGGCTTTGCAGGCAGTGGGAATGCAAACCGTGCGGCACAATCCGGGCGCCGCCGTGTCGACGGCCTGAAAAGCCCGGAAGGGACATTTGCATGACCACATCCGTCGCTACCGCCACGCCTGCCGGCTCAGCCATGGCAGAAACTCACACCAACCAGTTCGCACTGCTCGGCCAGCGTCGCTTCGCGCCCTTTTTCTGGACGCAGTTCGCAGGCGCCGCGAACGACAACCTGTTCAAGTTCGCCTTCACCGTGATGGTGACCTACCAGTTGCAACTGAGCTGGATGTCGCCGGCGTTGGCCGGCCTCGTGATCGGCGCACTGTTCATCCTGCCCTTCCTGCTGTTCTCGGCCACGGCGGGGCAACTCACCGACAAGTTCGACAAGACGAAGATCATCCGCTTCGTCAAGAACTTCGAGGTCGTGATCATGCTGATCGCGGCCTGGGGCTTCATGCGGGCCGATGCCGTCGTGCTGCTGGGCTGCGTGTTCCTGATGGGCCTGCATTCCACGCTGTTCGGCCCGGTCAAGTTCGCCTTGCTGCCGCAGGTGCTGGATTCGCGCGAGCTGACCGGCGGCAACGGCATGGTGGAGATGGGGACTTTCGTGGCGATCCTGCTGGGCCAGGTCGCGGGTGGCCTGCTGGTCGCGATCCCCGGCATCGGCCACACCACGGTGGCAGTGGGCTGCGTGCTGGTGGCCTTGATCGGCCGCGGCATCGCGCAGGCCATTCCGAAGGCGCCCGCCACCGACCCGAACCTGGTCATCAACTGGAACCCGGTCAGCGAGACCTGGCGCAACCTGAAGCTGGCGCACGGCAACATCGTGGTGTTCCGCTCGCTGCTCGGCATCAGCTGGATGTGGTTCTTCGGCGCCACCTTCCTGAGCCAGTTCCCGAGTTTTGCCAAGGACGTGTTGCATGGCGACGCGCATGTGGCCTCGATACTGCTGGTGGTGTTCTCGGTGGGCATCGGCGTGGGCTCGCTGTTGTGCGAGACGCTGTCGCGCCGGCAGGTGGAGATCGGCCTGGTGCCGCTCGGCGCGATCGGCATGAGCGTGTTCGCGATCGACCTGTATTTCGCCTCGCGGTCCCTGCCGCCGGTCGCGGAGATGGGGCTGGGCGCCTTCATGCACATCCATGCGCACTGGCGCGTGCTGGCCGACCTGGGGCTGCTCTCCCTGTTTGCAGGTTTGTACAGCGTGCCGATGTACGCGCTGATCCAGTTGCGCAGCCAGGCGACGCACCGGGCCCGCATCATCGCGGCCAACAACATCATGAATGCGCTGTTCATGATCGGCAGTTCGCTCATCGCCGGCGCGCTCTTGAAGGCCGGCTTCACCGTTCCGCAGATCTTCCTGTTCACCGGCATCGCCAACGCGCTGGTCGCTGCCTACATCTTCCTGCTGGTGCCGGAGTACCTGCTGCGCTTCGTGTCGTGGGTGCTGTCGCACTTGATCTATCGCTTCAAGGTGCGCGGCCAGCAGCACATCCCCGGCGAAGGCGCCGCGGTGCTGGTTTGCAACCACGTCAGCATGGTCGATGCGGTGCTGCTGATGGCCGCCAGCCCGCGGCCGATCCGCTTCATCATGGACCACCAGATCTTCAAGGTGCCGGTGCTGGGCTGGCTGTTCAAGCTGGCCAAGGCGATCCCGATCGCGCCGCAGAAGGAAGACCCGGCAGCCTATGACCGGGCCTTCGACCAGGCAGCGCAGGTGCTGCGCGAGGGCGACCTGCTCGCCATCTTCCCGGAGGGTGCGCTCACGCGCGACGGCGAGATGGCGCCCTTCAAGGGCGGCGTGGTGAAGATCGTCGAGCGTGCGCGTTCGGAGGGCATCGAGGTGCCGGTGATCCCGATGGCGCTCAGCAATCTCTGGGGTTCCTTCTTCAGCCGTGTCGAGCAGCGCGGCGGCAAGCCCATCGCGATGGCCAAGCCGTTTCGCCGAGGGTTTTTCAGCAGCGTGGGCCTGAATGTGGGTCCCGCCATGGTGGCTGCCGAGGTGCAGCCTGACGTACTTCAGCAACGCGTCCGCGCGCTGCTCGCTACCTGATGGGTTTTCTTCGTGATCTGACCTGGGCGTTCATCGAACGGATTCCCCAATCGTATTGGCTTGCATTGACTTGGCTGGGTGACAGTGGCTTGCTGCTACCGGCAGCAGCGTCGGTCACGCTGTGGCTGTCGCTGTCACGCCGCACCTGGCCGACCGCGCGGCTGTGGGTGCTGCTGTTCGGCACGGCGGGCTTCATCGTCATGTGCTCCAAGCTCGCTTTCATGGGCTGGGGCATCGGCAGCGCGCGTTTCAACTTCACCGGTTTCAGCGGCCATACGTCGCTGTCGGGCAGTGTCTGGCCCGTGGTGTTCTGGTTGATGGCGTCGCGCCGCAGTCACCCGGTGCGGGTCGCGGCGGCGTTTGCCGGCTGGGGGCTGGCCTTCGCCATTGGCGTGTCGCGCCTGGCGCTGTTCGCGCACTCGGCCTCCGAAGTGATTGCGGGGTTGATGCTGGGCGTCGCGACCAGCGCGGCCTTCCTGCTGTTGCAGGAGGGGCGGCCGCACTCGCGCATTCCGGCAGTCCTCATCGCGCTGGGCCTGCTCTTGCCGCTGACCATGCTGTCGCCCGGCACGCCTGCACCCACGCAAGATGCGCTCGAGGTCATTGCAAAGTGGATGGCCGGTACCGATCAGGTGTACACGCGGGAGCACCTGCTGCAGGGGCGTTGAAGCGGCGTGATGTACCCGGTGCTGCTGCCCCTTTGGGCCGTCATTGCATCCCCCATGGTCCTGGCATTCTTCTTGATGGCGCGCTCCATGCGCCGCAGGTCGGTTCGCTCTGCCTGGGCCATTGCAGCGCTTGCATTGGCTTTCTCGCTTTGCGTTGCGCCAGTTCCAACGCCGATCATCACCGTGCTGGTGCCGCACGGCTTGACGCTCCTTGATCGCACGTACTACGCCAACATCCTTGACGGTCCCGCCATGTTCGCGGGGCTCTGGTGGTGGATCGCCTCTTCGCTCGCCCTGACTTTTCTTGTCTCGCTGGCGGTGGCTTGGCGGTACTTCCGGCCATCCGGCAGTGCGCGTCGCAGCCGCTTCAAACCTGGCTGAATCCAGGCGGTGGAAGCTTTGAGCATGGGTATCGAAAAGCGATACCTCTGGCGCAGAGCTGCGCCACCGGTGCAGTAATTTGCAGCTTCTGAAGTTCGTGCGGAACAACATCCGCACACCTTCACTACGCCGCGAGGCCCTCATGAATCTCCTCCCCTTGTCCAGGCTCCACAAGTCCGTCGTGACCTTGGCGGCAGCTGCCTGCGTGTCCCTTGCTGCATTGGCCGCACCGGTGCAAGCACATGCGCAGAGCGAAGCTTCCCTGGCGCTGTCGATGCTGCCGATCGCCTCAGTGGTCGGCACCGCGTCAGTGGCCAGCACGGCTGCCGCCGCGGTGGTCGCGGTGCCGGTGGCGCTGTCGGTCAGTGGCGCCGTGCTGACGGTGGTGGCTGTGGAAGCCTCGGTGGACGGCACCGTCTACCTGCTTGAGCGCGCCGCCGACGGTGCGCGTGCCAGCGTCAAGGTGACGGGCCGTGTGGTGGGCGGCGCATCGCTGGTGGTGGGCAGCACGGTTGTCGTCACGGTGATCGCCAGTGGCGTGGTGCTCTCCGCCGCGGGCGAAGTTCTGGCCTTCGTGCCCAATGCGCTGGGGCGAGCCCTGCTCTACAACGAGAGGATGAGCTGAAGTGAAGCCCACCCCTGAATGCGCCTTCGGCGCTCCTGGCGGCGGCCAGAGGCGGCTGCTCTGGCGGGCCGTCCAAGCCTTCGCAGGCAGGCTTGGAGCCGTGGCCCTCAGCTCTCGAGGGGGAGCACCCAGCGGCCCGGTAAAACCGGCTCCGCAGGTGCCCCCGAACCAGCCGCGTCTTGCGCGCTCTGTTTTCATGCGTCTCGCCAACTGGGCCGCCATCGCGGCGATCACCGTGGTCGTGGCGTTGCTGCTGTTCCCGCTGCATGCCCATGCCGGCCGGTCATGCGAATCGCGCAAGCCGACCCCCGACGTCATCACCCGGGGCATGCAACTGGCCGAGCGCACTTCCGCTGCGCTGGACGCCAGCGGGGCGCGCGCAGTGCTGTTGGCCCGGGCCGGGCAGGACCTCCAACGCCATGGCCTGCAGTACTCGCATCTCGGGCTGGCCTACAAGACGAAAGATGGCGCCTGGCGCGTGGTGCACAAGCTCAACCACTGCGGCACCGCTGTCGCGACGCTCTACCGTCAAGGCCTTGGCGAGTTCTTTCTTGACGACCTCTGGCGCCATGAAGCCGCCTGGGAGATCCCGACGCCCGCCGTGCAGGCGCAACTGCTGGCGCTGCTGCAAGGGCCGTCGGCCGACATCTTGCGACTGAACACGCCGGCCTACAGCATCGTGAGCTACGCGTGGGGGCAGAAGTACCAGCAGTCGAACCAGTGGGCCATCGAGACGCTCGCTGCGGCGATGGAGCCTGCGACCATCCGCAGCCGCGCGCAGGCGCAGGCCTGGCTGCAGTTCAAGGGCTATGAGCCGACGACCTTGCGCCTGGGCGCGCTGACGCGGCTCGGTGGCCGTTTGAGTTCGGCCAACGTGGCATTCGATGACCACCCCAACGAGAAGCGCTTCAATGACCGCATCGAGACGGTCACCGTGGATTCAGTGTTCGCCTGGCTGCCGCGGGCCGGACTTGGCTCGCAGCCGGTGCGGCTGAAGCTTTGATTCATCACAACACAACAGGAGCAGAGGGTTCATGAGCAAGTCATTGCGTTTGTCGGAAAAATGGTTTCGCCGGGGTTTGTGGCTGGTGGCGCTGGTGTTCGCGGGCTTCCTGATCGGGCTGGGCGGAACGCTTGTTGGCGACCTGCCGAATGTCGAGCGCCAACTCACCACCGAGGACTTCATCGACAAGGCTGCAGCCGAGCCGTTGCGCGCGGCGATCGAGGAGGCCGACCGTGCGGGCCAGCAATCCCGGCGAGACCTGGAACAGGCGGAACTCAAGTTGCACGCCGCAGACCAGGCCAACTCGAATGCGCGAGAGACCTTCTCCAACTGGCTGTCCACGCGGCATGCGACGCAGCAGCCGGATCAGGATGCAGAACTCATTGCGCGCACCAAGTCGCTCGATGCGCTCAAGGCCAAGGTCGATGAAGAGCAGCAAAGGGTGGATGCGCAGCGGCAGATCGCACTGAACGCGCGTCAGGCGCATGAGCAGGAGCGCCAGAAGCTTGGCATCCTGGAAGAAGACGCGCGCTCGAAGCTCCACGCCGAATACCGCCGCGTCGAACTGCGGGTGTTCGGCTATCGGCTGGCGCTCACGTTGCCCCTGCTGGTGGTGGCCGGCTGGCTGTTCGCGAAGAAGCGCAAGGGCACGTACTGGCCCTTCGTGTGGGGCTTCATCTTCTTCGCGCTGTTCGCGTTCTTCGTGGAGCTCGTGCCTTACCTGCCCAGCTACGGCGGCTATGTGCGCTACATCGTGGGCGTCGTGATCACCGTGCTGGTCGGGCGCCATGCCATCCTCGCGCTGAATCGCTATCTCGCACGGCAGAAGCTGGCCGAGGCGCAACCCGACCAGGTTCGGCGCGAAGAATTGAGCTATGACACGGCACTGGTGCGCCTCGCCAAGAACGTGTGCCCCGGCTGCGAGCGTCCCGTCGACCTGAACGATCCCAAGATCGATTTCTGCTCCCACTGTGGCATCGGCCTGTTCAACAACTGCCGCGCGTGCGAGACACGCAAGAGCGCGTTCTCGCGTTACTGCCACGCCTGTGGCACATCGGCGCAGCCGCCCGGGCCGCCATCACATCCCGTCACATCCGTGCCGGCCATCGCGTGATAGAACCTTGGTGTGCGCGCAAGACGAGACGCGCGCAACTCGAACCGGGGGCGCCAAGACCCGCGGCGCTCAACTGCTTGACCAACCATTTCCGGGAACCTACCCATGAGCATTTTCGGCAGCATCTTTTCCAAGATCTTTCCCTCCGCCAAGGCCGCGGAAGCGCCGCCGCCCGCGCCTGCTGCAGCGGCGCCCGCGCCCGGCGCACCGCCGGCACCCGCCGTGCCTGCGCCGCCGCCCGCGATCTCGCTGGGCGACGTGCCCGCGATCCTCGATGCCATGCCGGGAGCAGCCAATCTCAACTGGCGCACCTCCATCGTCGACTTGATGAAGCTTCTCGGCCTCGATAGCAGCCTGGCCGCACGCAAGGAACTCGCGGCCGAACTCAGCTACGCCGAGGACACCAGCGACAGCGCCAAGATGAACATCTGGCTGCATCGGCAGGTGATGACCAAGCTCGCGGCCAACGGCGGCACCGTGCCGGCTGAATTGCGCGATTGATCGCAGTCCACTGACGCTGCGACGTCGATGCCCGGTTCGCCTTGCGCGGCCCGGGCTTTTTTGTGTCTTGCAAAGGTGGCTAAACGCCGCGCGCTCGTTCGGCCTTGAAGCGGACACGGAAGGCGGTGAACTCTCCAGCCTCCAGCGACGCGCGGATTTCGCTCATCAGGTTCAGGTAGTAGTGCAGGTTGTGGATGGTCGTGAGCATCGGGCCGAGCATCTCGCCGCAGCGATCGAGGTGATGCAGGTAGGCGCGGCTGAAGCCCTCGCGTCCGCCATCGTTCCATGACACACCGGATGCGCCTGCGCAGGCATGGCAGGTGCAACTGGGATCGATGGGTTGCGGGTCGCTCTTGTGGCGCGCATTGCGCATCTTCAGGTCGCCGAAGCGCGTGAACAGCGTGCCGTTGCGCGCGTTGCGCGTGGGCATGACGCAGTCGAACATGTCGACGCCATCGGCCACGCCCTGCACCAGGTCTTCCGGCGTGCCGACGCCCATCAGGTAGCGCGGCTTGTTCGCGGGCAACTTGTGCGGCGTGTGGGCCATGATGTGCAGCATCTCTTCCTTGGGCTCGCCGACGCTCACGCCGCCGATGGCATAGCCGGGGAAGTCCATGTCGACCAGCTGCGCGAGCGACTCCTCGCGCAGGTTCTCGAACATGCCGCCTTGCACGATGCCGAACAGTGCATTCGGATTCTCGAGCCGCGCGAACTCGTGCTGGCAGCGTTGGGCCCAGCGCAGGCTGAGTTCCATCGAGGTGCGTGCTTCGCGCTCGGTGGTGAGGTGGCCCTTGGTTTCGTACGGCGTGCATTCGTCGAACTGCATGACGATGTCGCTGTTGAGGATGGTCTGGATCTGCATCGAGACCTCGGGCGTGAGGAAGAGCTTGTCGCCATTGACGGGCGACGCGAACTTCACGCCTTCTTCGCTGATCTTGCGCATCGCGCCGAGCGACCACACCTGGAAGCCGCCCGAGTCGGTGAGGATGGGCTTGTCCCATTTCTCGAACTGATGCAGCCCGCCGAAGCTGGCCATCACGTCGAGGCCCGGCCGCATCCACAGGTGGAAGGTGTTGCCCAGGATGATCTGCGCGCCCATCTCTTCCAGGCTGCGTGGCATCACGCCCTTGACGGTGCCGTAGGTGCCCACGGGCATGAAGATCGGCGTCTGCACCACGCCGTGGTTGAGCGTGAGCGTGGCGCGGCGCGCGTGGCTGTCGGGGTCGGTCTTCAGCAGGTCGAACTTCAGGCGCGGCAAGGTGGTGGTGTCTGTCATGGTTGTGTTCCAGGCGTGCGAGCCGGCGCGACCGCGGGCGTCGTGGATGATTGCGGCAGCGTGGCTTCGCGCGCCAACAGCATCGCGTCGCCATAGCTGAAGAAGCGATAGCGTTCGCGGATGGCATGCGCATAGAGCCCCATCACCCGTTCGTAGCCCGCGAAGGCGCTGACCAGCATCATCAGCGTGCTCTTGGGCAGGTGAAAGTTGGTGATGAGCAGGTCGACATGCGCGAAGGCAAAGCCCGGCGTGATGAAGATGCGCGTGTCGCCAGTGGCCTCGCCACTCTTCGCCCACGACTCCAGGTTGCGAACGGTCGTGGTGCCGACCGCGACCACGCGGCCGCCGCGCGCCTTGCAATCGGCAATGGCCTGTTGCGTGGACAGCGGCACTTCATAGCGCTCGGCATGCATCTCGTGCTCGGCGATGTCCTCGACTTTCACCGGCTGGAAGGTGCCGGCGCCGACATGCAACGTGACGCTCGCGCGTTGCACGCCGCATGCATCGAGTTCGGCGAGCAGGGCCTCGTCGAAGTGGAGCGCGGCGGTCGGCGCGGCCACTGCACCGGGCACGCGCGCGAACACGGTCTGGTAGCGGCTCTCGTCCTCGGACGAATCGGTGTGCGTGATGTAGGGCGGCAGCGGGACATGGCCGCAGCGGCCCATCAACGCGTACGGGTCTTCGCCCGCGTCGCTTTCGAATACGAAGTGGAACAGCGCGCCGTTGGCATCGGGCCAGCGTCCGATCAGAGTGGCGTGGAAGCCGCCAGTCATCTGCAGCACTGTGCCGATTGGCGGCTTCTTGCTGACCTTCATGTGGGCAACGACCTCGTGGCCGGTCAGCACACGCTCGACCAGCAGTTCCAGCTTGCCGCCGGTCGGCTTCTCGCCGAAGAGGCGTGCCTTGACTACGCGCGTGTCGTTGAATACCAGCAGGTCGCCCTCGCGCAACAGCGAGGGCAGGGTTTTGAAGATGCGGTCGACGGGCTCTGGCCCGGTGCCATCAAGCAGTCGCGAAGACGTGCGTTCAGAGGCGGGGTGTTGTGCCACTAAGTCGGGTGGCAGATGGAAATCGAAGTGGGAGAGGGTGAAATTGCGCATGCGCTTGAGGGCTGGACAAGCCCGTTCCAAGTGAAGGGCAGAATTGTCCCATGCCCGTCGCCGCCAAGTCCGTCACCGCTCCGTTGCCCGCTGCCGCGCCGCCGGGTTCCGGCCTGAGCGCCGTGCAGCGCGCCCTGCGCAAGCTCGGCCTCCTGCGCGACATCGACTTCGCTTTGTACCTCCCGATGCGTTACGAGGACGAGACGCGCATCGTGCGCCTGGTCGACACCCGCGAAGGCGACTTGGCGCAGGTCGAGGGCGCGGTGGTCGCGAGCGAAGTGACCTATCGACCACGCCGCCAGTTGCTGGTCACGCTCGACGATGGCAGCGAGACCTGCATCCTGCGCTTCTTCAACTTCTACCCTTCGCAGCAGAAGCAGCTCGAAGTCGGCGCGCGTGTGCGCGTGCGCGGCGAGATGAAGGGCGGCTTCCTCGGCCGGCAGATGATGCAGCCCAACGTCAAGGCTGCGGGCACCGAATTGCCGCAGGCGCTGACGCCGGTCTATTCCACCATCGCCGGACTGGCGCAGCCGGTGCTGCGGCGCGAAGTGCGTTCCGGGCTCGCGCGGGCCGTGCTGGACGAGACCGTTCCGCACCACCACCTGCCGCATCGCGCCTGGCCCCTGCGCGATGCGCTGACCTTCCTGCACTACCCGACACCCGACGTGGCCATGGCGACGCTGGAAGACCACAGCCATCCCGCCTGGCAACGGCTCAAGGCCGAGGAGCTCTTGGCGCAACAACTGTCGCAACTGCAGGCCCGGCGCGAACGTGCATCGCAGCGCGCGCCCAAGCTCGATGCCGTCCAGTCGCCCACGTCGCTGCATGCGCAATTGATGGGCGTGCTGCCCTTTGCCCTGACCGGCGCGCAGGCCCGCGTCGGCGAGGAGATTGCCAGGGACCTGACCCGCTCCGTGCCGATGCACCGCCTGCTGCAAGGCGACGTCGGCTCCGGCAAGACCGTGGTGGCCGCGCTCGCCGCCGCGCTGTGCATCGACGCCGGCCATCAATGCGCGCTGATGGCGCCCACCGAAATCCTCGCATCGCAGCACTTCGGCAAGCTGGTCGGCTGGCTCGATCCGTTGCTGCTCGAACGCGGCATGCGCGTGGCCTGGCTCACCGGCAGCCAGAAGAAGAAGGAACGCGACACCATGGCCGCCGCCGTCGAGAGCGGCGAGGCCGCGCTGGTCATCGGCACGCATGCGGTCATATCGGAGAAGGTCCGCTTCAGGAACCTCGCGCTGGCCATCATCGACGAGCAGCATCGCTTTGGCGTGGCGCAGCGACTGGCGTTGCGCGGCAAGGCAGTCGAAGGGCAGGAGCCGCATCTGCTGATGATGAGCGCCACCCCGATCCCGCGCACGCTCGCGATGAGCTACTACGCCGACCTCGATGTTTCGACGCTCGACGAGCTGCCGCCTGGCCGTACGCCCATCGTCACCAAGCTCGTGGCCGACCACCGTCGCGACGAGGTCATCGCGCGCATCCAGGCGCAGCTGGAGCAGGGCCGGCAGGTCTACTGGGTCTGCCCGCTGATCGAGGAGAGCGAGGCCGTCGACCTGCGCAATGCCACCGAGACGCGCGACGAACTCGCTGGGACGCTGGGCGAAGGCGCCAACGTGGGCCTGCTGCATTCGCGCATGCCCACGGCCGAGAAACAGGCCGTGATGGAGGCCTTCACCAAGGGCGAGATGCAGGTGCTGGTCAGCACCACGGTGATCGAGGTCGGCGTCGATGTGCCCAACGCGTCGTTGATGGTGATCGAGCATGCCGAGCGCTTCGGCCTCTCGCAGTTGCATCAATTGCGCGGCCGCGTCGGCCGTGGCGCGGCGGCATCGGCCTGTGTGCTGCTCTATGCGCCCAACGAGGGCGGCCGCGTCGGCGAGGCCGCGCGTGCGCGACTCAAGGCCATGGCGGAGACCAGCGACGGCTTCGAGATCGCCCGACGCGACCTGGAGATCCGCGGCCCGGGTGAATTCCTCGGCGCCCGCCAGTCGGGTGCCCCGCTGCTGCGCTTCGCCGATCTCACGCAGGACGCGTTGCTGCTCGACTGGGCGCGCGAACTGGCGCCCCGCATGCTCGACCAGCACCCCGAGCTGGCGCAGCGGCACGTCGATCGTTGGCTGGGCAGCAAGTCGGAGTACCTCAAGGCGTGAAATCACCCCCACCCCCAAGCGCCTGCGGCGCTCCCCCTTCGAGGGGCGCACCCAGCGGCCGGCGCAGCCGGTTCCGCTGGTGCCCGCGAACAGGCCATGCTCGCCTTGGTCTCATGCGTCGCGAGTCACGCGACAGGACTTGACCGGACGCGAGGATGCGTAACGGGTCGCGAAAGGAATACCAAGGAATTCTTTCGCTTGTTCATTCGCGTCCTCTGCGCCCGGCTGTCCGAATTCCGGCCCCCGTGCCCTGCGCATAATCGCGAGACCCATGACCCTGACAGAACTCAAGTACATCGTCGCCGTCGCGCGCGAGCGGCATTTCGGCAAGGCGGCGGAGGCCTGCTTCGTGTCGCAGCCAACCTTGTCGGTGGCGATCAAGAAGCTGGAGGACGAACTGGAGGTCAAGCTCTTCGAGCGCAGCGCTGGCGAAGTGACCGTGACGCCGCTGGGTGAGCAGATCGTGCAGCAGGCGCAGAGCGTGCTCGACCAGGCGGCCAGCATCAAGGAGATTGCCAAGCGCGGCAAGGATCCGCTGGCCGGCCCGCTGACGCTGGGCGTCATCTACACCATCGGCCCCTACCTGCTGCCCGACCTGGTCCGGCAGAACATCGCGCGCACGCCGCAGATGCCGCTGATGCTGCAGGAGAACTTCACCGCGAAGTTGTTGGAGATGCTGCGCGCCGGCGAGATCGACTGCGCCATCATGGCCGAGCCCTTTCCCGACACCGGCCTGGCCATGGCGCAGCTCTACGACGAGCCTTTCATGGCCGCGCTGCCGGCGCACCATCCGCTGGCCTCGCGCGCATCGATCACCTCGGACGAGCTCAGGAACGAGACCATGCTGCTGCTCGGCACCGGCCATTGCTTTCGCGACCATGTGCTGGAGGTGTGCCCCGAGTTCGCGCGCTTCTCGAGCAACGCCGAAGGCATCCGCAAGAGCTTCGAGGGCTCCTCGCTCGAAACCATCAAGCACATGGTGGCCGCGGGCATGGGCGTGACGCTGGTGCCGCGCCTGTCCGTGCCGGCCGATGCACTGCCCGCGAAGGGCAAGACCCGCGCCCGGGACCTCAACCCCATCGTGCGCTACTTGCCCATCGTCGATGCCCATGGTGGCGAACCGCCGACACGGCGCGTGGTGCTGGCCTGGCGACGCAGCTTCACGCGCTACGAGGCGATCGCCGCCGTGCGCAATGCGATCTATGCATGCGAGCTGCCGGGCGTGCGGCGACTGTCGTAGCGTCCTGCGCCATGACTGAGATGTCGTCACCTCCGCCGGCGCGTGGTCGCCTTTCTCTCTACCTGGACCTGATCCGCTGGGACCGCCCCGCAGGCTGGCTGCTGCTGCTCTGGCCGACGCTGGGCGCGCTGTGGTTCGCAGCGGATGGCTGGCCGGGCTGGCACCTGCTCATCGTGTTCGTGCTTGGCACCATCCTCATGCGCAGCGCGGGTTGTTGCGTCAACGACGTGGCGGACCGCGACTTCGACCGGCATGTGAAGCGCACCGCGCGGCGCCCGGTGACCAGCGGCGCGATCTCGGTCAAGCAGGCGCTGATTTTCGGCGCGCTGCTTGCGTTGGCGGCGTTCGCGCTGGTGCTCACGACCAACCGCATCACCGTGCTCTGGTCCTTCGGCGCGCTGGCGATCACGCTGATATACCCATTCGCCAAGCGCTTCGTGTCGATTCCGCAGGCGGTGCTGGGCATTGCCTTCAGCTTCGGCATTCCGATGTCCTTCGCGGCTGTGCAGGGCAGCGTGCCGGCGCTGGCTTGGTGGCTGCTCGCGGGCAACCTGTTCTGGGTACTGGCCTACGACACCGAATACGCGATGGTCGACCGCGACGATGACCTGAAGATCGGCATGAAGACCTCGGCCATCACCTTCGGCCGCTTCGACGTGACGGCGGTCATGATCAGCTATGCGGTGTTCATCGCGATCTGGGGGTGGATCGGCTACAGCCATCAACTCGGCGTCGCCTTCTTCCTTGCGATCGCCGTGGCTGCGGGGCAAGCCCTCTGGCACTGGCGACTGATTCACACCCGCACACGGGAAGGTTGCTTCAAGGCCTTCCGCCTGAACCATTGGCTGGGCTTCTCGGTGTTCGCCGGCATCGCAGTCGGCTACGCATTGCGCTGAAAAGGGCGCGAATTCCGACGCCGGGCGGAGAGCCCGGGCGCATCCGGCGAATTACTTGCCGAACTCCTCGCCCAGCTCCCGCGCCCGCGCCTGCGCTGCGCGCATGGCGTCCTTGAACTTCTCCTTGACCTGCGCCCCTTCCATCGAGGTGATCGCGGCGTAGGTGGTGCCGCCCTTCGAAGTCACCCGTTGGCGCAGCACCGACGGCGGCTCGCTCGACCCGCTCGCCAGTGCGGAAGCGCCGCTGAACGTGCCGACCGCCAGCGTGTGCGCCTGCGCCGGCGTCAGGCCCATGTCGATGCCGGCCTCCGTCATCGCCTCGATGAAATAGAACACATAGGCCGGCCCGGAGCCAGACATCGCCGTCACCGCATCCAGGTCCGACTCTGCGTCGACCCACAGCAACTGGCCGGTGGGTGCCAGCACCTGCTCCACCGTCGCGCGCGCATCGCCTGCGACCGCATCTCGGGCGTAGAGGGCGGTCACGCCCTGGCCGATGAGCGCCGGCGTGTTGGGCATGGCGCGGACGATGCGCTCGCTGCCCAGCCAGCGCGCGATGCTCTGCGAGGGAATGCCAGCCGCGACGCTTAGGTGGAGCGCGCCCGCGGCATGCGCGCGCACAGGTTGCGCGGCTTCGGCGAACATCTGTGGCTTCACGGCCCACACCAGCAATTCGCAGCGTGCCAGCGCCGCGCCTGCCTGGGCCATCGCCGCGATCCCGTAGTCACGCGCCAACCGCTCGCGCGCTTCCTCGAAAGGCTCGACCACCTCGAACGCCGAGGCCGGCACGCCTTGGCGGATCAAGCCGCCGAGGATCGCGCTGGCCATGTTGCCGCCGCCGATGAAGCCGATGGGCGGCAGAGCGGTGTTGGAGGTGGGGGTGGATTGGAGGGTCATGGTCGGTCAATGAACTCGAATGCGGCGAACTGCGTGATCTGCAGCGGATTGAAATTGTCGTCGCTGATCACGACCAGCAGGGGATGGCCATTGGGCAGCGTGGGCCCCCAGCACATGCCTTCGGTGTTGTCGAGGCGCGAAAGACCCAGGGTCGAGAAATCGGCCACCAGCGTCTTGGCCACCGGCCGGTGATTGCCCGGCGCCAGCGCTTCAATGGCGAGCACGTCGGTGGCGCCCCGCGTATCGATCTCATAGAGTCGCAGCGAGTTGCCCGTGCCCGCCGCCCAGGCGCGTTCCAGCACCAGCATCCGGTGGGCATCCAGCATCAGGATCTCGCTCACGCCGTTCTCGGCATGCGTTCCCGGCACCAGCGGCCGTACCGGGACGGCATCGTTCAGGTAGGCAAGCTGGCGCAGCACCCGGCCGCTGTCCACGTCGAGCGCCGTGAAGCGGCAGGGGCCGCCCGGCGAAGCCAGGGTCGGTATCGCGCCGTCCTGGATCAGGGGGCCTTCCATCGCGAGCCAGGCCGTGCGGTGGTCCGGCGTCAGCGCCAGCCCTTCGAAGGCGAGGTTGTCGCGCGCGCCGCGCCGGCCGTCGTTGCCGGGCTCGAACATCGTGGGCAGCGCGAACTGGCGGAGCAGGCTGCCGTCGCGCCGGCTCTCGTAGAGCGCGGGGCCGAAGCCGCGTGCCTCGTCGCCCTCCGACGCCCAGAGCAGCGTGCCGGTGTCGGGCCGCAGGCGCAATGCTTCGGGATCGGACACCGGCACGCCGCTGCGGGCGTTGCGGCGGTTCGGCCAGGTTGATCCGTCAGCCTGTAACAGGGTGGTGATTCTGTAAATCACGGGCGCGGAGGCAATGTCGACCGCCCAACTCGCACTGTAGTATCGAATGGGATCCAGATTTGATCGATCATCCGACAGAAGCAGGTACTCACCTCGTACTGGATCGAAGTCGATCCCGGAGAGTCCGCCGATGGTGGTGCCGTCGAAGCGTTGCCAATGCGCGAGCCGGGCTTCGGCCCGCAATCTCAGGCGCGGGGCGAGCGTTCCTGCCGGTGCCTGGGTGGCTTGGATGGCGTCGGCTTTGCACCCGGCCAGCGCTCCCGCCAGCGCCGCGGCCCCGCCCAGCAGGCGCCGGCGCGTGAGCAAGGGAAGATCTGGATGCGACGGCACGCCCGCAAGTTTAGGGGTTCTCAAAACTCTCGATGCAGGTGAGTTGACAGCCCAATCAGGCCATGGCACAATCATGGGCTTCGCTTGAAAAGGCGAGGCTTTCCGCCCATACGGATGCATCTCAAGTGGTTTGAGGTGCGGACGACGGGCCCAAGACTGACTGGCGCTGAACCATCCTGGTGAAGCAACGGTACAAGTTGGGAACTACGAACAATGATCCAAACTGAATCCCGGCTCGAAGTGGCCGACAACACGGGCGCGAAATCCGTCCTGTGTATCAAGGTGCTTGGCGGCTCGAAGCGTCGCTACGCCAGCGTTGGCGATGTCATCAAGGTCAGCATCAAAGAAGCTGCACCCCGTGGCCGCGTCAAGAAGGGCGAAATCTACAGCGCCGTGGTGGTTCGCACCGCCAAGGGCATCCGTCGCGCCGACGGTTCGCTCGTCAAGTTCGACGGCAATGCCGCCGTGCTGCTCAACGCCAAGCTGGAGCCGATCGGCACCCGCATCTTCGGACCGGTGACCCGCGAACTGCGCACCGAGAAGTTCATGAAGATCGTCTCGCTGGCTCCCGAAGTTCTCTAAAGGATCAACGCCATGAACAAGATTTGCACAGGCGACCAGGTCATCGTGTTGGCCGGTCGTGACAAGGGCAAGCGCGGCGTCGTGTCGTCGCGCAAGGACGACTCGCATCTGCTCGTCGACGGCATCAACATCGTCAAGAAGCACGCCAAGCCGAACCCCATGAAGGGTACGACCGGTGGCATCGTTGAGAAGACCATGCCGATTCATCAATCCAACGTGGCGATCTTCAATGCCGCGACCGGCAAGGCCGATCGCGTGGGCATCAAGGTCACGGACGGCAAGCGCGTGCGCGTTTACAAGTCCAGCGGCGAAGAAATCAAGATCGCCTGAGGAGTAATCACATGGCACGTCTCCAACAACACTATCGCGAAAAGGTCGCCAAGGATCTGACGGAAAAGTTCGGCTACAAGTCGCCGATGCAAGTTCCTCGCCTGACCAAGATCACCCTGAACATGGGTGTGGGCGAAGCTGTCGCCGACAAGAAGGTTCTGGACAACGCCGTCGGCGACCTGACCAAGATCGCTGGCCAGAAGCCCGTCGTCACCAAGTCGAAGAAGGCCATCGCCGGCTTCAAGATCCGTGAACAACAGCCCATCGGCTGCATGGTCACGCTGCGTGGCGTCCAGATGTATGAATTCCTGGACCGTTTCGTGACCGTGGCCCTGCCGCGCGTCCGTGACTTCCGTGGTATCTCCGGTCGCGCTTTCGACGGCCGTGGCAACTACAACATCGGCGTCAAGGAACAGATCATTTTCCCCGAGATCGAGTACGACAAGGTTGATGCCCTGCGCGGTCTGAATATCAGCATCACGACGACGGCCAAGACCGACGAAGAAGCCAAGGCGCTTCTCGCTGGCTTCCGTTTCCCGTTCAAGAACTGAGGCGACCATGGCTAAAGCATCCCTGATCCAGCGCGAACTCAAGCGCGACAACCTGGTCGCCAAGTACGCTGCAAAGCACGCCGAACTGAAGGCGATCGCGAACGACTTCAAGAAGAGCGACGAAGAACGCGCCGCTGCACGCCTCGGCCTGCAAAAGCTGCCGCGCAACGCGAACCCCACGCGCCAGCGCAACCGTTGCGAAATCACCGGTCGTCCCCGTGGCACCTTCCGCCAATTCGGTCTGGCCCGCGCCAAGATCCGCGAACTGGCATTCAACGGCGACATCCCCGGTGTCACCAAGGCCAGCTGGTAAGCCAGGCAGGAGCAAACAACATGAGCATGAGTGATCCCATTGCCGACCTGCTGACGCGTATCCGTAACGCGCAGATGGTGGCGAAGCCCACCGTGTCGGTCCCGTCTTCCAAGGTGAAGGTCGCGATCGCACAAGTCCTGAAGGACGAAGGCTACATCGACGGTTTCCAGGTCAAGACCGAAGCCGGCAAGAACGAGCTTGAAATCTCGTTGAAGTACTACGCTGGCCGCCCGGTCATCGAGCGTATCGAGCGCGTGAGCCGCCCCGGCCTGCGCGTCTACAAGGCCAGCGCTGCGATCCCGCAAGTGCAGAACGGCCTTGGCGTCGCCATCGTGACCACGCCCCAAGGCGTGATGACGGACCGCAAGGCCCGCGCCAACGGTGTTGGTGGCGAAGTCCTGTGCTACGTCGCCTGATCGAGGAGCTGAACAAATGTCCCGAGTAGGTAAAGCACCGGTCGTCATCCCCGCAGGCGTGGATGTGTCGATCAAGGATGACCAGATCAATGTGAAGGGCACGGGCGGCACGCTCGCACTGACCCGCAACGCATTGGTCAACGTCACCAACGCAGAAGGCAAGCTGAGCTTCGTGCCCGCCAACGATTCGCGTGAAGCGAATGCGATGAGCGGCACGCTGCGCCAGCTGGTCAACAACATGGTTGTCGGCGTCACCAAGGGCTTCGAGAAGAAGCTGAACCTGGTCGGCGTGGGCTACAAGGCCGCTGCCCAGGGCGCCAAGCTGAACCTCCAGGTCGGCTACTCGCACCCGGTGAACATCGACATGCCGCAAGGCATCACGGTCGCCACCCCGACGCCGACGGAAATCCTGATCAAGGGTGCCGATCGTCAACGCGTTGGCCAGATCGCCGCCGAGATCCGCGCTGTTCGTCCGCCCGAGCCCTACAAGGGCAAGGGGATCCGATATTCGGACGAGAAGATCGTGATCAAAGAGACCAAGAAGAAGTAAGGGGCAGCAAAATGATGTTGACCAAAAAAGCACAACGTCTGCGCCGCTCGCGCCAGACCCGCATCCGGATCGCAACCCAAGGCGTCGCACGCCTGACCGTGAACCGGACCAACCTGCACATCTACGCCACCGTCATCTCCGGCGACGGCGCCAAGGTGCTCGCCTCTGCGTCGACGGCCGAAGCCGAAGTCCGCAGTTCGCTCGGCGCGTCGGGCAAGGGTGGCAATGCCGCCGCCGCCACGCTGATCGGCAAGCGCATCGCTGAAAAGGCGAAGGCTGCCGGCGTCGAGAAGGTCGCTTTCGACCGCGCAGGTTTTGCATACCATGGCCGCGTCAAGGCGCTGGCTGATGCGGCTCGCGAAGCCGGTCTGCAGTTCTAAGGAATTACAAAATGGCAAAGATTCAAGCAAGAACGCAGAACGAAGGACCCGAGGACGGTCTGCGCGAGAAGATGATCGCGATCAACCGCGTCACCAAGGTGGTGAAGGGTGGTCGTATCCTCGGTTTCGCAGCACTGACCGTGGTCGGTGACGGCGACGGCAAGGTCGGCATGGGCAAGGGCAAGTCGAAGGAAGTGCCTGCTGCCGTGCAGAAGGCGATGGAAGAAGCCCGTCGCAACCTGTTCAAGATCTCGATCAAGAACGGCACGCTGCACCACGCGGTGACCGGTCACCACGGTGCCTCGTCGGTCGTGATGTACCCGGCCCCCAAGGGTACCGGCATCATCGCCGGCGGCCCGATGCGCGCTGTCTTCGAAGTCCTGGGCATCACCGACATCGTGGCCAAGAGCCATGGTTCGTCGAACCCCTACAACATGGTCCGCGCCACTCTGGACGGCCTGAAGAACTCGACCACCGCTTCGGCAGTCGCTGCAAAGCGCGGCCTGACGGTCGAAGAGCTGTTCGCCTAAGGAGCTCATGATGACGCAACAACAAACCGTCAAGGTGCAGCTGGTGAAGAGCCCGATCGGCACCAAGCAGGCTCACCGCGACACCGTGCGCGGCCTCGGCCTGCGCAAGCTCAACTCCGTGTCGGAGTTGCAGGACACGCCCGCAGTGCGCGGCATGATCAACAAGATCAGTTATCTGGTCAAGGTTCTGTAAGAGAGACTGATATGGAACTCAATGGCATCAAGCCGGCAGACGGCGCGAAGCACTACAAGCGTCGCGTCGGCCGCGGTATCGGCTCCGGCATCGGCAAGACCGCAGGTCGCGGTCACAAGGGCCAGAAGTCGCGCGCAGGTGGTTTCCACAAGGTGGGCTTCGAAGGCGGTCAAATGCCTTTGCAGCGTCGCCTGCCGAAGCGTGGCTTCAAGTCGCAAACGCTCAAGTACAACGCCGAAGTCACGTTGACTGCTCTGGAAGCCCTCGGCCTGGCCGAAGTCGACCTGCTGGCACTGAAGCAAGCGGGCCTCGTCGGCCAGATCGCCAAGGTCGTCAAGATCATCAAGACGGGCGAACTCACCAAGGCCGTCAAGCTGACCGGCATCGGTGCAACGGCGGGTGCCAAGGCTGCGATCGAAGCAGCCGGCGGCAGTGTCGCTTAATACGGCATTGGAAAGTAGGCTGTAGTGGCAACCAACGCGGCAACGCTCGCAAAGACTGGCAAGTTCGGTGACCTGCGTCGCCGGCTCGTGTTTTTGCTGCTCGCACTTGTGGTCTATCGGATCGGCGCGCACATTCCTGTTCCGGGCATCAACCCGGACCAGTTGGCGGCGTTGTTCCAGGGCCAGCAAGGCGGCATCCTGAGCCTGTTCAACATGTTCTCGGGCGGGGCGCTGTCGCGCTTCACCGTGTTCGCGCTGGGCATCATGCCGTACATCTCCGCGTCGATCATCATGCAATTGATGACCTACGTGTTGCCGACCTTCGAGCAGATGAAGAAGGAAGGCGAGGCAGGCCGCCGCAAGATCACGCAGTACACGCGCTATGGTGCGTTGGGCCTGGCGCTGTTCCAGTCGTTCAGCATTGCCACGGCGCTCGAATCGTCCGCTGGCCTGGTGGTCAATCCGGGCTTCGGCTTCCGCATCACGGCAACGGTCAGCCTCACGGCTGGCTCGATGTTCCTGATGTGGCTCGGCGAACAGATCACTGAACGTGGCCTGGGCAACGGCATTTCGATCCTGATCTTCGCGGGTATCGCGGCCGGCTTGCCGGGTGCGATCGGTGGCCTGGCTTCGTTGGTGTCGACGGGTGCGATGAATCCGCTGGTGGCCCTGTTCATCGTGGCAGTGGTCGTGCTGGTGACCTACTTCGTGGTGTTCGTCGAACGCGGCCAGCGCAAGATCCTCGTGAACTATGCGCGGCGACAGGTTGGCAACAAGGTGTATGGCGGTCAATCGTCGCACCTGCCGCTGAAGCTGAACATGGCTGGCGTGATCCCGCCGATCTTCGCCTCGTCGATCATCCTGCTGCCTGCAACGGTGGTCGGCTGGTTCAGCACCGGTGAAGGCGGCTTCCGCTGGATCAAGGACGTGGCCAGTGCATTGCGCCCCGGTGAGCCCATCTACGTGTTGCTGTACGCAGCAGCCATCGTGTTCTTCTGCTTTTTCTACACGGCGTTGGTTTTCAACAGCCGCGAAACGGCAGACAACCTGAAGAAGAGTGGCGCGTTCATTCCGGGTATCCGCCCGGGTGACCAGACTGCTCGCTATATCGACAAGATCCTGGTCCGCCTGACGCTGGCTGGCGCGGTGTATATCACCTTCGTCTGCCTGCTGCCCGAGTTCCTGATCCTCAAGTACAACGTGCCGTTCTATTTCGGCGGCACGTCGCTCTTGATCATCGTTGTGGTGACCATGGACTTCATGGCCCAGGTGCAGAACTACTTGATGTCCCAGCAGTATGAATCGCTGCTGAAGAAGGCCAACTTCAAGACGTCGTAAGCCAGGTTAACGAAAAGTTTTAGGAGAATTCAAATGAGAGTTTCGGCTTCGGTCAAGACCATCTGCCGCAATTGCAAGATCATCCGCCGCAAGGGTGTGGTGCGTGTGATCTGTACCGACCCGCGCCATAAGCAGCGCCAGGGTTGATTAGAGAAACACAAGAGGACGCACATGGCACGTATTGCTGGCATCAACATTCCGCCGCACAAGCACGCTGAAATCGGCCTGACGGCCATCTTCGGCATCGGTCGCACGCGCGCTCGCAAGATCTGCGAAGCAACCGGCATCGACTACTCCAAGAAGATCAAGGATCTGACGGACAGCGATCTCGAAAAGATCCGCGACCAGATCGCTCTCTTCACGATCGAAGGTGACCTGCGTCGCGAGACGACGATGAACATCAAGCGTTTGATGGACATCGGCTGCTATCGCGGCTTCCGTCATCGCCGTGGCCTGCCGATGCGCGGCCAGCGCACGCGCACCAACGCCCGTACTCGCAAGGGTCCGCGCAAGGCTGCGCAGTCCCTGAAGAAATAAGGATAGAACAGCATGGCTAAAGCACCTGCAAACAACGCTGCACAGCGCGTCCGCAAGAAGGTTCGCAAGAACGTTGCCGACGGTATCGCCCACGTGCACGCGTCGTTCAACAACACCATCATCACGATCACCGATCGCCAGGGCAACGCCCTGTCGTGGGCTTCGTCGGGTGGCCAAGGCTTCAAGGGCTCGCGCAAGTCGACGCCTTTCGCAGCCCAGGTCGCTTCGGAAGTCGCTGGCCGCGCTGCGGTCGAGCAAGGTATCAAGAACCTCGACGTCGAGATCAAGGGCCCCGGTCCTGGTCGTGAATCGTCGGTGCGCGCCCTGGCCGCACTGGGCATTCGCATCAACTCGATCGCCGACGTGACGCCCGTGCCGCACAACGGCTGCCGTCCGCAAAAGCGTCGTCGCATCTAAGCGCTGACGCCCGGCGCAGCCCGCTTCACGGCGGCTGCGCATTTTGTTTTTTCAACAAGCCCACCGCCGTTGGCACGCCGCTGACGGCTCCCGCAGGAAACCACTGCGGCAGATGACACAAAGGAAGATCACGTGGCACGCTACCTCGGCCCCAAGGCCAAACTTTCCCGCCGTGAAGGCACCGACCTGTTCCTGAAGAGCGCACGTCGTTCGATCCAGGACAAGTCGAAGTTCGACTCGAAGCCCGGCCAGCACGGTCGCACCTCGGGTCAGCGCACTTCCGACTTCGGCCTGCAACTGCGCGAAAAGCAGAAGGTCAAGCGCATGTACGGCGTGCTGGAAAAGCAATTCCGCCGCTACTTCGAAGAAGCCGACCGTCGACGTGGCAACACCGGCGCCAACTTGCTGTTCATTCTCGAATCGCGCCTGGACAACGTCGTCTATCGCATGGGCTTCGGCTCGACCCGCGCTGAAGCACGTCAGCTCGTGTCGCACAAGGCGATCACGGTGAACGGCCAGTCGGTCAACATCCCGTCGTACCTGGTCAAGACCGGCGACGTGATCGCTGTCCGCGACAAGTCGAAGAAGCAGACGCGTATCGCCGAAGCACTGCAACTGGCCCAGCAAGTCGGCATGCCGGCATGGGTCGAAGTGAACGCCGACAAGGGCGAAGGCACGTTCAAGAAGGTGCCGGATCGCGACGAATTCGCAGCCGACATCAACGAATCGCTGATCGTCGAACTGTATTCGCGTTAAGCCCCCGCCCGCACCGTGTGGTGCGGGTTGCTGTTTTTTAGTTATCCCGTTCTCGGCGTGCCCCGCACAGTGCGCCGGGCGCTTCACCAGCCTTACCGGTGTAACGAACCGGGGGTATTGAGAGGAAGTCCTGCATGCAAACCACCCTGCTGAAACCCAAGACCATCCAGGTCGAGCAACTGGCGCCGAACAAGGCCAAGGTCACGCTCGAGCCTTTCGAGCGCGGCTACGGCCACACGCTCGGCAACGCGCTGCGTCGCGTTCTGCTCTCGTCGATGGTTGGCTATTCGGCAACCGAAGTCACCATCGCTGGCGTTCTGCACGAGTACTCGTCGATCGACGGCGTGCAGGAAGATGTCGTCAACATCCTCCTGAACCTCAAGGGCGTGGTGTTCAAGCTCCACAACCGCGATGAAGTCACGCTGAGCCTGCGCAAGGACGGCGAAGGCCCGGTGCTGGCCTCCGACATCCAGACGCCGCACGACGTCGAGATCATCAACCCCGATCACGTGATCGCGCACCTGTCGCAAGGCGGCAAGCTCGACATGCAGATCAAGGTTGAAAAGGGTCGCGGCTATGTGCCCGGCACGATGCGCCGTTATGCGGACGAGCCGACCAAGTCGATTGGCCGCATCGTCCTCGACGCGTCGTTCTCGCCGGTCAAGCGCGTGAGCTACACGGTCGAAAGCGCCCGCGTGGAACAACGTACCGACCTGGACAAGCTGCTGGTCGAGATCGAAACCAACGGTGCGATCACCGCCGAAGACGCAGTCCGCGCCTCGGCCAAGATCTTGGTTGAACAGCTCGCCGTGTTCGCGCAGCTCGAGGGCGGCGAACTGGCTGCATTCGATGCACCGGCACCGCGCAGCGCACAGCAATTCGATCCGATCCTGCTGCGCCCTGTCGACGAACTCGAACTGACGGTGCGTTCGGCCAACTGCCTGAAGGCCGAGAACATCTACTACATCGGTGACCTGATCCAGCGCACCGAGAACGAGCTGCTCAAGACCCCGAACCTGGGTCGCAAGTCGCTCAACGAAATCAAGGAAGTGCTCGCCTCTCGCGGCCTCACCTTGGGCATGAAGCTCGAAAGCTGGCCGCCGGCCGGCCTCGACAAGCGCTGATTCAGCGCTGAACCGCAAAGGGCAGTACCTGACACGGCTGCCTTTATTACAAACCTCGAAAAAGGAAATCAAAAATGCGTCACGGTCACGGCCTCCGCAAACTCAACCGCACCAGCTCGCACCGCCTCGCGATGCTGCAGAACATGATGAACTCGCTCATCGAGCACGAGGCCATCAAGACCACGGTCCCCAAGGCCAAGGAACTGCGTCGCGTCATCGAACCGATGATCACGCTGGCCAAGAAGCCGACGGTCGCCAACAAGCGCCTCGCATTCGACCGCCTGCGCGACCGCGACAGCGTGGTGAAGCTGTTCAACAACCTGGGCCCGCGCTTCGCGACGCGTCCGGGCGGCTACACCCGCATCCTGAAGATGGGCTTCCGCGTGGGCGACAACGCTCCGATGGCGCTCGTCGAACTGGTCGATCGCCCCGAAGTGAAAGAAGCTGCTGAAGATCAGGCAGCCGGCGAATAAATAGTATATAATTCCATCTTGCCGCGCGATGGAGCAGCCTGGTAGCTCGTTGGGCTCATAACCCAAAGGTCGCAAGTTCAAATCTTGCTCGCGCAACCAATTTAAAAGCCCCTGATTTTCGAATCAGGGGCTTTTTTCTTTCCTGATTAGGTAGCAAATTCAGCTGTCATGGCCGTGCGCATACTGACCTCACGAGCCGGTAACTGGACGGCGCACGAGGCCAGCAACGCTGGCATGAGTTGGGTGAGGTCGAAGCGCCGATTGAAGCGGTACTGAAACTCGGCGAGGTAACGCGTGGCGTAGTGATCGGTCTTGAAGCCACGGAAGGTAGTGTTCATCCACATCTTCAGGTTGCCCAGCAAAGTATTGATCGCTTTGAAGCGAGCGTGTTGGACGTTCGCCTTGGCGGTACCTGTGTTGTGGATGATGGGCTCGTGACTGCACGCGGCCGACTTCACGCCCACGAAGCCCGACAGCCCGTCGCTGACGACGTGCGTCGAGGTCCACAACGCCTTTACTGCCCAGCGCGCTACCGTGGGGACTCTCCAGTCTGGCAAGACGTCCAGCCGGGCGTAAATGGCTTGGCCGTCAGGTGTCGTCTGGACGGCCGCGATAAGCGGCGCCTTGTTCTCCGAGCCGCGGCCGCGCTTGCCGCCAGTACGTTCGCCGCCGATGAAAGCATCGTCAATCTGGACGAGGTCGCCAAGCCGTCGGTCGCGCTCTTGCTCGAACATCACCAGCATGAGCTTGTGCTTGACCAGCCAAGCGGTGCGATAGCATCCCTCGCTGGAACTGGACTCGATTCATCGGCATACGCACCTCCGTGTGCAATGCCTTGATCGTCCAGCATCACAGGCTCACTGCGTGAGCCCGGCTGAACTTGCTACCTAATCAGGTTTTCTTTTGGGGTTCGGTGGGGCTCATTGCGCCTCAAAAGCGAAAGCGGGCGCCGAACGCAGAGAACGCAAAGGCTCCGCGGAAGTCGCAAAAGAATTCAAAGAAAGATTTGGGGTTCCTTTCGCGACTTTCGCGGAGCCTTTGCGTCCTCTGCGTACGGCTGTCCGAATTTCTTCAGCCTTCGCGAACTCCCCCCGCGTCAGAATAGTTGTCGGTGCGCCGGGAGACCGGCAAGGAGTAGGTGGTGCAAGTCCACTGCGATGAAGGAATAGCGAACCACATCGGCCCCGAGCCGTGCGC
>NZ_JBBKZT010000029.1:0-84014 GCF_037889975.1 Variovorax rhizosphaerae | reverse complement strand
ACGCAGTCGCCGGGCATCGGGCACGTCCATGCCGCCGTACTTGGCGCGCCATTTGTAGAAGGTCGCATCGCTGAAGCCGCCCTTGCGGCACAGCTCCTTGATCGGCAGGCCGGCCTCGGCCTGCTTGATGAAACCGATGATCTGCTCTTCGGTGAATCTGCTCTTTCTCATGTCCGTCATTCTCCAGGTTGACGGACCTCACTGCGTTTAAGCTGGTACGGCTGAGAGGGGGCAGGTCAGCTGCGCGAGCTGACCTCGGCCCGTGCTGGGTACTGGCGCGAGCGCGCCATGATCCGCATCGACGCGTTGTGGCTGTGCACGCAGCCCCAGGACATGCGCGCGGGCGCCGACCGGCTGCTGGCGGTGGTGGTCAACACCGTCGGCCAGGCCCAGGCCCACCACGGCTGGCTGTTCGCCAACGCGCGGGCAACGCGCGTCAAGCTGCTGGTGCACGACGGCTTCGGCGTGTGGTGTGCCACGCGACGGCTGCACAGCGGCAGCTTTGCGTGGACCAGCGCGTCGGCCAGCGCCGCTGCACCCACCCTGCAACTGACGGCGCAGCAGTTCGAGGCGCTGGTGGTGGGCCTGCCGTGGCAGCGGCTGCCCGAGTTGCAGGTGCTCATATCAGCCGTGCCTGATCTGCTTGATATGAGCCTCGTTCGGGCGGCGTTCCTACTGTTGGCAACCGCGGCGCCTGTAACCCATGGGCTCGCACCAAATGATGTGTCGATCATCTCCGGCGCTGCCATTCACCTTGTAACGCGACACCGCTTCTTCGCGAACACCGGGCTCCATCCGTGGGCTTGGGATGCCCAGAACTCGTCAAGTTCACGCTGCTGTCGCGCGCGACGCCAGCGCGTACTTGGTCGACCGCTCAGCGAGCGCAAGGACAGCGCAGCCGAACTGTCGAAACGGGTCGATCAGCAGGCGATCTGGTTCAACTCCGCTGATTCAACTCCGCTGATTCAACTCCGCCCGAGGTTCTTCAGGCGCGCAGGGTCGACAATTTCGATCCAGTACCCGTCCGGGTCCTTGATGAAGGCCACGTCCTTCATCTTGCCCTGCTCGGGGCGCTTGACGTAGGGGACCTGGTTGTCGTCGAACCACTTGATGGCGGCGTCCAGGTCCGGCACGGAGAAGCAGATGTGGCCGAAGCCCTGCGGTTGCGCATTGCCATCGTGGTACTTGAAGTCCGGGTCGTCCTCGGTGCCCCAGTTGTGGGTGAACTCGAGGATGCCGGTCTGGCTGAAGGTCCAGGCGGTGCGCTCGCCGATGTCTTCCGGCGGCGGGTTGTCCGCCACGGGCCGGTGCAGGAAATACAGCGAGAACTTCATCTCCGGAAAGTCGAGCTTGCGCAGCACGCGCATGCCGAAGACGCGGGTGTAGAAGTCCAGCGCGACAGCCGGGTCCTTCACGCGCAGCATGCTGTGGTTGAAGACGAAGCCCTGCGATGCGTTGCTGGGTTGGGCGCACACGCCCGGGTGGTTTTCCGTGTCGAAGCTCATCGTGCGTGCGCTACTGCCAAAGGGTGGATGGGTGTGAGTTTGGGGGAGGTGGCGATGGTACGCGGTGCTTGCTCCAGCGCCATCAGCCGACGTCGAAGATAACGCATGCAGGTCACACGCAGGAAGGACGCGAAGTTGGGCACTTCGCCGCGGTGCGCCATGATCTCGTCGTGGAAGAGGGCGATCAGCGCGTTGGTGGTGCGGCCTTCCTCCTCGGCCATCTCGGCGAGGGTGTCCCACATCATGTTCTCCAGCCGCAAGCTGGTCAGCACGCCGTGGATGCGCACGGTGCGGGAGCGCTGCTCGTACTGGATCGGATCGGCCTTGACGAAGAACTCACACATGGCTTGTCTCCTTGGGTGGGCCCGCAACCTTGGCTACACCGTGCGGGCGGTCATCGCGCTGGCAATGTACTCCGCTTGCCGGATGGCCAGCGTCACGATGGTGAGCGTGGGGTTTTCCGCGCCGCCGGTGGTGAACTGGCTGCCGTCGCTGATGAACAGGTTGGGGATGTCGTGCGTCTGGCCGTGCGCGTTGCAGACGCTGGTCTTCGGGTCGGTGCCCATGCGGCAGGTGCCGAGGTTGTGGGTGCTCGGATACGGCGGCGTGCGGAAGGACTTGATGGCGCCGGCCGCCGCATAGACGCGCTGGCCCTGGCGGAAGGCGTGCTCGCGCATCCGGATGTCGTTCTCGTGGTCGTCGAAGTGCACGTTGGGGATGGGGTTGCCCCACTTGTCCTTGAGCGTGGCGTGCAGCGTGATGCGGTTGCTTTCGCGCGGCATGTCCTCGCCGACGATCCACATGCCGGCGATGTTGGTGTAGTTCTCCATGTACTCGGTGAAGCCGCTGCCCCAGCCACCCGGGTCCAGGAAGGCGGCCATGAAGGGCACGCCCAGCGCCAGCGTTTCCATCTCGTAGCCGCCGACGAAGCCGCGCTTCGGGTTGTTGTGGGCTTCGTCGCGGATGATGCCGGCCATCGTGGTGCCGCGGTACATGTTCACCGGTTGCTTGAACAGGCCGTACACGGAGCCGGTCAGGTGCCGCATGTAGTTGCGCCCGACCTGGCCGGAACTGTTGGCCAGGCCGTCCTTGTACTTGTTGGAGGCAGAGAGCAACAAGAGGCGCGCCGTCTCGATCGAGTTGGCCGCCACGCAGACGACGCGCGCCTTCTGGCGCTGCTCCTTGCCGTCCTTGTCGAAGTAGACGACGCCCGTGACCTTGCCGGCGTCGTTGTGCTCGATGCGGCTGACGTGGCTTTCGGGGCGCAGGTCCATGTTGCCGGTCTTCTCGGCCTTGGGCAGCTCGGTGTAGAGGGTGCTCCACTTGGCGCCACTCTTGCAGCCCTGGAAGCAGAAGCCCAGTTGCAGGCAGCGGGCGCGGTCGTCTCGCGGCTGGCTGTTGATCGCCATGTTGCCGGTGTGCACCTGCTTGTAGCCGAGCTTGGTGGCGCCGGCGTACATCACCTTGAAGTTGTTGTTGCCCGGCAGGCCCGGGATACCGTGGGTGCGTGTGACGCCCATCTTGTCCTCGGCGCGGTCGTAGTAAGGCTCCAGCTCCTTGAGCGTGACGGGCCAGTCCATCAGGTTGGCGCCCTTGATCTCGCCGTAGGTGCTGCGTGCCTTGAACTCGTGCGCCTCCAGTCGCAGCGACGCGCCGGCCCAGTGGGTGGTGGTGCCGCCGACGGTCTTGCAGGTCCAGGCCGGCAGGTTGGGGAAGTCCTTGGCCACGCGCCAGCTGCCGGAGGTGGTGCGGTTGTCCAGCCAGGCCAGTTGCCCGAAGGACTTCCATTCGTCGTTGATGAAGGTGTTGCTGGATTGGGTTGCGCCGGCCTCCAGCACCACGACCTTGATGCCCTTCTGGGCCAGCTCGTTGGTCAGGGTGCCGCCGCCGGCGCCCGAGCCGATGATGACGACCACCGAGTCGTCCGTGTTGTCGAACTTCGCCATTTGTCTGTCTCCTGCTTGCTGTGTACGTGGACGTGGCTGGCGGGGCTTCAGCCCATGTAGGGCGGAGGGCTGGCGGCTTGCGGCGGCGCAGGGAGCCACTTCAGGTCCTGGAAGCCGCGCGTGATGTAGCCGCCTTTTTCCCAGGCCGAGCCGGGGTAGCCGAGCGCGGCGAAGGCCATGTCGTTGTCGTAGAGCGAGGTCACGCACTGGCCGCGCACGGTGTTGAAGAAGGGCGTGCCTTCGATGGCCTTGACGGCGGCCAGCTTCTTCGCGGCAGGGGCCTTCACGAAGCTGCCGCCGGTGGCCTGGTCGAGGCTGGCGATGCCGGCCTTCACGACGGGCAGTGCATCGGCCTTGCCGTCGAGGTCCTTGGCCAGCAATGCATAGACGGCGTCGGGCAGTTTCTTGTGCGGATAAAGCACGCGGCCCATGGCCATCAGTGTCGTGCCCTCGCTCTCGCTGAGCTGCTTCAGCTCCAGCGCCCAGACGGACGAGGGCGCCAGCGCGGCCAGCACGGAGCCGGCGGCGATGGTGCCCATGAGGATGCCGGAACCCTTGAGGAACTCGCGTCGCGCCAGGGGCAGGGCAAGCTTGGGAACCTGGCCGTTGTCTTCGTCGCTGCACGCATCGGCGCCGGCAAGGCCCAACGGTGCGATGGGAATCACACGCATGTCATGTCTCCTGTTTCATCGTTCGACGGGCTCGATGCGGCCCTGTGCTGCGCAGTGTTGCACCCGCTTTCAGGCGCCGGGTTTTAGCTGGCTACCTACAAGGGAAAGCCCTTGGGCGGCTGGCCTGGCCCGCTCGCCGGCTCGGGAGGCGGTGCACGGCGCAACTCGCTGGTGGCCGCAGGCTACCTTCGCGCGCGCGTGGCGCGCAAGCAATGGCAAGCCGCGCTAAGCTCGCGCGGCATCCAACGAGGAGACATACCGATGAAGTCACGCAACTTCAGGACTCGCAACGGAACGGACCTGGCCTTCTCGGCAATTGGCCTTGGCACCGCGCCCATGGGCGATCTCTACGAACTGCTCGATGAGAAGACGTCGATCTCGACGATCGAGCGGGCCTGGCAGTGCGGGGTGCGCGTGTTCGACAGTTCGCCGCACTACGGCAACGGGTTGGCTGAATCCCGCGTCGGCGCGGGCCTGCGGCATGTGCCGCGCGATGAGGTCATCGTTTCGACCAAGATCGGCCGCGTGATGGACGCCTTCACCCAACCGCCGCCGAGGAACCCCGATGTGTACTCGCCCGGTTTTGCCGGCGGCTATCCGCACGCACCGCGCTTCGACTACACCTACGACGGCACGATGCGCTCGGTCGAGCAGTCCTTGCTGCGCACCGGGCTGAGCCGCATCGACGTGCTGCTGATCCACGACTGCGACGTGTGGACGCATGGGCGCGTGGATGCGGAGCGCTACTTCAAGGAGGCCATGGATGGCGCCTACAAGGCGCTCGACAAGCTGCGCAGCGAGAAGGTGGTCGCCGCCATCGGCTTCGGCATCAACGAGGCCGACATCAGCGTGAAGTTCGCCAAGGCTGGCGATTTCGACGTGGCGATGCTGGCCGGGCGCTACTCGCTGCTCATCCAGAACGGGCTGGCCGAGTTCCTGCCGCTGGCGGTGCAGAAGAACATCGGCGTGATGCTGGCGGGCGTCTTCAATTCCGGCATCCTGGCCACCGGCGCGGTGCCGGGCGCTCACTTCGAATACGGGCCGGTGCCGGAGGACATCATGGAGCGCGTGCGCAAGATCGAGAAGATCTGCGCGGCGCACGACACGTCGATCCGCCGTGCTGCGCTGCAGTTCGCAATGGCGCATCCGGCCGTGGTCACCGTGGTGCTCGGTGGCGTGAAGCCGCAGGAGATCGAGGCCAACGCGGCCGATGCGGAAGCGATGGTGCCGGCCGCGTTGTGGAGCGACCTGAAGTCGGCGGGCATGCTCGACCCGTCCGCCCCGACAAGCTGACTCAGCGAGTCAGGTTTCCGAGAAGGTGTGAAGGTTTCGTAGCGAGGGCGCCGAGGTCGGGTCTGCGGCGCAGAACCGCACTCTCGTGCGGTGACAACGAAGTTGCGGCAGAGGCTAACAACTTCGCGATAGCGCTTGTTGTGCCGGAGCCAAACACCGCAGGCCCAAGATCGGTGGCCGCAGTAGAAAGTTTCTCGCCTTCTCAACCCCAGGCGCCTTGCGCCTCTTCCCAGCCGATCACCGCGATCGGGCTGCCGTCGGGCTTGATGAAGGTCAGCGGGCCGAGAAAGGTCATGTAGAACTCGCTGTCGACCGGGAAGTTGGTCTTGTCGTGCCGCGCGCCCGAGGACTCGAATCCGTAGCCCGGTGCGATGGCGGTAGCACCGCCCGCGGCCTTGCCGCCGCGCACGTCCATCTTGCCCTTGGTCAGCAGGTATTCGCCCGGGCCGGCATGGATGTGCGGTGCGAAGGATGAGCCGGCGGGGCAGTCGAAGATCGCCGTCCACGCGCCCGAGCCGGGCGACACGTTCAGCAGCTTCCAGCGAATGCCCCCGGTGGAAAAGGCGTCCGGGAACGGCTGCCATTCCACCTCGTCGATCTGCACATACTCTTCAGTGGTCTTCGGCTTCATATGGTCTCCATTCTGGGTGAGTGGAATGCGCGTCGAGGCTTGCGCCAACGCGATCGGGCGATGCCGATCTGAACGATCGCCCCGGCGGAATTGAACTGCAAATCGCACTCGGGCGCCGGGCGCGCGTCCGCTGCCCATGCGTCGGTATCAGGGTAAGGCGCACCGCGGCCCCGTTGTCAATTGCAACCGGCGGCACTAGCATTCCCGCAGCTTCGCGTTCGCATCCTGGGAGGGCAACAAGGCTCGCCAAGACCGCGAGTCAACATGGAGACAACCAGTGAACAGACGCAAGACTCTCAAGACATTGGGAAGCGCGGCCATGGCCGGCGCATCGGGGCTCGCCAGCCGGCTCGCCTTCGCGGCGAATCCGTCGATGGTGACCGTGGTGAAGATCGCGGGCATCCCGTGGTTCAACGCGGTCGAGAAGGGCATCGTGAAGGGCGCCAAGGACTTCAGCATCGATGCCACCATGGTCGGCCCGGCCAATGTCGACCCGGCGCAGCAGGTCAAGCTGCTCGAGGACCAGATCGCCAAGAAGGTGACCGTGATCGGCCTGGTGCCCCTGGACGTGAAGGTGTGCGAGCCGGTGCTCAAGCGGGCGCAGGCGGCCGGCATCAAGGTGATCACGCACGAGGGACCGGAGCAGGAAGGGCGCGACTGGAACGTGGAACTGATCGACTCGGTGAAGTTCGGCGAGGTGCAGATGCAGCGCATCGCCAAGGACATGGGCGAGTCGGGTGAGTACGTGGTGTACGTCGGCACGCTGACTACGCCGCTGCACAACAAGTGGGCCGATGCGGCCATCGCCTACCAGAAGAAGAACTATCCGAAGATGAAGCTGGCGGCGGACCGCTTCCCGGGCGCGGACGAGATCGACACCTCGTACAAGACCACGCTGGACGTGATCAAGGCGTATCCGAATCTCAAGGGCATCCTCGGCTTTGGTTCCAATGGGCCGATCGGCGCGGGCAACGCGGTGCGCGAGAAGCGGCTGGGCAAGAAGATTGCGGTGGTCGGCACGGTGCTGCCGTCGCAGGCCAAGGACCTGATCGCCGACGGGATCATTCGCGAGGGCTTTCTGTGGAATCCGACGGATGCGGGCTACGCGATGGTCGCGGTGGCACGGCTGGTGCTGGACGGCAAGCCGATCAAGGATGGCGTCGAGATACCGGGGCTGGGCAAGGCTTCTGTCGACGTGCCGGGCAAGCTGATCAAGGTCGACAAGATCATGCGGATCAACAATGAGACCGTTGCGGGTCTGATTGCTGGCGGCCTCTAGCACTGTTGCTCTCCCCCAGGATCCACGCACTTCGCGTCGCTCCTCCAACCCCTCAGCGGGGCAACACCAGCGGCCCGGGAAAGCCGGTTCCGCGGTGTTCCTGGAATGGGGTTGCTCCGGGCGGTGGCTAATGTCTGAATGCGGAAGCGCTTGAGGCTTGATTGGCGAATTTTCTTGATTTGAAGGCGATCTCCAAGCGCTTCGGCGGCGTCGTCGCATTGCGCGATGTCGACCTCTCGCTGGCAGCCGGCGAGGTGCATTGCCTGGTCGGCGAGAACGGCTCGGGCAAGTCGACGCTGATCAAGATCATCTCGGGCGTGTTGGCGCCCGAGCCGGGCGGGCGCATCGTGATCGGGGGGCGGGAGTATCCGCGCCTCGATCCGGTGCACTCCACCGCCTGCGGCATCCAGGTGATCTACCAGGACCTGTCGCTGTTCCCCAACCTCACGGTGGCGGAGAACATCTCGATTGCCAGCCACCTCGGTCGGCCGCAGGTGGTGAACTGGAAGCGGCTGCGCGCGACGGCCGCGGCCGCGATGGCGCGCATCGGTGCGTCGCTGGACCCGGACGAGCGGGTGGAGGACCTGTCGATCGCGAACCGGCAACTGGTCGCGATCTGCCGCGCGATGGCGGCCGACGCGAAGCTGGTGATCATGGACGAGCCGACGGCCTCGCTGTCGCGGCACGAGGTTGATGCGCTGGTCCGGCTTGTGGCCGATCTGAAGCGGCACGGCATCTGCATCGTGTTCGTGTCACACCGGCTTGACGAAGTCATGGAGATCGCCGAGCGCGTGACGGTGCTGCGCGACGGCGCCAAGGTCGGCGAATTCCCGGCGCGCGAGATGGACGACAAGAAGCTCGCGACGCTGATGACCGGCAAGTCCTTTGCCTACAAGACATCGCTGACGGACTGGACGACCGCTGACGTGGTGCTGTCGGTGAGCCACCTCACGCGCGCCGGTCAGTACGAAGACGTGAGCCTCGATATCCGCGCCGGCGAGATCGTCGGGCTGACGGGGCTGCTCGGCTCCGGACGCACCGAGTTGGCGCTGTCGCTATTCGGCATGAACCAGCCGACCGCGGGCGAGATCCGCCTGAACGGCAAGCCGCTCGCGCTGAAGACCAATGCGCAGGCGATCGAGGAGGGCATCGCCTACGTCTCCGAGGACCGGCTCAACCTGGGCTTGGTGCTGGAGCAGCCGATCTCTTCGAACATCCTGGTGACCGTGCTGGACAAGCTGACCAACCGCATTGGCCTGGTGCCGGAGCAGACGCGCCAGTCCACGGCGCAGCACTGGATCAAGGAGCTGGCGATCAAGGCGCCGAACGCGGACAACGCGGTGCGCACGCTGTCCGGCGGCAACCAGCAGCGCGTGGTGCTGGCCAAGTGGATGGCGACGGCGCCCAAGTTGCTGATCCTCGACAGCCCGACCGTCGGCGTCGACATCGCGGCCAAGGACGGCATCTACGAAGTGGTGCGCGCGCTGGCGGCCAAGGGCGTCGCGATCCTACTGATCTCGGACGAGATTCCCGAGGTTTTCTATCACGCGCATCGGGTGCTGGTGATGCGGGGCGGCAAGCTGGTCGGCGAGCGCGTACCGCATGGCTCGTCAGAAGAGGAACTGCAGGCGATGGTCGATGCATAACAAGGGCAGCACCGCGCTCCAGCGCTTCCGCCGCAGCCACGAGTTCTGGCTGCTCGCCGTCATCCTGGTGATGTCGCTGGTGCTCTCGCTGGCGACCGACAGTTTCCTCACCGTGCAGAACCTCTACGACCTGCTGACCTCGAACGCCTTCATTGGCATCCTGGCGTCGGGCCTGCTGGTGGTGCTGATCTCGGGCGGCATCGACATTTCGTTCACGGCCACAGCGTCGATTGCGCAGTACATCGCGCTGACCATCGGCATCAACCATGGGCTGGGCTGGTTGCCGCTGTTCGCCATCGCGGCAACGGTCGGCATCGTGTGCGGCGTGATCAACGCGGTGTTCATCACCAAGCTGGGCATCTCCTCGATCATCGTGTCGATCGCGACGCTCAACATCTTCTACGGCCTGCTGATCTTCTCGACCGGCGGCAAGTACATCACCTCGCTGCCCAAGTTCTTCCGCGACGGCATCTGGTGGTTCGAGCAGGAGGACGCGAATGGCGTGCCCTATGCGCTGAACCTGCAGATCATCGTGCTGGTGCTGTCCTTCCTTGCGGCGTGGCTGCTGCTGAACAGGACCAACATCGGCCGGCAGATCTACGCGATGGGCGGCAACAAGGATGCGGCGCAGCGCCTGGGTTTCCATGTGTTCCGGCTCAACGTGCTGGTCTACGGCTACCTGGGTTTTGTCGCGGGTGTGGCCTCGCTGGTGCAGGCGCAACTGGCGCAGTCGGTCACGCCGACGGTGCTGGTCGGCAAGGAGCTCGACGTGTTGGCAGCCGTGGTGCTGGGCGGCGCGAGCCTCACGGGCGGCGTGGGCACGGTGATGGGCGCGATCCTCGGCGTCGCGCTGCTGGCGATCCTGCAGAACGGGCTGGTGCTGATCGGCGTGTCCTCGTACTGGAACCAGTGGTTCGTGGGGCTGACCATCCTCGTGGCGGTGTCGATGACGGCCTGGTCGGAGCGCCGCCGGCGCGCAACGAAGGCGATCAACTGATGGCGCTCGCACGCTTCCTGCGCGGCGGCACGGTGCCGATGTTGTCGCTGGTGCTGGTGGCGCTGCTGGCGGTGTTCGGGTTGTTGCTGGGCGAACGCTTCTTCAGCGTCGGCTCGCTGCAGTCGATGGCCTTCCAGTTGCCGGAGCTGGGCATCCTGTCGCTGGCGATGATGGTGACGCTGCTGTCAGGCGGCTTGAACCTGTCGATCATCGCCACGGCCAATCTGTGCGCGCTGACGATGGGCTGGGTGCTCACCACGCAGGTGCCGGGCGCGGAGGGTTTCATGTGGGGCGGCTGGCAGGTCATCGCGATCCTCGCCGGCGTCGGTGTGGCGCTGGTGGTGGGCCTCATCAACGGCTTCGTCATCGCGTACCTCGGCGTGTCGCCGATCCTCGCGACGCTGGGCACGATGACGCTGTGCAAGGGCCTGTCGATCGGGCTCACGCGCGGCAATGTGATCTCGGGCTTTCCGGAGCCGATCGTGTTCCTGGGCAATGGCACGCTGGCCGGCGTGCCGGTGGCGCTGATGATCTTCATGGCGCTGTGCGTGCCGATGGCGGTGCTGCTCAACAAGAGCCCGTTCGGCCACAAGGTCTACATGATCGGATCGAGCGAGAAGGCGACGCGCTACTCGGGCGTGGACACGCGGCGCGTGCTGATGGGCGTGTATGTGCTGTCGAGCCTGCTGGCGGTGGTGGCGGCGCTGGTGATGATGGCGCGCTTCAATTCGGCCAATGCGTCTTATGGCGAGAGCTACCTGCTGGTGACCATCCTCGCCGCGGTGCTCGGCGGTGTGGACCCGCTGGGCGGCTTCGGCAGGGTGGGCGGGCTGGTAATGGCGCTGGTCCTGCTGCAGGTCATTTCGTCGGCGTTCAACCTGCTGGACTTCAGCCCCTTTCTCACGCTCGCGATCTGGGGGGCGCTGATCATCGCGGTGACGGCGATGGGGGCGAGACTGGACGGGTTCCGCGGAGCGCGCGGTTGACTGCTGGGCGCCTTGGGCACCCGTTCCAGTTCATCTCGCAAACCCATCAATACAAGCTGCCGTCCGTCGGCTTCATCTTCAAGACGAACCAGTTCACCCGGTCGGTGGATCGGCCTGGCGTGCCGAAGGTGCCGATGGTCGAGCCTGCGATGAACAGGTCGCCGTGCAGGTCCATCGCGATGCCGTAGCCGCGGTCGTGCCGGGGGCCCGTTGCGGGCAGGCCGGAGCCGTATTGCCTGACCCAGGTGCGTGTACCGTCGGCCTCGAAGCGCGCCGCGAACATGTCTTCGTCGCCCTTGGAGGTTTCGCCCGGCATCACGCCGTTGGTGTAGCCCGTGATGAAGACGGCGGAGCCGGCAGCGTCGGTCTTGATGCCGAAGGCTTCCTCGTCGAAGTAGCGCGGGCCACTCAGGGTCTGGGACGACAGGTTGTGCGCCCATTGCAGGGTGCCAAAGCCGTCGAAGCGCGCAATGAGGGCGTCGCCTGCGGTGCAGCAGAAGGGGTTCACCGTCGGGTTGCCCGCCACGTCGAAGTCTGCGTAGGTGCGGCCCGAGATGAACACGCGGCTGCCATCTGCAGAGACGGCAATGCTGTCGCTCGTGACCGGCAGCCCGTTGTTCGGCACGGCCGGGCCCAGCAGTGTTTCCCAGATCTGGGCACCGGTGCTGCCGTTGAACTTCGCCACGTAGGCGCCGCTGGCATTGAACTGGCTGCCGGATGCCCATCCCGTGAGGTAGGCGTTGCCCGCCGCGTCGACCGCCACCCCGTGGCCCTCGTTGTACGGCGCAGGCTGGCCGGTGTGGAACATGTCTTCCTTGATCCACTGGCGAACGCCCGCCGTGTCGTACTTGGCAAGGAACCACATGCTGGTGCCACCTGGCGGGTTGGTCAGCGGCAGTTGGCCGAAGGTACGCCCGGCAATGAAGGAGTTGCCGTTGGCGTCGACCGCGATGCCCAGGCCGCTGTCGAACGCGTTGGAGCCGAACTGGTGAGCCCACAACCGCGTGCCGTCGGGGCCGAATTTCGCGACGAAGACATCGGTATTGCCTGCCGCGATCTCACCCGCCAGCGTCGTGAGTGTCTGCCCGGTGACGTAGATGTTGCCCGCGCTGTCCACCGCGACGCTGTTGACCGCCTCAGCCACGCCAAAGCCGTTGTACGCGTCCAGCACCAGCCGTTGCCACAGCACGTTGCCCGCCGGGCCGTACTTCGCGATGAAGGGCTTCGATGCGCCTGGGTCCGTGCCAGCCGTGAAGATGCCGGTCGTATAGCCGCCGATGACCACGTTGCCCTGCGCATCCGTCGCGACGCTGTAGGCGACGTTGTACGGTACGAGTGGCGAGGGGAACTGCGCACCGTCCTGCTTGATGCCGGTCCACACCGAGATCACCGTCAGCGTCGCAGCGTCGGAGGTGACGTTGCCGGCCACATTGGACACGGTCACCGTGAAGGTGGCGCCGTTGTCGGCGATCGTGGTCGCGGGCGTGGTGTAGCTGGCCGCCGTGGCGCCGACGATCGGGCTGCCGTTGCGACTCCATTGGAAGGTCTGCGGTGCGGTGCCGCCCGGCACCACGGTGAACGTGGCCGTCGCGCCGGCAGTCACCGTGACATTCGCCGGCGCCGTCCCGATGGTGGGTGCCACTGGCGCCGCCGTCACGCTCAATGTGGCCTGCGCGCTTGTCGCGCTTCCGCCTGGATTGCTGACGACGACGCGGAAGGTCGCGCCGCTGTCGGAAAGGCCAGTGGCAGGCGTCGTGTAGCTGGCGCTGCTCGCACCCGCGATGTTGGCGTTGTTGCGCTGCCATTGATAACCGAGCGGTGCGGTGCCGGTCGCGATGACGCTGAAGGTCGCCGTCTGGCCGGCGGTGACGCTGGCGTTGGCCGGCGGCGTTGTGACAGCCGGCGCGATCGCGACGGCACCGACCGTCAGGGTGGCCGCGTTGCTGGTCACCGAACCGGCCGCATTGCTCACGACGACTGAGACCTGCGCGCCGTTGTCGGCTGCGCTGGCGTTCTGCAACGTGTAGCTGACCGCCGTGGCACCTGGAATCGTCGTGCCATTTCGTCTCCATTGATAGCTCGAGGGCGCGGAGCCGTCGGCGACGACGCTGAAACTCGCGGTCTGGCCGGCGACGACAGTCACACTCGCCGGCTGCGTGACGATCGACGGCGCCACGGGTGCCGCGGTGACGGACAGCACGGCCGCGCCGCTGGTGGCGCTGCCGGCGACGTTCGTCACCGTCGCGACGAAGCTTGCGCCGTTGTCGGCATCAGTGGTGGCTGGCGTCGTGTAGCTGGCGCCAGTCGCTCCCGGGATGCTGGTGCCGTTGCGGCTCCATTGGTAGCTCAAGGGCGCCGTGCCGGTCGCGGTGACCGAGAAGGTGGCCTGCTGGCCTGCGGCCACGGTGGTGCTGTTCGGCCCGGCAGTGACGATGGGCGCCACGGCCCCGGCCGTGACGGTGAGCAGGGCGTCGCCGCTCGTGGCGGCGCCTGCCGTGTTGGTCACCACCACGGAGAAGAGAGCCCCATCGTCCGCGGCCACGGTCGCGGCGGTGTCCTAGCTTGCCGAGGTGGCGCCGGAGATGGGCACGCCGTTGCGCAGCCATTGGTAGCTCAAGGGGGCGGTGCCCATCGCTGCGACGCCGAAGTTGGCCGTTTGTCCGACCAGCACGCCAGTTGCGGCCGGCTGCGCGGTGATGACTGGCGCAATGGCCATGGGGCCGACCGTGAGCATGGCCGGGCTGCTCGTCGCCGACCCGGCGGAATTGGTTGCGGCCACCGTGAAGATCGCGCCGTTGTCGATGGCCGTCGTGGCTGCGAGGGTGAAATCGGCGCTGGTCGCGCCCGGAATGTCCGTTCCGTCACGGCGCCACTGGTAGCTCAGTGGCGCGGTGCCGCTGGCGGTCACGCTGAACTTGGCCGCCTGGCCTTCGGCAACCGAGAGGCTCGCAGGCTGTGTGGTGATCGCTGGCGCGACGACAGGCGTCGGCAGCGGCAACGAGCGCCCACCGCCGCCGCCGCAGGCGACCAGGAGGGCCGCGAAGGCAAGCAGGCACCAGCGACATCCGCGTGCGAGGGCTCCGCGTTCGATGGCCATGAAAAGCATCAGCATCTTCGCCATGACTTTCTCTCCTTGCGTCGAAATCCGGACGCTCGTCCTACGCGGAAAAGCCCGCATCGGCGCGCCGTGATGGTTGAAAGTAGCAAGAAGCAACGCGGTGTTCCTCTATCAAATGACAGAGGAAATCGATGGGTGTGAACTCGGCGTCTGCACGCGCCAATCGCAACAAGGGCGGCGATCTCGCGTTCTCGCAGGGAAGTGTCTGTACGGCGGGCCGCCATGCCCTGGGCGCAGTTCTTCCACAAAGTGGATGAGGAAGCGGACGCTTCGCCCGCCTTGGACCGTTGCGCCGGTCCTTCTATCTGCGAAGAATGCCTTTCCAAGAACCGGCGCAACTGCATGAACGTCCAGGACCTGTACGAATTGGCCAGCGCCGCGGCGCTCGATTCGGCGCGCTGGGCAGATGTATTGCGCGCCGCCTGCGCAGCGACCGGCGCCATGGGCGGCGCGATGTTTTCACCGGGCGTCGACGCAAATGGGCCGCACCTGGGCGCCATCACCGACGGCTATGGAGACATTGCGGCCTACAAGGCCCATTGGGCGGCGCAGGACCCCTGGCTGGTGGCGGTTGCGGGCAAGCGCTTCTTCCAGACGGCTGGCGATGTGCACTTCGGACGCGAATTCCTGCCAGACGCCGATGTGAAGCGCACTGCGTACTACAACGACTTCGGCCGCTTCAGCGGTGGCGGTGCCGGTCACAAGATCTCGCTCAAGGTATGCGACGCCGATGATCCGTGCGCGCCGGTCACGCACCTCATCGTGGGCAGCCCCTTCTCGTCGCGCGATTTCGACGAGGAAGACAAGCGCGCGCTGGCCCGCTTCTGGCGGCCGGTCCAGCATGCCGTGCGCCTGCATTGGAAACTCGCACGCCACGTCGCGCCTGAGCATTCGCCCGCGATCGGACTGAAGCTCTTGCCGACGCCCGCGCTCATCCTGCGGGAAGACGCCTTCATCGAGTTCTGCAACACATCGGCGCTGGACATGCTGCGCAAGGGGTGCCTCCTGAAGGCGGCCAACGGCTATCTGCGCGGCGTCGGCAATCTGGATTCCGCTGCGCTCAAGACCTTGGTCTCCGGCGCCAGCAGGATCTGCTGCAAGACGGTGGTGCTGGCCGTCGAAGACGAGCGCGTGCGGCGCATGACCCTGAGCGCCGTGCCCATCCGCGAAGTCCCGCACTACGCCTGCGAATGGCCGCGCGCCAGCGTGATGCTGGTGATGCTGGACGGCCATGAGAGTGAAGGCGACGAGGAAAGCTGGCAACGCTGCCTGGCCCGGCACTTCGCGCTCACATCGAGCGAACAGTACGTGCTGCAACGCATCGCGACCGGCCGTACCGTGGGGGAGATCGCGGCCGAGAAGGACGTGATTCCCGCAACGGTCCGCACGCACTTGAATTCGCTGTTCGACAAGACAGGAAGGCGCCGGCAAAGCGAACTGGTGCGACTGGTCCTGGGGCGCTAGCGCGTGATGATCGGCTTCAGGGCGTTCACGCGCGCCGTCCTGCGTATCCCTGGGCATCGCCAGCAGTCGCCAGTCCCATGAGAACCGCCACGGGGCCAAACACCCCATGGGTTCCGGTTCCGAATTCCCGAGCACCGTCGGCAGCGGCGCGACGCCAACGCCGGCTTTCACACAGCCAGCAGCGCACGCTGCCGCCCTCGGGCCCCGATGTTTGCGCTGATGGCCTGACGAGTGGCGGGCGTACATGCCTACATCGGGCGCGCCGCGCGCGACGTATCACGGGGGCGTTGAAGCAAGGAGCCCTCAGATGCAACGCGAATCCGTGATCGACCAACTGAAGCAATACGACCAGCAACGTGCCGACTTTCCCGGCGAGCACGTCATCGTGCTCGGCGTGGGCGCCTTGCTGTTGTGGAAGGCCGCCACTGGCAGGTCCTTCATCGGGCGCACGCTGGCCGGGGCGCTGGGCACCGCGCTGGTGAGCCGGGCTGCGAGCGGCACGGGTGGCGTGGCACGCATCGGGCAGATGCTGGTCGGTCGAACGCAGCCGCGGTGAACAAGGTCGGCAGTAGCGAGCTTCTCGCCGCTCCTGTGCCCTTGCGATGGACGCTGGCTCGCATCGACTGTATATTCGTACAGTGACTGTCCAACGCAAGCTCGCCATCCTCGCCGACGCCGCCAAGTACGACGCCTCCTGCGCTTCGAGCGGCAGCAGCAAGCGCAACTCGGTCGGCGGGCGCGGCATCGGCTCGACCGAAGGCTCCGGCATCTGCCACAGCTACGCGCCCGACGGCCGCTGCATCTCTCTGCTGAAGATCCTGCTCACCAACTTCTGCCAGTACGACTGCCTCTACTGCGTCAACCGCGTCAGCAGCAACGTGCCGCGCGCCCGCTTCACCGTCGACGAGGTGGTGCAACTCACGCTCGACTTCTACCGCCGCAACTGCATCGAAGGCCTGTTCCTGTCGAGTGGCATCATCCAGAGCCCCGACTACACGATGGAGCAGGTGGTCGAGGTGGCGCGCGTGCTGCGGGTCGAGCATGACTTCCGCGGCTACATCCACCTGAAGACCATTCCGGATGCCTCGCCCGAGCTGCTGCAGAAGGCCGGGCGCTACGCCGACCGGCTCAGCATCAATATCGAGTTGCCGACGGTGCAGGGGCTCGAGGCGCTGGCGCCCGAAAAGGACGCCGCCGCCATCCGCCGTTCGATGGCGCGGCTGCGCGTGCACATCGACGATGCCAAGGGCGCAGCGCGCGACGACGCGGCCACCCCGGTCGCGTCGATGCCCGGCGCCAAGCCGGGCAGGGCGGCGGCGCCCAAGTTCGCGCCGGCCGGCCAAAGCACCCAGATGATCGTCGGCGCCGACGCCACCGACGACCGCACCATCCTCTCGACCAGCGCCAACCTGTACGGCGCCTATCGCCTCAAGCGCGTGTACTACTCGGCCTTCAGCCCGATCCCCGATGCCTCGCGCAACCTGCCGCTGGCCGCGCCGCCGATGGTGCGGGAGCACCGGCTCTACCAGGCCGACTGGCTCATGCGCTTCTACGGCTTCACGCATGACGAGATCGTGCCAGCGTCGGCGGAGGGCACGGCCGGCATGCTGTCGCTCGACGTCGACCCCAAGCTCGCCTGGGCGCTGGCGCATCGCGATCGTTTCCCGGTCGACCTCAACCTCGCGCCGCGCGAGATGCTGCTGCGCGTGCCAGGCCTGGGCGTGAAGGCCGCGGAGCGCCTGCTGGTCGCGCGTCGCGTTCGGCGCCTGCGCAGCGACGACCTCAAGCGGCTGCACGTGCCGATGCGCAAGGTGATGCCCTTCGTGCTGCTGGCCGACCACCGGCCCGGCCGGGCGCTGGAGGCCAGCGATCTGGCGGCGCGGTTGAAGCCCGCGCCAGTGCAGGCTTCGCTGTTTTCCGCCTGAGCGCCTACAGGGCGATCCGGCGCGCGGCCGGAGATTGAGCCCATGCCTGCGCAGCCATCTTTCGCCCCTCATACCGTCACCCTGGACGGCGACACCGACTGGCCCGGCTTCCGTCGCGAAGCACGCGAGATGCTTGCTCGGGGCGTGTCACCCGGGGACGTCGTCTGGCACACGCAGGCGAGCGCAGCTGCAGACCTGTTCGCCGCGCAACCCGCCATCGAGCCGCCCGCGGTCGAGAGCTTCCCGTCAGCCACGGGCGGGCGCTCGTCGCCAGTCATCGGGCAGCGGCCCTCGCCGGTCACGGCCGCGCGATCAGGGCCAGCCTCGACCTCCGTCCCACCCGACTTCATCCCCCTCTGCGAAACCGTGGTCCTGCACCGCGACCCCGGCCGCTTCGGCCTGCTGTACCGCCTGCTCTGGCGCCTGATGCACGAGCCGGCACTCAGGCACGACCCCATCGACCCCGACCGCGTCCAGGCCGACCAGATGGCGAAGGCGGTTCGCCGTGACATGCACAAGATGACGGCCTTCGTCCGCTTCCGCACCCTCGCGCCGCGAGGCGACGAAACGACGCCGCTGCACGTCGCCTGGTTCGAGCCCGAGCATCACATCGTCGAGGCCATCGCCCCGTTCTTCGTGCGCCGATTCACGCAGATGCGATGGGCCATCCTCACGCCGGAACGTTCGATGGAATGGGACGGCAAGTTCCTCCGCTTCGGCCCCGGCGCGCACAAGCAGGACGCGCCGCCGGCCGATGCGGGCGAGGCCCTGTGGCTCACCTACTACCGGCACATCTTCAACCCCGCACGGCTCAAGCTGGCGATGATGCAGAAGGAGATGCCGCGCCGCTACTGGCGCAACCTGCCCGAGGCCGAACTCATCAGCCCGCTCGCCGCCGAGGCCCTGTCGCGCAGCGGCCGGATGATCGATGCGCCGGCCACGACACCCACGCGCCGCATCGTGCCGCTGGTGCAGGCGGCGAACATCGAGGAGCAGCCCATGTCCGCCTCGCACCCGACGCTCTCGACCGACCCGGCCAAGGCGCTCGCCCAGTTCAAGGTTTCCACCGACCCTGCCAAGGCGCTGGCCCAACTCAAGGTCGCCACCAACCGCTGCCGCGAATGCCCGATCGGCGAGCACGCCACGCAATCCGTGTTCGGCGAAGGCCCGGTCAACGCCACGCTGATGGTCGTCGGCGAGCAGCCCGGCGACCAGGAAGACCTGCGCGGCCATCCCTTCGTCGGCCCGGCCGGCAAGCTGTTCGACCGCGCCTGCGCCGACCTCGGCTGGCCGCGCGACAGGATCTGGGTCAGCAATGCCGTCAAGCATTTCAAGTTCGAGTTGCGCGGCAAGCGCCGCATCCACAAGACGCCGAGCCAGCAGGAGGCCGCGGCTTGCCTGCATTGGCTCGAAAGCGAAATCGACCAAGTGAAGCCGCAAGCCCTGGTGGCGCTCGGCGCAACCGCGGCGCGCGCATTGCTCGGCCGCCCCGTCGCGGTGATGAAGGAGCGCGGCCAATGGCACGAAGGCCCGCGCGGCGAGCGGGTGCTGGTCACGCTGCATCCTTCCGCCTTGCTGCGCGGCGACCCCTCGCAGCAGGACGAGGCCTATGCCGCATGGCTGGCCGACCTTTCATTGGCCACCGATCTGGCAGTTCGGGGTGCGCGCCACTGAACGCACGCCTTCGTCCGCGTTGGCGCTGTAGTTTCAAGTTGCAGCGCGGTGTTGACAGTTGTTGCGGCACCCGGCGCACCATCGACAGCCGGACTGCGTGATGTCTTACAGCTTGCGTTGGCCCGACGTTGCATCTTGCCTGCAGCCCGTTCGAGCCAGGAGCCCAGCATGATGTCCAGCCACCGTGTCGAATTGATTTGCGTCGCGGTCCTTACGCCGCGCGGCCGATGATGGGCCCCCCCCTAGCCCGGCCGAGCCCGGCGAGGACTTCCGTTGCCTTTGGTGACCTGCTGGACCTCGCGCCCTGGCGCAGCCGGTCACCCCGCACTGTTTGCGAGGTGTGCCAGACCATCAACCTGGGGTCGCGCCGCTACTGCAAGGGCTGCACGGGCAAGTTGCCCGCGTACTACTCGGCGAACGCATCCCTCGCGTCGCAGCAATCGACCCGGCAGAGAGTCGCACCACCCCAGCCAAGACGTGTATCACTGGCCTCAGGCTGCATGGGTGCGCTGCTGATCGTCGTGGCGGCCGCCACAGGTCTTCCGCTGGTCGAATCCGCGCAGTCCGAAGCGCCCGTGGAACGCACCTTGCTGCAACCGCTCGCTCCGATTGCGTTGCCGGCGCGGGCCGCGATGCCGGTGGCCGTCCCGCCCGAGTCGACGACTTTGGCCATCAGCGAGGCGCCACCCGAAACTGGTTTTTCCGCCGCTGACGAAGACGAATACGAGACGCTTGAAAAAGCGGCAGTGGATCGCCCGTCCAGGAGAGTCGCTGCGGTCAAGCGGCAGGCACCGCCGCCGCAGCACGTGCCCGCTGTGCAGAGCGCAGCGGTCCAACTGGCCAAGTGCGACGAGTTGAATTTCTTCGCCCGCGCGATGTGTGTCAACCGTACCTGTGCCGAGCCATCGGCGGCTCGCGCGTCGTCTTGCGCGCAACCGATCCGCCAACGTCGCCTCGACGAAGCGCGCCGCGACCCGACGCTGGCCGGCTAAAGTCACGGGCATGCCAGCTGCCTGCCCTAACTGCGGAACCGACAACCGCGACAGTGCGATGTTCTGTCGCGGCTGCCTTTCCAAGTTGCCGGCGTTCTTGCCCACGGCGCCTTCGCTGCTGGAATCGCTGCGGACGGCGCCCCCGGGTGATGCGGACGGTGGCCGGCAGTCGGTCGTTGCACCGGCCAGCTTGCCGGACGCACGGAGGGTGGCGTCGTGGCTCTGCCTCGGAGTGCTCTTGCTGGTGTGTATCGTGGGCCTGGTCGTGTGGGTGGCGACGGCGTCGCGCGTGCCCCGCATGCATGCGCCCCCTGGTCTTGCGTTGGTGCAGGCCGCCGTTCCTCCGCCGCGCTCGCATGCGGTGGAAGAGGTCGAGGTGCTGACCGCCGCACATGCGCCGGTGTGGAAGCCCGAAGCATCATGGGTAGACCGCCAGGATGCGACGACAACGCAGCCCACCGTCGTGCCCGCGGCCACGCCAGACCCGCGCGTGAAGGCACGACCCGCCCGGGCGGTCCCGACCAGCAACGCCAAGCCACGCAAGGACCGCCGGCTGACACCCGTGGCCGTCTCCACGTCAGGTGCCCGCGCGGCATGCGACCGCTACAACCCGTACGGCGAGGCTCTCTGCACGCAGGGCGGGTATCCGTACAGGACCTGGTCGGAGCGCCACGGCAGGCGCTGATCCGATTCGCTCGCAGGCGCCCCCGGCCAGCGCCGATCGGTGCCAATGCGCGCCGCAATGCCGCCGTCATGCCGCCGTCATGCCGAAAACCGCAGCCTGAATTCCTTCGGCGTCATGCCCTTCACCGCGCGGAACTGGCGTGTGAAGTAACTCGGCTGCGCATAGCCCGCGGCCTCGGCGACATGGGCGATGCTGCGGTTGCCTTCCAGCAGCATTGCGCAGGCGTGGCCGATGCGCAGCGTCGCGAGGTAGTCGCTCACCGTCGTGCGCGTGCAGCGCTTGAAGAAGCGCTGCAACTGGCTCTCGCTCATCGCTGCCAGCTCCGCCAGGGTGGCCAGGCGAATCGGCTCGGCATAGTGCGTGTGCAGATGGGCAAGCACGCGGTCCAGGCGTGCGCGCTCGCGTGGCGCATCCTCTCCGGCAAAGCCTTGCAGTGCGAGCGGCTCGCGCCCGGCATCGGCGGCCAGCATCAGCAGCACCTCGACCAGCCCGAGCCAGCGTGCGGACGGCGTGGCATCGATGAGGGCCAGCAAGCGAGGCCGCACCAGCGCAGCTGTAGACGGCCCGAAGAACAGCCCGCGCGACGCGTCCGCCAGCAACGGCCCGATGCCGCCCAGCTCTGGATAGGGCAGGGTCAGACCTTCCGCCCATTCCCGCGTGAACCAGGCCACGAGAGCATGGTGCGGCTGCCCCGGCTGCAGCGCGCTGCGCGACTGCCATGCATGCGGCAGGTTCGGCCCGACCAGCACCAGGTCGCCATCGCCATAGCGCGCCACATGGTCGCCCACGAAGCGCTCGCCGACGCTGTTGAGCGTGAGCGTCAATTCGTATTCGGGGTGGTAGTGCCAGTTGAACGGAAAGGCTGGCAGGCGGCGGTCGAACAAGGTCCATGACTCGCCCCGGCCGACGCTGACTTGTTCGAATCGGGGGCGCAGGGGCATGGCTGGTGAATGGCGTGATTGCGTCGGCGAGAGGCCGTGGTGATGCGGCAATTGTGCAAGAAGCTGCGGCATCCCTGCCATGCGCGAAGGCCTTCGGAACCTACGCTCCTTTCACCGTGCCGCTGTTGGCACGAAAGGAGACCTCGAATGAAAAGCACCCTCGGATGGGGACTGATCGGCGCCAGCACGATCGCCCATGAATGGATGATCGACGCGATCCGCGCGCAGCCCGGCCACACCATCGCGGCCGTGATGAGCGGCGATGCACAACGCGGCGCAGCGTACGCGTCCGCACACGGCATCCCAGGCTCGACGACCGCGCTCGACGATCTGCTCGCCAACCCCGCCGTCGACGCGGTCTACATCAGCACCACCAACGAGTTGCATGCGCCGCAAGCCATTGCCGCAGCCCGCGCCGGCAAGCATGTCCTCTGCGAGAAGCCGCTGGCGATGACGCTGCCCGACGCACAGGCCATCGTCGCGGCCTGCAATGCCGCGGGCGTGGTGCTGGGCACCAACCACCACTTGCGCAATGCCGCCTCGCACATTGCGATGCGCCAGCTCATACGCGATGGCGCGATCGGCCAGCCGCTGTTCGCGCGTGTGTTCCATGCGGTGAAGCTGCCCGCGCACCTGCAAGGCTGGCGCGTGCACAAGCCCGATGCGGGCGGCGGCGTGATCCTCGACATCACCGTGCACGATGCCGACACGCTGCGCTTCCTGCTCGACGCGGAGCCGGTCGAGGCCGTGGCCATGACGCAGGGCGATGGCCCGGTTGAAGACGGCGTGATGGCCGTGCTGCGCTTCGACACCGGCGTGCTGGCGCAACTGCACGATGCGTTCAACGTCGCGCATGCGGGGACCGGCATCGAGATCCATGGCACGGCAGGCTCGATCGTCGGCCGCGACGTGATGACGCAACGGCCCGTGGGCGAAGTGCTGCTGCGCACTGCCGAAGGCGAGCGCCAGGTGCCGCTCGTGCCGCACGACCTCTATGCCCATTCGCTCGCGCAGTTCGCTGCCGCGGTGCGCGGCGAGGGTGCGCCTGCGGCTTCCGGCGAGGACGGGCTGCGCTCGCTGGCGGCGGCGCTGGCCGTCGTGGAGGCCTCGCGCACGGGCCAGCGCACGGCCGTTCGCCTCGGCTGAGGGCGCGGCGTGGACTACGACATCGTCATCATCGGTTCCGGCGCTGGCGGCGGCGCCATGGCGCTCAGCCTGGCCGACACGGGCGCGCGCATCCTGATCCTCGAGCGCGGCGAGCGCCTGCCGCGCGAACCGCAGAACAGCGACCCCGAGGCCGTGTTCGTCGAGCGCCGCTACCGCGCCCAGGAGCGCTGGCAGGACGGCGAGGGCAGGGCGTTCACGCCAGGCCAGTACTACTTCGTCGGCGGCCACACCAAGTTCTACGGCACCGCGATGTTCCGCCTGCGCGAGCGCGACTTCGAGGCCGTCGAGCACGAAGACGGCATCTCGCCCGCATGGCCGATCCGCTATGCCGACCTGGAGCCCTTCTACGCCGAGGCCGAGCAACTGTTTCATGTCCACGGACACGCCGGCACCGATCTGAGCGAGCCACCGCGCAGCAGCGCCTATCCGTTCCCGCCGGTACCGCACGAGCCGCTCATAGGCGAGCTGGCCGGCAAGTTGCGAGCCCTCGGCCTGAATCCCTTCCACATGCCATCCGCCATCGACCTGCGCGAAGGCGGCCCCTGCCTGCGTTGCGGCACTTGCGACGCCTTCCCCTGCGCGGTGCAGGCCAAGGGCGATGCCGAGAAGTGCCTGATCGACCCGGCCCTGCGCCACCCGAACGTCACGCTGCAGACCGGCAGCGAGGTCGCGCGCCTCGTCACTGATGAACTTGGCCGGAACATCGTCGCTGCGGAGGTCTTGCACAAGGGCGAGCGGCAGACGGTGCGCGCGCCACTGTTCATCCTGAGCGCAGGCGCCATCAACTCGGCCGTGTTGCTGCTGCGCTCAGCCACATCGCGGCACCCCAACGGTCTGGCCAACACATCGGGCTGCGTCGGCCGACACTTCATGAACCACAACACGACCTGCCTGATGGGCATGCTGCCGCTGACCGTCAACGACACGCGCTTCACCAAGACGCTGGCGCTGAACGACTTCTACCTCGGCGCACCGGACGAGCGCGTACCCTTCGGCAACGTGCAGATGCTGGGCAACATCCAGGAGCCGATGGTGCGCTCGGCCATGCCAGCGATGCCGCGCTGGGCAGGCCGCATGCTCACGCGCCACAGCGTCGACTGGCTGGTCATGTCCGAAGACCTTCCGCATGCGCAGAGCACCGTGCGCCCACTCACTGGCGGCGGAGTGGCGCTGAACTGGCATCGAACCAACATGGCCACGCATCGCCGCTTCGTGAGCCGCACCAAAGGGCTATTGAAGCGCATCGGCTTCAGCGCCATCCTGAGCCGCCCCTTCGGCGCCGACACGCCATCGCACCAGTGCGGCACCGTCCGCATGGGCGACGACCCGGCGCAGTCCGCGCTCGACCGCTGGTGCCGCAGCCACGACCACCCGAACCTGTTCGTGGTCGACGCCAGCCATTTCCCTTCGTCGGGCGCCCTCAATCCGGCCCTGACCATCGTCGCGCAGGGCCTGCGGGTAGGGCGCCATATCCGGGAAAGTACTTAATAAATCTAATTGATTTAGTTAGTCGGCGCGCCCACAATCGCTCCACGCCGCCAGCCATCCAAACCTGGCGACGCAAGGCCCTCACCACCCAACGCGGCCGCCCACCGACCGCAAACGCCAAATGGAGACACTCATGCCGAAGACCCCGATCCGCATTGCCCTCACCATCACCGCCGGCCTCTGCGCCGCAGGCTTCGCCGTCGCGGCGGACCAGCCGGTGGTCGGGCTTATCACCAAGACGGACACCAATCCGTTCTTCGTGAAGATGAAGGAGGGCGCCCAGGCGGCAGCAACCGCGCAGGGCGCCAAGCTGCTGAGCGCCGCCGGCAAGCAGGACGGCGACAACGCCGGCCAGGTGACGGCCATCGAGAACATGATCGCGGGCGGCGCCAAGACCATCCTGATCACGCCCAACGACTCCAAGGCCATCGTTCCGGCCATCAAGAAGGCCCAGGCGCAAGGCGTGATGTTCATCGCGCTCGACAGCCCGACCGAACCGGCCGACGCCGCCGACGCGCTCTTCGCCACCAACAACTACACCGCCGGTGAACTGATCGGCAAGTACGCCAAGGTCGCCATGGCCGGCAAGCCCGCCAAGATCGCCACGCTTGACCTGTTCCCGGGCCACCCGGTCGGCGCCCAGCGCCACAACGGCTTCATGAACGGCTTCGGCCTCAAGTCGCTCGACGCCAAGAGCAACGAACTCGCGAAGGACGCGGCCGTGGTCTGCATGGCCGACAGCTTCGGCGACCAGGCCAAGGGCCAGACCGCGATGGAAAACTGCCTGCAGAAGAACCCCGACATCAACCTCGTCTACACCATCAACGAACCCGCCGCCGCCGGTGCCTTCCAGGCGCTGAAGAACGCCGGCAAGGAGAAGGGCGTGGTGATCGTCTCGGTCGACGGCGGTTGCGCCGGCATCAAGAACGTGAAGGCCGGCGTCATCGCCGCCACCTCGCAGCAGTACCCGCTCAAGATGGCCTCGATGGGCGTGGAAGCCGGCGTGGCCTATGCCAAGAACGGCACCAAGGCCAAGGGCTACACCGACACCGGCGTCACGCTGATCACCGACAAGCCGATGGCCGGCGTCGACAGCAAGGACACAAAGGTCGGCACCGACCTTTGCTGGGGCAACAAGTAAGCGCCGGGACATGACATGAGCACCGCCGCCGCCACCCCCAAAGCTGACACCGGAAGCAAGCTGAAGCTTCCGCCGGTCGCCACCCTCGGACCGCTGATCGCGCTGCTGATCGCAGTCGTGTTCTTCTCGACGCAGAGCGACCGATTCCTCTCGGTACAGAACTTCTCGCTGATTCTTCAGCAGGTGATGGTGGTGGGCACGATCGCGATCGGCCAGACGCTCATCATCCTCACGGCCGGCATCGACCTGAGCTGCGGCATGGTGATGTCGCTGGGCGGCATCGTCATGACCAAGCTGGCGGTGGCCAGCGGCATGAACCAGTACCTGGCCATCGTGTGCGGGATCCTGGCGTGCATGGCCTTCGGGCTGGTCAACGGCCTGCTGGTCACGCGCATCAAGCTGCCGCCGTTCATCGTCACGCTGGGAACGATGAACATCGCCTTCGCGATCACGCAGCTTTACTCGGGTGCGCAGACCATCACCGACTTGCCGCCTGCGATGACCTTCTTCGGCAACACCATCTCGCTGGGCGGCGCGGCGCTCAACTACGGGACGATCTTCATGATCGTGCTGTACATCTTCATGTGGTGGGGCCTGCGTGACACGCAGCCCGGGCGGCATGTCTATGCGGTGGGCAACAACCCTGAAGCGACGCGCCTCACCGGTATCGCGACCGACAAGGTGCTGCTGATGGTCTACGTGACCGCCGGCCTCTTCTACGGCATCGCGTCGCTGCTGTCGGTGGCCCGCACCGGTGTGGGTGACCCCAACGCCGGCCAGACCGAGAACCTCGACGCCATCACGGCCGTGGTGCTCGGCGGCACCAGCCTCTTCGGCGGTCGCGGCATCATCCTGGGCACGCTGCTCGGCGCGGTGATCGTGGGTGTGTTCCGCAATGGGCTGACGCTGATGGGCGTGGCCTCGGTCTACCAGGTGCTCATCACCGGTGTGCTGGTCATCTTGGCCGTCGCTACCGATCAACTGTCTCGCAAGGGAGCTCGCTAGTCATGGAACACCCCCGAAGCGCCTTCGGCGCCTCCCCCTCAAGGGGGCGCACCCAGCGGCCCGGCAAAGCCGGTTCCGCGGGTGCTCACGAACAGGCAGCCTTGTACATCCCCTTTATTTCATGCGTCGTGACGCGCGCAGCGCGGTGGAGCAATTGACATGACTACTCCGGTACATTCCCACGGCCCGCTCGTCATGGAGGCCAAGGGCCTGGTCAAGCGCTACGGCAACGTCACCGCGCTGGACGGCGCGGACTTCGAACTGCGGGCCGGCGAGATCATGGCTGTGATCGGCGACAACGGCGCCGGCAAGTCCTCGCTGATCAAGGCGCTCTCCGGCGCGACGATTCCCGACGAGGGCGAGGTCAAGCTCGACGGCAAGGTGATCCACTTCAAGTCGCCGATGGACGCACGCAAGGAAGGCATCGAGACGGTCTACCAGGACCTGGCCGTGGCCCCCGCGATGTCAATCTCCGAGAACCTGTTCCTCGGCCGCGAGATCATCAAGGAAGGCTTCTTCTCCAAGCTGCTGCGCATCATCGACAAGAAGAAGATGCTCGACGAAAGCATCGCCCGCATGAACGACCTCAAGGTGGGCATCCGCTCGATGACGCAGGCGGTGGAGACGCTCTCCGGCGGCCAGCGTCAATGCGTGGCGGTGGCGCGCAGCGCGGCCTTCGCCAGGCACGTCGTGATCCTGGACGAGCCGACCGCGGCGCTCGGCGTGAAGGAGGGCAACATGGTGCTAGAACTCATCCGCCGGGTGCGGGAGAAGGGCCTGCCCGTGATCCTCATCAGCCACAACATGCCGCACGTCTTCGAGATCGCCGATCGCATCCACATCGCCCGGCTGGGCAAGCGGGCCTGCATCGTCAACCCGAAGAACATCAGCATGAGTGACACGGTGGCGGTGATGACCGGCGCCATGCGTCCCGACGAGCTGCCGGCGCAGGCGCTGGCCTGAAGGTTCAACGCAGGCGAAGCGGAAGAACCATGCTGAAGAACATCGACCCATTGCTCGCGCCGGACCTGCTGAAGGTGCTGTGCGAGATGGGCCACGGTGACGAGATCGTGCTGGCCGACGCCAACTTCACCGCGCATTCCCTGGCCCGCGGCAAGCCGATCATCCGGCTGCCCGGCGTGGGCATGCGCGAGGCCTGCGCGGCGGTGCTGTCGGTGCTGCCGCTCGATGCGGCGGTGGCGCAGCCGGTGACCTTCATGCAGGTGGGCGACACGCCGCAAGGCTATCGCTCCGCCCTGCAGCGCGACGTGATTGGCAAGATGTGCGAGCGCGGGGATGCAGAGGAGGGGCAGTGCGAGGCGGTGGAGCGCTTCGCGTTCTACGAGCGCGTCGGGCGGGCGTTTGCGATCGTGCAAACTGGGGAGATGCAGGCGTTTTCGAATTTTGTTTTCAAGAAGGGCGTGATTGCGCACGCCTTGGTGCCATGAGCGCAGGGCCGGGCCGCCCCAAGCAAGCTCGCGCCCCCTCGGGGGGAAGCGAGGACACGAAGTGCCGAGCTTGGGGGCACCAATGAGAGTTGCGGCAAGTACGAGCGCCAGCGCCGCTCGGCCGTCTCCCGAGACCGCGCGCCCCGCGGAAGCAGCCGCCCCCCGGCTGCGCCCGCGCGGCTCCAACCAGGTCGGCATGCGCCAGTTCAACGAGCGCGTGGTGTTGCAAGCCATCCGCCTGCACGGCGCGCTGCCCAAGGCCGAGATCGCACGCGTCACGCACCTCACGGCGCAGACCGTGCAGATCATCATCGCCCGGCTCGAAGCCGATGGCCTGGTGCTCAAGCATGCGCCGGTGCGCGGCAAGATCGGCCAGCCCTCCATCCCGATGGCGCTGAACCCCGACGGCGCCTACTCCATCGGCATCAAGATCGGCCGCCGCAGCCTGGACGTGCTGCTGGTCGACTTCACCGCGCAGGTGCGCGAGCGCCTCACGCTCGACTACGAGTTCCCCGACCCCGACACGCTGTTCGACGAGATCCGCAGCCGCCTCGCCGCGCTGCGCAAGTCGCTCGGCCCCAAGCGAGCGCAACTGCTGCATGGCATCGGCATCGCGGCCCCGCTGTCGCTCGGCGGCTGGCAATCATTGCTCGGCGTTGCGCCGGAGCGGGCCGGCAAGTGGAGCCGCATCGACATCCAGGCCAAGGTCGCGGCCATGACCGTGTTGCCGGTGGAAATGGTCAAGGACACCTCCGCCGCCTGCGTGGCCGAACTGGTGGCCGGGCGCGGGCGCAGCATCCGCAGCTTTCTCTACATCTACATCGACACCTTCATCGGCGGCGGCCTGGTCATCGACAGCCACCTGCGCCACGGCGTCACCGGCAATGCCGGCGCGGTCGGCTCGATGCCGCTCGGCCTCGGCGGTGCAGACGGTGCACCGCCGCGCCAGTTGCTGAGCGTGGCGTCGCTGTTCACGCTGGAGGCGATGTACGCGAAGGCGAAGCTCGATCCCAGCGCCTTTGCCGACGAGCGTGCGCTGCAGGCGCCGTGGTTGCCCGTCACGCAGGCCTGGATGCGCGAGTCGGCCTTGGCCATTGCGCTGGCCATCGACAGCGCGGCGGCACTGCTCGACCTGGACGGCGTGATCATCGACGGCTCCTTCAGCCGCGAGATGCTGGCCGCGCTGCTGGCGCAGGTCGGCGAGGCTTTCGACCACTACAGCTGGGAGGGCGTGACGCGGCCGCAGATCCTGGCGGGGGCGATCGGGGCCGATGCGCGGGCCATTGGTGGGGCGCTGCTGCCCTTGTATGGCAACTTTGCGCCGGATCGGGATCTGTTCCTCAAGGTTGAGCGGTAAGGCCCGGGCGCTCGTGCGCCAGGCGCCGCCTCCGCGTGCCCGTAGGCGGGGGCGTGAACGAGCGTGTCGCAAACTGCCGCCGCACGGCTCCACCTTACTCGGCCCCTGGCCTCCAAACCTGCACCAACGCCTTCAGCTTCCCTTTCAACGTCAGCCGATCATTCGACAGCGCATCCAGAAAATCCGAAAGCCGCTGCGACTTCACCATCGTGTACACCGTGAGCCAGGTCGTGAACCCGAACACCACAAAGAACCAGATCAGCTTGGTCATCAGCGGCGACTCGGCCTCGGCCAGCAGGTTCATGCCCAGGAAGCCGGTGGTGATGGTGCCGATCAGGCCGAACAGCGTCACCACCGTCAAGCGAACCACAGTGTTGGCCTGTCGCCGCAGACTGTCCGCGTCGAGGTACGTGTTCATCTCGGCGATCCGGTCCTTGACCTCGTCGTAAAGCGGGTCGAGCGCAAGGTGTGCGGCGCACATGCGCGAGAGCGCGCGCACCTGCGACTGCTCGGACACCTCATGGAACCAGTAGCGGTGCGTGAAGCGCAGGAAGCGTTCGAAGTTGTGCCGGATGGCGCGCTTGAAGCGCTTGACGCTCGGCGTGTTGCGCACGTCGAGCTTGCCGAGCGCCTCCACTAGCTGGTCGGAGAACAGCAGCAGCGATGCCTTCTGGAAGTGGCAGATCAGGAACAGCAAGAAGTGCTGGTGCCGGAACTGCGCCAGCACGCCGCGGTCGCGGCAGCAGAAGAATTCGGAGCGCGCATCGCCCACCACCACCAGCGAATAGCCGCTGCACATGTAGCGCGTGTTCGGTGCGCTGCCGCCATCGACCCAGAAGCGGTCGTAGCAGTACTTCCGCTCGAAGTCCTCCAGGTGCTGCTCGGCATAGGGCAGGGTGGCGTCGCTTTCGCCGGCGCCGGTGATCAGGCCGAGCCGCACATAGTCGTTGCGCGTGAGCCGGGACGGGTCGTCCAGCGAGACATACGCCATCGTCGGCATGCGGTAGTACTCGATCTGCCGGTAGCGCAGCACGCCCGGCTCGGCGGAATGGTCGCTCACCAGCGGCTGCATCACGTGCGCCCAGTGCGCGGAAAAGCGCGGCGCGCGGTGCTCGGCCACGTGCGACAGGAAGGCCTCGCGGTCTTGCGCGTCGGAGTGCGAGAGCACCACACCGTCGGCGCCCAGCCATTCGACTTTGTGCAGGCAGTGCAGCGGCGTGCCCTGGGGGTCCCAGCCGGCCGGGTAGGCGCGGCCGAAGCGGTAGAGCACCTCCTGCGCCTGCGCCAGGCTGATGTTGTCCGCGCCGACCTCGATGTTGAGCATCACCACGTCGAGGTCGAAGAAGAAGTACAGGTCCGCGTGGATCACCTGCAGCGTGATCGGCGCCTCGTCCGGCCGCGTGACGATGCGCACCGCCGCGATGTCGTGCCGGCGGAACACGCGCATCGGCGAATCGCCATCCTTGCCGCCGCCATCGCGCGCGCGGCCTTCGCCGTACAGGAAGCGCTGCACGTAGGGCAGGAAGCTCACGAATTCGTTGTAGTGGCGTTCGTGGAAGCGGCTGCTGTCGCCCGTGTATTCGTCGACTTCTTCCTTCCACGGCGAATCGGCGCCCAGCGAGCGCAGCACCTGCCAGGGGCTGACGTTTCCACCGGATGTGGAGGGCGTGGGCATGAGCCGCAACGGCCAGAGCAGGATCTGGCGGAAGTGCTGGACGTGGGGTGGCGGAGCGAGGTGCGACATGGCCTCAGTTCATGGAGGGATCTTTCAAGGGTAATCCTCTAAGCTGTCGCCTGCCTGATCGAGCAGCTTCAGGGACTTGAATCGCTGCGGCGCCAGTTGCTGCTGGCACTGATGGTGCGCGGCTCGTGCTGCGCCAGGGAACGTGCGCCGGCGTCGATTCAGCCCACTTCCGCGATCATTTCGATCTCGACGCAAGCGCCCATCGGCACCTGCGCCACGCCAAAGGCGCTGCGCGCATGCGCACCCTTGTCGCCGAACACCTCCGCGATCAATTCGCTGCAGCCGTTGGTGACCAGGTGCTGCTCGGTGAAGCTGCCGGTCGAGTTGACCAGGCTCATGAGCTTGACGATGCGCGTGACCTTGTTCAGGTCGCCCACGGCCGCGTGCAGCGTGCCGATCAGGTCGATGGCGATGGCGCGGGCGGCCAGCTTGCCCTCGGCCGTATCGATGTTCGCGCCCAGCTGGCCGACCCAGACCTTGCCATCCTTCTTGGCCAGGTGCCCCGAGAGGAACACCAGGTTGCCGGTGCGCACGAAGGGCACATAGGCCGCAGCCGGCACGGAAACCGGCGGCAGGTTGATGCCGAGTTGGGTCAGCTTGTCGTAAACGCTCATGAGGTTCATCTCCGGAAGTTCATTCAAAAAGGGCTCCTGCCGCGCGCACCTCGATGGAGAGGACGGGCGTCGGATTCAGGACTGCGATTGTGATTGCGACTGCGACCGGTTTTGCGACTGCGACTGCGACTGCCCCGCCGCACGCACCTGTTCTTCCGCCAGCATGCGCGCCTCGTCGCACAGCTCGTCGAGCGGCATCACCGTCACGCCCACCTTGAGCGTGTGGCGCGCGCCGCCGTGCAGCACGCCGCGCATCGGCGACACGTCGGAATAGTCGCGGCCGATGGCCAGCGTCACGTAGTCCTCGCCCGGTTGCCGTCCATTGGTGGGATCGAAGTCGGCCCAGTCGCCGGCGCCGTCGATGCCTGGCAGGTAGACCGACACCCACGCGTGCGAGGCATCGGCGCCCACCAGCCGCGGCTTGCCGGGCGGGGGCTGGGTCAGCAGGTAGCCGCTGACATAGCGTGCCGGCAATCCCATCGTGCGGAAGCAGCCGATCATGATGTGGGCGAAATCCTGGCAGACACCGCCGCGCTGGGCCAGCGCCTCCACGGCGGGCGTGTTGACTTCGGTGCTCTCGGGGTCGTAGTCGAACTCGTTGTAGATGCGCAGGCACAGGTCCATCGCGACATCGAAGGTCGGCCGGCCCGGCGCGAAGCTGGGGCGCGCGTAGGCCGCGAAGTCTTCGTGCCGGGGCACGTAGGGAGAGGGATAGGCGAAGTCCGTGGCTGCGTCGTAGCGCGTGTCCTTGCGGTATTGAAAGCGCTCGCGCACCTGCTCCCAGGGCAGTGTTCGCGCGGCGTGCGGAGCGAGCACGGGATTCGAGGTTTCCACCACGCTCTCGGCGGTGACCACCAGTTTCTGGTGTGTCGTGTCGAGTGCGAAGAAGGCGCGTGCGTTGCCGTAGATGTCGGGTGATTCGCTGCGTTGCGCAGGCTCGGGCTTGATCGCCAATCTATGGCTTATCAGCCGTTGTGACGGGGTGGCCAGCGGCTTCAGGTGCGCGAGGTGCTGCGCGGTTTCCACCGGCGGCGTGTAGTCGTAGCGGGTCTCATGGGTGACGTGAAGCAGCATGGGGGGATTTTGCGCCGATGGCGTGAGAAGTTGTGCAGATGCAGGGGAGGGCGCCATCCCGCTCATTGAAAGGTGAACTTCGCACGCACGCCGGAAAAGAGTTTGGCGGAATTGAAAGCACGCGCGCCGTCGTTGCATTCTGGCCAATTGCACCTGAGACAATCGCGCGGTCAGGAATCGGGCAAGCCTTCACGCCCACGAGTGAAGGACAGGGAGAGAACAAATAATGGATCAACTGAGCCTGTTGGGCGGGATCGACTGGGCCGCCATCGCCAAGATCGTGGCGATCGACATCATGCTGGGCGTGGACAACGCCATCGTCATTGCACTCGCATGCGCGGGCCTGCCCGTTGCCTTGCGCTCCAAGGCCATTTTTCTGGGCACTGCGGGCGCCGTGATCCTCCGAGCCGTCCTGCTGGCCTGCGCCGGCCTGATGTTCGGGATGGTGGCCATCAAGGGCATCGCGGGGGCCTACCTCATCTACATCGGCGCCAAGCTGTTGCTGGACAACGCCGACGAGCAGCATGCAGAGGGGAAGGCGACCACCATCTTCGCGGCGGTCAAGACCGTGATCATTGCCGACTTCATGATGAGCCTGGACAACGTGCTGGCCGTCGTGGGGGCCGCGCAGAGCGCCGGCGCGCATTCGACGTGGTACGCCATCGGCGGCATCGTGCTGAGCATTCCGATCATCATCTTCTGCGCCCAGGGCATCATGAAGTTGATGGATCGCTTCCCCATCATCCTGTGGGTGGGCGCGGGCATGCTGGGCTGGGTTGGAGCGGAAATGATCCTGTCGGAGCCCTTGCTCGCCAATGCGGTGCATGCCATCGAATCGCATGGTGCGTGGGTCCACACCGCGGTGAAGGCGGTTGGCTTTGCTGCCGTGATAGTGGTGGTGCTGCTGATCCAGGCGCTGCGCAAGCATGGCGACACCGAGTCCACCGCAAAGGTCTGATCACGACATGAAGCCACGTACCATGGGTTCCCCCCGACCGCTCGCCGTGGTCGCGCCGGAAAGCACCGCAGCCGAACCGCTGGCCGTTCCTTCCTTCCTGCCGGCCGCGCCGGTACAGCACGTTGAGGTCCCCGCAGCGCCGATCGCCACGCAAGGCGCATGGACCGGCGAGGTGGTCTTCCCGCAAGGCATGAGCCCCGCGCTCGTGACGCCGGAGCAGCAGCGCGGCATCGTGGACCAGGTGAACAGCCTGAGCATCACGGACATGCCGCTGATGCAGATCGCCGGCCTGGGCTCGGAAGTCGAGGTCGCGCTGCACAAGTCGCTCGGTGCCTTCCTCGACCGCATCGACAAGGGCGAGTCGCCGCAGGTCTTCCGCCTGGTGAGCGAGCTCAACACCGCGATCAAGGCGGAAGAACTCGATGCGCTGGCCGACAGGATCGTCGACGGCAAGCTCCCGCTGATGGATCGCATCCTCGGCAAGCTCAGCCCGAAGAACCTGACCGCAGCCGGCGACGCCGCCTTCGAGAGCCTGCGCCTGCTGGTCGCCGGCAAGACCCGCAAGCTCGGCAGCGTGATCGAGGAAATGGAAAAGAAAGTCGAGGTCGAGAAGCAGAAAGCGATGGAGGAAGCCCGCTCGCTCGAGCGGCTGAAGGACAACTATCGCGCCCGCCTTGGCGAGTTCGTGATGGCCACGCTCTTCCTGTCGACCCTGCTGGGCAAGGCGCGCCAGGAACTCGCTGATATCGAAGCCGCGCATGCCCGTGGCGACTACGTCGGCGAGATGACGCTGCAGGAAGCACAGGACAAGGTCCAGGCACTCGAGAGCCGCGCGCTGGCGGTCGAGGCCGTGTTGACCAAGCTGCCGGCGGAGCAACTGATCATCCGTCAGATCCAGACGGCCACGATCCAGACCGTGCAGGAGGTGACGACCACGGCTGCGGGCCGTTTCGCCAGCATCAAGATGACGCTGCTGACCTTGCATGGCGCGATGACCGTGCAGAACCTGCAGCGCACCGACCGGCAGGGCGCAGAGCTGGATGCCAACCTCAACAGCGTGCGCAACAAGCTGGTCAAGCAGGTGGTCACCGCGGCCGCGAACGCGCCCGGCGACAACCGCCTCGCGCAAGCCAATCAACTCAAGGGCGTGACCCGGACCGTCTCGGAGTTGGTCGCCATCACCGAGAAGGCGCGCATCGACAACCAGGCCAAGTTCGAAGCGGCCCGGACCATGCTCGTGCAAGCCCGCACGGAACTGACCGGCCTGGGCGCGGTCATCCGTCCCGACAAGGCCGTGAACCTCTGAGCCGCGCGCTCGCGGGATCAAGGACCAAGTCGCGCCGGCTTGGCCATTCGACTTGAAAGAATCTCTGCAATCAAGAAACTCATCGAAAGAAAAAAGCATGTCCGCATTGACACTCAACCTCACCAAGCCCGGCGAACGCGGCGCCAAACTGTCCCTGAACCTGGCGAAGGACGAAATCTTCAAGGTCAAGCTGAGCTGGGACGGCGACACCGACCTCGACCTGCACGCGCTCGCCTGCTTCGGCGCGGCCAACGACCAGCCGCGCGTGACGGCCTTCGAGCAGATCTTGTCGACCTACAACGTCAAGCGCAAGATCGGCGGCAACGAGGTCGGCACGATCGTGAAGGCCTCCGACGGCACCTTCGACATCCTGAACAAGGCGCTGGTGCACAGCGCCGATGCCACCGATGGCGCCTTGGCGGACGTGGACGAGTGGATCAGCGTCAACCCCGGCAAGCTCAACAAGGCCGCCGGCGAAGTGGTGGAGATTCCGCTCGTCGCGATGATTCATCCGCAAGTGGCCGGCCGCACCTTCGGCCAGGTCAGGAACGCCAGCGTGTCGATCGAAGACTCCAGCGGCAAGACGCTGCTGACGGCCAACCTGTCGTCGCAATTCGGCAGCTTCATCGGCGTGCAGATGGGCTCGATCATGATCGACGAGTCGGGCAAGGCGGAGTTCGCCCAGACCGCGGTCGGCTTCAATGGCGACTTCAACAGCGTCATCGAGAACTTCTCGTAATCCATCCGTGAGCGCTTCCGCAGACGTGCCGCGCAGGCCGAGGACGATGGGCGCGACCCCGCCGTCCACCGCGCCTGCGCCGGCGGTGGTCCCTGCCGGCGTGCCGGAACCGGCCCGCCGCGCACCACGCGCGATGGCCAGCAGCCCGGCGCCCACAACGGCAACGCCGGCGGCGGCACCTCCGGCACCGCTCGTTCCGGCCGCAGGCGCCACGACGCCGATGCCGATGCCGATGCCGCGCCCGATGGCCGGCGAAGTCCGCAAGGGCGTGCAGGCGCGGCCCGAGGATCTCGCCGCCCGGTTTCCAGCCTTGAACAAGAGCCAGTTGTCCTTCGCCTCGACCCTGCTCAGCTCGGTGGTCGCCGGCGCGTTCGACTGGTCGCAGGCGCAGGACTGCGGGGTGGCGTTGCAGAAGCAGTACGGCGACGTCGTCCAGCGCCTGCTTGACGTGGCATCGTCGAAAGTCCTGCGAACCGCGCCGCAATACCTCAGCCGCCTGCTGGCGCTGCTGGAGGAATGTGCGCAGGACTATGCGCCGCCGAGCAGCATCATCGGCCGGTGGCTGCGCAAGGACAAGCCGAACGCACTGGCGCTGCATCGCAACGAGATCGACGAGCTGAAGAAGAAGCTGTCGCAGGCCTGCGTGGATCTGGAGCAGCCGATTGCCGAGGTCATCGCCATCCGTGGCGAGTTGAGCGCCTTGGCCGAACAGTTGGTGGCTGCCTCGATGGCCTGCGAATGGCTCATGGAGCGCGACTGGGTCGCGGAAGAGGTGCGTGCGGTGCTGGTCGACCGGGCCTTGGTGCTGACCCGCACGGCGGCCCTGGTGCAGGAGCAGCAACTCCTGTCCCTGAACTCCGCCAGCAACATGGACGCCTTGCGCGACCGCATCCAGGAAGGCGTGCTGATTGCCCTGCCGTCGTGGCTTTCCACGATGGCCTCGGTGCCCGCCGACAACGAGACCCAGCGCTTCGTCGCCCGCGACGACCTGCGGCAAATCATCGATCGAATCAAGAACTGAAAACAGGGAAGTAACTTCAATGGCATTGACACTCAACCTCCAGAAATCCACCACCAGCCTCACGCTCTCACTGCAAAAAGTCGGCATCCACAAGATGCCCGTGCTGGACATGGGCGTGGTCCTCGACGTGAGCGGCTCCTTCAGCGACGAGCATGCGGACGGCACCACCACCGACCTGCTGACCCGCCTCGCACCCTGGGGCCTGAGCTTTGATCCCGACAAGAAGATCGACGTCTTCACCTTCAGCAATGGCGCGGCGTCGGCACACATGGTGGGTTCGCTGACCGAGTCGAACTACCAGGGCTACGTTCGCAACAACATCATCGAGAAGGTGCCGGGCTGGTGTGGCGCGACGGACTACAGCTACGTGCTGGAGCTGGCGCTCAAGGAGTTCGGCTGGGTGGATGGCGCGGCCAAGAAGGCGGGCATGTTCGGCCGCATGTTCGGCAAGAAGGACGAGCCCGCCAAGCAGAAGAAGCGCTCGCTCATCATCTTCATCACCGACGGCGACAACAACGACAAGGACCGCACGCGCAAGATCCTGCGCGAGTCCGAGGCACGCAAGGACGAGGTGTACTTCCTGTTCCTCGGCGTGGCCAACGGCGGTGGCGCCTTCCATTTCCTGGACGCGATCGGCGACGAGTTCGGCAACACCGGGTACCGCAACATTGCCAACATGCGCAAGTTCGTCCGCATGTCCGACGAGGAGATCAACGCCTACCTGCTCGACGACGAACTCGTGGGCTGGCTCAAGGGCTGAGCGAGCGGAGAAGGGCCATGCCGAAAAGCAAGTTGTTCTTCCTCATCGCCGCCGGGATGAGCGCGCCTGCCTGGTTCGTCAATGTGGGTGCCTTGCCGTTCACGACCCAGTTCATCTGGATTGGCGGCGTCATTCTTTGCGCACTGTTCGGTCTCGCGTTCCGCGCGAGCGGGAAGTAGCACCGATGACGGATCTGCGTCGATTCGACCTGCCGACCACCAGCAACAACGCACATGCTTGATTCGCCCGCTTCCGCATTGATTGGCGTGTACCAGCGCTATGTTTCGCCCTACAAGGGGTTTTGCTGTGCCTACAGCGCTCGCACGAAGAGGCGTTCGTGCTCAGCGTATGCCAAGTCGATCATCGAGCGTCTGGGCGCAGAGGCGCTCATTGCCGCCATGCCTCGGCAATTTGCCCGCTGCAAGGCGGCCTATCTGGCGCTGACCCTGGCTGCGGCTGAATCGCAATCCGAAGAGCAGCGGCAAAAGTCTCCTTGGTGGCAGCATTGCGATGGCAACTGCAACCCCTTCGACTTCGTGGATCCAAGTCAACTTCATTGCGATCTGCCGTGTGATTGCTCGCTATGACAATGCCTTTGCTCAGGCACCCACGGACCGCAACGACTCCGAAGTCAACGTGAAGTAGCGCGTGCCGATCGCATCGGACACGTGGTACGCGGCGGCCTCGCAACTTTCGAACAGGTGGACCAGCGCGGGGTATTGCGCATCGGGCCCGGCCTCGCAGAGCTTCTCGAGTGTCCAGGTGGCGGGGTCGGGCAATTCATAGGACAGGGCTGTCAGCTTGCCTGGTGCGCTGCCAGCGAGCCGTGCAATGCGACCGCGCAGCGTTTGCGTGACCCAGGCCAGCGAACGCGGGTTGTCGCCGTCGAGCACCAGCAGGTCGACCATCGTCGCCACATCGCGGCGCTGCTGGTAGCGCGCATGGAAGGTGATGGTGCTGTCGAACAGCGCGACCATCGCCTCGAAGCCCGCCACCTCATGCACCGCGCCGATCTCGAAGCCAGCGGCCAGCGCGCTGGACAGGAAGGCCAGCCGCTCGATGTGGCGTCCGATCGAAAGCAGTCGCCAGGCATCGTCGCGCGTCATGCGGTCGGTTTGCGCGCCGGTCATTGCGGCCAGCGCGTTGCTTGCGCCCTCCAGCGAGCGCAGCGCGGCGCCGATCGCATAGCTGCCTTCACCTCCTTCACCAGCCTGCTCCGCGGTGCGGCGCAGGAATTCGGACTCGGCGCGCACGATCTGGCTCCAGTGGTCTTGCGACAGGCGCTCGCGCACGGCGGCTGCCGCCTGCCGAACGCAGCGCAGGCTGAAGCCGACACTCCCGCCGCGATTCACGTCGCCAAGTTCGGCGACCAACGCCCGCTCGAACACGCGCCGCGATTTCGTGCCGCCGGGCACCTCGCGTGGTACCAGTGCGTTGCGCAGCGAAAGGCGATGCAGCCAGCCGAGCAGCTGGCGCGAAGACTGGTCCTCGCCGCCGAGCAAATCCAGCGTGAGGCGCGCCAGGCGTACGGCGTTCTCGGCACGTTCGGTATAGCGGCCGAGCCAGAACATGTTCTCCGCGGCGCGGCTCGTCACCGGCGCGCGATGGCGCGCGAGCGACGCGGGCGTCGACTGCGGCTGCAGCAGCGAGGTGCGGTCGACGTGGCCGTGGGTCTGCACCCAGACATCGGCGCTGCTGCCGCCGCGCTGCATCGAGGCGATCTGCGCGTCGGCGCCGGCGAGCCGGGCCAGCCCGCCCGGCAGCACCCTCCAGGACTGCGCACCATCGCTTACCGCGAACACGCGCAGCAGCACCGCGCGCGGCGCGATGTGGCCCGGACCGAAGTCCTGCGCCCAGGTCGGCATCTGCGACAGCGGCAGGTAGCTTTGCACGGTGTGCGCATCGCCTCTGCGGACAATGCGGCCCGCCCATTCGTCCAGTTCGCGGCGGCTCAACCGGCTGCCGAGCACCGGCTCGAAGGTGTCGTGCGAAGCGGAGCCCGTGTAGGTCGGCTTGATGGCACAGTCACCGAGTTGCGGCAGCACGGCTTCCATCGCGGCGCGCTCGCCGCACCACCAGGTCGGCAGCGCGGGCAACTGCAGCCGCTCGCCGATCAGGTGTCGCGCCAGCGCCGGCAGGAAGCCGAGGAGGGCGGGCGATTCGAGGAAGGCCGAGCCCGGCATGTTGGCCACCAGCACGTTGCCGGCGCGGATGGCCTGCAACAGGCCGGGCACGCCTAGCGTGGAGTCGGGCTTGAGTTCGAGCGGGTCGAGGTACTGGTCATCCAGCCGCTTGATCAGGCCGTGCACCGGGCGCAGGCCCTGCAGCGTCTTGAGATAGAGGCGCTGGTCGCGCACGGTGAGGTCGTTGCCCTCGACCAGCGTGACGCCGAGGTAACGCGCCAGGTAGGCGTGCTCGAAGTAGGTCTCGTTGTAGGGGCCGGGCGTCAGCAGTGCGATGTGCGGCGGCGCGCCGGCCGGGCAGATCTTCTGCAGGCCTTCCATCATGGCGCTGTAGGTCGCGGCCAAGCGCTGCACGTGGAGCGCCTCGAAGGCCTGCGGGAACTGGCGCGAGATGGCCAGGCGGTTCTCCAGCAGGTAGCCAAGGCCGGATGGCGCCTGCGTGCGTTGCGAAACCACCCACCAATTGCCGTCGGGGCCGCGTGCCAGGTCGAAGCCCGCGATGTGCAGCCAGGTGTCGCCCGGCGGCTTCACGCCATGCATCGCTCGCAGATAACCGGGATGGCCACGCACCAGTGCGGCGGGCAGGAGCCCTTGGGCCAGCAACTGCTGCGGGCCATAGACATCGGCCAGCACCCGGTCGAGCACCCGAACGCGTTGCTGGACCCCTGCTTCGATCTGGGCCCAGCTTTCGGGCGAGATCATCAAGGGGAACAGGTCGAGCGACCAGGGGCGCTGCGGGCCGTCGCCGTCGGCATAGACGTTGTAGGTGACGCCGTTGTCGCGGATCTGGCGGGCCAGGCTGACGGCCCGGCGCGGCAGGTCGTCGAAACCGGCCGAACCGAGTTCGTCGAAGAAGCGCGACCAGCCTGGTGTCAACGGCGGGCGCGTGGGCGGAGGCGGCCCTTCGGCCTGCTGCGGTACGGGCGGCGCCTGCGTGGCATCGTGCAATGGCGCGGGGGAGGGCTGCGCAGGTGGGCTGGTGCGCGGCGCGCTCAAGGGCGTGGCAACCCCCCTCAATTCATCGAAATGGCCGGCGTGCGCGGGGGGCGCCAGCGCCGAGGCCAAGGCGGCCGGCGCCTCGAGTGAGGCGTTGCCGAAGAGGGAGTCGTTCATGGGTTCCACAGTAGGCCGATTGTCACATTGCCGTCATGGGCATTGGATACCGGCCGCAGTGGAAACATATACGCCTAACGTCGCAGATCGAGCGTGAACGGGAACTCGCGGCTGCCTGCCAGCTCGATGGTTGCCGGCGGCGTGCTCATCAGGCCGGGTGTGTGCCCCATGCGTGCAAAGCGCGAATGGCGGCGGCTCTCGGCCTCGTAGGCGTTGACCGGGAAGGTGTCGTAGTTGCGACCGCCCGGGTGCGCCACGAAGTACTGGCAGCCGCCGAGTGAACGCTTCATCCACGTGTCGACGATGTCGAAGGTGAGCGGCGCATGCGCGGGAATGCTCGGATGCAGCGCCGACGGCGGATTCCACGCCTTGTAGCGCACGCCCGCGACGAACTCGCCCGCGGTGCCGGTCGGCTGCAGCGGCAGCACCTTGCCATTGACCGTGATCACATGCCGGCTCTCGTTGAGGCCGGTGACGCGGACCTCGATGCGCTCGAGCGACGAGTCGACGTAACGCACCGTGCCGCCGGCCGAACCTTCCTCTCCCATCACGTGCCACGGTTCCAGCGCATTGCGCAGCGAGAGCTCGACGCCCATCGCCTGCACCTGGCCCACCAGCGGGAAGCGGAACTCGAAGTGCGGTGCAAACCAGTCGATGTCGAAGCCGAAGCCGGCTTGCTTCATCTCGGTGATGACGTCGTCGAAATCCATCTTGACGAAGGTCGGCAACAGGAAACGGTCGTGCAGTTCGGTGCCCCAGCGCGTGACGGGCGCCTTGTAGGGCTCGTCCCAGAAGCGGGCCACCAGCGCGCGGATGAGCAACTGCTGCGCGATGCTCATGCGCGCATGCGGCGGCATCTCGAAGGCGCGCAGCTCCAGCAGGCCGAGGCGGCCGGTGCTGGAGTCGGGCGAGTAGAGCTTGTCGATGCAGAACTCGCTGCGGTGCGTGTTGCCGGAAACGTCGATGAGGATGTTGCGCAACGTGCGGTCGACCAGCCAGGCCGGCATGTTCTGGCCGTAGATCTCGCGGTTCTTCGCGATCTCCTTGAGCGCAATCTCCAGTTCGTAGACCTGGTCGTTGCGGGCCTCGTCGACGCGCGGCGCCTGGCTCGTCGGGCCGATGAACATGCCCGAGAACAAATACGACAGCGATGGATGGTTGTGCCAGTACAGCAGCAGGCTGGCGAGCAGCTCGGGCCGGCGCAGGAAGGGGCTGTCCGCGGGCGTGGCGCCGCCCATCACGAAGTGGTTGCCGCCGCCGGTGCCGGTGTGGCGGCCGTCGGTCATGAACTTCTCGGCCGACAGGCGCGTCTCGAAGGCCGCGTTGTAGAGGAACTCGGTGTGATCGACCAGTTCCTTCCAGTTGTTGGCTGGGTGGATGTTGACTTCGATGACGCCAGGGTCGGGCGTGACGGCCAGCACCTTCAGGCGCGGGTCGCGCGGCGGCGGATAGCCTTCCATCACGATCTTCACGCCGAGTTGCACTGCGGTGGCTTCGACGGCGGCGACCAGGTCGAGGTAGTCCTCCAGGCGGGCCAGCGGGGGCATGAAGACGTAGAGCACGCCGGAGGCTGCGCCGATCTTCTCGGCGGCTGGGCCATTGGCGCGGCGCGGGTCGCGGACTTCGACGCACAAGGCGGTGCGGGTGACCCAATGGGCCGATTCGCCGCGGCGCGGCTGGCGCATCGCGTCGTTGTTGGCGCTGGCATCGAAGGGCGCGGGCTTGCCGGAACCCTGCATCTTCAGCGCCGTGCCCGTTGCGGGCGGGGTGCCGAAAGCAAAGGGAACGGAAGCCAAGTCGCCCGTCGCGCCGCCTGGCAGCGTGGCCGGCGCGTAGGCCGTGCCGAGACCGGCACCACCCGTGCCGCCAGCGCGCGAAGAAGCCGTGCCGAGGCCCGCGCCACTGGCGAGTCCGGTCACGGGTGCGGTCGCGGGGGCAGCATAGCGCGCCAGGTATTGGGCGGCGGTCGGCAGCGCAGCGCGCGGCGCGGTCGGGTCGCGGTCGACCAGGTACGGATAGTCGCCCTTGCTGGCCCACGGCTGCGAATCGAGCGGCAGGCGGTAACCCATCGGCGAATCGCCGGGGATCAGGAACAGGCGGTCGTCGCGCAGGAACCAGGGACCGGTCTTCCAGCCGGGACCTTCGAGCGGCGGCGCATCGGTTTCGGCGCTGGCGGGTTCGATCGGCAGCATGTAGCCGATGACCGCATCGAGCTTCTGCGTGAACACGCGGCGCAGGCGCACGCGCTCCATCTCGTCGTCGAGCTTGGACTCGAACACGTCGACGTTGACTGGCAGGCGGCGCTCACGCCAGAGGTAGTAGTAGATGTCTTCGTAGCCGGGCTGGATGAAGCGTTCGGTCAGACCGAGCTTGTGGGCCAGCACCGTGGTGAAGCGGCGTGCGTCCTCGCTGGTGTAGTGCGTGGGCACGCGCTCGTCGGCGAACACCGCGGGGTCATGCCACAGGCGCTGGCCGTCAGCGCGCCAGAAGATCGACAAGGCCCAGCGTGGCAATTGCTCGCCCGGGTACCACTTGCCCTGGCCGAAATGCAGAAAACCGCCAGCGCCGTATTCGGCGTGCAGCTTGTGCACGAGTTCGGTGGCAAATCCGCGCTTCGTGGGGCCGAGCGCGTCAGTGTTCCATTCCGGTGCATCGCGGTCGCTGGTGGCCACGTAGGTGGGCTCACCGCCCATCGTCAGGCGCACGTCGCCATCGACCAGGCGCTTGTCAACCGCCTCGCCGAGCTTGACCACCTCGGCCCACTGCTCTTCGGTGTACGGCAAGGTGACGCGCGGCGATTCGTAGATGCGCGAGACCTTCATCTCGTGGCCGAAGTCGACCTCGGCATCGTCGACCACGCCTTCGATGGGCGCGGCGCTCGATGGCGTGGGCGTGCAGGCCAGCGGGATGTGGCCTTCGCCGGCCAGCAGGCCGGACGTGGCGTCGAGGCCGATCCAGCCAGCGCCGGGCAGGAACACTTCGCACCAGGCGTGCAGGTCGGTGAAGTCGACGGTGGTGCCGCTCGGGCCGTCGAGTGCCTTCACGTCCGGCGTGAGCTGGATCAGGTAGCCGGAGACGAAGCGCGCGGCCAGGCCGCAGTGACGCAACAGTTGCACCAGCAGCCAGCCGGAGTCACGGCAGGAACCACTGGCGTTGGTCAGCGTTTCTTCCGGCGTCTGCACGCCGGGCTCCATGCGGATCAGGTAGTTGATGTCCTTCTGGACTTGCTGGTTGATGCCGACCAGGAAGTCGATGGTGCGCTGTTCCTTGCGGTCGACCTTGGCCAGGTAGGCCTTGAACAACGGCGTGGGTTCTTCCTTGACCAGGTAGGGCGCAAGCTCCTCGGCCTGCGATTCCGTGTACTTGAACGGGAAGTTTTCCGCTTGCGGTTCCAGAAAGAAGTCGAAAGGGTTGTAGACCGCCATCTCGACGACGAGGTCGACGGTAACCTTGAACTCGCGTGTCTTTTCCGGGAAGACCAGCCGCGCCTGGTAGTTGGCGAACGGGTCCTGCATCCAGTTGACGAAATGGTCGGCGGGCTCGACTTGCAACGAATACGAGATCACGTTGCTCCGGCAATGCGGCGCGGGCCGCAGGCGCACGACCTGCGGGCCCAATTGCACGGGGCGGTCGTATTTGTAGTGGGTGACGTGGTGGAGCGCGGCGTGAATGGACATTTGTTTTGAAGTGTCGTGAAGAGGCGCCAATGGCGCACGCATACTAGCCCACGGCAAGCAATTAGCGCGCCAAAGCGCGAAGGGATGGAGTGCGAAACGTGGGGCGAATGAGACGTTGATGGTGGCCGGCGGGGAGGAAGAAGATGCCGGCCAGCGCCGCCCGTGGGCCTTTGCCGCAATGGCTGGCTCGGTGCTGGGCGCCGGGTTGCAATTGCAGCAGCGGGAATTGTCGTCGCTCGGGGTGTACGCGGCGATGGCGCTGGGTGCCTTGGCGGCCTTGTGGGTCTTGCAGCGCCGGCGTCATCGAGGCGGGCGAGCGACCGGTCTGCTGGCGTTGGTGCTTGGCGCCGTGCTGGCATTCGGCGCGGCCGGCGCGCGGTCGGTGGTGTATGCCGATGGGGCACTGGACCCGGCCATCGAAGGGCGTGACCTGCAGGTGGTCGGTGTGGTCGCGCAGATGCCGCAACGGGGCGAGGGCGCGTTGCGCTTTCGGCTCGACGTCGAATCGGCGCGCTGGGTGGGCAAGGAGGCCCAGTCGCCAGCGCCCTCCGCATGGCCGACGAAGATCGCGCTCGGCTGGTATGCGGAGAACACCGGACTGTGGGGCCGGCCTCAGCGCACCGAAACGCAGGGCCCGGTTCCATCGGTCCCGTCGGTCCCGGCGGAACTTCATGCAGGCGAGCGCTGGCGGATGACCGTGCGGCTGCGCGCGCCGCATGGCAACCTGAATCCGCATGGCTTCGACTATGAACTGCTGATGTGGGAGCAGGACGTGCGCGCCGCCGGCTATGTGCGCACGGGCAGCAACGATGCGGCGCCCGAGCGGCTCGGCATGACGTGGCAGCACCCGATCGAACGTGCCCGCGAGTGGGTGCGCGACGCCGTGTTCGAGCGGGTGGCCGACAAGCGATCGGCCGGCGTCGTCGCTGCGCTGATCACCGGCGACCAGAGCGCCATCGATCGCGCTGACTGGGACGTCTTCCGGGCGACCGGCGTGGCGCATTTGATGAGCATCTCGGGCCTCCACATCACCATGTTCGCGTGGCTCGCCGCGGCGCTGGTGGGCGCGCTGTGGCGGCGCAGCACGCGCTGCATGCTGTGGTGGCCTGCGCCGCATGTGGCCCTGGTGGGCGGTGTGCTGCTGGCTGCGCTCTACGCATTGTTCAGCGGCTGGGGCGTGCCGTCGCAACGCACGGTGAGCATGCTGGCGACCCTGGCACTGCTGCGCTTCACCGGGCGGCGCTGGCCGGCGCCGAACCTGTGGCTTTGCACTTGCGCGGTAGTGGTTGCGTTGGACCCGTGGGCCTTGACGCAGGCCGGCTTCTGGCTCAGCTTCGTTGCGGTGGGGGTGCTGTTCGCGACCGATCCGGGCGAGTCGCCCGCCGGCCGGACGAGTTTCGTGGTGCGACTGCTGCGGATGCTGCGTGAGCAATGGGCGGTCACGTTGGCGCTGGCGCCGCTGACCTTGCTGCTGTTTCAGCAAGTTTCGCTGGTGGGGCTGCTGGCCAACACCTTCGCGATTCCGTGGGTCACGCTGGTGGTGACGCCGCTGGCGATGCTGGGCGTGGCGATCCCGCCGCTGTGGGACGTCGCGGCCTGGGCCGTGCAGGGACTGGGCGCCTTCCTGCAGTGGCTGGCGGGCTGGCCCCTGGCCACGGTTTCTACGGGGGCGCCGCCGGCATGGCTGGCGCTCTGCGGCGTGGCCGGCGGGGTGCTGCTGGCCATGCGGCTGCCGCTTGCGATGCGTGTGCTCGGGCTGCCGCTGCTGCTGTCGGCCTTGCTTTGGCAGCCGGCACGTCCGGCGACGGGTGAGTTCGACCTGCTGGCGGCGGACGTGGGCCAGGGCAATGCCGTGCTGGTACGCACCGCACACCATGCCTTGCTGTACGACACCGGCCCGCGCTACAGCCTGGAGAGCGACGCCGGCCTGCGGGTGCTGGTGCCGCTGCTGCGCGCGCTGGACGTGCGCCTGGACACCGTGGTGCTGAGCCATCGGGATGCCGACCACACCGGCGGCGCGCCGGCCGTGCTGGCGACGCAGCCCCAGGCTGCGCTGCGCAGTTCGATCGAGGACGGCAATCCCTTGCAGCAGTTGCGGCATTCGGACAGATGCGTGGCGGGCCAGCGATGGGAATGGGACGGCGTCCGCTTCGAGTTCCTGCATCCGCTGGCGGCCGACTACGACCGCGCCAGCAAGCCCAACGCCATCTCGTGCGTGCTGCGCATCGACAACGGGCGCGCCAGCGTGCTGCTGGCCGGCGACATCGAGCGCGACCAGGAAAGCGCGCTGGTGGCGCGCGACCCCGGATTGCGGGCCGATGTGCTACTGGCGCCACATCACGGCAGCAAGACATCGTCGAGCGCATTGCTGCTGGACACCCTGAAACCGCGCATCGCTCTCGTGCAGGCCGGCTACCGCAACCGCTTCGGCCACCCGGCGGACGAGGTGCGCAAGCGCTACGAGGCGCGCGGCATCGCGCTGGTCGATTCGCCGCACTGTGGTGCGATCGGCTGGCAAAGCAGTTCGCCCGCGGCCTGGACATGCGAGCGCCTGGTCGCACGGCGCTATTGGCAGCACGTCCCGCACTGATTCGCGCAATCGGGTGCATCCAAAGGAAGAAATTGGCCTTGAACTTGCTAAGCTATGTGCGAAGGAGATTGGTCGCTCTATGCACAAATTTGACGAGATGTACGAATCGCAGCCCTACGCGGGCGCTGTGATCCGAAGCCACTACCAGCGCTACGACCAATGGCTGGCAAAGCAACCGGGCGAAGTCATGCGCTCGCGACGCGAAGAGGCGGAAATGATCTTTCGCCGTGTCGGCATCACCTTCGCGGTGTATGGCGCCAAGGACGAGGATGGCGCGGGCACCGAGCGGCTGATCCCGTTCGACCTGCTGCCGCGCATCATCCCGGCCGACGAATGGGCCGAGATGGAAAAGGGCCTGGTGCAGCGCGTCAATGCGCTCAACCGCTTCATCCACGACGTCTACCACGACCAGGAAATCATCAAGGCCGGCATCATCCCGGCCGAGCAGATCCGCGACAACGCGCAGTTTCGCCCCGAGATGATGGGTGTGCACGTGCCGCATGAGGTCTACTCCAGCATCGCCGGCATCGACATCGTGCGCGCCCCCGACGCCACCGGCAGCGGCGAGTACTACGTGTTGGAAGACAACCTGCGCGTGCCCAGCGGTGTGAGCTACATGCTCGAGAACCGCAAGATGATGATGCGGCTGTTCCCGGAGTTGTTCAACCAGAACCGCGTCGCGCCCGTCGCCCACTATCCCGACCTGCTGCTGGAAACGCTGCGCGCCATCGCCCCGCCGGCCACGCCGGAGCCCACCGTGGTCGTGCTGACGCCCGGCATGTACAACAGCGCCTATTTCGAGCATGCCTTCCTGGCGCAGCAGATGGGCGTGGAACTGGTCGAGGGGCAGGACCTGTTCGTCAAGGACGACTTCGTCTACATGCGCACCACGCGCGGGCCGAAGCGGGTCGACGTGATCTACCGCCGCGTCGATGACGACTTTCTCGATCCCGAGGTGTTCCGCCCCACGTCCACGCTGGGTTGCGCGGGCCTGATGCGGGCCTACCGCGCGGGCAACGTGGCCATCTCCAATGCGGTAGGTACCGGTGTGGCGGATGACAAGTCGATCTACCCCTACGTGCCGAAGATGATCGAGTTCTACCTGAACGAGAAGCCGATCCTCAAGAACGTGCCGACCTACATGTGCCGCAACAAGGACGAGCTGGAGTACGTCATCTCCAACATGAAGGACCTGGTCGTCAAGGAAGTGCACGGTGCCGGTGGTTACGGCATGCTCATCGGCCCGGCCGCGACGCAGGCCGAGATCGAGGACTTCAAGAAGGCCGTGCTGGCCAAGCCCGATGGCTACATTGCGCAACCCACGCTGAGCCTGTCCAGCTCGCCCACCTTCGTCGACGCCGGCATCGCACCGCGACACATCGACCTGCGGCCCTTCGTGCTGTCGGGCAAGGAAGTGCAGATGGTGCCGGGCGGGCTCACCCGCGTGGCGCTGAAGGAAGGGTCGCTGGTGGTCAACTCCTCGCAGGGCGGCGGCACCAAGGACACCTGGGTGCTCGAGGCTGACCGCCAACCGGGCACCGCCGCAAAGCCCGCGTCAACGCCATCGCAATCGCAAAAGCAATCGGCATAACAACAAACGGAAAGCTCACAGATGTTGTCTCGCACCGCCGATCACCTCTACTGGATGTCGCGCTATACCGAGCGCGCGGAGAACACCGCGCGCATGCTCGACGTTAACTACCAGACCTCGCTGCTGCCGCAATCCGCCGAAGTTGCCAACCAGGGCTGGCAAGGGCTGCTGTCCATCAGCGAGTTGCTGCCGTCCTATCGCAAGGAACACGAGCAGATCGTGCCGGCGCAGGTCATGGAGTTCATGGTCAAGGACGAGGACAACCCCTCGTCGATCGTGTCCTGCCTGCGGGCCGCGCGCGAGAACGCCCGCGCGGTGCGCGGCGCGCTGACGACCGAGGCCTGGGAAACGCAGAACACCACCTGGCTCGAAGTCAACCGCATGCTGCGTGCGGGCGACTTCGAACGCGATCCGGGGCAGTTCTTCGAATGGGTGAAATTCCGCTCGCACCTGTCGCGCGGCGTCACGCTCGGCACGATGCTGCAGGACGAGGCCTTCTACTTCTCGCGCCTGGGCACCTTCCTGGAGCGGGCCGACAACACGGCGCGCCTGGTAGATGTGAAGTTCCACGCGATGAACAGCGAGTTCTTCGGCCAGGGCGCCAGCGACCAGGAGTACGACTTCTATCACTGGAGCGCGATCCTGCGCAGCGTCTCGGCCTTCGAGGTGTATCGCAAGGTGTACCGCGACGTGATCAAGCCGGAGCGGGTGGCGGAACTGCTGATCCTGCGCGCGGACATGCCGCGTTCACTGCATGCGAGCCTGGCCGAGGTGGTGGCCAACCTGGCGAAGGTGGCGAACGACCAGAGTGCGGAGACGCAACGGCGTGCGGGCAAGCTGCTGGCTGATCTTCAGTACGCGCGGGTCGATGAGATCCTGGCGACGGGGCTGCATGCGTATCTGACGCAGTTCCTGGATCGGGTGAATGAACTGGGGTGGCGGATCAGCCAGGACTTTCTGGTTCCGACGCACTGACTTCGGTTCATAGCGCCACTGCTTGCCGCACGGCGTGCTCCCAACGCGCCATCGCCTCACTCGCCTGCGTCCGGCTCAACGTCGGCAAGAAGCGGCGCTCCACGCTCCACAGGCTGGAGAGCTGCGACACGTCGCTGTAGACGCCGGTCGACAGGCCGGCCAGGTACGCCGCACCAAGGGCCGTCGTCTCGGTCACCTCGGGCCGCACGACTGGGATGCCCAACAGGTCCGCCTGGAACTGCATCAGCAGGTCGTTGACGCTGGCGCCGCCATCCACTCGCAATTCCGCGACAGGACGGCCGCCAGCTGCGACCGCATCGCGGCTCATGGCCTGCAGCAGCGCGGCGCTCTGGTACGCAATGCTTTCCAGCGCGGCGCGCGCCACGTGGCCTAGCGTTGTGCCGCGCGTCAGGCCGGTGATCGTGCCGCGCGCATCCGCATTCCAGTAGGGCGCGCCCAAGCCCGTGAAGGCGGGGACCATCATCACGCCGCCCGCATCGGGCACGCTCTCGGCCAGCGCCTGCACCTGCGCGCTGCCTTCGATGGCCTTGAGGCCGTCCCGCAGCCATTGCACCACCGCGCCGCCGACGAACACGCTGCCTTCCATCGCGTATTGCGGCGTCGCGCTGGTCTGCGCGGCGCTGGTCACCAGCAGGCCGTTCTGTGACGGCTGGAATTCCGCGCCGGTGTGCATCAGCATGAAGCAACCGGTGCCATAGGTGTTCTTCGCCATGCCGGCCTCGAAGCAGGCCTGGCCGAACAAGGCGCTCTGCTGGTCGCCGGCCACGCCGCCGATAGGGAGGGGGCGGCCCAGCGAGGCGACTTCGACGTCGGCGAAGTGCGAGCTCGACGGCTTCACCGCGGGCATCAGCGATTCGGGAATGTTCAAGGCCTTCAGCAGCTCGGCATCCCAAGTGTTGGTGTGCACGTTGAACAGCATCGTGCGGGACGCGTTGCTGACATCGGTGACGTGGACCTTGCCGCCGGTGAGCCGCCAGATGAGCCAGCTGTCGACGGTGCCGAAGGCGAGTTCGCCGCTCTCGGCCGCGGTGCGCGCGCCGGGCACGTTGTCGAGCAGCCATTGCAGCTTGGTGCCGGAGAAGTAGGCGTCGATGACCAGGCCGGTCTTTTCCCGGATGGTGTCCGTCAGGCCGTCCTCGCGCAGCCGCGCGCACAGGGGCTCGGCGCGGCGGTCTTGCCAGACGATGGCGTTGTGCACCGGCTCCCCGGTCTTGCGGTTCCACAGCAAGGTGGTCTCGCGCTGGTTGGTGATGCCGGCCGCGCGGATGTCCTTCGCCGTCAGCCCGCCCTTGAGCAGCGCCTCGCGCGCGGTGGCGATCTGGCTCTCCCAGATTTCCTTGGGGTCGTGCTCGACCCAGCCGGGCTGCGGGTAGATCTGCGTCAGCTCGCGCTGCGCCATCGAGACGATGCGGCCGACGCGGTCGAACACGATGCTGCGTGAACTGGAGGTGCCCTGGTCCAGGGCCAGCAAATAGGCGGTCATGCGATTTCCAGGCGGACTTGCGCGCGTGCCAGCAGGTCGGGGTAGGGCGGTGGCGGCGGCGCGTCGGTGAACAAACGGTCGATCTGCGAAAGGTGCCCCAGTTGGATCATCGCAGGGCGGTTGAACTTGCTGACGTCGGTGGCGAGCCAGACCTCGCGCGCCTGCGCGATGATGGTCTGCGCGACCTTCACCTCGCGCAGGTCGAAGTCGCGGAGCGACCCGTCGGACTCGATGCTCGACACGCCGATCAGCGCGATGTCCACCTTGAACTGGCGAATGAAGTCCACCGTGGCCTCGCCGACGATGGCCCGGTCGCGTGGCCGCACCGAGCCGCCCGCCACGATCACTTCGCACTGCGGGTTGTCGCTGAGGATGGCGGCCACGTTGAGGTTGTTGGTGATCACGCGCAGGCCGGTGTGGCGCAGCAGCGCCTTGGCAATGGCTTCCGTCGTGGTGCCGATGTTGAGGATCAACGAGCAGTTGTCGGGCACCTGGCTCGCCACGGCGCGGGCGATGCGCGCCTTGCCTTCCGCATGCAGCGTCTCGCGCTGCTGGTAGCCGATGTTCTCCGTCGTCGAACTGGGCACGCGCACGCCGCCATGGAAGCGTGTCAGCAGGCCCTCGTCGGCCAGCCGCTGCACATCGCGGCGCACTGTCTGTAGCGTGACGTCGAGCATCTCCGCCAGTTCGTCGACCGTGGCGGAACCGCGCTCGCGCACCGTGTCGAGGAGATGGATTTGCCGGGGATTGGGGTTGGAGGACATCAGGCTGCGATAGTGTGAAAACTTTATAGAACGAAAAGAAACGAATGCGTCTAAGGGAAAACTCCGACTGAAAGCGCGTGCTAAGGAATAAAAATGAACAAATTCGCAACTGATTTGCAACCCTCGTCGTGAGCGTCCATCTTTCCTCTCTGCCGGGTTCTGACATCGATTGCGACGTGCTGATCGTGGGCGGTGGCATCAACGGGTGCGGCATCGCGCGGGACCTGGCCGGGCGCGGCTGGCGCGTGGTGCTTTGCGAGAAGGACGACCTGGCCTCGCACACGTCTTCGTCCTCCACGAAGCTGATCCATGGCGGGCTGCGATACCTCGAGTACTACGAGTTTTCCCTTGTGCGCAAGGCGTTGCAGGAACGCGAGGTGCTGCTCAAGAGCGCGCCGCACATCATGTGGCCGCTGCGCTTCGTCATGCCGCACGACCCGTCGATGCGGCCGGCCTGGATGATCCGGATCGGGCTGTTCATGTACGACCATCTGGCGCGGCGGGAAGTGCTGCCGGGCTCGCGCACGGTCAGCTTGCGCAAGCATGCGGCCGGCGCGCCGCTGAAGAAGAGCTACAAGCGCGGCTTCGTCTATTCCGATGGCTGGGTGGACGATGCGCGCCTGGTGGTGCTCAATGCGCTCGATGCGCGCGAGCGCGGCGCGCAGGTGTTCACGCGCACGCGCTGCGTGGCGGCGCAGCGCGGCAACGATGGCTGGGTGGCGACGCTCGAAGGCGCCGATGGCACGCGCACCGTGGGGGCGCGGGCCGTGGTCAACGCGGCTGGCCCCTGGGCCGAATCCTTCCTGCGCGGCGTGGCCCGTTCAGCACGCGGAGAGACGCTGGCCACCAAGAGCTTGCGTCTCGTCAAAGGCAGCCACATCGTGGTGCCACGCCTGTTCACGCACGACCATGCCTACATCTTCCAGAACCCCGACAAGCGGATCATCTTCGCGATCCCCTATGAGGGTGACTTCACGCTGATCGGCACCACCGACATCGAGATCGAAGGTGACGACCCTGCCGGCGCGCGCATCACCGAGGACGAAATCGCCTACCTCTGCACGCAGGCCAGCCGCTATTTCGAGAAGCCGATCGTGTCGGCCGACGTGGCCTGGACCTATGCCGGCGTACGCCCGCTGCTCGACGACGATTCGGGCGACCCATCTGCCGTGACACGCGACTACCTGCTGGAGCCCAACAGCGAGGCGGCGCCGCTGATGTCGGTGTGGGGCGGCAAGATCACGACTTTTCGCAAATTGGCCGAAGACGCGGCCGATGAAGTCAGCCGCATGCTGGGTGAAGCGCGCCCTGCGTGGACAGACGGCGCCTTTCTCGCGGGCGGCGACCTGTCGCCATGGATCGGCAAGGCCGGCCGGCCTGACGCGGACTTCGAGCGTTTCGTGGTGTCGCTGCGTCACAAGCATGCATGGCTGCCGGCAGCGCTTGCGCGGCGCCTCGCCCGCGCCTATGGTGCGCGGATCGATCGGGTGCTAGGCGAGGCCAGTTCGATGGCCGACATGGGCGTCGAAGTGGCGCCGGGGCTCCACGAGCGCGAACTGCGCTACCTGCAATCAAGCGAATGGGCGACGACCGTGGACGACGTGCTGTGGCGCCGGTCCAAGCTGGGCCTGCACTACAGCCCGGCGGAACGTGCCGCGGTCGAGGCCTGGTTCAACACAACAAGAATCGAAGAGGGGATCCCCGCATGCAACTGAAGCTGGAGCATGTCACCAAGAAAGTCGGCGCGCAGACCTGGCTCTATGAGCAGAGCATCGCGCCGACATCCGGTGCCGTCACGGTCCTGCTGGGCGCCACGCAATCGGGCAAGACCAGCCTGATGCGCCTGATGGCGGGCCTGGACGCGCCGACGCAGGGCAAGGTGACGGTCGACGGAACAGACGTGACCGGCATGCCGGTGCGCCAGCGCAACGTGGCCATGGTCTACCAGCAGTTCATCAACTACCCCTCGCTCACGGTGGCCGACAACATCGCCTCGCCGCTGAAGCTGCGCGCTGAAAAGGACATCCACACGCGCGTGAAGGCGCTGGCCGACAAGCTGCACATCGGCATGTTCCTGGATCGCTATCCGCAGGAGCTGTCGGGCGGGCAGCAGCAGCGCGTGGCGCTGGCCCGTGCGCTCGCCAAGAACGCGCCGCTGATGCTGCTCGACGAGCCGCTGGTCAACCTCGACTACAAGCTGCGCGAGGGGTTGCGCGAAGAACTCACGCAGCTCTTCGCGAGCGGCGATTCCACCGTGATCTATGCCACCACCGAGCCTGGCGAAGCGCTGCTGCTGGGCGGCTACACCGCCGTGCTCGATGCAGGAGAACTGCTGCAGTACGGTCCGACCGCCGAGGTGTTTCATGCACCCCAATCGCTGCGTGTCGCGCGCGCCTTCAGCGATCCGCCGATGAACCTGCTGGCGGGGCGTGTCGTCGCGGGCGGCGTGCAACTGGAAGGCGGCCCGTTGCTGCCCCTGGCGACGCCAGCCGGCACCGAGGGCGCCGTCACCGTAGGCCTGCGCGCCAGTGCGTTGAACGTGAATGCGGGCGAGGGCGACATCGTGCTGCCGGGCAAGGTGGAATTGGCCGAGATCTCAGGCTCCGACACCTTCGTGCACGTGCACACCGTGGTCGGCGAACTCGTGGCGCAGCTCACGGGCGTGCACAAGCTGGACCTCAACGAGGCGATCACCTTGTACTTCCGCGCAGACCAGGCCTATGTGTTCGACGGGGCCGGCAAGCTTTCCGTGGCGCCGGCATGGCGCCGCGCGCAGTGAGGTAGACGCAAGCATGTCCCGCATCGACCTCGACCTCGCCCACGCCTACCGGCCCAACCCCAGCCAGGAGAGCGACTACGCGCTGCTGCCCCTCAAGATGAGCTTCCGCGACGGCGGCGCCTATGCGCTGCTCGGGCCTTCGGGCTGCGGCAAGACCACGATGCTCAACATCATCTCCGGCCTGCTCAAGCCTTCGCAGGGCACGGTGATGTTCGATGGCCGCGACGTCACCAACGCCACGCCGCAGGACCGCAACATCGCGCAGGTGTTCCAGTTCCCGGTCATCTACGACACGATGACCGTGGCGCAGAACCTGGCCTTTCCGCTGCGCAACCGCAAGGTTCCGGAGGACCAGATCAAGAAGCGCGTCGGCGAGATTGCCGAGATGCTGGAGATGAGCGGCCAGCTCAACCAGCGCGCGGCCGGGCTCGCGGCCGATGCCAAGCAGAAGATTTCGCTCGGGCGCGGGCTGGTGCGCAGCGATGTCTCGGCCGTGCTGTTCGACGAACCGCTGACCGTGATCGATCCGCACCTCAAGTGGCAACTGCGGCGCAAGCTCAAGCAGATCCATCGCGAGTTGAAGCTCACGCTGATCTACGTCACGCACGACCAGGTGGAGGCACTGACTTTCGCCGAGGAAGTGGTGGTGATGACGCGCGGCAAGGCGGTGCAGGTCGGCAGCGCGGAGGCCCTGTTCGAGCGGCCGGCGCACACCTTCGTCGGCCACTTCATCGGCTCGCCGGGCATGAACTTCCTGGAGGCGCACAGCGCGGGCGGCATGCTTGAAGTCGCGGGCACCCGCATGCGTGCACCACGCGAGCTGCCCACCGGTCCGCTCAAGGTCGGCATCCGGCCGGAATACCTGAAGCTGGCGGCGCCGCAGTCGCCCGGCGCCGTGCCGGCCACGGTGACGCTGGTGCAGGACGTCGGCACGCACGTGATGCTGACCGCGCAAGCGGGTGGCGTGTTGCTCAAGGCGCGCCTGCATTCCGATGCGCTGGTGCCGACCGTCGGCGAGGCCGTGTGGCTGCGCGTGGTCGACGGCCACAGCTGCTACTACCAGAACGAAGAACTCGTGGCTTGAGAGGAACGACATGAGCACGACAACCAAACCCATCAACCAGAAGGCATGGCTGCTGGTGCTGCCGGTGCTGATCTGCGTCGCCTTCTCGGCCATCGTGCCGTTGATGACGGTGGTGAACTACTCGGTGCAGGACATCATCTCGCCCGAGCGTCGCGTGTTCGTCGGCACCGAATGGTTCGCCTCGGTGATGCGCGACGATGAATTGCATTCGGCGCTGTATCGGCAACTGGGCTTCTCGCTGGCGGTGCTGGCGGTGGAGATTCCGCTGGGCATCCTGCTGGCCTTGTCGATGCCGGCCACGGGCTGGAAGGCCTCGGCGGTGCTGGTGATCGTGGCGCTGTCGCTCTTGATCCCGTGGAACGTGGTCGGCACGATCTGGCAGATCTACGGCCGTTCCGACATCGGCTTGCTCGGCCACATGATCCAGCTGATGGGCATCGAGTACAGCTACACGGGCAACGCGACGCATGCCTGGCTCACGGTGCTGGTCATGGATGTGTGGCACTGGACGCCGCTGGTCGCGCTGCTCTGCTATGCGGGACTGCGATCGATTCCCGATGCGTACTACCAGGCGGCGCGCATCGACGGCGCCAGCAAGTTCGCGGTGTTCCGCTACATCCAACTTCCCAAGATGCGCGGCGTGTTGATGATCGCGGTGCTGCTGCGCTTCATGGACAGCTTCATGATCTACACGGAGCCCTTCGTGCTGACCGGCGGCGGGCCAGGCAACGCGACGACCTTCCTGAGCCAGTACCTCACGCAGAAGGCGGTCGGGCAGTTCGACCTGGGGCCGGCTGCTGCCTTCTCGCTGATCTATTTCCTGATCATCCTGTTGCTGTGCTTCGTGCTCTACAACTGGATGCAGCGGGTGGGCACGCAGGAAGTGGAGCAAATAGCATGAACCCACCCCCGAATGCTCCTGCGGCGCTCCCCCTCAAGGGGGCGCACCCAGCGGCCCGGCAAAGCCGGTTCCGCGGGTGCCCACGAATGGGCAGCTTTGCTCGCCCTTTTTCATTGCGTTGTGGAAGACGCTCCAGCGTCATGGAGCGCTGACATGGCAGACAAAACCTCCTGGAAGCGCACCGTCTTCCTGCTCGCGTACATCGTCTTCGCGCTGCTGCCCATCTACTGGATGGTCAACATGAGCTTCAAGACGAACGAGGAGATCGTGTCGAGCTTCTCGTTCTTCCCGCAGCACTTCACGCTGGCCAACTATGCGCGCATCTTTACGGACGAATCCTGGTACTCGGGCTACATCAACAGCCTGATCTACGTGGGCATCAACACGGTGATCTCGCTCACCGTGGCGCTGCCCGCTGCGTACGCGTTTTCGCGGTACTCCTTCCTCGGCGACAAGCACGTGTTCTTCTGGCTGCTGACCAACCGCATGACGCCGCCGGCCGTTTTCCTGCTGCCCTTCTTCCAGCTCTACAGCACGGTCGGGCTGATGGACACGCACCTGGGCGTGGCGCTGGCGCACCTGCTGTTCAACGTGCCGCTGGCGGTCTGGATCCTCGAAGGCTTCATGAGCGGCATCCCGCGCGAGATCGACGAGACGGCCTACATCGACGGCTACTCGTTCCCGCGCTTCTTCCTCACGATCTTCCTGCCGCTGATCAAGGCCGGCGTGGGCGTGGCGGCCTTCTTCTGCTTCATGTTCAGCTGGGTCGAGTTGCTGCTGGCGCGCACGCTGACCAGCGTGAATGCCAAGCCGATCGTGGCGACGATGACGCGGACCGTGAGCGCATCCGGCATGGACTGGGCGACGCTGGCGGCGGCCGGTGTCCTGACCATCGTGCCGGGCGCGATCGTGATCTGGTTCGTGCGGCACTACATCGCAAAAGGCTTCGCGATGGGCCGCGTGTGAATTTCTCCCTCCCCCGCTGGGGGAGGGCAGGGGTGGGGGCACGCGGCGTCACCGATCGCCGCACGCCCCCATCCCGACCTTCCCCCGGAGAGGGAAGGAGCAAGGACAAGAAAGGAAGTTTCGATGTTCGATTGGATGGTCTGGACCACACCCGTTGCGGTGTTCTTCACCTGCATCGCGCTGATGCTCGTCGGCATGACCGTGTGGGAGCTCAGGTCGCCCACGGTCATGCGCAAGGGCTGGCTGCCGATGGAGACCACGCGCGGCGACCGCCTCTTCATCGGCCTGCTGGCCGCGGCCTACGTCAACCTGATCTTCATCGGCATCGCGGGCCTCTTGCAGGAGTGGATGGGCCTGGAGTCCGAGCCCTCGATCTGGATCAGCTTCGTGCTTTCGATGGGTGTGTTGGCATTGGTCATGCGCAAGGGCTGAGCGAATCAAGGAAGAAGAGCATTTCGAGTCCGGCCTCCCGCCTTCCCGGGGCCGAGCAAGATTCTGGAACGGGAAGTGCAACCACCGAGGAGACATGAGGATGAAGACGCGTTACACAGCACTGGCGCTGGCCGCTGCACTGGCGATATCGGCGTGCGGCAAGAAGGAAGAACCCGCTGCACCGGCCGCCCCGCCGGCCGCGACACCCGCTCCGGCCGCGCCCGCGGCTCCTCCGGCCGCAGCCCCGCCGGCCGCCTCCGATCCAGTCAGCAAGTGGATCGAGGAGTTCACCCCGTCCACGCTTTCCAAGGAACAGCAGCAGGCCGAACTCAAGTGGTTTGCCGACGCCGCCGCCAAGCTCAAGGCCAAGGGCGTGTCGGAGGTCTCGGTGGTGTCGGAAACCATCACCACGCATGAGTACGAATCGAAGACGCTGGCCAAGGCCTTCGAGGAAATCACCGGCATCAAGGTCAAGCACGACCTGATCCAGGAAGGCGACGTGGTCGAGAAGCTGCAGACCTCGATGCAGTCCGGCAAGTCGATCTATGACGGCTGGATCTCCGACTCCGACCTGATCGGCACCCACTACCGCTACGGCAAGATCATGTCGCTGACCGAGTACATGGCCGGCACCGGCAAAGAGTGGACCAACCCGGGCCTGGACGTGAAGGACTTCATCGGCACCAGTTTCACCACGGCACCCGACGGCCAGCTCTACCAATTGCCCGACCAGCAGTTCGCCAACCTCTACTGGTTCCGCGCCGACCTGTTCGCGCGCAAGGACCTGCAGGACAAGTTCAAGGCCAAGTACGGCTACGACCTGGGTGTGCCGCTCAACTGGAGCGCCTATGAAGACATCGCCGAGTTCTTCAGCGTCGACGTGAAGACCATCGACGGCAAGCCCGTCTACGGCCACATGGACTACGGCAAGAAGGATCCGTCGCTCGGCTGGCGCTTCACTGATGCCTGGCTGTCGATGGCGGGGACCGCGGACAAGGGCATTCCCAATGGCATGCCGGTGGACGAATGGGGCATCAAGGTCGCGGCCGACAAGTGCACGCCGGTGGGCGCCAGCGTGTCTCGCGGCGGCGCCACCAACTCGCCGGCGGCCGTCTATGCGCTCACCAAGTACATCGACTGGATGAAGAAGTACGCGCCCAAGGAAGCCATGGGCATGACCTTCGGCGAAGCCGGTCCGGTGCCCGCGCAAGGCCAGATCGCGCAGCAGATCTTCTGGTACACCGCCTTCACGGCCGACATGACCAAGGCCGGCCTGCCGGTGGTGAATGCCGACGGCTCGCCGAAGTGGCGCATGGCCCCGGGTCCGAACGGTCCGTACTGGAAGCAGGGCATGCAGAACGGCTACCAGGACGTGGGCTCATGGACCTTCTTCAAGGACCACGATGCCAACAAGACTGCGGCCGCCTGGCTCTATGCCCAGTTCGTGACCTCCAAGACGGTGTCGGCCAAGAAGTCGGTGGTGGGCCTGACCTTCATCCGTGAGAGCGACGTCAAGCACGACTACTTCACGCAGAACGCGAACAAGTACGGTGGCCTGATCGAGTTCTATCGCAGCCCGGCCCGCGTAGCATGGACGCCCACCGGCACCAACGTGCCCGACTATCCGAAGCTCGCGCAACTCTGGTGGAAGAACGTGGCCGAGGCCGTCACCGGCGAGAAGACGCCGCAGAAGGCGATGGACAACCTGGCCGAGGAAATGGACCAGGTGATGGCGCGCCTCGAACGCGCCGGCATGGCCAAGTGCGCGCCCAAGCTCGCACCCAAGGGTGACCCGGCCAAGATGCTGAGCGACGACCACGCGCCGTGGAAGAAGCTGGCCAATGAAAAGCCCAAGGGCGAGACCATCGACTACAACAAGCTGCTGACGGCGTGGAAGGAAGGCAAGGTGCGCTGATCCGCATTGCTCGCGTGTTCAAGGCCGGTGCATTGCATCGGCCTTTTTTGTGGGCGAGAAGGGCGGCTGATCTTCTGAAGAAATCGCTTGGGGCTGCGGCTGGAAGATGCGCGTCCCGCCGACCTGTTCAGCGCCTCCTCAAGGACGCGTGATGGCGGCTCGCAGGTTGATGCGCGCCTGCGCTTCTCGCGCCGCGCGGATCGTTGAGGTCTGAAACAGCGGCTCGCGCGCAAGGAACTGCGAAAGGAACTCCCGTCGCTGCGGCTCGAAGATTTCGGGCGGCACGTGCGCGTATTCCATGCGGATCTGCCGCTCGTATTCCGCAAAGCGTTCCCCCGGCGCACCGAGGATCGCGAGGTCGATGTCCACCAGCAGGCAGGCGTCGTTGCCGTCGGGGATGGCGCTGTGCCGCGTGCCCATCACCAGTGCATGCACGCGTTGCGCGGCCTCTGCCGAAAGACCTGCGGCGATGAGCGCGTCGCGGGCCCAATCGGCGCTCTTCTCCTCGTTCTCGTGGCCAGGCACGTCGTAGATCGCATCGTGGAACCACAGCGCCAGCGCCACCTCGCCGGGCCGCTCGGCTTCGTCGATGTGCAGTTGGAGCAGCGACAGGCATTCCGCGAGATGCTGCAACGTGTGATAGCCGCGGTGGGCCTCGCGGTAACGTGCGGTCAACTCGGAGAACAGCTGTTCGGCGAATGGCGTCTCCGCAACGCCGACCCGTGCCAGCGCATCCGACCAAAGGTCATGCAGGGGCAGGTCATCCACGGCGCAGACCCCTTGGCAGTGCAACGGTTAGCTGGCCGAGCGCCTCGGCCAGATAGTCGATCAACACCCTGCACTTCGGCACCACGAAGCGATTCGGCGGATACATCACGCAGGCCCGGCCCTGGTAGGTCGACTGGAAGTCCCATTCCGGCAACACGCGCACGACGGTGCCTTTGTCCAGCGCCTGTTGCGCCACGAAGTCCGGCAGGCAGCCGATGCCCAGCCCGGCCAACACACCTTCGAGGCGAATCTCGCTGTGGTTGGCAACGTAGCGCCCTTGAACGACGACCTCCACTTCTTCATCCGCGTTGCGAAAGCGCCAGTGGTTGTCGCGCTCATGTTCACCCAGTGACAGGCAACTGTGCAGCACCAGGTCATGCGGATGCGTGATGGCCTCGCAGCGAGCCAGGTAGTCGGGCGTGGCGCAAAGAATGGTCTGCACGTCCATCAACGGCCGGGCGGCCAGCCCCTCCGGCCCATCCTGCGCGAGGCGCACCACCAGGTCCACGCCTTCGCGGATGGGGTCGACATCGCGGTCACTCACGATGAGCTGCACGTCCACCTCGGGGTAGCGCTGGAGAAAGCTGAGGATGTGCGGATGCAGCACATGCCGCGCGAATGCCTTGGGCGCGCTGATCCTTACCTTGCCGCGGGGCTCGCTCGTGTATTGCTGCCCGATGGCCATCGTGTCCTGCGCCGCCTTCACCAACTCGCTGCATCGCGCAAAGGCCTCGGCGCCGGCTTCCGTCAGGCGCAGGTGCCGCGTCGTGCGCACGATCAACTGCACGCCCAACTGCTTCTCCAGCCGTGTGACATGGCGGCTGATGGCGGACGGCGTCAGACCCAGCAGGCTGGCCGCCGCGGAGAAGCTGCCCAGTTCGGCGACGCGCGTGAAGCTCACCATTTCGGGCAGTACTTTCAGGAAGTCATTCGTTCCCATGGCGCAAGAGTCTTGTTCGGGGACACAGTCTAGTCAGCCAGCATGCCGCCCGGAAAAATCGACCTTCAAAGATCGGAAGGTATCGAATGGGTTTCAGGAAGTTGGCGTGGGCGGATCTCGGCGGTGCGGAGTTCATGCTCTTGCTCGTCGCGGCCGTTTGGGGAAGCAGGTACGCAGTGGCCAAGACGGCCACGCAACAGTTGCCAGTGCTGGAGTTCCTGGCCTTGCGATTCGGCCTGACCTTCATCGTGCTGCTGCCGGCGCTGAGGCCGTTGCTCGGTGCGCAGGCATGCAGGGGCCTGGCTGTCGCCGGCATCCTCGGCGCGAACCTGCTGGCCATCTTCGTGTGCGAGACCTTCGGTGTGTCGTTGACGACGGCCAGCAATGCCGCGTTCCTCATCAGCCTCTGCGTTGCGATCACGCCGTTGGCCGAGTGGTGGCTTCTCGGCGAGCGCCCGCAGGCACGGATGTTCTGGGCGGCGGGCGCGTCTGCGGTCGGCGCCGCCTTGCTGTCATTGACTTCGCCCTCCGACTTGTCCCTGGGTTGGGGCGACGGCCTGATGCTGCTCGCCGCCTGCCTGCGTGCATGCATGGTCTGCCTCACCCGGCGGCTGGCCGGGCGACATGCGTTGCCGGCACTGACCTTGACCGCGGTGCAGGCCGGTGTGATCGCTGTCGGCGCTCTCGTGCTGGCGTTGGTGCAATCCAAGGGTTCGCTGGCGCCGCTGCCGACGCAGGCCGGCTTCTGGTGGGCGATGGCCTGGCTGGTCATGGCCTGCACCGTCTTCGCCTTCTTTGCGCAGAACCATGCGGCTGCGCGCAGCAGCCCGAGCCGCGTGTCGCTGCTGATGGGCAGCGAGCCGGTCTTCGGCGCGCTGGTGGCCGTTCACTGGCTCGGTGAAGACATTCGGCCCCTGGGTTGGCTCGGCGGCTTGCTGATCGTCGCAGCGGCCATGTGGGTCATGCTGCCGGCGCGCAAGCCCATGCCCGTGCTTACTGCTCCATCGCCGCCTTGACCTCGCGGCCCAGGTCGAGCACCGACATCGCGTAGTAGCTGCTCCAGTTGTAGCGCGTGATCACGTAGAAGTTCTGCGTGCCGGCCACATAGGTCGGTGCATCGCCGCCGTTCTGCAATTCGATCAGCGCGAGCAGGCCCTTGAAGCTGGCGGCCTGCGCATCCAGCACCGCGCCAGCCGCGACAAAGCTGTCCGCGCCGAAGGTCGGCACGATGTCCGGCGCCAGCAGGGTCGCCTTTTGCAGCCGTGCCTCGTCGAACTGCACCGGGAACGTGGACGGCATGCCGCGCTTCCAGCCAAAGGCCTTGAAATAGTTGGCCACCGAACCGATCACGTCGACCGTGTTGTTGACCAGGTCGATCCTGCCGTCGCCGTCGTAGTCCACCGCATATTTCGCCAGGCTGCTCGGCATGAACTGCGGCATGCCCATGGCACCGGCGTAGCTGCCGAGCGGGCGCATCGGGTCTTCATGCGTGCGGCTCTCCGTGCTCAGGAAGCTTTCCAGTTCCTCGCGAAAGAAGGCCTGCCGCTCGGCCGCGCGCGGATGCGCTTGCGGGAAGTCGAAGGACAGCGTCGACAGCGCATCGATCACGCGAAAGCTGCCCATGTTGCGGCCATAGATCGTTTCCACGCCGATGATGCCGACGATGATTTCGGCCGGCACGCCGAATTCGTTCTCGGCACGCGCCAGCGTCTCGGCGTTGTTGCGCCAGAAGCGCACGCCGGCGGCGATGCGGACCGGGTCGATGAAACGGGCGCGGTAGGCATGCCAGTTCTTCGGCGTGCCCTTGGGCGCCGGCAGCATCAGGCGCGGCACGTTGGTCAGCATGCGCGCACCGCCGATGGTGGCGCGCACCCATTCGGGGTCGAGCTTGCGGCGCGCGGCCACTTCGTCGGCGAACTGCATCGCGTCGTCGCGCGTGGCGTAGGTCGGGCCGCCGCGCACGGCGGTCGATTGCTTCTCAGCGGCGGCGGGCTTGGCGTGGGCCTTGGCCTTGGGGGCGGCGGCTGCAGGGAGGATCAGGGAGGCCACGGTCAGGCAGACAGCGGTGGCCAAGGCAGGAGAGATCAGTCGTCGCATGAGGCTCGATTGTGAGGGCGTGGCGGGCTCCCTCAGCAACCGTCGCCGTTAGTTTCATCACGGCCATGCCAGTTGGCGGAACTCGGCGCGCAGTCGCGACAACTCGGTGACCGGCGTCCTGGCATAGCGCTGCGCTTCAAGCCGCAGCAACCAGTCGCGCACGGCCTGCCCGCCGGGCCCGAAACGCTCGCTCACCCGCGCGGCCATCTGGCGCGGCGGCGTTGCGTCTGGCAAGTCCAGCCCGGACTTTTTCAACCGTGCGCGCGCCTTGCCCAGCAGCCGCAGCCACGGGTCATGCTGGCTGCGCTCCCACAGCGTCCAAGCCGCGCCGCCGGTGCTCACGATCACCAGCAGCCAGATCAACACCGTGGCCAGGTCCTGCAGGCTCGGCGCATCGAAGCCGATGTTCTTCAGCAACTGCAGTTGCCGACTCTGCGTGTAGTTGAGCACCCACTGGTTCCAGCCGTTGTTCACCGCCTCCCACGCGGCGCGGATGTTCTGTGCCAGCGTTGGGCTCATCGTGCCGATGGCGCCTGCGAAGAAGCCGGGTTGCGGCGCCAACCGATTGAGCGAGCCGATGCGGCCCGGCGACACCGCGCCCGTGGGGTCGACGCGAACCCATCCGGAGCCCTCTTGCCACACCTCGGCCCAGGCATGCGCGTCGCTTTGTCGAATCATCCAGTAGCCGTCGACCCGGTTGGGTTCGCCGCCCTGGTAGCCGGTGACGATGCGCGCGGGTACGCCCAGCGCCCGCATCAGCACCACGAAGGACGACGCGATGTGCTCGCAGAAGCCTTGCTTGCGGTCGAACCAGAATTCGTCGGCCGTGTTGTCGCCGAAGATGCCGGGGTCCAGGGTGTAGGTGTAGCCGCCGCTGCGCAGCCGTTGCAGGGTTGCTTCGACGAAGGCGCGCGTGTCGGCGCCGGGCATGTCTTCGCGCATCTTCGCGGCCAGCGCGACGGTGCGCGGATTGGACCCCGCAGGCAGGCCCATGTAGGTCTGAAGGCCGGTCGTTCGCCGCACCGGCCCGCTCTGGTACTGCGTGTAGCTCTCGGCCCGATAGCGCAGCAGGTCGTTGACCGGACGGTTCAGCAGCCATTGCAGGTCCGGCATGCTGAAGGCCTCGTAGCCGGGCACCTCCGGCTTGGTCCGCACCGCGTCGAGCGTGAGCAGCCAGGGCTTGTTGCTCACTTCCATCGTCACCTCGTAGCGCACTGGCGTGCCTTCCACGCGCAGGTTGGCCGGCACCGAGCCGCGCGCCCAGGGCTCCAGCACGCTCCATTCGCGGCCGTCGAAGCGACCCAGCACCGGCCCGCGGAAATACATCTCGCGCTGGGGCGGCGGCGGACCTTCGAATCGGATTCGCGCCGCGATGGACTCATCGAGCGCCAGCTGCGCGATGGCGCCCACGCGCATCGAACCGGACAGCCCGCTGCGTCCCGCCATCGCGTCGCCTGGCGTGCCCCATAGCGGTGCAAACCTCGGAAACAGCATGAAAAGCGCGAGCATGATTGGTGCGCCGAGGAGCGCCATCCATCCCGCCGTGCGCGCCGCCTGCAGCAAGGGTGGTCGTCCCACGGGCATGTGTGCGTTGACCAGCGCGGTCAAAAGTCCAAGCAGGGCGAGCAACATCGCCAGCGCCGTCAGCAGCGATTGCGAATAGAAGAAGTTCGTGAGCATCGCGAAGAAGCCCAGGAAGAACACGACGAAGGCATCGCGCCGCGCCCGCAGTTCCAGCGTCTTGAGCGCCAGCAGGATCACCACCATCGTCACCCCGGCGTCGCGCCCCAAAAGCGTGCGATGCGTCGCGAAGGTCGCCGCCAGCGTGACGACCAGCAGCGCGCCGATCCACCACCGGTTGGGCAGTGGTGTGGCCTGCACGGCCAGGGTGGCGCGCCACACCAGCACCACGGCGGTCAGCCCGCTGCACCAGAGCGGCAGGTTGCCGACTTGCGGCAACACGATCAGCGCGATCACCGCCAGCAGGAACAGCGTGTCGCGTGCATCGCGGGGCAGGGCGCGGAGTTGCTGGAACGGCTTCAGCATGTGGCCAGCACCTCCAGGCAGCGCCGCCGGTGCGCCTCCCCCTGCGAGGGCTTCACGCTGATCGAACCGATACGCAGGCCGTAGTCGACACCGAGCCGGTCCGCCATCAGCACCCAGGCGCACAGCCTGGACATGCGCGCCTCGGTGTCCGGCAGCGCGGCGGCTTGCGCGTCGAGCCACAGTTCCTGGCGCTGCGCCTGTTGCGTGTCGCGGCTCACGAGCTCGTTCGAGCCCGTGGCCTGCGCCCGCGCGGCCTTCTTCCAGACCACCAGCTTCAATGGATCGCCACGCCGATAGGCCCGCACCCCGTCGTATTCGCCAGCCAACTGCGAGGCCACCACGGCGGCCGCCTCGTGGCCAGCGATCGGCTCACCCGGGGGCAGCGGCGGTGGATGCAGTTCCGGCGCGGGGTACACGAGCACCTTCGCCGCAGGGCGCCAGACCGTCCACACGCGAAACGTACCCAGCGGAAAGCGCGTCTCCGCGGTGAGCGGTGGCACCGGGTGCAGTCCGCGCGTCGTCGGCTTGAAAGCCACCTCGACCGTCTCGCTGCCTTGCGAGGGCACGTCGGCCCAGGCCCATTGCCCGCTGCCGCGCACGCTGAGCCCGATCCCGTAGCGCACGCCGCGCCGCGCGTTGTGCAGCACTACGCGGAACACCGCCGCGGCGCCCGCGTAGTGCGGGTCCGGCGCGACCAGGTGCATCGCCAGGCCGCGCAGCGTGGCATGGCTCACATGCATGCCCACCGCCACGCTGCCGGCCAGCAGGAAGGTCAGCAGGTAGCCCAGGTTGAGCTGGTAGTTGATCGAGCCCACCAGCAGCACCAGCAAGGTCGCGGCCAGCATCCAGCCCGCACGCGAAGGCACGATGTAGACGTTGCGCTGCGTGAGCTCGACCGTGTCCGATGGCGCGCGTCGCGAGAGAAACCAGCCATCGATGCGACGGCGCATGGCCGCTGCCGGGTTCATCGCCGCATCAAGGCAAAGGGACGGCGGCGATCATCGCGCGCACCTGCTCGACCGCGCCGCGGCCCGCATCGCCCACCGGCGTCATGCGATGCGCCACGGTCTGCGGCAGCACGGACTGCACGTCGTCGGGCGCCACGTAGTCACGGTTGGCCAGCAGCGCCTGCGCCTTGGCCGCGCGCAGCACCGCGATGCCGGCGCGCGGCGAAAGTCCCTGCAGGAACCAGCGGCCATTGCGCGTGGCCGCCACCAGGTCCTGCACGTAGTTGAGCAGCGGATCGGCCGCATGCACCTGCTGCACGCGCTGCTGCAGCGCAGTCAGCTCCTCGGCGCTCAACAGGGCGGGGAGGCCGGCCAGCATCTGGCGCCGATCGGCCCCGGCCAGCAACTCGCGTTCGGCCGCGCGATCCGGATAGCCGAGCGAGATGCGCATCAGGAAGCGGTCGAGCTGCGACTCCGGCAGCGCGAAGGTACCCAGCTGGTCGTGCGGGTTCTGCGTGGCGATCACGAAGAAGGGCGTGGGCAAGGGCCGGGTCTCGCCCTCGATGGTCACCTGCTTTTCCTCCATCGCCTCCAGCAGCGCGCTCTGGGTCTTGGGGCTGGCCCGGTTGATCTCGTCGGCCAGCAGCACCTGCGCAAAGATCGGCCCGGGGTGGAACACGAAGGCCTGCTGGCCGCGGTCGTAGATGGCCACCCCGGAGAGGTCGCCGGGCATGAGGTCGGCGGTGAACTGCACGCGGGAAAACTGAAGCCCGAAAGTGTGCGAGAGCGCATGCGCCAACGTGGTCTTGCCAACCCCCGGCACGTCCTCGATCAACAGGTGTCCTCCGGCCAGCAAACAGGCGACGCAATCGCGCACCTGGGCCTCCTTGCCGACGATCACCGTGTTAAGCTGCCCGAGCAAACTGGCGAGCTTTGATGCGACGTCCATTTTTGTATCCATATGCAAACCATACCGTAAGGCTGGCAGCCCTTGGCTGTAAAAGGTCGACGAGAGACATGGCCAAGACCGGTTATCTGATTCATCGCGATTTCTGGAAGCATGAAATGGGCGAAGGGCACCCGGAATGCCCCGCGCGCCTCGACGCCATCGAGGACCGCCTGCTGGCTTCCGGCGTCGGTGACGCGCTCGAGCGCATCGACGTTCCCATTGCCACGCTGCCGCAGATCACGCGGGCGCACAGTGTGGAGCATGTCGAGCACCTCGAGGAACTGAGTCAGCGACTGGTGGCTGACGCGCCAGCCGGCGGCCCCGACCATGCGCAGATCGATCCCGACACCACGCTCATGAAGTTCACCATGCTCGCCGCGCGGCGCGCAGCCGGTGCGGCCGTCGCGGCGGTCGATGCGGTGATGAGCGGCCAGGTCGAGAACGCCTTCTGCGCGGTGCGCCCACCCGGCCACCACGCCTGCCGCGAGCAGGCCATGGGCTTCTGTTTCTTCAACAACGTCGCCATCGCTGCCCGGCATGCGCTCGAGGAGCACGGGCTGGAGCGCGTCGCTGTCGTCGATTTCGACGTACACCACGGCAACGGCACCGAGGACATCCTTGCCAACGACCCGCGCGTGTTGATGGTGAGTTTCTTCCAGCATCCGTTCTATCCCTTCAGCGGCGCCGACCATCCGGCCGCCAACATGATGAACATCCCGATGCCGGCCTACACCAAGGGCATGGACATTCGCGAGGTGGTCGAGATGCTGTGGATACCGCGCCTGGACGCGTTCAGGCCGCAAATGATCTTCTTCAGCGCGGGCTTCGATGCGCACTACGAGGACGATCTCGGCCAGATGCGCCTCAACGAGAACGACTACGCCTGGATCACCAACCGCGTGCGCGACGTGGCGCGCCAGCACGCGGACGGCCGCATCGTGTCGATGCTGGAGGGTGGCTACAACCTCGGTGCGCTGGCGCGCAGCGTGGAAGCGCATGTGCGGACGCTCGCGGACCTGTAGGAAGCGTCGACGCCTGTAGATGCCCAGCGACTTCAGTCAGCTCTTCAGCGGAATCGAGTTCCGCACGATTTCGGTCGAGCTTGCAGCCTTGCTTGGTTGCCTGGTGCTGGCTTGGGCGATCTGCCGCTGGTTCGGTCGAGACCAGCCGAAGGAATCGATCTGGTTTGGCAGGTATGTCGTCGACGGCCTGCTGTTCCCGCTGCTGGCGCTGCTGTTCTGCGACCTTGCGCGGCGCGCCGTGGTGGGCTACCAACCGGTGCTGTTGCTGCGGATCGCGGTGCCGGTGCTGCTGTCGCTGGTGGCGATCCGCCTGTTCGCGCGGGTGCTCAAGACGGTGTTCCCGCAGTCCACGCTGGTCAGCCTGATCGAGCGCACCATCTCCTGGCTGGCATGGATTGGCGCGGTGCTGTGGATCGTGGGGCTGTTGCCGACGGTGCTGGCCGAACTCGACCAGATCACCTTGTCCTTCGGCAAGACGCGTGTGAGCGTGCGGACCATCTTCGACGGCATATTCTCTGCCGCAGTGGTGCTGGTCATCTCGTTGTGGATCGCGGCCACCATCGAGAAGCGCATCCTGCAGGAGGCCGTGACCGACCTGTCCATGCGCAAGGTAGCGTCAAACGCGATCCGGGCCTTCCTGCTGCTGACCGGACTGCTGTTCGCGCTGTCGGCGGTGGGGGTGGACCTGACGGCGCTGTCGGTGCTGGGCGGGGCGCTCGGCGTGGGCCTCGGCCTCGGCCTGCAGAAGCTGGCGGCCAACTATGTGAGCGGCTTCGTGATCCTGCTGGAGCGCTCGATCCGCATCGGCGACAACGTCAAGGTCGATACCTTCGAAGGCCGCATCACCGACATCAAGACCCGCTACACGCTCATCCGCGCGGGCAACGGGCGCGAGGCGATCGTCCCGAACGAGTCGCTCATCACCAGCCGCGTCGAGAACCTTTCACAGGCCGATCGCCGCTTCAACCTCACGACCAGCATCGTCGTCGGCCACGGCAGCGACGTGTTGCGGGTGCAGGAGATCATGACCGGCGCGGCCACGGCGCAGGCGCGCGTGCTCAGCGACCCCGTGCCCATCGCCTTCCTCATGAACTTCACGCCCGATGGCCTGGAGTTCACGCTGAACTACTGGATCGCCGATCCGGACCAGGGCAAGGACAACCTGCGCTCCGCCATCAACATTGCCATCCTCGAGGGGCTGCGCGGTGCCGGCATCGACATCTCTCCCCGCCAACAGGTGGTGCGGGTCGAGAACGTCGCAAATAGCGCTTCACCAATGCCGGACACTCGCCTATAATCACTAAAAAGCACGATCGTTCGTTTTTAAAGATTGCGAAGTGACCACCGCCTAGAATGCGCGGTTGCACTGAGAAGCAAATCCCCTGTTTTCATAAATCCCAGGAGTCAAACCAATGAAGGTTCTCGTAGCGGTCAAGCGGGTCGTTGACTACAACGTCAAGGTTCGCGTCAAGTCAGATGGCACAGGCGTCGACATCGCCAACGTCAAGATGAGCATGAACCCCTTCGACGAAATTGCCGTCGAAGAGGCCGTCCGTTTGAAGGAGAAGGGCGTCGTGACCGAAGTCATCGCCGTCTCCTGCGGCGATACCAAGTGCCAGGAAACCCTGCGCACCGCGATGGCCATCGGCGCCGACCGCGGCATCTTGGTCGAGACCACCGAAGAGCTGCAACCGCTGGCCGTGGCCAAGCTGCTGAAGGCGCTGGTCGACAAGGAACAACCGCAACTCGTCATCCTCGGCAAGCAGGCCATCGATGACGACGCCAACCAGACCGGCCAGATGCTGGCTGCATTGGCCGACCTGCCGCAAGCCACCTTCGCATCGAAGGTCGAAGCCGCGGGTGACAAGGTCAACGTGACCCGTGAAGTCGACGGTGGGCTTGAGACCATTTCGCTGAGCCTGCCGGCTGTCATCACCACCGACCTGCGTCTGAACGAGCCGCGCTACGTGACGCTGCCGAACATCATGAAGGCGAAGAAGAAGCAGCTCGACACCTTCAAGCCCGAAGACCTCGGTGTCGACGTCAAGCCGCGCCTGAAGACCCTGAAGGTTTCGGAACCGCCCAAGCGCGGCGCCGGCATCAAGGTGCCCGATGTCGCCACGCTGGTGGACAAGCTCAAGAACGAAGCCAAAGTGATCTGAAGAGGAAAGACAAGAACATGACCGCACTCGTCATTGCCGAACACGACCACGCCACCGTCAAGCCGGCGACCCTCAACACCGTGACCGCCGCGCTCGCCTGCGGTGGCGACGTCCACGTGCTCGTGGCCGGCGCCAATGCCGCCGAAGCCGGTGCCGCTGCCGCGAAGATCGCTGGCGTCTCCAAGGTCATCGTGGCCGACAGCCCGTCGCTCGCCGAGAACCTCGCCGAGAACGTCGCAGCCCAAGTCCTCGCGATCGCTGGCAACTACAGCCACATCCTGTTCCCCTCGACTGCCAACGGCAAGAACGTCGCTCCGCGCGTCGCCGCCAAGCTGGACGTGGCCCAGATCTCGGACATCACCAAGGTCGTCAGCGCCGACACCTTCGAGCGTCCGATCTACGCTGGTAACGCGATCGCCACGGTGCAAAGCGCCGATGCGACCAAGGTCATCACCGTGCGCACCACGGGCTTCGATGCCGCAGCCGCCACGGGTGGCAGCGCAGCCGTCGAGACCGCAGCCGGCGTGGCCGACAGCGGCAAGTCGACCTTCGTCGGCCGTGAAGTCACGAAGAGTGAACGCCCTGAACTGACGGCCGCCAAGATCATCGTCTCTGGTGGCCGTGCGCTGGGCAGCGCCGAGAAGTTCCAGGAAGTAATGGCGCCGCTGGCCGACAAGCTCAACGCAGGCCTCGGCGCCAGCCGCGCCGCAGTCGACGCAGGCTACGCACCGAACGACTGGCAAGTGGGCCAGACCGGCAAGATCGTCGCGCCGCAGCTCTACATCGCCGCCGGCATCTCCGGTGCGATCCAGCATCTGGCCGGCATGAAGGACTCCAAGGTGATCGTTGCGATCAACAAGGATGAAGAAGCCCCGATCTTCTCGGTGGCGGACTACGGCCTCGTGGCCGACCTGTTCACGGCAGTGCCGGAACTGGTGAAGGCGCTCTGATCCTCCGCCACTGATCAGTCCTCAAGGGCATCGTTCGCGATGCCTTTTTTACGTCACCCCAGGAGAGACAAGAAATGAGCTACACCGCCCCCCTCAAGGACATGCTGTTCGACATCGAGCACCTGGCCAACATCGCCGAGGTCGCCAAGCTGCCCGGTTTCGAAGACGCGGGCCTGGAAACCGCGCAAGCCGTGCTCGAAGAATGCGCGCGCTTCAACCAGGACGTGATCGCGCCGCTGAACGTCGAAGGCGACCGCGCGCCGTCGTCGTTCAAGGACGGCAAGGTCACGACCACGGCGGGCTTCAAGGAGGCCTATGCGCAGTACGCGTCGGGCGGCTGGCAGGGCATCCAGCATCCCGCCGACTTCGGCGGCCAGGGCCTGCCCAAGACCATCGGCGCGGCTTGCACCGAGATGATCAACTCGGCCAACATCAGCTTCGCCCTGTGTCCGTTGTTGAGCGACGGCGCCACCGAAGCGCTGTTGATGGCTGGCTCCGACGAGCTCAAGGCCGTCTACCTCGAGAAGCTCATCGCCGGCGAATGGACCGGCACCATGAACCTGACCGAGCCGCAGGCCGGCAGCGACCTGGCGCTGGTGCGCAGCCGCGCCGAGCCGCAGCCCGACGGCACCTACAAGGTCTTCGGCACGAAGATCTTCATCACCTACGGTGAGCACGACATGGCCGAGAACATCGTCCACCTGGTGCTGGCCCGCGTGAGCGGCGCGCCGGAAGGCGTGAAGGGCATCAGCCTGTTCATCGTGCCCAAGTTCATGGTCAACAAGGACGGCTCGCTGGGCGATCGCAATGACGTGCATTGCGTCAGCATCGAGCACAAGCTGGGCATCAAGGCCTCGCCGACGGCGGTGCTGCAGTACGGCGACCACGGCGGCGCGGTGGGCTACCTCGTCGGAGAGGAAAACCGCGGCCTCGAGTACATGTTCATCATGATGAACGTGGCCCGCTACGGCGTCGGCCTGCAAGGTATCGCGGTCGCCGAGCGCGCCTACCAGGCCGCCGTCGCCTATGCGAAGGATCGTGTGCAGAGCCGTCCGGTCGATGGTTCGATCAAGGCCAGCGCGGCGATCATCCACCACCCCGACGTCAAGCGCATGCTGATGACGATGCGTGCCTACGTCGAAGGCTGCCGCGCGATGGCCAGCGTGGGCGCGGCCGCCTACGATGCCGCGCACAAGCATCCGGATGCCGAAGCGCGCAAGCAGAACGAGGCGCTGTACGACTTCCTCGTGCCGCTGATCAAGGGCTACAGCACGGAGATGAGCCTGGAGGTTGCATCGCTGGGCGTGCAGGTGCACGGCGGCATGGGCTTCATCGAGGAAACGGGCGTGGCGCAACACCTGCGCGATGCCAAGATCCTGACGATCTACGAAGGCACGACCGCGATCCAGGCGAATGACCTGGTGGGCCGCAAGACCATGCGCGATGGCGGCGCGACGGCGAAGGCCGTCGCAGCGCAGATCGAGAAGACCGAGGCCGAACTCGCCAAGCGCAGCAGCGCCGCGTCGGCCTCGATGCTGAAGCGCCTGAAGGCGGGTCGCGAAGCCTTGCTCGACGTGGTCGACTTCGTCGTGAACCAGGCCAAGGGTTCGCCCAACGCCGTGTTCGCCGGCAGCGTGCCTTACCTGATGCTCGCGGGCAACGTGGTCGCCGGCTGGCAACTCGCCCGCTCGTTGATCATCGCGGAAGACCTCGCTTCGCAGGGCAACGACGTGGCCTTCATGACGGCCAAGGTCGCGACGGCGCGCTTCTATGCCGAGCACATCCTGAACAAGGCGCCCGGCTACCGTGACAGCATCGTCGACGGCGCCGACAGCGTGACGGCGTTGGCGCTCGAAGCCTTCTGAAATACGGGCAGCCGGCCGCGAAGGACGCCAAGGTGACGCGAAGGACGCGAAAGAATTCCCATAATTTTGGGTGGTTCCTTTTGCGTCCTTCGCGAAACCTTCGCGTCCCTTGCGTCCGGAAGTCCGCTTCCGTATTCAACATCCTTCCAGAGACACCCTGACCATGTCGAAGCTCCCCTCCGTCCTCGCCAACCTGCCGCTGCCCATCATCGGCTCGCCCTTGTTCATCATCAGCAATCCGAAGCTGGTGATTGCCCAGTGCAAGGCCGGCGTCGTCGGCTCGATGCCGGCGCTCAACGCGCGCCCCGCCGCGCAGCTCGAGGACTGGCTGGCCGAGATCACGGAAGAACTGACCGCCTACAACAAGGCCAACCCGGACAAGCCCGCCGCACCCTTCGCCATCAACCAGATCGTGCACAAGAGCAATGACCGGCTCGACCACGACATGGAAATGGTCGTGAAGTACAAGGTGCCGATCGTCATCACCTCGCTCGGCGCGCGCGTCGACGTGAACGAGGCGGTGCACAGCTACGGCGGCGTGACGTTGCACGACATCATCACCGACAAGTTCGCGCGCAAGGCGATCGAGAAGGGCGCCGACGGCATCATCGCCGTGGCGGCCGGCGCCGGCGGCCATGCGGGCGTAAAGAGCCCGTTTGCGCTGATCCAGGAAATCCGTGAATGGTTCGACGGCCCCGTCGCGCTGTCGGGTTCGATCTCCACCGGCGACGCGGTGCTGGCTGCACAGGCCATGGGTGCCGACTTCGCCTACATCGGCACCGCCTTCATCGCGACCGAGGAAGCCCGCGCCAGCGACGACTACAAGCAGGCCATCGTTGCCGGCAGTTCCGACGACATCGTCTATTCGAACCTGTTCACCGGCGTGCACGGCAACTACCTGGCGCCATCGATCGTCGCGGCCGGCATGGACCCGGCCAACCTTCCCCAAGGCGACCTGAAGACCATGAACTTCGGCGGTGGCGAAGGAAGCAAGGCCAAGGCCTGGAAAGACATCTGGGGCTCGGGCCAGGGCATCGGCGCGATCAAGGAAGTGGCCACGGCTGCTGCCTACATCGAGAAGCTCAAGGCGGAATACTTCGCCGCCCGCAAGCGCCTCGCGCTTTAACGGAGACTTGCAGTGGCCACCTTGCCGCAGCAGCCCGCGGCAGGGCGGATGCCACTTCTCGACGCCATCAAGGGCGTTGCCTGCCTGCTCATCGTCGGGCACCACGTGGTTCGCTATGGGCCGCTGGCCGACGGCGCGGCGCCGCTTGCGCCGTGGTTGTTCGGCTGGCTTTCGCAGCATGGCCGACTCGCGGTGCAGGTCTTCCTGGTAATCGCGGGCTTCCTGTCCGCCGCGAGCCTGGCGCCCGCGGGCCTGTTGCGCAGCGACCGGCCTGCGATGCGTGCGCTCTGGCAGCGCTACGGTCGCCTGGTCATGCCTTACCTGGCGGCGCTGATCTGCACGGTGCTGGTGGCTGCGGCGGTTCGGCCCTGGCTCGATGACGAGGCCGTGCCGGGTGCGCCGAGCCTGCCGCAACTGATCGCGCATGGGCTGTTGCTGCAGGACCTGCTGGGCTACGAGGCACTCTCGGCCGGCGTCTGGTACGTGGCCATCGACTTCCAGTTGTTTGCGTTGGCCATCGCCGTGTTCTGGCTTGCTGGCCTGATTCAACGGCATGGGAACCTGACGGCCGCGGGAGGACGTTGGCTGGGCGCGGCGCTGGTCGCGATCCTTGTCCTTGGCTCGTTGCTGGTGTTCAACCGGCAGGCCTCGCTGGACATCACCGCCATCTACTTTTTCGGAGCCTATGGCCTGGGGATGCTCGGCTTCTGGATCGGTCGCGCCACGCGCGGACTCGCCTGGCGCAGCGCGGTCGCGTTGCTGGGCACGGTGGGCCTGGCGGCCCTGGCCCTCGAATGGCGCAGTCGCATCGCGGTGGCGCTGGTGACCGCGCTGGTCATCGTCGTGGCCGATCGGCGCGGCTGGCTGGCGCCGAAGCATTGGCCGGCCGCGGCGATGCCGCTCTTGCGTCTGGGCCGGATCTCTTACTCGCTGTTTCTGATCCACTTTTCGGTGATCCTGGCGGTGAATGCGGTGGTCAGCCGCTGGGCGCCGCGAACGGCCTGGGGAGATGCGCTCGGATTGCTGGGGGCGGTGGCGTTGTCGCTGGGGGCCGCGACGGTGCTTTACGCGCGGGTCGAGCAGCGGCCGGCGACATGGCGTGCGCCGCTGGTCATGTTTGGCGCGCTCGTGCTGTGCGGGATGCTGACGGCGCTTTGACGCCTTGAGGCAAAGCGCCTCGTCTCAGGGCTCCAGCCGGTCAGATCTGACCAGCGTCGGCTTGATGAACATGACCTTTCGCAAGCTGCTGCGCGGCCCGTGCGCCTGCATGCGGAAGTGTCCCCTGCGCCAGTGCGCCGGAATATGGGCATGGCCCACAAGCTCCCCGCCGTGGGCGCTTGGCCCCTCCGCAATCTGCGCCGGGCCGACGACATAGCGGTCATAAAGCTGTTCGACCTCCGCCTGCCGGAGCTCGCGCTTGCGTCGCCCCAACCCCGGAAAACTTCGCGGGGCCTCGCTGTAGGCCAAATCGCGCCGTACGTGTACATCGTCCAGCGACAGGTACAGCAGCATCTTGGCCACGTAGTCCAGCCTGCGCAGCCACTCGGCGCGAGCCTGCTCGGGTGAGAGTTCCGCCAACATGCCCCTGCGTGGCGGATGATGCGTCGCCAGTTCCAGCGCCTGCGAGATCGTCCGGTCATCCTCCGGCACGGTCAGGTTCACCATCCCCATTTCCAATGTCGGGATCGGCTGGATGGAGCGCGACCACGTAACGAACGTCAAGACGCGACCGGGCGCGGGTGCGCTGTTCTTCCAACTGCCGTGTGTGAAGACCGCGATGGCCTCGACATCCCCCTCAAGCCAACTCGCACGATCCGGAATGATGAACAGGGCCGGCACCGACGGACACATCATGCGCAGCGGCACGTCTGCGGCGATGTCGCTGGTGTTGAGCAACTGGTGCAGCGCCGGAGTCGGCTCGTAGAGCACGCCGTTACGCTCCCAGAACGCCTGAACGAACACACTGTTGGCGCACGCATCGGCAATCAGTATGTTGGTGTGGTGATCGAAGCGCGCGGTGCCATGACCCCCGGCCAGATCGGCGAGGGGGTTGCAAAGCAGGTCCGGGGGATAAGCGGAATCAGCCACCGCCGAGCGAAACACCGCACCATGCGGCCCGGCAATGCGCCGGGCATCGCGCCAGGCCTGCACAGCCCCGGCGGCACGAAGACGAATCGGCACCGGCAAGCGATCGAACGCGCCGCTGTCGGCATGCACGGTGCGCAGCAATGCCTCTTCGATGGCCAGATCGAGCGCCGTGCGTGACCTTGGCACTGCTCGCTCAGGGGAGGTCACTGATGTCGAAACGGGTCGACTCATCGCCAGCGCTGTCAGTTGATGTGCGTGTTGCGCATCTCCGACTGCTCGAAAAAGCTGCCGGTGAAGTCGACGTGATCACCCGACAAGCCATCGGCCTGGATGCCGGTGCCGGTGCAATCCAGCACGTCGACGCTGGACCAGTGGCTGTGGTCGAAGGTCAGGCCGTTCCACCGGCACCGGTTGAACTTGCAACTGCTGAATTGGCTGTTCTGAAACTGCGATTGGGCGAAGGTGCAGTTGGTGAACGTGCAACCGGTGAGCGAGATGTTGGAGAAATCGCAGGCCGAAAACGTGCAACCGACGAACTGGCAGGCAGTCCATGCGGCTTGCTTGAAGGTCGTTGCGCTGAAGCTGCTACCGGTGAAAGCGGAGGCGGTGAACTGTGCGAGGTTGAGATCCAGGCCTGCGTAGGCGCTGCTGTCACTCTGACCGGCCAAGCCGGCTGGAGTACCGCCAAAGCCTTTGCGCCAGAGATCGTGGGCGCGGATGATTAATTGAGCGCTCATTCTGGTACTGTCAAATGACTGAATCTCCAGGTGGTTGGTTGATCTGACTAAGGCAAATTGGACAAACCCATACGAGATCTTTGTATACTTTTTGAATCATCAACCGATCATTCATTTTCTTTTGAGCAACGCTCCTATCCTTCAAATGTATTTTTGTTTTTTTGTCAAATGAAGTATGTTTTTCAAGAAATTCAGCGTCCACAATCAGAATGGATGATTTTTCATCCGAAGTAATGTGTATTTCTCTCAATATAGCACGGTCGATAGGGCTTTCGTTCACTAATGCATCGCGCAGGATTGGCGATGTCATTACGAATGCCTGTGCCCCATGTTTCTCGCAAATTGCTGGCTTCATGATGTCAGACTCCCCTTTTCTTCAAGTACTTAAGCTGCGGACCAGGTTGCGACGGGATGTCAACACCACCTGCCCTGAGCACCTCACCAACATGAGTCACGCAACTTCTGGTTTTTGTGTCATAAGTGCCTCCAAATTCATTGACATTATCACGCTGGAATTTTTGAGTTGCGGTTGCATCTGGAAGCTCGATGGATGTCTGCTTTGCAGGGGGCGGGAGCATTCTTAAATTCGTACTTACTACTGTCTGGGTGCCGGGCGCTCCGAGTTGATGAGTGGTCATTTTCCGGCCATCAACATCGGTCTCAATTGAATAGTGTCCAAAGACATTGTCTTCATTTCGATTGTCATGCCAAAAAACGGTTGCTCGCCCAGCCGCCAATCCAAATGGATCAATCCATCCAATAGGATTCTTCGTGTAGGCATGTAGATTGAGGCCGCCCGTTAATCGAATAGGGTCGCTGCTAGTAAATTGGCCGCTACCCGGTTCATAGTACCGATACCGGTTGTAGTGCAGCCCGGTCTCGTCATCAAGGTACTGCCCCTGGAACCGGATCGGATTCGTGAGCCCTGATCGCTTTGCTGCCTCGGAGATGACCTCTTTGGCCTCCCCCCAAGCTTTGTAGCTCGCGCTCCACGCGATGTTGCCCTCGTGGTCGGTGAGTTCCTGCGGCGTGCCGAGGTGGTCGCACTGGTAGAAGGCAATCTCTTCCTTCGTGAAGGCGGTTGGCCTCTGTTCCTGCTGCCCGTTCCACAGCGGATCCTGCTCGATGTCGTACCGCCCTCCGTTGGCCTGCATCAGCGCCTTCACGTCGGTGGTCACGCTCAACTGGATCGACTGCTGCCTCCTTGCCTGCACCAGCGGCACGAAGCTGTCCTTCTCGTGGATGTAGTGGACGGTGTCGGCTTGCCTGTCTTTTCCTGCCCTTGTGGTGCTCTCGAAGGCCAGCACATCCCCGTCCCAGCCGAAGATCGTTTCACCTGCTGCACTGGTCTTGGCGATGCGCCGCCCCAGCGGGTCGTAGCGGAAGGTGGTTTCGCCTTCTTCCGTCTTCGCACTCACCATGCGGTTGAAGCCGTCCCAGCCGAAGGTGGTCTTTCGGGCGTTGGCGGTGCGCTCGATCAGGTTGCCGCGCGCGTCGTAGGTGTAGTGGGTGCCTGCGTAGTCCTTCAGCAGGTTGTCCATCAGTTTTGATGCGGCCACCATGCGGATGCGCTGGGCCTTCGATGGTGCGGCCGAGCCGCCTGCGCTGGCTGGGTCGAAGGCCACCGGGTCGGCGATGTTGCCGGCCGGGTCGAACGCGAAGATCTCCTTGCCCAGACGGCCATTGGCTTCGAGGAGCCGCCCGATGGGGTCGTACCTGTATTCGAGGCGGCCCCTGCGGCTGTCGCCGATGATGATGAGCTGGCCGGCCTTGTCGTAGTGGTAGTTGCGCTCGATGACGGGGGCGGGGCTTGAGCGGGTAAGAGTGACTGGCGGTGTGCCCCGGTGCAACTGTTGCGCGAGCAGGCGTCCGGCCGGGTCCCAGCGCTGGCTCTGGTGCAGCCCGTTGTGCTGGGCCCGGCTGACCTCGCGGTGCAGGTCATCGCGCTCGAAGGCGAGGATGTCCTCACCGTCCAGCAGGAGGCCGTGCACATGGCCCGAGCCATAGCTCAGCCACTCGGTGACGTGGCCATCGGGGCGGATGGTGCCGATGCGCTGGTTCAGTTCGTCGTAGTGGTGTTTCCAGACGGCGGTGCGCCGGTGGAGCAGGTCGGCGTGGTGTTCGCGGGTGAGGTTGCCGGCCTCGTCATGGAACCACTGCAGCTTGGCGTGCTGGTTCCTTGCTTCGACGAGGCGGCCGTTGCGGTCGTAGCCGAAGGTCTCGTCGGTTCCGGGCTGGTCGTGGATCTTGCGCTCGGTGAGGCGGCCCAGGGGGTCGAACTGCAGGTGGGTCTGCAAGCCTGCCTCGGTGACTTCGGCCAAGACTCCCGTGGTGTCTTCATAGCGGTATTTGGTGGCCTTGCCGTCGAAGCCGACTTCTTCCAGCAGGCGGCCCACGGGGTCGTAGGCGAAGCGGTAGTGGGCGCCGTTCTCGTTCTGCAGTTGAGTCAGGCGCCCAAGCTTGTCCCACTGGTAGGCCAGCGTGTGGCCGGCGGCGTCGGTGCGGCCGGCGATCTGGCCGGTGGCGTCGTAGCGGTAGCGGGTCTGGCGCTGCAGGGGGTCGGTGTGGGCGAGGAGCCGTCCTTCGGCGTCGTGGGCGAACTGCTCCCGGGTGGCATCAGGGAGGGTGACGCTTTCCAACTGGCCGGGGTGGTTGGCGGCCTCTTGAGTGGCCGCGGCCAGGGTTTGCTCGGTGAGGGTGGTGTAGCGGTACCGGGTGGTCTGGCCGGCGGCGTCGGTGCTCTGGGCGAGGCGGCCCCGACTGTCGTAGTCCCAGCGGGTGGTCTTGCTGGAGCAGTCGGTGTAGCTGGCGAGTTGGCCAGCGGGGGTGTAGGCGAGCTTTTTGATACCGCCCTTGGCGTCGGTGATGCGCACGGGGCGGCCGGCCTTGTCGTAGGCGTAGCGGGTGACGTGGCCAAGAGGGTCGGTCTCTTCGGTGAGGTGGCCTTGGGGGTTGTAGTCGCGCTTCCAGACGCCGCCTTCGCCATCCATGAGGCCCGTCAGGCGGTGACTCTTGTCGTACTCGAAGTGAACCCGGCTGCCGTCGGCGCGGGTGTGGGTCTGCAGGTTGCCGTCGGGGTTGTAGACGTAGTCGTCGGTGCTGCCGTCGGGATGCACGTGGCGGGTGACGTTCTTCGCCTCATCGCGGAAGAACCATTCCTGCTGGCCATCGGGGTGGACGATGCGGTAGGTGTAGCCCAGGATGTCGTAGTAGTACCAGGTCTCCTGGCCGAGGGCGTCGGTGACGTAGGTCAAGCGGATGTTCTTGTCCCACTCCAGACGGGTGTCGAGGCTGCCGTCATCGGCCCATTCGCGGATGGCCTTGGCTTGCGCTCCGGTGCCGTCGTACTGGAGGTTGGTGCCGCGGCCGGTGCGGTCGGTGTAGCGAGTGACGAGGTGGTGGCTGTAGCGGTAGGACCAGCTCGCGCCGTTCTCATCCTGCGCGGCGATGAGGTCGCCGGACGCGTCGTAGGTGTAGCCAGCGAGTTGGCGGACGATCTGGCCGTCCTTGAGTTCCCAGACGGATTCGATGCGGCCCGTGGTGGCGTCGGGGCGGAGGCCGACGTGGGCGAGGGTGACATCGCCTTGCTTCGAGAGGATGTCGCTGAGGACTTCTTCGCCGGAGGCGAGCACGTGGTCGTAGCGCAGGCCGATCGCTGCGCCGTCGCGGGCGTGCTGGGCGATGAGGCGGAAGTGGGGAGTGGAAGAGGGACCGCGATCGGTCTTGCTCTTGGCTGGCACGAGTTCGTAGGTCTCGCGCCAGTCGGGTTGCTCGCCTGCGGGCATCGTTTTGCCGAAGTCGAGTATGAGCAGGGTTTCCGAGAGGCGTGTGGCAGTGATTTGCTCGATCGGGTCGCGGTGGCTTTGCCCCACTGACAGCACCGGGAAGGCATGGCTGCGACCGTCGGCGTCGTGATACACGAAGCTGGGCTGCCCTTCGCGTGGGCCTCGCGGCGCATTGGCGATGTCCACGCGACTGCTGAAGGGGGTGGTCCAGCGTGCGCCGAGGCTGCCCTTGTCATAAGCCACCAGATCGCTGCGGTAGGTCCTGTGCCATGCAATGGCCAGCGGCGCGGGCAGCACGAAGTCCGTGTGCGAGAAACTTTCCGTGCCGAGGGCGAAGTTGATGGCGCGCTTGGTGCCCGTCGGCGGATAGGGACAGGTGCCGCCATCGCCATAAGCCTTCGCCTGCACTGCCACCGTTCCCAGCGGCTTGCTGGGTTTGACGGCCGAAGCTTGTGCGCCATGCGCGGGCGGGATGGAGGCGCCCAGTTCTACCTTCTTGCGCCGCACGGCCGCCAGCAGCTTGTGCATGAGCCACTTCAGGCTGCGTTCTTCGTTGGCATTGGCTAGCTGCGCGAGCTTCGTGCGAAAGTTGCCCTTGAAGTCCGTCAGGCTGGCGATCACGCCGTTGATGCGGGAGGTGACGCCGTCGGGCAAGCGGCTGGCCGCGGCTTTGGAAACGAAGTTGGCGGTCTGCTTGCTCATGCGCACCGCGGAGGCCCACATGCTGTTCCATGTGCTCTGCACCCTCGGGTCGTGAACCTTGGCTGCGGGCGCGGGAGGATTGACGTTGAACAGGTCCTCCTGACCGATCACGCGCTTGAGGATGCTGCAGAGGTTGTCGACGATGGCATCGCACAGATCGGCGCATTTCTTCAGCAGGTCGTCCAGCAGCCCGATGGCTTCCTCGATGTGCTTGTCCAGCGTGCCCGCGAGGGTTGCGTTCAGGTGCGAGGTCAGCACCGTGATCAGGGCCTCGCCGAGGTTGGAGGCGGTGTTTCGGAGTTGCTGCCTGACCAGATGCAATGTCGGGCGCAGGCTCATGCGGGCGGCGGCCATGTTCACCGGCAGCGGGATCAATCCGATCAGGTTGATGCCCAGGCTGACCCAGTTCATGAACTCGTCGATGGAGTCCTTGGCCTTCTTCTCGAAGATGACAATGACGTCGACGAAGACATCGACCAGCGCCATGATGTTGCCGACCACGGGGATGCTGCCCAGCACCATCGTCAGGCGCTCCAGCGTGACGTAACCACCGGTGAAGCCGCGCAGCCAGTCGTCCACGAACTTGCTGGCCGCGGCGATGTCCTGCGGGGCGATGGTGTCCAGCGGCGCCACGGCCTTTTGCCGCTCGCGCTCCTTCGTCTCCGGCGCTGGTGCCGGGGCTCCCTGTTCTGCCATTTTTGTTTTATCCCTGTATCTACTTCTGCTGTCGGTGCCGCTGTTGCGCGGTCGCCCCCTGACTAACACTACCCATCACTCGGCTGATTACTCAACCCACCACTTGACGCGCCATTCAACCCGCGAAGCCCGGCGTCTGTCCGGGCATGGTTCGCATGCCGCCAGTGGCTTGGCTCGCACCGGCGCTCGGCAACGCAACCGGCAACCTTGCCTTTGCCGGCATGGTCGGCCCCGCGAAGCCTCCCACCGTGCCGGGAACACCCGCGTTGCCGGCAATTCCAGAAGCAGCCCCCGCCGCCAAGCCGACGATTTGCCCCGCCTGTCCCAGCACGGCCTTGGCGCCGCCTTGCTTCACGGCCTGCACCGCACCGGCAGCTTGTTGCGCCATGCCGGCTATCTGGCCGACTTGTCCGAGCGCTCCGGCCGCATTGCCTAAGTCTCCAAGGCCGCCGGTTGATCTTCCGGTCGCGCTCCCCAAGGCTGGGGCGCCTTGCCACAGTCCTGCCGAGGCGCTACCGCCACGGCCTCCGACACCGCCTGCATTGCCAATCGCGGTCTCCGAGGTTCCTGTGTCCTTCAACCCCTTGGCCGCCCACTTCTCCGAATCCGGGAAGTGGCTCGCCTCCTCCCAAGGATCCCTCGGGTCCTTGCCGAACACCACCTTGGCCGTTCCGATGGGCAGCCCCGCCACGCTCGCAAACCCCTGCGCATCCAGACTGCCCTTGTGCACCCCGCCCTCGGCATCCGTCACCGTGTACTCCCCCTGCTTCACACCCTGACGCTTGTCGCCATCGGGCTTGAGGTAGTGGTTGAAGAGGTCCAGTTGCCCCTTGCCCAGCTTCATCGTCTCGGGCAGCGTCGGCGAGCCCAGACTGTTGGGGCCGACCAGGCTGTGCTGCGACGCATGCTCGCGCCACAGCCCCTTGGTGCCGCTCTCGATCCCACTCGCGTTCCACCGGGTGTAGCTGGTGCCGCCGTTGATCAGCACCTCCTCCTTGGCGGTGATGCTGATCTTGTTGGCCTCGACCTTGATGTCGAGCTTGGCGATCACGTTGATGCAGTTCTTCAGCGCCTTGATGTCGATG
>NZ_JBBKZT010000028.1:0-84165 GCF_037889975.1 Variovorax rhizosphaerae | reverse complement strand
GACGCAGGTAGTTCGGATTCGCCTGCACGATGACGTGGGTTGGTCCTTCCAGCACGGCCATGAAGCTCGGCGACTGTTCGAAGAGCATCCCGAGCCGCTCTGCGTGGGCCGTGCCGTTTGAGCCGGCGCGAGCCGGGAAACCACCGACGCCTGATTCCTGTCCTGACAGCGAAGGTGTCCCACTGGTGAGATGCGCATTCGTCGCGCGTTTCGCCGACACGGCCAGCAAAAGGAGGCCCAAGCGGATCGTGCCTCAGCCATTCCATTTTGCACTGATGGACAAGATCAACTGGCTCTAGGTCTCCCGGAACAGCGACAACTTGCGTAGGCGTAGCGCGCGCAGGAGTGTCGGAGGAATGTCCATTTCTGGCCCGCATTCTGCCGTCCCTGCCGCGCGCTCACGCGCCGTCGATCGTCGGGCGTGGGGGGCAACGAAAACGTTGTTCCCCTCCGGGTCGCGAAAGGACCGCCTGGTTGCCCCGACGGTACCCTGATGGCGAACGGTGGCCGGCGCTCCATCGCGCGGTCGGCGGACCTGTGAACCGCTCTAGAACTGCTTCTCGATAGCCAACTTGTCGATAACTGACCAGACGCGGCAAATCTTTACTTCCTCGAATTCATAGAGGACGTTTTCGGTGAAACTCACTTGCCTCCCGTTAACCGGCAGCCCAAGGAACTCCCCTCGCGGTGCGCAGTTGAACTGCAGACGGCTGGCGATTCTCGGAGGCTCGGCGACGAGCAACTGGACGTCAAAAAACAGGTCCGGAATTTCCTGGAAGTCCTTCTCCAACATTTCGCGATAACCCGCAAGACCAAGTTGACGCCCATTGTGGGAAGCCTGGTCGTGCACGTATCGACCCAAACTCGCCCAGTTTTGGCTATTGAGGCACGAGATGTAGTCAAGGTAGATGCGGGTGAGTTGCTTCGCGGTCATGCTCCTACCTTCTCGGATGGCGGCAGCTGCTGAATTGAGGTTCCAGCAGCGAGTCGGGCGTCAAAAGTATGCGATGCCAGCGGCGGCGACGTACAGGCCGGCTCCAAACACCGCGTGATTCGCAAAGGTACGCACGCAGCTCCTGACGGGAGCCGTGGTGTTGGAGCCGGCGAAGCCAGACCCCATGGCCGGTTGCATCACGAACAGCGGCACGACCACCGTGACCAATCCGAAGACCAGCGCCGGGACGATGGTAGGCTGGCTTGCCCAATCGGTTCCCATGAACGCAACGAGCACGGCGGCGTAGGCGATGCCCGCACCATAGTGGGTAAGCCAGCCCAGTGGGTGTTCGCCTCGTACCGGCGCCGCCTCGGCGATGGACGCATGCGCAAACCGCCCTTGTGCCATCTGCCCGACCCACCTGCCAACCAGCCGCCAATCGGTGGTGGGTACGCCGAGCCGGGAGAGGACGAGCAGCCACATATCCATGACCGCTGTGGAGACGACGCCGATGAGGATGACGAGGCCGATGCTCGGGATTGACATGAAGGTCTCCTTTTCGCGATGCGTTGCAGTGGTCCAGCCACGTCTCGGTGTACCCGACGCGGACTCGTGGGAAGTGGCCGGTCCTTCCAGTTGTCTCAGGAGGCGCAGCCGCAAGTCGGCGAATCCGCCGTGGCGCAATCACAGCCAGTGCAGTCGCAACTTACGCAGTTGCAAGTGACACAGTCGCAGCTGCCGGACTTGCAGGTTGCGCATCCGGAGCAGGTCGGTTGACTGGCAGCGGAGGAAGCCGCGGCGGCTTGGGTGCAGGTGGCAAAGGAAGTCATTTGAAAGCTCCAGAAGGGGTTGGTGAGGTCTTGATTTTTTCGCGCGATGAACGTTTTGGACTTGAACACAGCGGCTAGATTTGCAGCCTGTTCGTTCAACACCACTGTCGAGCGGCCGATGCCGAGCCCACCCGCCAGGGCGGCCGTCGGGTTATCGCTTTCGTGGCACAGTAGACCAGTGGCAGAGCCGTTCAACCAATGAGCACACAGCCCGCAACCCGCTACCGCGGCGATTTCGTAGCCTGGACCGGCGTTTGCGGGTTCATAGGCGAAGGAGGCGGTGCTCCCATCGAGCCGCACTCGCACTACGCCATCCAGTTGGTCTTGGGCGCTCCCGCGGGCTTGCATGTGAAACTCGGCCGCCACGGTGAATGGCAGGCGTGTGCCGCAGCTTTGGTGCCGTCCCGGGCCGTACACACCATCGACGTGAACGACTGCGACATGAGCTTGGTTCTGTTCATCGAGCCGGAGACTCCAGAGGGGAAGGCGCTCGCCACTCGCCTGCAACATGGGCCCGAGTTCCTCGACACCGACACGGTGGCCGTCGCTGCAAAGCGTCTGGAAAGAGCTTGGCGGTTCGAGAAGAGCTACGAAGCGGTGCAAGCGGTGTGCATGCAGCTTGTCCGGGACCTGTCCGGAGCAGCGTCCAGGGAGCCGTCCGACCCGCGCGTCCTCGCTGCCATCGATTACATCCGCCAGCGGGTCGACGAGAGCGTTTCACTCCCCGAAGTGGCCAAAGCGGTGAATCTCTCGCCGGAGCGCTTCCGGCACCTGTTTGTCGAGGAAACGGGCATGCCCCTGCGCACTTACGTCCTGTGGCGGCGACTCTTGCACGTGTGGACACTGCTGATGGCCGGGCAAAATCTCTCGGCCGCGGCGCACGCGGCCGGCTTCGCGGACGCTGCGCACTTGTCGCGTACGGCGCGAACGATGTTCGGGCTGCCGCCCTCGGTATTGCAGATGCGCGGCCCCCTGAGCTCGCAGACCCGCGAACAACAGCACTTGCCCTGAAGGACGGGGCCAGGGAGCGTTGCCAAGAATGCAGCCAAGGCCTGTCTATCAGGAGCGGATAGGCGCATGGCCTGCCGGTCAGTGAACTCCGATGTGGCATCCAGCCTCCATGGCTTTGGAAGTCTTAACCACCGTGGAATCCGGGTCTCGATCGCTGGCTCCGGCGACGCCGCGCTTGATCACTTGATCAGAAAGACTGCGCAAGCAGGTAGACAAAAGCTGCCCTGGCGCGCCGCGCGCCCAATGCCGATACCGTGCCGCTGACATGGGCGCATGACCTGCGCACCAGGCGCGACCAACCGGAAGTGCCCTCGAACCGCTAACGCGATGAGCGAGGGCCGTGCTCGACGCGCGGTCAGGAAGCGTGGCCTTCAAATGCTGCGTTCAACCGTGCGCTGGTCGGCAGAAATCCAAGCCACCCTTGCGCCTCGTCGCGTTGCAGGGCGGGCTCGCGTCGCTATGATGGTATTGGCGCGCTCCGGCAGCGCCAAGCATACCCAACGGTGTTTGACATAAATCGGATAGCCCTCCTCCCACTGTTGGCCCAAATGGAAATGTCGCTCGCGACAATTACAAAGGTGGACGCCAGGCCTGTTGCATGCGCGACAAATCCACTCAGCGCGGTCGATCTGGAGACGTCGGCACTGGTCGGATTTGGGTACATGGCGGGAGACTGCCCCTCACTGCCACGAGCCCGTCAACTGTTCCTTGAGCTCCTCAAGGGTCAGGTCCTTACCCTCGGCGCACCAGCCAATGCCTGCCAGAACGATCAGGCGAGGCAATACGGCTTCTCGCAGGTCTGCATCCTCCGGATCGGCCTGCAGCCTTCGCAGCAACGTGAGGGCCTGGCTGGCGGCTTTGCCCGCAATGCGCAGCCGCTCAACGGGCGTGCCCAGCGGATCAGCGGCGACGGGTGGCACGGAATGCAGCTCAGCCATTTGCTGCTCCCTCGAAGAACGGGGTATGCCGAAGCGAAGCCACGATTCCGCTCAGGTGCCCTCGCAGGTCCAGCAAGCGAGCGACCGGGGTGGTCGCATAGGCGATGTCTGTCGCGAGGGTGGCCAGACCCGGCGTGACGGCCTCGTGGTCGCCGCCGTCGGGCTTGAAGCGCCTCGGCACCTCCAGTAGAGTCCCGACCTGCCCGCCGGCCTCGCTGGCTGCTTCCAACCGATAGCGCAGTTCGCCTTCGGCCACCTCGCTGCTCGCGGCTGCAGGGACTTGGTGTAGAGCCTTTTTGCCCAATGTGTTTTCCTCGTTGATGTGAGTGGTTGTGGTCAAGTCATGAGCCAACGCCGCGAGGTGCCGACCGGCAGTTGATTCGACGGCGAAAGAAGTCCGGCGGGGGTCAGCGGTTTTGCGATCCTGACGCCCGGCGCAGCGACGCTGGCAGCGTGTCGACGTACGCTTGTGCAGCAGCGGGGTCGCTGTGCATCAAGAAGTAGCCGCCGCCCGTCATGATAGGCGGTCGGATGAAGCCGTGGCGCTCGAAGAAAGCGGCACGCTCGGCCCCGTAGCACTGCAGGCTCAACGGCGCGTTCGGAAAGCGAGCGCGCACGGCGGCGAGCATCTGGGCGCCGATGCCCTTGCCACGCATACCGGGGCGCACCAACACGTAGGCGATGCAGACGCCGCGCTCGCCCTCCTGGTTGACGAATGCCAAGGCGTCGCGCTTGGCCAGCATCACGCCGGTTCTGTCGGCCAACTTCTGTTCTATCGCCGCGGGAGCGATCTCACATGCCAGCTCCCTGCGGTGGCGCCACAGCAGTACGGCTTGCTCGCGGGTGGACAGGCTACGCCAGTCGAGCGCATGCGTGCCCATTCACCAGGCCCCAACGGTGCGGGTCTGGAGATCCCCGATCTCGTCCCGTAGCTCATGCGGGAACGCTGGCCAAGCTTCGACGGGTGCCGCGTGCTGCGGCTCGCGGTTCCATATCGTCAAGGCGTCCAGGATCTGTTGCTCCGGCAGCGTGCCGACATTCGGAATAATTCTCAGCGACTTGCCGTCAAGACGGGCACTAGCGTTCAATTCGGATCCTGGTTGATTTGCGTATGAACGTATGCTAGGGCGCTCGTGTGAGCACGTACGTGATTTAGTGCACACTGCAGGCGTCATTTGCGTATATACAATTCTGATATGCCAAAGCCGAAGCCCATCGAGCAGCCGGTGCCACGCAAGCGCGGGCGTCAGACCTTGAATGAAACCGGCGAGATCATGCGTATACGCGGCATCCGGATGACCGATTCCGAGTGGACGGATGCCCGGTTCATCGGAGCGCAGGCCATTCGAAACTTTGTGACCCGGAGGGCCAGGCAGCTACGCAAAGGGGAGGCGACATGAAGACGCACGCATGTACCGGAAATTGCGCTGCCGGGCATGCACCGAGCCCGCGGCCCTGGAGTGCGCACTATTCGATCAACTTATCGGCGCGCACAAGGACAGAACTAGGGATGGTCACTTTCAAGGCCTTCGCAGCTCTTGTATTGATGACCAACTCGAAGCGGGTCACCTGTTGGACAGGCATGCGGGCCGGCTCCGCGCCTCGCAAGATTTCATCGACCTGGTGCGCTGTCGTCCGTGCAAATTCGCTCATCAGGGGGCCATACGACACAAGGCATCCCAGCGCTACCTGGAATTCGAATTCGCACACGGCCGGGATTGGCTTCCTCGTATGGAAATTCGAGAACTGGAGGGCAGTTGTTGCCTCATCGACGTAGAACATCAGGCCGTCAAAGCGACTGGAGTCGAGCGCAGCGTAGGCAGCCTCAAAGTCTTGCGGGCCTCGCACTTCGATCGGCGTCAGCGTGATGCCGGTGGCCTTGGCTGCCGCGCTCGCACTCTTCAGATGATCGGAAGCTCCCGGGTTGGAGGGATTGAGGATGACGCCCACCTGCCTGAGTGAAGGCATCATCTGCTTCATGACTTCAACGCGCTTCGCGTCGAGAGTGGGAGAGAGGCTCTCGTTGCCGGTCAAGTTGCCCCCTGGACGCGCCATGCTGGAGAAGAGACCCGTTTCCACACCGGCGTGCGCAGCATAGACAACGGTGGGTATTTTGCTGGTGGCTTGTTTTGCAGCGTGGGCAGCAGTGCTGGTGACGGCGACCAGCACATCCACCTTGGCCTGAACCAGCTCGGCTGCCAAGGTGTTGAGGGGTTCCGTCGACGCAGTGTCCGAAACTCCGTAGTGGATGATGACAGTTTTGCCGTCAATCCAGCCGAGCTTCTCCAATTCCTCCTTGATCCCCACGGTAGGGCCAAGCGGGCCATAGGCTGAAAGAAATCCAATGTGCGGCACCTTCGCAACTTGTTGCGCCGCAGACTGTGGTGGATCGAGCACCAGCACGATGGCCGCTACAACCCAGCGTACTGTCCAAAGAGTTGTCTGCTTATTCACTGCAATACCGCCACTTCCTTGAAAGGCGTCACGCTGCGGAGAGAACGGGCGACGCAGCTTCATGATTTTGCGCTCAATCGGCTACTGTCGGCGAGGCATCGGTCGCCAGTCGCGCCTGCTGGCCAACTCACTCTGCGCCTCGAGCCTCAGTCGTTCGTTGCCGTGTCGCGTGTTGGCCAAGTCATGTCAGGCGCTTGCAGCGATGAAGGCTTCATCCGCGTGCGGTAGTGCATCAAGGCCTGATTTCACGTGCCAACATCCTCATCAATGCCAAAGGTAGCTCGGGCCTACGGTTTCGAGCGCGGCAGCGTGGATACCCAGGTCCATCAGCGTCGCGAGCCGTCCGCTTGCGACGTTGGGGGTTTGCATCGACTGCAAGTTGTCGCGCGACATGAGGGGCTCACCGGGCAATCGCTCCATGACAGCCGCCTGAAGCGTTCCGAGGACGTCTGGAAGCGCCAGCACCGGCCTTTCGTGGCCCGACCAGCGACCGGCCAGTTTGACCAATTCCGCCAAGGTGAAGACCTCGGGCCCTGCGCATTCGAAGGTCTGGCCCGCGGTCTCGTCGCGCGCGAGGCAGACGACGACCGCCCGGGCGACGTCCTCGACCCAAACGGGTTGAAAGCGGGCATCCGCGCACGCCAACGGAAAAAACGGAGCGAGGGCCGAGAGGCGCGCGAACAGGTTCAGAAAACGATCTCGTTCACCGAAAATAACCGATGGCCGCAGGATGGTTACGTCAAGGCCTGAACCATTGAGCACCGCCTCGCCTGCTGCCTTGGATCGCAGATAGTGGCTCGGCTTCGCGCTGTCAACGCCCAGCGCGCTGACATGCACCAGCCGTCGTACACCGGTGGATTGGCAGGCTTCGACCAGCCCACGGACCAACTCGATGTGAACCCGGGCGAACTGCGCTTCGGTGCCGTGCAGGATCGCGATGAGGTTGACCACCGCGTCGCTGCCTTCGACAAGTTTGGCGAGTTGAACCCGGTCATGGACGTCCGCACTCGCGAGGTTGACCGAGGGCGGCATCCCCAATCTCATCGCCCCCGACAGACGACGGGTCGGCACCGTGATCGTGGTGGCGGCATCCGAGGAACTGATCAGCGTACACAGACTGCGTCCGACGAAACCGGTTCCTCCGAGTACGAGTATGTTTTTCATGCGAGTGGGTAGCGACGTGCGCCTTGTTACTGCGACGGAGTGGGTGCTTGCGTGTCCATACTAAGCCTGTCGGACGAGCGATAGGACCGCCAGCTGCGTTCGGAGGTCGGTCCTCAGAACGCAAAAGCCGCCTTCAGCATCGCGCCGTTCGAGCGGAAGCCGGACGCGAACTCACCGGTGTACTCCAGCCGGATGTCCAGGTTTTTGTTGGCGATCAAGTCCGCACCCACGTTGAGTTTGAAGCGCTGGTTGGGCAACTCGGAGGCGGTGGTGAACTTGCCCGCCCGTGCCACCGAACCCTGCAGCGTGGCGTTGGCCGACCAGTCGTTCTGGTTGGACACCGAGACACCGCCGCTCACGTAGCCTCTTAGCTCCATGCCATGGCCCAGGTCGAACAGGCTGCCGGCTTCCAGCATCGGCGACACGGTAAGCGCGGTGCCGTTCGACGAATTCACGAGCAGGTTGAGCTCGTTCGCACCGGTCTCGTTGTAGGCACCGGTATGCAGGCGCACCGCGTGCACGTCGACGTAAGGCTTGAAGTACCAGCCGCCGTCCATGGCGAACTGATGCGCCACGCGGGCGTGCAGACCGATGCCGCTCGCGTTGAACGACGCACTGACGGTCTCGGGCGCATCGTTCAGGGTCACTTGGCGCCGGCTGTCGTAGCTGCCGGTCGAAACGTCGACGGCGCCGGAGAAGAGCCAGTCCCCGATTTGCTTCTTGGCGATCAGTGCCGCGGTCCAGCCTGTACCGCTGACGGTGGTCAGCGGGGCCGAAAGGCTGCTCTGGTCATAGCCGATGGAGCCCCCAAGGAACCAGCCATCGCCCACGCCCCTTTGGCCGCCGATCTGGTACTTGTTGGCACCCGTCTCGTAGCCCACCCCGGTGCTGCTGCCATCGCGATGCGCATGGTTGTCGGTGGCACGCGACCACAGGCAATTCTGCTCCGCCAGTTGCATGCCGCCGGGCCCGAACTGGGGGCAACTGTTCATGCGGTCGACAAAGTCTTGGCTCGCGGCCATGCGTGCGGCGCCGACCGATTGCACGGCCTCGTTGCCAAGCGCGTCCATCGAGCTCTGCACATGCGCATCGTCCTGGCCGGCCAATCGACCGTAGACCCGGGCCATCGCAGGAGTCATGTTCGCAGCGAAGCCGGCATCCAGGTGCCCGCTCATGCTCAACTCATTGGCCGAGTAGCCACGCTTCGCGCCGACGGCGGCGAACTGGGTGCTGGGGGTGACGCTGAGCGTACTGCCGGCAACCGGATCGAAGGTGGAGGAAATCGCATAACTCACGCTCGCGTTGGCAGCGTTCACCGCCTGGACGCCCGACGCCACGTTGATGATGTCGGTCGCCCCCAGCACCTGGACCGTCGACGGCTGCAGGCCAGCATTGGCCGGAACATTGACCGTGATCTGGCCGGCTGTCAGGTTGGCTCCGCCGTTGATCTGCAGGTTGCTGGACGACTGCGCCGTGAAGTCGATGTTCGTCGCGATCGGTCTTGGCGCAACTCAGCATCAGCTTGTCGAAGCGCCAGAAGGTGACGTCGAAGTTGAAGTCCTTCTCGCGGAAGTGATCCGGAAGCGTGACGACGTACGAGTTGCCGCTGCCGCTTTGCCAGCGCTCAAACCGCTCCTGCGCAGGATATGCGGACGAACTGGATTGCCCATGAGGCATGGATCCTTGCGGCATGGTCTACATCCGGGTTGAGGGCAGGAGGCCGGCCGGGCATCCTACCGTCTCTCCTCCAGTCGCGCCAACTCCAGGGACGCCGCGCAGTCGGCGCGGCGGTGCGACTGACTGGGATGGGCCCTCTGCAGTCCTACGAATGCCCCGTGGCCAGCAGCTAGCAACGGTCGTCGCCTACTGGGAGACGCGCGAGGGCACGGACGGCGCTCGATTCGCGATCATGAGATCGCGCCCCACCCTCCTCGCGAGACAGTTGCAGCGTCCCGACGGCGTTTGCCATAAATCGGATAGCTTTCCTCGCGACTGTGGGAGCAAAGTTGCAATGTCGCACCCCCCACGATCCACAAACTAAAGGCCCCGATTGGGGCTTTTCAATCGGCGACTTGCGCAGGATCAAGTATCGGTCTGGGCCGCTGAGACAGCATGTGACATTTCGACCAGACCCGTGGCCAAGCATGCACAAGTACGCCGAAGCCCTCATCCGCCGCGCCATCCAACGTCGCGCGCTGACAGTCGCCGAAATCGCCACGGCGACTGGACTGAACGCTCGGACCGTCTACAGGCGAACTATTTCGCTCGCGGCTGACGGGCGCATCCATGTCGAAGCCTGGGTTGAGCCTTCGCGCAGCGGGCCGCATGCAAAACGATACCGGTGGGGCGCGGGGCCCGACGCCCCGCAACCTCCTGCTTTGACACCTGCCGAGTGCGCGGCAAGGAACTACGCGAGGCGAAGGGCGGCAGCGCGCGAGTCTAGTGCGCCCGCCCCTTAAGCGCCGTTGCGACGAGCGCAGTTGCAATGCGGCACCACCACACAGGAGAACGTCCAGATCGAGGTGATCTCGGTTTCCATGAATTCTGTGGCGGTCGCCATGGCTATTGCACGCGCCTCACTGGAGAACCGTCACGAAAAGGCAAGTTGCCGCGATCGGACGATGGGTGGTCTGCAACGAACTGGGTTACATCATGAAAAGTCGGGCCAAGCGCCCACAGAATGCATGGAAACCGAAATCGCTCCTCGCTGGGCATGCGACATCGCAAGCAAACGCGCTTCGACCTGCCTGAAGGCCTCGGTGCTCACCAAGCGCTGGATCTCCAGCGAGGCCTGCAAGAGGAAGACTTCGCCATCGGGCTCTGAGCGCTTGATGCTTTCGCAGAGAGCAAGGTAGGCCTTGAAGTCCGCAATCTCGCGAGTTGTGTAGCCACGCAACCGCGAGAACAACGCCCAGCCCTCGTGCTCGTAGGCGACCACTTCCAGTGGGCTCCACTGCGTCGGGCTTGAGACCTTCTCGGCACGCTGGACCCTGTCGTACAAGCGAACCCAGTCGCGGATCATCGGGCTCGTACTGCAGCGCTGAGCCTCCTGCCCCGTGGCGCTGGCCAATGAAGTTGACCACGATGTTCTATGCGCCTTGACGCCGCCCAGACTAACCATCCCGAAGTTCACCTCGATGCGCGAGAGACTGCACACGATTTCGCCGAACAGCGAAGCCGTCTCGGCCTTCACGCTGTCACTATGTGCCCAGCGAACTCCGGCAGTCTCGAGCCCGGAGCGTCCGGGGCGTCGTCGCCTGCCTTTCTTAAGCCCCCGCCGCAGGTGCAGCAGCGCTCTGACCCAAACGTTGAGGATGGGTAAATCACACCAAGGCCCTGATTCTTCGACTCCTTCTTCAACAAGGACCGGGTGGCAGAGAGAAACCGACCACCACGCCTAGGACAACCGATCGGGTCACCGTGTTTCTGTGCGCACCCCATCATTCAGTGCGCTTCGAACGTGGACGGCGCTTACGGTGCCATCTGCGATTCGGTGTAGTTAGCAGCGCAACCATTCCCCTGAGGCGTCAGCCTTTCATATCGACGGCATCAGCTTCTTGATAGCTTCCATTTGCTGCGTGCCCGTTGCGTGAGATGAGCCATTGCGTCGGTGTCCCCTCGCGGATGGAATCCTTGTGCGGGTGCGCGCCACAGCCACAGGGCTGGCGGGCCTGGACACGCCAGCTCGGTGCAATGGTCGTGCCCCGTGCCGCTGGTCGAAGGCAACACCGCCCAGATCGCCGGCATCGTGGCGGCGCCGCGTCCACGGTGTCCTGCGGGCGACCAAGCTCAAGATCCGCCATGTGCCCGGCATGGGCGGACCCGCCTTAATGGATCTGATCGGCACCGTTGGAACGTTCAGGCCGGCGGCCGACTTCCGCTTCGCGGCCAATCGGCGAACGCAAGCGGGCCAGACCGGTGTTCGGCAACGGCACCGGGGCCGGCCTAGGTACCGGCGTGAAAGTCAACGTCCACGGCACCGAGGTCATCAACGGTGTGTTGATGGCTTCGGAGGTGGTTTTCCAATGATGGCCAGGACGCCCCTTGGAAACGGGAGCATGCAGACAGGAATGAAGGCAAGGCAACAGGACTCTAGCGACGCCGGTAGGTGGTCAAGCGCGCTTCGTTGGACCCAATGCGGACCATGCGCTGTTATAAGCGCGACAGGAGGTCGCGACGCGGAAGGCTTAGCAGCGCCTCAGGCGCGCGTCGCGCACCTACGCACGAACCGCCAAAAGTCTCGCACACGCGGCCTTGGAAGATGAGCAGGGTTCCATCACACCGGCTTGTGGGGTGCGGCTCGGACTCAAATCCGCTGCGCATGGTTTGCCCAGGCCTCGATTTCGAGAAGGCGCACCGGCCCCGCGTTGTCACCCTCCGCCCCGCAGCGACGGATCATTCACACGTTCAACAAGGAGAATTTCATGGCCAATGACGACGCGCACGCGACGCTCTGGAAGATCATTCACGACACGAAGTTCGGGATGTTGACGCATCGGCACGGCGATGGGCACCTGCACAGCCAGCCTCTCACCACGCAGAACAAGGCGATTGAAGCGGATTCGCTGCTTTACTTTTTCGTAGCGCGCGATGGAGACATTGCACGCCACGTCGCAAGTGACGCGAACGTCAACGTAGCCTATGCCAACGTGGATGATGACGACTACGTCTCAGTTTCCGGCACCGCAACCATCAGCGAGGACCAAGCCAAGAAGGAGGAGCTTTTCAACACGATCGCCAAGGCCTGGTTCCCCGGTGGCGCAACCGATCCCAACCTGGCCCTTTTGATCGTGCGCATCACGCAAGCAGAGTACTGGAAGGCCAAGGACAGCAAAGTCGTGCAGTTGGTGAAGATGGCTGCGTCAGCGGTCAGCGGGAATTCACCGGCCGACATGACCGAGCATCGCAAGCTGTAGCCACACGGAGATCCAATTAACCTGGACCGATTCGGAGATGCGCCCAACCGAGGGTGATCCAGGCTTCCGTGCATACCCATCGTGGCTCGCTTAAGGAGCCGCGCGAAATCGCCGCCGCACTTCAAGGACAGATGCCCGATCAAGCAAGCAGTCCTGGACGCCCCGGCAAATGGGCCATGCGCGCCGCCTCCTTGGAGCGCAAGGTTGAGAAAGAGTCGTCGCGAGTGTGTGCGCCTAGCCGCCATCAGAATCGCCCTTGACCATCGCCGGTGCGGTCATGCACCCAGCGGACCGCCTGCTGCTCGCAGTGCCGCCATGCCTCTTCCGAAGATGCATAGGGATCTGCATCCACGGGCAACGCCTGCTGTTCAAGGTTGGGCAACCCTGAGCGATAAAGCACATGGGGAAGGAAGAGGTCTTGGCCTGTGCGCTCGACGCTCAACAGGAACTCGCAATCGCGATACCGGAACGACCGATCGTCCATCAAAGTCATTTTTCAGCTCGAGAAGAGGTAGACGACACAGCGTTTGCGCCCGGGAATGGCGGGCCCGCAAGTGCTTCGGCTCACCTTGCGCAGGACGCAAGGCCGAACTGTGACTCGAACGACAGCTCGCGCCGCTGAGGCCGGTACTTCCGCAGAAAGACACCGCGCAAGAAAGCTGAAAGGGCCAACAGACTGCGGCAACGCGCCCCCCGCAAATGCGTGCAGCACCACGCCCCAGACGCAGCGCAGAGCGGGGGCAACCTCCACGAAAAGCCCCAAACAAGATCGTCGCCGCGCCTCCTGGGCACGATTTGCGCCCATTCCCCCACTGCGCAACACTTCGCCGGGATGCCCCCGCCTCCCTTCTCTTGGAACACGGCTGGCAAGTTCCGAACGCGACCACGGGGCTCGTGGACATGACGATCGTCAAATGGCTGCAAGCTGCGAAGGAACGCACGAGGCTTGCAGCGCTGCCGTCAGAAGTGGGAGCACAATGCCATTGGTGTGAACGGAAGCGTGGATTGAGTTGTCCGACCAAGAAGTTGAAAGCCACACTTCGCGGGTTTGAGAAGTCGTCGAAACGAGTGCCGCGCCGGATGAGTGACTGTGAGCGACGCTTGACATGGGAACCGACGCCCGCGCCGCTGCAAACGCAGAAGTTCCTCGAACCCGGCCGACGTAGAGCCGGCTCTTGATCTTGAATTTTCCAAAGGCGGGCGGATGGGCACGAAGGGCGCAAGCCAACTGTATGCGAAGGCCATATTGGCCGCGCTGAACGAGGTCCCAACGTCGGAGGAAATCGCGGGCTTGGAATACCGCCACGTCGCGTTCGCCGTCTACTGCATGCGCCGCGGCCGCGGCGAGGGAATGCCGTATCTGGAACGCTACCTCGAGCCACTCATCGAGGCCGACGAGACGGACGCCGCCTACGCGGGGTATCAGTGGATCAGGTCATGCTTCGGAGAAGACGCATAGCAATACCCTCGTCCGCCGGTGATTGCCTGCGTCTGCGCGGCCGTCAGGCTCTACCGTCGATCAAGGCTTCGACGGCAACTTCCCCGGAGCCTTGACGAGCCCGCTGCGCTGTCTTTGCACGGTTTCGAGCTGTGCGAGTTGCGCGGGACAGTCGGAGGACGCCGACACAAGCGTGAGCGGACTGCGACGGAGGGCGGTGATTGACTTCTCGACAGCGGCAGCGTCACGCGTGGTCGAGACCAGACCTGCTGAGACAGCCGCCCTCGACTGGCGACTGAACTTCTTCTCGAAGGCAGGCGTTCCGCAGCGCGCTGCGATCACGCGATAGTCGGCTTCTTGCTGGATGGCGTTCGTAGACATCCGCTCTTGGGACGCGGCGTCGGAAACGGGGAACAGCGACATCACGCCCAAACTGAGAGCCAGCATCTTCATGAGTACGCCGCTGCGTACGAACAGTCCAGGTTGCATGGGGTCATGGTAAGGCCGTCGGATGCCCTGCGGAGTTCGGTTCGGCTTCTTCGTGGTGCAGGCACCACGCATGCGCGAGCAACTCGCGAACGGCACCAACGCTCCAGCAAGAGCAGCGCCGCAGAGCCACGCATGATCTTGCAGTTCGAACTGACGATCTCATGATCGCGGAATTCGTGACGCTGCCGATGATCATGTCGAAGTCAGCGCTCGTCACGCTCAACCCGGCCTATCGGCCTACGCACACGCGTGGTTCCAGCCGCGGCGCAAAGAGGGCAAGGCGAAGCGATAACGAGTGATGCTCAGCCTCTCACCTTCCATGGAACTGCTGTTCAACCCGTTGTTCTGGCCGTCGGCGCCCTCGACAGCATGTCCGGCTCTCTCCGACGCGCTGGCCGCCCCTGCGCTCCAGCCTTGGCAACCAAGGGAGTTGATCACGGCGAGTACACGGTTTTCATGCCATCTCCGAGGTCGAAAAAGGGCCGGCCGATGGTGGTGATGTTGCACGGTGCGGGGCAAGATCCGGACGACTTCGCGGCGGGCACCATGATGAATGAAGCGGCCGAGCGCCACGGCTTCGTGGTGCTCTATCCCGGGCAGTCGAAGCAGGCGAGCGCGTTCCGGTGCTGGAACTGGTTCGACCCGGCACACCAGCAGCGCGGCCAAGGAGAGCCCGCGCGCATTGCGGCGCTGACCAAATATGTGGCCGCAGAAAGCGGCGTCGACTGCCAGCGAATTTATGTGGCGGGACTTTCGGCCGGCGGGGCAATGGCCAGCCTCCTCGGTGAACTTTATCCAGAGATCTACGCTGCAGTCGGGGTGCATTCCGGCTTGGCTTCATTCGCAGGCAAAGACTTGGCATCTGGTTTGGCTGCGATGCGCGGGACCGCGCGTCCACCGTCGGTGCCGAGCGAGGTCCCCACCGTCGTTTTTCATGGGGACAAGGACACGATCGTGAGCCCTATCAATGGCACGCAGGTGATCGAGGCTGCGTTCGGCATCGATCGCACCTTCACTTCCGTTGAACACGTCGATGAAAAGGGCTGCCTTATCACCCGGCGGCTCTACCTTCAGCGAGGGTCGAAAGTCGTGTGCGGCGAGCATTGGACGCTGCATGGCGCATCGCACGCGTGGTCAGGTGGCAATGCCGCCCGCACCTTCGCAGATCCATCTGGCCCGAACGCAAGCGAGGAGATGCTGCGCTTCTTCAAGTCCCAACGTCTCGACGCGACAAGGCAGATGGCGATTGACATTCGATCCCCGTCTGCGAAGCCCGTAGCACATCGATAGCGCGCCAGAACCGAGCGTCGCCGATGAAACTGGAATCATCAAAATTCACTCGCCTCGCGGTCGTGTGTGCTGAGTGCGAAGGACGCTCCGACGGTCCGCGGCATCTGGACAGCAAATCAGCCAGCAAGGAATTGCGGCGCTTGGGCTCAGACGCGTCGGTACGCGTGCGTATCGTGCGCACGCGCTGCCTCGGGCTATGTCCGCGCAGGGCGCTGGCAGCTATGGCGCTTGGAGAGTCGCTACCCGCAGTGACGGCGCAAATGCAGGACGAGGACGATCTGCGTGTGCTGGCCCGTTATGTTTTCGGGCCCAGCGCAAAGGGCTGAGTTGCCACGTCCCCCTTCGTGGATGACCCTGGGGAAGTGATTCAAGAAATAAATCAGAAATTGGGTAGCGTGCACCGCAGCCAGTGCAGGCACTCGGACGCATCGTTCAAGACGCATGCCGCAAGACGCAAGTGAGCTCGACCCCGGATTCTTTGGCCGCACTGGATTGCGGATGCAGGGCAAATGGGAATACCATCGCGTCGCTTTTGAATTTGGCCCCGTCAGTGTTTTGCCGAGCCAATTCCTTGCTGGACGCCTCGGCACGGCTCTGCGGACTTCGATGCGGAACCTTTCGGCTGCTATCGCGACGCGTTCATGAAAAAAGCTGTTGCCGCCCCCACTCCCGCTCCGGCTCCTGTCACGCCGGCCCCCCGCGTCGGACGCGTCTCGCGCTTGTCCCAACTGACCGTGCCGTCCATGGCCCAGTCCGTGGCCTCGAACGCTGCCAAGTCCAGCTTCAGCCAGGTCGTGTCGACCGCGCTGGTGCCCCCGCCGCACGTCGCGCTGAAGAAGGATCCGAAACTCGCCAACAACTGGAAGACCAAGACGCCGGAACAGTTGAGCGATGCCGAAGTCATCGCCATGCCCGACAGCGAGTACATGAACGAGAAGCAGATGGCCTTCTTCCGCCTCAAGCTTGTGGGCCTCAGGCAAGGCATCCTCGATAGCGCAAGTCAAACAACCGAGCATCTGCGTGAAGATGCGGTGGTCGTTCCCGACCCGACCGACCGCGCCACCATCGAGGAAGAGCACGCGCTCTTGCTGCGCACCCGTGACCGCGAGCGCAAGCTGCTCAAGAAGATCGGGCAATCGATCCAGCGCATCGATGCCGGCGACTACGGCTATTGCGACGAAACCGGCGAGCCGATCGGCGTTGGCCGCCTGCTGGCGCGTCCGACCGCCACGCTGTCCCTCGAAGCGCAGCAGCGCCGTGAACTGAAGCGCAAGATGTTTGGCGATTGAGCGACAGCATGGAGCAGCCGAGCGGCTGCGAGCTTGCCGCGATCTAGTGGTCGAAGATGCGAGCCGGCACCGCCCAAGCAAGCCCCTCGGTTTGGATAGCATTGATGTCAGTCGGCGTGGGTCACGTCGTTTGAGTTCTTACGCACCCGCATGTACGCATTCATTTCAAAAGAGCGGTTCGCCGCTGCCGGACCTGCGGCCACCGCAGTGCTCAGACATCGCGAGCGGGACGCCGAAATCAAAGGCCGACGATGGCGCTTTGAGCGAGGCACGGTATCGGGTGACGGCCGCGCAAGCGCGTGGGCGGAGTTTTCAGACGAGGCAGACTACGGAAAGACGCTTGGCAAGCTGTCGATCAGGGCCGAGGAAAACAAGGCGGGCGGCTGGACGGTCACGCACAGCGTCAGGCGGGCAGTGAAGCCGTAGCTGCCGCCCGCCAGCGCACTTGGCTTTGAGGCAATGACCCCGAAGACCCATCACACGATCGCGAGGAGGCGCCGGCCACCGGGCTTCTCACGTTGCGCGATGAGATGCGACGGGATGCCGTCATCGGGCCCCTACGACGGCGACGATGGGAGGGCCGGGAGCTCCGTCCAGTAGTTGGTCGTCGTGTCGGTCATCGGGTGTTGATCTGGGTCCGTCCGCTGCGGCGCTCAGTGCAGCAGTCCGGAGATCAGCGCCTGGACCACGGCAGCGGTCTTGTTGGCTGCCTTCATCTTGTGCACGACGTTCTTGATGTGGAAGTTCACCGTGGGCACGGAGATCGAGAGGATGTCGCCGATCTCGCTGGCCGTCTTCCCGTCGGCAGTCCACTTCAGCACCTCGATCTCGCGCGGGGTCAGCGGGACCTCGGGCTGCGGCGCGTATTTGTGTTTCATCAAGCGCGACAGCGAGATGTGCGCGGCCTGGACCAGCCATCGCATTTGGCTGTCCTTGTCGCGCAGTTCCTGCGCCGTCAGCACCTCGCTGGAGCGCGACAGGGTCAACATGCCGCCCACGCCAAATCCGTCGAGACTGGACTGCGCCCAGCCATGTCGCAGGCCCTGGTCCTTGGCCTCGGACCACAGCTCATTGGCCGAGGCAAAGAGCGCGTCGTCCCAGAGGATCGGGGACTGGTCGATCTGCCCGTGGCGCACGCTCGGATCGATCGCCAGATAACCTGCCTCCATGTAGCGCGCTTGCCAGGCAAGCGGATAGTTGTTGAGCGTGATGACCTTCGGGTTGGAGATCGGAACGGCAAGGCGCAGGCCGTAGGCGCAGTGCTCGAATCCGAGCTGCCGGGCTGCCGAGAGCAGCGCTTGAAACACCTCTTCCTCGCTGACCGCGCGGTCGAGCGCGGTCAGAAGATTCTCCTGAAACGGGCGCGGGAAAGGCATGTGTGAAGCGGAGGACGCGGCAATTTGGGAAGGGTTGGACACAGTGCAAGGGCCTCGTTGAGCGCCCCTACGATGCGCCCAATGCAAAGGCTCGCCAATCGCATAGTGCACAGTGCCGCTGCTCAGTATTCCGAAATCATCCCGGTATGTGAATTGCGCCGCGGTTGCGGACGGCCTGGCAAAGTGACGTCCCGCCACGAACTTGCAGACGAACGCAACGTACATGCCGAGGTGTTCGCGCGCAAGTTGCAAAACGTCGCGCACTGAACGATCGATCTGGTCCCGAAAATCGTACTCACACTGGCGGATAGTCAGACATCATCGCGATAAGCAATCAAGGCTCGAACGCTCTGAATGGGGGCGTGTCGACGGCGAAGCTCGATCTCCAAGGCACTCGCAATAATCAACGCGCGCGTATCGCCCCGCAGGCCGTGTGCGCGCCAGATCTCGATCACGCGCTTGAGAAGCACACCATCTACTTCGGCAAGCTCTTCAGGGGTCGGGATTTCAGACATGGCAGCCGTTGGCGCAAGGCTTGCAGTCGCGGTGCAGTCAAACCGCCGTGGCATCGCTAGCGTCGACACGCTGTATTCGCATCGTGATTCGCCACCAGCCGCACGAAGAATATTGCGTTGAGTCAAATGCATCGCCGGGAGCCCCTCTAGCAAACCTTTTCGCCCGGGCCTTCATTCACTCGCGCAGCACCCGTGACCTACCGCCTTTGAGCCGCAGTGATCGCCCCCCTCAATTTTGGGCACCACATCTGAACTCACCCTTAACGCAGCGGCAGGCACCGAACGTGTTCCACCCCCAAAGCGCCGCTGGTCCACAGCTCAAGAAAGAGCGGTGTCGCAGAATTTGCAGCTGGCTCTTCGGTACGGTAAGGCACAGCACGTCGCAGGGCAACGCAGAAACGGGCGCGACGCCCGCCTCCAGTGCGCCCGCGATGACCTCGATGCGGTGCTGCGTCGAAATAGCCAGCATGTGACGAGGAGATTGCATTCTCTCTGAGTCGCAAAGGCGTAGTCGTGTGCAAGATTACCGTTCGCGGCGAAGTTCCATGGGCTTGCATCGTCGGTGAAAACTTTCGGGTAATTGCGGCAGGAGCAGCACCTACCTAAGTACTCCGTTTCGGAAGTTCGCACACGTATTCTTCAAGCGGCCAGCTTCAAGGGCTGGCTCTGCGCCCAGCGATCGCGCATGCGCGCGATCAAGGCATTGAGATCGGTGCGGGTGAATTTCCACTCGAATGGATGCGCGATGCTCTCGAAGTAGCGCTCGAAGCTCGCCAGCCTCCGAGCGATCGCCTCCAGGCCAGGGAAGTCGTTCGGGGTCAGCACCTTGCGCTGCACGATCGAGAAGTAGATTTCGATCTGATTGAGCCAACTGGCGTGGACCGGTGCGTGGACCGGAACCAATCGGGGATGGGCTTGCGTGAGGCGCCGCACTGACGCGTCGCCACGATGCGACGAGCCGTTGTCCATGACCCAGAACACGCGTCTTGCGTTGACGTATGGCGCCTGGCTCATGACCTGATCGACCAACCGCTCGAAGGGCGCGATGCCTGTGGTCGCTTCGCAGCGGCCGAACACCTTGGCGCGATGCACGTCCAACGCCGCCATATACGCCCAGGCGCCACCACGTTCGTACTCGTGCTCCACGCGCATCGACTTGCCCGATTCGGTGGGCAGGCTCGGATGCATGCGAAGCCGAGCCTGGATACTGGTCTTCTCGTCGGTCGAGATGACGAACTCGTCCTTGCGCAGCGACTGCCCTTGCCAGCGCCGCTCGTACAGATCGAGGATGCGCCCGGCCTTGGCCTGGAAGTGCGGATCTCGCGCAAAGATCCAGCATCGGTGCCGCCAAGGGCGAATCGCGTCCTCGTGCAACCAACGCCAGACCGTGCTGTCGCTGATGCGTGCCACCAGGCCCGAGCGCTGCGCGTGTCGCGCCACGTCCGCAACGCTCAGGCGCGACAGCGGCAAGCCCAAGGTGGCCGGCAACTCGCAGGCGAGCGCCTTGATCTCAACCGTGACCTCTGGGGGGAAAGACCCGAGGGCGTCCCGGGCGGGCTCTCTCTTCGAGGCCCGCCAATCGATCCTTGAAGAAGCGCTGGCGCCACTGACTGACCACCTCGCGCCGAGTGTCCAGGCGCGCGGCGATCTCGTCGTTGTCCAAGCCGTTGGCGGCCATCAGGATCATCTTGGCTCGAACAACCTCGAAATACGGCAACGTATATCTGGTCGCACGACGATTCAACTCGGCCGACTCGTCCAGAGTCAACTCGATAAGGAACGGACTCTTCCTTGGCATACGCAACCCCCAGTCGAAGGATTGCATCAAGATGCCATACGCGGCCAAAATTATCAAGAATATACGTGGCCATATTTACGAAACGGCCTACTAAGCTTGGTTCATCGGTGCAGCGCACCCACCATCGGTCCTTTTCACAATGCTCAAAGCGTTTATCCTCATTCTTTCTTTGCTGCTGTCAGCCGGCCTGGTTGCAACATTCGGATTCACCGCTTTGGCTGTGTGCTTTGGGCTTGCTTTCCTCACGCTGGTGGGCTCGACGCAGGGCTGCAATGAGGAGGAAATCGCCGAGACCGCAACCGCGCCGACGGCTGGCTTGCAAGCTGTACATTGAGAGGGCGAGAGGTCTGTCGGCACGATGGCAGACTGCGCGACGAATCTTGTAATTGGGCAGCGGGACGGTGCCCGGAGCCCTTTGTCAACCTCGGCTAATCAGTCCAATGAATTGAATTGGCAACCACACCGTTGTGTTGGAGTTCACGTAACTTTCCAAGACCAGCGGCTCCCAACTTCGCGCGGCGTTTGAACCGCATGATGTCCGCACTCGGAGTGCGGGTCTTGCGGTGATCTCGACGCAGACAACAGCATATGGAATCTCAAGTCATTCACATCGCCGGCCCTGATGGGGCACCCTATCAATTGGGCCAGCCGATGCTGTTGCTCGCGGGACAGAAGCTTCTGGGTCAGGTCGACTCCGTGCGACTGGGCCACGGCGGTGAGCACGTGCACTTCGGAAGCCTCGCACCCGTTTCGGGTGGCCGAGATGAGCCGCGGGACGTTTGCACCTTGCTGCTGTATGAAGCGTGCGCGCATATCACACGCTTTCATCCGCAAGTCCAACTCATCACCTTCGCGTCCTCGCGACCCGTGTCGAGCGTTGGTGAGCCGGCCCTCAACCCGGCTGCGCAGGTCGCTGCTGTTGAGCGCATTGGCGCACGAGACATCCAAGTCACGCCGGTGCCATCAGGTCTCCTTGTCGTCTCCGGGACGTGGGCCTACAACGAGCGTAATCAGCATCAACTCGACATTGCGCTGGAAGAGCATCGCGCCATCTATCGAGAGTTCGCCAGAAACAAATGCCACGATCGCCCGGGTTCGGTCTGGCGCCGGCGAATTCGTCGCCTCTTCCCATAGCCTTCGCGCATCTCCAGTTTTGGATATACGCGAACTCACAGCGCGCCGCATTGGCTGATCGCATCAGAGCACCCTTCTCAGCGCGGGGGCGTGGACCCGATGAGGCCAGGCGAACAATGACACGGTGGCTTCAGAGCGGCCCGCAGAGCGCGAACGAATAGGCGGCGTCCTGCGCGGCGACGTAACCGCGTCGCGTGAGCAGGTTCAGCTTGGCCGCTGCATTGGCCGTCGGCTCAGGCGCGGGCGCGTTCGAGAAGAAGCGCGTCACGCCATGGCGAGCTGCGAGCTGCGTGGACATCTCATTGCGCGGCTTCACCACGATGTGCTCGACGCGCCGGCGGTTGTGGCGCACCAGGGCCTGGCGATCGCCGTCCACCACGCACAGCGTGCCCTGCTCGGTCTCCAGCACGTCGCGGAAACGATCCAGCACCATGGAGATCGAGGGCTTGATGCCGGCGATTTCGCAACCTGCCAGTTCGGCATGGGCCACCAGCTCGGCGTGCAGCTCATTGGAAATGCACGACACCATCTGGTCCTTGCCCGCGGACTGCTCGGTGAAGCAGAACTTGCTGAGCGATGCGTCCTTCGCATAGAGCTGCTCGAAGCGCTCGCGGGCGTAGGCATCGCGCAGGATGCGATCGGCGTAGGCGGGCGACCATGGCAAGACGAAATACTGCGCTTCGGCCGGACCCACGATCCAGACGATCGAGCGGCGCGCCGGCGCGGTCGCGATCCACCTCGCGAGTGCGTCCATCGCGCCTGCGCGTTCCCCGGCCTCGAATTCGAAACGGGCCTTGCGTGCCACGGTGGACTTGCCCCAGACGCGCTTGAGTTCGCAGGCGATCAGCGCCTCATCCGAAAGGTGAACCCGAATCTCGGCGCTGGTAGCAAGAATGTTGGTGATAGCCATGCCCTCAATTGGACCGGGTCTGCGAACTAAAGCTAACTACAAATACTGGTAGGACGGGCGTTGCACCCCACAGTGCATTGCGACTTTTTGCACGGAACGTGCGAGTCAGCGTTTCACGCACCGAAGAGCGAGCCCAACCCCCTTGCGGCATAAAGCATTGCCGAGCGATTTGGCCGCGCTTGAGGTTAACGATCCGTTCGGGTTGGGTTCAGCTTCCATTCACGCGAATTCGCGAACGCGGTGCTTCTGGGAACCATGTCCCTAACGCGCGCCGCACTCGAAGTCCTCGCACTTCGCTCGTCGCCGGATTGCGGCACAAAGTCACAGATCGGCGTGTGGAGCGATAGAGGGTTAAACGAAGGTATTAAGGCTAGTAATAATTGATTACATGGAGAAACAAATTCAGGACGCGTGGCACGAGAGGCCGACCAAGAGTGCGGACTTGCCGTCGAAATATCAATCTATCGGCGAGGGCGGCGGTGCGAACCACGGTCATGTCTGGCAGAAGGCTGGGCTCGTCGTCAGCCTCATGTTTGCATTGGTGTTGTCGCTGATCTCAATGATGGTGCGAGGCTGATCGTCATGGCGAAACACTACCCCGATCCAAGGGAATCTGAATCCATGCCCTCCAGGCTGGACGAGTTGACGCAGGACTCGCGGCCGCGAAAGAAGGAGGAAAACAAGGTCGGCTGGCGTCGCAATTTTCTGGTGCTCGTTGCCGTGCTGCTCGCGGCATTCGCGGCATTTCTGCTGCGACATCCATGACGTCTGCAACAAGCCACGTCTTCGCTCGGCGCTATGGCGTTGAACAAGCTGGCATGGCGCCGTCCCATGGGAGTAAGGATGAAGCGCGCTGACGAAGAAGACGATACGGACTTCACGGGCCTTGCCAGCGTGAAGCAATCCATGGAAGTGGAGCAACGAATGCGAAAGGAACGCTCGGAAAGCATCTGGGGCCTCAACGTGGATGGCATTGTCTTCGTGGTCGCCGTCGTGATCGCGGTGATCGTGGTTCGCGCTTGGAGCGCAGCGTGAGTTGACTCGCACAGCGCTGCGCGTGGGCGTGTCCTGCATCAGTCGTTGTTTTGCTTGCCGCGATCGAGCGGGTTGCCTTCCTTGTGACAAACACCGATATGTCTTCACCGTCCTTGCGGTGCTGCACCTTGTCGGCGATGAGCATGGGCCTCACGACTTCGACGGGACCGGCAAGGGCAATCATCGGCCGCCGTGCAAAGCTCGGCATGCGCGCGTCGCACCTGCCGATGGGCCCAGGCATCGAGGATGACGATCCTGCGTTGCAACAGTTACGCGAGAAGGTCGCGGCCTTTGAGGCAATGCTGGGTGAGCCCAAGGCGAGCGCGGGTTGCGCCGAATGCTTGGCAAGTGGGGACGGTGCCCCTTGGCGCGGCCGCGCCGCCCAGTTGACCTGCGAGAGCGATGGGACAGTCAAGGCGACTTGCAGTCAAAAATACATTGCCTTTTCGTTTCGCGCATCATCCGCGCATGAGTTCCATCAGCGCGGTGGCATCGAGGGCGCTGTGCGACTCGGTGCCCTCGAGCACACCGTCGGCGAGTGCGCGCTTGTGCTGATGGAGTTCCACGATGCGCTCCTCGAGTGTTCCCGCGCTCACGAGCCGGTAGACCGTCACCGGCCGCAACTGGCCGATGCGATGCGCGCGGCCGCTGGCCTGGTCTTCAGCGGCCGGGTTCCACCACGGATCGGCGATCACAACGTAGTCGGCCACCGTGAGGTTCAGACCGAAGCCACCGGCTTTGAGGCTGATTAGAAACAGTGCTCCTCCGCCCGCCTGGAAGGCGCTGACGCGGCGCGTGCGTTCGGCCGTCGGTGTCGCACCGTCGAGGTACTGATAGCCGATGCCGGCCGCATCCAGCGGTTCGCGCAACAGCGTCAGGAAATCCACGAACTGGCTGAACACGAGCGCCTTGTGCGCATTGGCGGCGAGCTCCAACGCAAGTTCGCCAAAGGCCTGCACCTTGGCACCGGCGAGGCCCAGCTCGGGAGTGACCAGGCGCGGATCGCAGGCAGCACGGCGCAACCGGGTCAACTGAGCCAGCACGTTGATCTGCGCATGGCCGCCGCTTGCGCTCATGCTCTGCTCGGCGGCCGCAAGCGCCTGACGCCGCAGCGCTTCGTAGTGCGCCCGCTCGGTCTCGTCGGGGTGGATGGTGAGCGTCAGCTCGGTGCGCGGGGGCAGATCGTCAAGCACTTGGGACCTTGTGCGGCGCAGGATGAAAGGGCCGACAAGGCGCTTGAGCGTACGCTGCGCATCGCGGTCCCCGTCGCGCTCGATCGGTCCTGCAAAGCGCTCGTTGAAGCGTGCGAGGCTGCCCAGAAGCCCCGGGTTGCAGATGCGCATGATCGACCACAGCTCTGTCAGCCGGTTCTCGATCGGTGTACCCGATAGCGCGAGCCTGAAGTTCGTCTTGAGCCCGTGCACCGCCTGCGTCCGCCTGGCGGTCGAGTTCTTCAGCGCCTGCGCCTCGTCGAGTACCACCGTATGCCATTCGCACGCCGCAAAAGCGTCGACGTTGAGCAGAAGCAAGCCATAGGAGACGAGCACCACGTCGTGGGCGGCAGCCTCAACTAGAAGGTTGTCGCGATTTACCCCGTCGCCATACGCGCACAGCTTCAGCGAAGGCGCGTAACGCCGCGCCTCGCTCAGCCAGTTGCCCATCAGCGAGGTCGGCGCGACCACCAGCGCGGGACCACCGCCTGACCGCGCGAGCAACTCGGCCAGCGCCTGCAGTGTCTTGCCAAGACCCATGTCGTCCGCAAGGCACGCGCCCCACCCTGCCGCGGCCAGCCTCATCGCCCACTGATAGCCGTCGAGTTGATACGGACGCAGTTCGGCCTGCAGCGCGGACGGCAACGCCGGCGCGAGCTCTTGCGCCTCAGTCAAGCGTCCGATGCGCTGTCGAAGGGCGTCGTCCGAAAGTCGATCCGCGCCGTCCAGGGCCGCGTCCAGCCACAAGGCTGCGACCGCAGGCACGCTGGCCTGACCGCGCTGCAGTTCGACCACCGCGGCGAGATCGGCGATGCGCGCGCGCAGTTCCTGCGTCAGCGCCAGATAGCGTCCTTCACCCAGCGGCACAAAACGTCCGCGGCTGCCGCTGCTCCATTGCAGCAACTGCTCCAGGCTCAGCACCTGCGCCTCGTCGACCTGCACGCTGCCGTCGAGCGCAAACCAGTCCCGATCGCCGTGCACGCGCACACGCAATTGCGCCAGCCCGACTGAAGAGACCGTGACCGGTCGGCCCGCTGGCCAGTCTAATGCCTGCACCGCTTCCAATTGGGGCAATGCTTCGAGGACGTCCAGCGCATCCTCGGCATCGAGGATCTCGAACTCGGCCGGCCCGATCTCAGTGCCGCCGAGCAGCGGGCAGGCCTCGCGCACGGATGCGAGGTGGCGCCTCTCCGCAGCGAGATCGCGTTGTGCGGCGAAGGGCTGGCCACCCACCGCAGCAATCATACGGGCGCGGCCGTGGCCGGGAACAGTGCGAGGACCCTCGGGGCCCAATGGAGCGACCACCAGGCGCAACCGCAAGCCTGCGCCCAGAGGCGTGAGCTCGGCGCGCAGCGCGCTCTGCGCGGGCACGTCGCGCCCGCCCGGCAAGCTGTCCACATGCACCTGGAAGTGCGCGCCCAAGCCTTGCAGTACGGGCTGCAGCAGATTCGAGGCCTCCTTCGGCACATTGAGCCCGTCGCCCAGCAGCAGCGCCGCGCGGCGCTGGGCCGGCGTGAAGCGTACGACCCGCGCACGCTGCGCGCCCTCACGGATCACGGTGGTCGACGCCAGGGCCTCGGCGGCTCTCGTCTCGCCAGCGTTGTAAAACCACTGTGTGGAGGATGGACCGCGCAGCGGCGGATACACCGTCAGGCGCAGGTTCTCGCCGACCTCGGCCACCTCGAGCTGTGGGGGCGCCGCCTCCAGCGTGATAACGACACCGGGCTGATCCGAGAACTCCACCGCCGGATGGCCAATCAGCGCCATCACGGCCGCGGCCGCGTCGATGCGCAGATCGCGCGCCGACCCACGCGCAGAGCGCTGGATGCACCGCACGACCTGTGCATCGTGCGGCGGAAGATTGCTCGCCTGCGACAACGCCCACAGCGACGCCGGTTGCGGACGATTCCAGCCGCGCGCGCCACGCTTTTGCTCGTACGGGGTGACATCGAGAATGGCGCCGTCGTCACCGAGTTCCAGCGCCCAGCAAATGCGCCTGGCCAGGGCCGTCGGATCGCTGTTCGTTGACGGCTGGGCGGGCCCACCGATGGCCGCCAGGGCGGCCAGGGCGGCGCGCCAACTCTCCTGTGCGGCGGGCACAAAGAACGTGGGCCTCACAGGGCGCCCGGCCAGGACGTTCAATGCGTCCTCGCATTGCGCGTACAGCCGGTGCAAGCCAGCGCGCTGAAGCCGAGCCAGCAGTGCGTCAGCGGCTTCGCGTTCAGCCTTGGACAGCGGCTGCACCGTGTTGTCTTCCTTGAGCCACGCGCGCATCAGCCAGCGCCAGAAGTCAAGCTGCGAGGAAGTGCCGCCGCCCCAGTGCAATGGCGTGAACTGCGCAAGGTCGCGCGGCGTGTCGCCGCGGCGCATTTGCACCGCCAGGGCGGCCGCGCCCCAAGGCGAGTCCGCGGTGGGCCTGCGCTGCCCCGTCTCGGCCAGGCACAGCTTCAATGCCTTGTCCAGGCTCGAGGGCGTCTGTTGGGCTAGCAGGCACTGCAGGTAGGGCAGCATCAACACATCCGACAGGACGCCCTTGCGCTGGCCGGTTTGCTTCCTGAGCGCCGCCAGCGCCGTGTCGTAGCGCTGCTCGGCTTGTGCCCAGCGGGCCTGGGTCGCCAGCACGCCCGCCTCCACCGCTCGGGCCAGCGAGCTGCGATAGACAGCATCCTCGCCCGTGGCCTCGTGCAGTGGCTGCAGCAGGATGTCCATCTCGGCACCTGGTTCGCTTTCGGCCGCGTCCGCGCGACCAGTGCAGAGCCGGTACTCCGCCAACAGCATGCGCAGCCGCAGATCGTTCGGCGCGGGGAGCACGGCAAGCAGTTCGGTGGCCAAGTCCTCGAGCGGCAGCGTCGCTGGCTCCCACGCGAGCAGGAACTGGCGCAGGCCATGGCTCACGACATGAACTTGCACGGATGGGTGCAGGCGCCTGGCCAGCGCCGCATTCGTCACGCCAGACAGCGCCATGCCCACCGCTTGGTCCCAGCCGGCCCACGCACAGGCGTCACCCCAGCGATCTGCCACTTCGTCCAGCGGCTTGCCGGCAAAGAATTCCAGGCGCAGCAGCGCGGCGGCCGCGTTCACGGATGCGAAGTGTCGATGCAGGCCCTTCGGGCCGTCGACGTTTTCGTGCTGGGCGAGGGCTTGGACAAGCGCGTCGAAGTCGGGCCGCGCGAGCAGCTCGAGCATGACGGCGTTGTCGATGTCCGGCGCCAGGCGCCAGAAGCCCTTACGCATGGGGGTCTCTTCGGCCCATCCCGCGCGGCTCAGCTGACGGATCACCTCATGCACGCGCTCACTGGTCAGGCGCTTCCCACCTTCACGCTCGCCCAGGTGGCTCAGCATCGAGAAGATCCAAGTGCGGGGTCGATGCGCGGCGCCCAGCGCCAGCGCCACGATGACGGCGCGCTGCGCGTCGCTGGCACCGCGCAGACGCAGTTCGGCAGGGGTGGTGTCATTGGCAAGCATCGCCGCGCGCAAGGAATCGAGCGAATGCTACTCGTTGCAGGACTCAGTAATCTGGTTGGACGCGCAATGCCTGCCACGGTTTGGCACACTTTGGTCCGGCTATCAAGCTCTCCCCATCGTGTGCCGCCCTTGCGAAACCCATGGAAGCACAATCACCTTCGGGCCCTGGCGATGTCGATGGCCGCACAGAGTTCTTCGTACTCGGTCCGGCCGACGTCCAGTGCCTCAAGCCATCGGTCGAAGTACAGGTCCTGTGCGTCGCTGCAGGGGTGCTTGCGGCGGTGATGGCGAATGAAGTCCTTGCGGTGCTGTACCTTGTCGGCGATGAGCATGTGCTTCACGGCTTCGAGGGGCCCGGCGGAAGGACAGCCATCGGCCACCATGTGAAGTCCGTCCGGCGAACGATGCACCCTGTCGACTGGCCACGCATTGGCCCTGCTGCGGAATTCCATGACCAGCAGGATCACGAACGGGTCGGCGTCGACGCTGTTCATGAAATCCTGACCATGATGAATCAGGTCTTCGTCTGCCTGGAACAGTGGGTGCAGGCAGAACGCGCGCATCGCGGCCTCGGTGGCATCGAGCTCGCTCAGGATGATCAGCCCCTCGTCGATGCGCTGCAGGAATGCGATCCCTGAGCCTTTTGCGATGCGGTCGGCGTAGTGCGTCCGGATGGCCTGGTATTCGGGCGACCAAGTGGCGCGAACAATGTCCTGTGTGACGATCAAGGCGGCAACTCCATTTGCGAATTGTCCGTGATCGCACATGCGCTTCGTGAGACATGGCCGTGCGGTTCGCGCCGCCAAGTCGTGAAGTAGAGTGCGCCCCTGCGGCAAGAGCCCCGACGGATGTGTGCGCCGATTGCACGCGCAAACCACGGGGCTTCGCAGGCGCTATCCTTTCTCTCCCACTTCACGAGGAATTTCAGATTGAACAAGACCGAACTGGTGGCCGCGATCGCGGCCGATGTGGAACTCAGCAAGGCCGAGGCGGCTCGCGTTCTGGACGCAGTGCTCGAGAACCTGACGAAGGCCCTGGCGCGTGGGGAAGCCGTGCAGCTGATCGGATTTGGCAATTTCACGGTGGCGAGCCGTCCCGAGCGTACGGGCCGCAATCCGTCGACGGGCGAGCAGATGACGATCAAGGCGAGCAAGTCGCCGAAGTTCGCGGCAGGCAAGGCGCTGAAGGATGCCGTGAACGCTGCGGCATAGTCACCGGTTGATGCATGGTCCCGCCCACGTGAAGATCCTCGGCGGTGCCTGTCGACACGATCAGAGGCACCCGGGTCGAGCCGAAGTGAACAAGGTGGTGCGCGGGTCGTCCGCGTTCTCTCCGACACTCCGATGCCCACCTCTTCACGGGCATGGCCCACGCCTTGACACATTGACTTTCTGCGACGCGCTTCATCGCCTTGGCGTCAAACTTACTGTTTCTTCACGAGGAATAAATGGCTCGCATCTTCTGCATCGCCAACCAGAAAGGCGGCGTCGGCAAGACAACGACCACGGTCAATCTTGCCGCGGGCCTGGCCAAGGTCGGTCAACGCGTGCTCATGATCGACCTCGACCCGCAGGGCAACGCGACCATGGGCTCGGGCATCGACAAGCGCCAGATCGAGTTCACCGTCTATGACGTGCTGCTGGAATCCGCCACCGTGGCGGAGGCGCGCATCACCGCCGACGAGTGTGGCTACGACGTGCTCGGCGCCAACCGGGAGTTGGCCGGCGCCGAAGTGGAAATGGTCTCCCTCGATCGTCGGGAGAAGCGGCTGCGTACCGCGCTCGCCGCGGTGGGTGCCGACTACGACTTCATCCTGATCGACTGCCCGCCGAGCCTGAGCCTGCTCACGCTCAACGGACTCTGCTCCGCGCATGGCGTGATCGTGCCGATGCAATGCGAGTACTTCGCGCTCGAAGGGCTCACCGACCTGGTCAACACGATCAAGCAGGTGAATGCCAACCTCAACAAGAATCTTCAGACCATCTTCCTGTTGCGCGTGATGTTCGACCCTCGCATCACGTTGCAGCAGCAAGTGAGCGACCAGCTCAAGGCGCACTTTGGCAGCAAGGTGTTTGACACGGTGATCCCGCGCAATGTCCGGCTCGCCGAAGCGCCGAGCTTTGGCTTGCCAGGCATAGTTTTCGATCCGGCCGCAAGGGGCAGTCAGGCGTATTCCGCATTCGCGCAGGAGATGGTGAGAAAGCTGGCCTCAGCCGGAACAGAAGCCGCGATGACGCCTGTCGCAGCCGCTGAAACAGCGTAGTCGCTTGGACTGGCGGGTGAAATCGGTCAGACTGGTTGCGTCGCATCGAGCCGGTGCGGGTTGGTGCGCGATGGTCCGATTGTGCGAGAGTAGTGGTGCACCGTCGGGCAGATCGTCAGGCCCCAGAACGTTTCTGCAAGTCACCTGAGCACCCGGACTCTCCGACACGGCAGATGCCCCAGCGCTGCGGCATCAATGCGGCGCAAGAGAAGATCATCGGGTTGCCAGTAGCCACCCCGTGCAATGAAGCGATTGGCCGCGTCAACGATCGGGGCCTTTGCTGCCTGTGTCTGCGATTCGGGTGCCATGAAGTCTGCCATGCGGGCGACCTGCTGTGTGCTCAACCGGGCGACATCGAGCACGCCGTCGGCGCCGATGTCGAGCATGGAAAAGGTGCGGTGCACGACACGCAACGGCGTTCCCTCCCCCAATTCAACGGTGATGCTGGCCTGGCGGACGCGCTGGCCCGCGAAGTCCGGTAGTCGAGAGGGGCTTTCTTGGCGGAGCATTCGCATGAAGGCTGCGGCCGCGAGCGCCTCCGGCATCTCTTCCGGCGAGACGAGAAACACCTTCGACGACATGCCCATGAAACTTCTCCTCAACACCACGACCAGCACGGCTCGGGGAGAGGTCCTTCGCTGCGCTTGGAACACATCTGGCGGCGCTGCATGTGCGCGCACAAGGTCGACCCCGTTTTCGGAGTTTCCCTGCTTCCATCCATTCGCCCAGGGGCGTGACCCGCGTTGACATCCTGCCAATTGTGCCGGCGTCTGCCAAAGGCATGAAAATGGCGTCATGACTGACTTTGGCCCGCTTTCCGAACGAGGTGTTCTGAAGCCGACTTCCCCGCCGGCTGACGGCGAACGTTCCGTCGCGCGAGCTATCACACCCGCAAGTGAAGATGATGCAGCAACGACGCGTTTCGGCGCTGCGGCCATCGTGCTTGACCGCTTGGACACGCGGCCGCTGCATCTGCGAACGGCTCGGCGAGCATGGTGGAAGTTTTGGACCTGAGAGCCAGGTGATGCACATTCGCCAAGCGGGATGCCTGTTGTGGCCCAGCGGCATTGACGCCCGCGACGGCGAGTTGAGTCAGGCGATGGAGTCGTTTGCGCAGTCCGGCAGCATCATGCGAATGGCATCAGGCTCGCCGGCGGCCACAGTGACGGGCGGGGACGTTCCAGGGATCGGGATGCAGAAGGCAGCGGCGCCGGTGGCCTTGAAGAGCGCCCCTACTGCGTCAAGGACAACTTGGTAAAGATGTTCCTGTAGTGAGGACTGGCATTGCTGATTGTGAGGCTGTACTTCAAGTCCAGCCGATGCCCGGATTGTCATACGCTTGGCGTGCATGTGCTGAACGAGCCTCTAGGCCCGCCATTTAAAACCTACTAACGGTATCCCGCTGGGTTTAGCACGCATCGCATCCGCCGAAAAAGCAGCACTGCCAAAACAAAGCACCGAATCGCTCGCGTCTTCCGTTAGTATGTTTGCGATGCCATCCCTCTCCCTGTTCTCCAATACCCCGGCTGAAACCCACAGCGCTGCCTTCGAAAGCTGGCTGGCCGATCAGCGTGCTGCCGGTACATTGCGTCAAGACTCCTCGATGGACGTCTACCGGGAGATGTGGACTGCCTTCACAGCCTGGTGTCTTGGCGAGCAGCCTGCCGTGACCCTGGCTTCGCTGGACACGCGCGACCTCGAGGCGTTCCATGCGGCGCGGTTCGGCACCAAAAGTTCGGACCTGTCGCTTTCGCCTCGACATGCGCTGCGATTGATGCGACTCATTGACCGGGTGCTTCGTCACCATGCTGCAGAAGTGGACCAAGCCCCTAATACGGCGGCGGCCGACTGGATTGCGAGCCACCCAGCAGTTCGGTATGCGGATGCTGCCAGCGCAGACCCGCTTCCCGAGTTCCTGTCCGTTGCCGAAGCCCGACAGTTGATCGCTTACCTCTCGGCCGCCCGGCCACGACCGGGGCTATCGGAGGCCCGTCGCAACAGCCACGCCTCGTTCACTTGGCAGGAGCTTCGCAATCGCACGGCGGTGGCACTTCAACTGGGCGGCGGACTGACGCCGGGGGACGTGCGTGTGCTGACGATGAAGTCGCCAACGTCGCAAGGCGGGCGCGTGCGCGAGCGACCCTGGAAAGTCTCGGTGCCAGGCAATGGGAATTCGCTTCCGCGCGAGACACCCATCGCGCCTTGGGCAGGCGAGTTGCTGCAGCACTGGATGCAGGTCCGTGCCGAGACCGGCATCGCGGGTGAGTTCCTGCTTCCCTCCACGCGTACAGGCAAGCCATGGAGCAAGCTGTCGCACTATGAATGCGCACGCCAGGTGCTCGAGGACGCGGGTTTGGACAGCAGCGAAGGCGGGTCCTTCCGCTTGCGGCACACCTTCGCGATTCGCCAGTTGCGCCGAGGGACAGACGCCGTGCAGGTCGCGCGCTGGCTTGGTATCGAACCGCAGGCGATGCGCAAATACGATCGGGTTGTCGCCGCACCGACCGACGTCATCTGAAAGCAGACCGAGTTCGGCGAGGCGGACGCAGGCGTGAGGACTGCCGACTGCGCTTGAAGACCTCGCAGGCTACGAGCCCGCTGGTCATAGGTGAGGGATCGGAGTTCGCCATCATGCGTGCGTGGCATGTTCCACGCCACGCCCGAGTTGGATAGCATTTCGTAACCTCGGAGCGAGAGGCCCCGATATCTCTCGGACTCAACCATGAAACTCCAGCGTGAAGATGTTGTCGTCCGGATAGTCCTATGGATCGGGGCGTGCGCCCTGCCCATGATGGTGTACTTGAATATTCGCGACAGGATGGCATCGCGAGATGCACTGCGCGCGGCTCAAGACTGGTCGGTGAGCGGCGATGCGATCGGCACAAGCGACCTTATTGTCGATGCACACCAGGCGTGCAACCTGCTCGGACTGAGTTTCATCGACTGCGCGAGTCTGCCCGAGCCCCTTGGATATCAGATCGGCGCGGGCGCCATCGCGGCCAGCGCCGTGGCAAGACGCGAGGAGTATTTTGAACGCTGCAAGGCGAACTACCGCATCGATAGCTGCAGCGAGGTTCTAAATCGGGCAGTGAGAATTTGCCAGGCAATGCGCCGTACCGAGTACCGGGGACTTGCTGGGCACCGTGGGGAAAGCAGCCCGCGCACCATTCAATAGCATGAGGCCACTTGCAAATGGGCGCCGTGGGCTTGGACGGGGATCGCAACGTGGGGCAATGAGCCGGGCTTCCGGACTCGGGATATGGACTGAACGTCTTGAAGGGGGAGCCCTACTCTCGGGAAGCTTGCTCATGCTCGCGCATGCGCCTTTTGAAAACCGCATGCGCTGCCTTCACCGCGTCGGCGGGGCCCCTCAACGTGACCTCCGACCATCCCTCGGGCAACGCGAATTTCTTGACCTGCTTGACTACCTCTGCACGAATCGCATAGATGCGCTTGTCGAGCAATGCGTACTCTAACGCCAGCTTCTGGGGGGCTTCGTTCTGGAGGAACATTCGTCTCGCGATTTCCGCAGTTTGTCCGTCGAAGCGACGCTCGCGAAGGACGCGCTCAAGAATGGGTTCGTCAACGATCATGGCTAGGCGGGAGTGTCATGAAGAGGCTCATCACGGCGAGGAACACCCAGTAGAGCATCAACGTCCCGATCGAGAAGGCCAGCATGCCCCAACGCGGAAACCGTGGGTCTCCGATCAGAAAGCCAAAAATCAGGGTCACAACGAAGCTAAAAAAGGCGATCGGCACAAGTGTCGCCCGAAGCAACGGCTCAAGCAGGATGAGCACCGCACAGCATGTCAGGCGCACCAGCTGCCAGACGACAAAGAGCAAAGCACCCAGCATTCGAATTGCAAACGATCTTCGAGGGGCAGCGAACTCACGACGGTCGAACTGAATCTTGGCCATATCCTTACTCCTCCGTGGCCCAGCAAACGAGCCGCAAATCATTCAGTTTGACAACGTCGCGCGAGCCGTCGCCGAAACGCACTTCTGCAGCGTCGTGATCGCGTGCCTTGAAACGCAGCGAGCCGCGTCGCCCGGCGTGCTCGACCACCAGTACCGTGCGTCCCGCACTGGGTGCGCCGAAGCCCTTGACGCCGCCAGCGCTTGATGACGTCCTGGGCTTTGCTGACTCGTGGTCGCCCTGGCGCCAGAACGGCCCCAGAGTAGACCGGTTGATCGCGCCATCGCCCGCTAACAGGGCAGCCGCGCGCTCGGGCTGCGCCTTCAACGTCAAAGCCAGCCGATAGAGCGCGCGCACATCCGTGCCAAGCCGGCCTGATTCGAATGCCATGCGGATTTCCGGACCTGCCTCGATCAGGCATGCCGCCTCCGTGATGAACGAGCGCGACTTGTTGAGTCGCCTGCCGATTTCGGCGCGCGAGTGCCCCTCCTTTTCGCGCTCCGCGATGAACGTCGCCAGGTCGAACGGCGACATGTTTTCCCGATGCAGGTTCTCCGCGGCCTGCGCGAATGGATCGATGCGCTCGTCCAGAAACGCCGGCACCTCGGCCAACCCTGCCTCGCGCGCAGCGCGAACGCGCCGTTCTCCACGATTGACAATGAACCAGCCCTCGCGATCATGGTCCGTCCTCAGCGAGACAGGCTCCAGAACGCCGTACAACTTGATGGAGGAGGCCAACTCTCCAATCGAGGTTTCGTCAACGCTTCGCCGCGGTTGTTTGGGATCGAAGTCGATCAGCGAGAGCGCAACCAGCATGGGTTTGCCAAGCGCGACGGCTGGCTCCGCCTGGAGCAGATCACTCGCCTTGAATTGAACCAGGCCGCTGAGATCGAGACCCCGCATTGCACTCATGCTGCGCCCTCCTCTACCACTTGAGCAGTTCCGGAATGCATGCGTTGCATGAGCAAACGGAACACTTCGAACACCTCTTCGCTCGCTTCGCGTGAAGAGGTCTTGGTGAGCTGCCAGACGGGCACGCCGGCGGCAAGCGCTTCGGGAATGGCGGAGCGGGTGGAAATCTTGGCGGGCAGCACGAATTGCCCGTAGTTGGTTATCAGGTCGCGCAGCGCGGCCTTTTGCCGCAACGAGTGCGGATTGAACCGGTTGGCCACGACGCCGCCCAATTTCAGGCGTGGGTTGTAGCGCTTCTGCACGCCGAAGATCGTCTTGAGCATGTCCGTGACGCCCTCGATGCTGTACTCCTCCAGCTCGATCGGGCACACAACGACATCGGCAGCGATCAACGCTGCACTCATGCGCAAACCAAGTGCTGGCGGGGTATCGATGACCACGTAGTCATAGGATCGGGACAGCGCGGAGAGTTGCTGCCGGAACGCCGGAACGATCACTTCTGCCCGTGCCAACTCGACATCGGCGAGACGCTTGCTTCCCTTGAGCAATGTGATGCTCCCGGGCGCCGGCTCATCGACGGATTCCGTTACACATGGTGCATCGGCCGAGAACAGCGCTGCTGCCTCATGTCCTCCGCCAAATCGCGCGAGCGATTTGGAGCAGTTACATTGCGAATCAAGATCGATCACGCACACTGCGGCGCCATTTTTGGCCGCAAGCCACTGCGCAAAAAGTACTGCGAGCGTCGATTTACCAACCCCGCCCTTCTGATTGCTGATCACGACGATACTCATTGGAGTTCTCCTTCGTTCGCAGTGGTGAAAACTTTAGTTCCATGCTTCGTACGAGCGGTTGCAAAACTTGCGAGGCCCAATACTTTGGACGTCTTGAATGAACGGCGGCGGCGTCCTAGCATTTCGATAGAAAGACAAAATCCGTTTGCACTACACACGCAGACGCACAATACGGATGTTCGTCTGTACTTGTCAAGTTTCTATAGCTAGCCATAGAATACATGTAGCAACATATTCCACTTGACAACGTCCGAATTGCGTGAAACATTGCGCCCATGCAAGTCCGGGTGGTTCAACGCATCGCTGCTGTGTTGAAAGGTTTGGGGAAGCCTTCCGCGGCTTCCTGCCCGCTTGTCGCACTCTCCGTATCAATCGCCCTTGTTTCCGGAGCGGCAACGAGCCAGCCCTCTTCTTCGATGAAGGTGAGCTCTGCCGAACAGTCCGCGCGTGAGAACGACCGGCTGCTGGTGCTTCGAAGCGAACTCAAGAAGTCCGAAGCGCTCGTCGAGTCGCTCGCGAGACGCAGGGCCGAGCGATTGGCCGCCGCTGACGTGGCAGCCGCGGACGAAGCGGAAAACGATCGCATCCGTGTCTTGAGTGATATCGCCGGCATCAAACGTGAGATCGCCGCCACTCCCGCCGCGTCAGCGCCCCCTGGGAGCGCGGGCGCTGTCGCCGTGACTGCAAAGCCAGCACAGCCCAAGGCCGAGAAGGTCGCTCCATGGTGGGACGTCTACGGCAAGCCCCGGCGAGCGGATACCGCCGGCCCTGATGTTTCCGCCCAGGCGTCCGGGCCAGCCCCGGCTCGCCTCGAACCGCACCGTCGCATGGAGTAATCCACATGGCTGTCTTCGCTATCCCTGAGAATCTCGCGCCATCGATCAATAAAAAGGACAGACATGGCAACGACCCGTCGGGTCAGAAAGACCGCGCCGGAACTGGAGCTACCGGGGAACGAAGTCTCGCAGGTGGAATTCATCGGGCTGCTCCAGAAGCGCGCAGTTCACGAACTGGTGATCGTGGAGTTCGCCCCCAACCTGTATCGGATAGAGGCCATCATTGCGTGGAGAACGGGACGCTGGACCCTGACAGGCTGGCGGGCACCGCGCAATTTCAGGTCGCTGGAAACACTGGTACGTCAACTCAAGACGATGGGCGCAACGCACACCGTGACACGGCTGGAGCTCCTGCCTTAGCGGTCATTCGAGGAGCCTGCATTCATGCCTTTTGGAAGGGGCTTGCACTGCTCGTTTTGGTCCTGCCCGGCATCGCGCTGGCCGGCAGCCCGTTCGCCACCGGTGCCAACGCCACCCAAAGCCAGTTGGTGAGCATCCTGACGCCGCTCGCCGCCGTGGCAGTGATGGTCTCGGGAGTGATGGCCTGGTTCGGGCGAGTCAGCTGGTGGTGGATGGTAGGTGTCGTCCTCGGCACGGTGCTGGTTTTTGGCGGACCACAGATCGTGTCGTGGATCCGTGGGATGTTCGGCGTCTGATTGACGTCTGTCGCATGGGACCTGGCCGCCATGAACCGCAACAAGGGCATCGTCGCCGACACGCTGTTTGTCGGAATGACCCGCCCATCGATGATCTGGGGCGTGACGTACTCGGCCATGATGTTCAACGTCGTGATCACGACCGAATCGTTCATCGTGACGAAGAACCTGGCCTGGTTGCTGGCGTTCGTGCCAATCCACGGGGTGCTGTACCTCGTCTGCCTCTACGAGCCACGCTTCTTCGACTTGCTGCAGCTGTGGGGCCGCACACGACTACCCGCCCTTATTGCGGGCAATGTGCGCTACTGGCGTGCGAACTCGTACAGTCCGCTCGCGCTTGACCTGCCCAAATTGAACGGCCGGCGCCGGCACGCGCCTGCACGCGTCATGCTCTGAGGAGCAGGCCAGATGGCACTCACCCTGCGCAAGGATCGAACGCTTCGCCGTGAGGCCAGCGCCGCTTCGATGATCCCCTTGCTCGCACACGTGGACGAACACGTCGCCAGGACGAGGGCCGGCGATTATGTCCAATCCTTTCGCTTGGCAGGCGCGAGCTTCGAGAGCGCTGACGATGAGGACATCAACAGCTGGCACGAGCGGTTGAACGTGTTTCTGCGCAACATTGCATCGCCCAACCACGCAGTGTGGAGCCATGTCATCCGGCACCGAGAGCCAGGCTACCCTGTCGGCCGCACCGTCCCCGGCTTCGCACACGACCTCGAACAGCGTTACCGGCGCAAGATGGCCGGTGAGCGACTGATGGTCAACGAGTTGTACCTGTCGCTTGTGTTTCGGCCTCAGCCCACACGCATCGGCAACACGACGCTGCGCATCCTCAAGAAGGCCGACCGTGAAGGCGAGCGCAGCGAGCTGGCCGACTCCCTGGACGAATGCACAAAGAAGCGGCAGGAACTGCTTGCAGCACTGGAACGATACGACCCGGAGCCGCTGGGCATCTATCGGCTGGAGGGCACCCGCGTCCTGTTCTCCTCCTTCCTGGAGTTTCAGGCGCTGCTCATCAACGGCGAGTGGCAGCGCATTCCGCTGCCGCGCGCTCCGTTGAACGAGGTGCTGGCGACGACCCGTCCATTCTTCGGCAACGAGGCCATGGAATACCGGACAGGCACGCAAACACGCATCGGCGCATTCCTGGGCATCAAGGAGTACCCGACACCGACGGCGCCGGGCATGTTCGGCTCGCTCCTGACGGCGCCGTTCCCCTTCGTGCTGACGCAGAGCTTCACATTCCTCGGCAAAGGCGCAGCCACCGACATGATTACCCGCCAGCACAATCGCATGGCTGCAGCCGGCGACATGGCCGTGTCCCAGGCAGAAGAGCTCAAGGATGCACTCGACGATCTGATGAGCAATCGGTTCGTTGTCGGCGACCACCATTTCACATTGCAGGTGCTTGCCGATGCGTACGACGGTCTCAGCGAGGCGGAAGGGCGCCCGCGCCTCAAGCAGTTGAACGACAACGTGGCAAGGGCCCGCTACCTGCTGGGTGACACCGGCATGGTCGTGGCCCGCGAGGACCTCGCGCTCGAGGCCGCCTTCTGGGCGCAGCTTCCTGGCAACTTCGCCTTCCGCACCCGCAAGGCTCCCATCACCAGCCGCAATTTTGCGGCGATGTCACCCTTCCACAATTTCCCGACCGGTCGTGCAAGCGGGAACTACTGGGGCGATGCGCTGACGATGTTCATGACGCGCGCCGGCTCGCCCTACTTCTTCTCGCTCCACGCCAGCGATCCGCGTAGCGCCGATGGCGGCAGTCGCAGGGACGTCGGACACCTCACAAGCGTGGGCCCGGTTGGCACCGGCAAAACCACCTTCCTGGGATTTTGCATGGTCGCGATCTGCAACCGCCTCGACGCCACCCAGGTGATCTTCGACAAGGACGAGGGCTTGCACATTCTCGTGCGCGCCTTGGGCGGTCAATACCTCCCGCTCAAGAATGGCGCACCGACCGGCTGCAATCCGCTCCAACTCGACGCGACGATCTCCCACAACGTCGAATTCATGCGTCATTGGTTGCGTCGGCTCGTGCTACGCACCCCGTCGGACACCCTGACGGTGCGGCAGGAGGACGATCTCGACCAGGCTCTCAGAGGCACCCTTCGGCTGGATCCTCCGTTTCGGCGACTCTCCCGCCTCGCCGCCTTCCTGGATATCACCGATCCCGAGGGCATGCAAGCGCGGCTGCGCAAATGGTGCGCGTCCGAGGGCGGCGACTATGCCTGGGTATTTGATAACGCCTACGACGAGGTGGCGCCGATACTGTCCCGCCACTCGCTTGTCGGCTTCGACGTTACCGATTTTCTTGACAACGACGTGGTCCGGGCGCCCCTCACCATGTACCTCTTCCATCTGGTCAACCAGATGGTGGATGGCCGGAAGCTCGTGTGCTGGATGGACGAGTTTGCCAGGCTGCTGAACGACCCGGCCTTTGCGAAATTCGCGAAGAATGGCCTGGAGACTTGGCGCAAGAAGAACGCAAACCTTGCGACATTCACGCAGAGTACCAGTCATGTTCTTGACTCAACCATCGCGCGTGCGATCGTCGAGCAGACACCGACAAAGATCCTGTTTCCGAATCCGGAGGCGGACTACAAGGAATACACCGAAGGGTTCAACCTGACTGATCGCGAGTTCGCACTGATCAAGCAGGAGCTTGAACCAGGCTCGCGGCAATTCCTCATCAAGCAGAACCACATCAGCGTGGTCGCGCAGCTCGACCTTGCGGGGTTCGATGACGCGCTACACGTGATCTCCGGCCGCACCGGCAACGTCCACTTGATGCAGCAGTTAATCAACGTCCACGGGCCACACCCCGACCATTGGCTGCCGCAGTTCCTGGCAGCAGTCTCAGCCACGCCAGACACCGCCCTTTCCACGCCCTTCTCCAAGGAGAAATCTCATGCGTAGCCGACTCTTCGCAATGTTGATCGCAGCCGCTGCCTTCCTCACGCCCTTGCATGCCAATGCGGGAATCCCCGTGATCGACTTCGCCGCGCTCGGGAGCCTCATGCAACAACTCATGGCCTGGCAACAGCAGTTGCAAGGCATGGAAAAGCAATATGAGCAGCTCAAACAGTCGAAGGACCAGTTGCAGCAGACGTACAACGCGATGACGGGCAGCCGCGGGATGGAGCAGCTGCTGCCAACTTCGGATGCGGCACGCAACTATCTGCCAACAAGTTACGGCGAATTGATGAGCACGATCAACGGCAATTCGACGAGCTACGCCGGGCTGGCAGACAAGGTCCAGTCGATTATGAAAGCCAACAGCATCTTGTCGAACACACAGATGGACGCGTTGACCCCCCAAATGCGGCAGGAAGTAGAACAGGGTCGCCAAGCGTCAGCGATGCTCAGTGGCATGACGCAGGCGGCGTACCAGAACACCAGTCAGCGATTTTCTGCGCTTCAACAGCTGATCAGCCGAATCGGCAGTGCGCAGGATCCGAAGGCGATCCAGGACCTGCAGGCGCGCATTCAAGCCGAGCAGGCCATGCTGACGAACGAACAAACCAAGCTGCAAAGCCTTTATGAGGTCGCAAGGTCGAATGAGCTAGCGCAGAAGCAGCGGGTTCGGGAGCAAGTGATATCTGGTCACGGTGATTTCGGTGCTCGCTTCCTTCCGGCCCCTTGATCATGCCCAAGTCAGTCATCTGGATCTTCGTCGTGATCGTAGCCGTCAGCATTGCCGGCGGATACCAATACTTTAGAACAAACGAAGCTCCTCCAGCCGTGCCGCAGGTGCAGCCTGATCCCGTCCCACCACCTGCGCCCACCCAACCAAAGCCGACGCCAGACCACGGGAATTTCCAGAAACGCTTTCAACCATCTATGCCATCCAGCAAGTGAGAGCGAGGCAATGAAATGTTCTTCCAGCAGTTCTGGGCTTGGTTGACCAACACATTGACAGACTATGTCGCTATTCACACCGCAATCGTGGCCGCAGCGATTGAACCTGCAGCAGTCACCCTCGCCACCATCTACGTAATGATGTGGGGATTCATGAGTATGACGGGTCGAATTCAAGAGCCGGTATGGGAAGGAGTCAAGCGCATAGTCTTTATCGTTCTGGTCCTGGGAGTCGGCCTTCGTCTGTGGAGCTACAACGGAGTCATAGTTGATACATTCTTCAACGCACCGGGTCAACTGGCCGCTGCAATTTCAGGGGCATCCGATCCCGTCGAAGTTATCGACACCATTTGGAATCAAGGAGGAACTGTCGCTTCAGTTCTTTGGAACAAGGGCGGGGTCCTGAGTGGAGATGTTGGGTTCTACATCGCCGGCGCGGTTGTGTACTTCATCATGGGCGGCGTAGCCGTTTACGCACTCTTCCTGATGGCCTTGGCAAAGCTTGCTTTGGCCATTATCTTGGCGATCGGGCCTTTGTTCATCAGCCTCCTGTTCTTCGAAGCAACGCGACGATTTTTTGAAGCGTGGGTTGCGCAACTGGCAAATTACGGGCTGATTGCGATCCTGAGTACATTGGTCGCTTCATTGATGTTGCGTGTCGTCTCGTCATATGCCAGTCAAACTGCCGCAAGGGGCGCCGCCATCGTTACGGTAGATGCGCTGAACATGGTGCTATGCGCGTCGCTCGTCCTCCTTCTCATGCGGCAAGTGATGCCTATTGCATCTGGCCTCGCCAGCGGTATCGCTTTGAGTTCGTTTGGATTTGTTAGCGGTGCGGTGCGATGGGGAATGGGCGGAGCACGGCGCACAACATACGAGTTCAGTCGGGGGCTTCTCGATGGCCTGAAGAGGGAGCCTGGGAGTAGATGGGATTCATTTCGTCGACTTGCAGGCAACCGCGTGGGTGCCGGCGTCGCCAACACATGGGACCGTGCAAGCGGAGCGCGCCGCGGCGGTACATTGATCCCGCGTGAGCAGGTCATGCCAGACCCGAACCGTCGCCGCTGAGCGCCGAAGATCATCCATGAAGACCGTACTCGCCTTGTTCATTTGCGCTGCGATGGTTGGTTGCGGCACGCGCCCTCCGCTTCCTCCCGAATGCGAGGGTTCGCTCAGCCCGATCAACGGGCAGCCCAGTACCGTATCCACCGTGGGGGCGATCCGTGAATCGCGAACCAACCCTTGATCGCTATCTGCTCGAAGCCCAGAGCTGGGAGATGGATCGCGCCCGTCGTGCGGAGCGGTCTTCGAAGATCGCCTGGACAGTCGCGGGCGCTGCCTCGCTCATCGCGCTAGTCGCAGTCGGGGCTGTAGCCGGCTTGACACCCCTCAAGCAACCGGTCCCCGTCATCATTCGCGTCGACAGCAGCAGCGGCGTAGTCGACATTGTTCCCACGTATGAAGGAACCACGGACATCGAGCAGGTGGTCACGCGAAACCTGCTCTCGACGTACGTCATTGCACGCGAACGCTACTTCTACGGGACCGCGGAGGCTGACTATGACCTGGTTGCCGCCGAGAATTCACCTCGACTGAACCAGGAATGGGCAACGCTCTGGAACGTCAACAACCCGCTGTCGCCCCTCAACGTCTTCAAGGATGGGACAACGGTCCGCACGCAAGTGCGTTCAGTCACATTCCTCAAGCTGGAAAGCGGCCGCGACAAGCTGGCCCAGGTTCGCTTCAGCCGCTACGCCCGCCCGGGCGGGACCGGCGAGGAACAGGCCAGCCACTGGGTTTCGACCATCGAGTTCGCATACATCCAGCCTTCCAAGGATGACAAGACTAGGTCCTTGAACCCGTTGGGCTTTCGGGTGCTCGAGTACCGGCGGGAGCCAGAGGTTGCTGCAAGCGGTGTCGATCCGCCCGCCAAGGCAGGTCTGCGATGAGATCACTGTTCGCGGCACTGCTTGCAGGGGCCTTGGCGCTCGTTGCTGCGCCGGACCGCACCGCCGACGCCGCAACGGTGCCACCCGCAGGAAGGGTTGATGCACGCATTCGCGTCGTCGCCTACAACCCGGATGACGTCATCACGCTGCAGGGCTACGTTGGCTACCAGATCCATCTGCAGTGGGCCGAAGGAGAAGAGTTCATCAACCTCGGTTCCGGCGACAACGGCGCTTTCGACGTCGGCGCGGAACGCAATCACTTCTTCATCAAGCCGAAGGAGGCGCATGCCTCGACCAACCTCACGGTGCTGACGAATCGACGGGCCTACCACTTCGACTACGTCGTCTCCGCCAACGCGCCCACCGGCGGCGCCGCCAAGCGCATGGTCTATTCAATTCGCTTCACCTATCCCGAAGATGACGCGCGACTTGCCGCTGCCGAGCGGGAGCGGCAATTGACCGAGGCACGCATCCGTCAGTCGACCGCCGGCAGGCCGCTCAACACCGACTACTGGTTTTGCGGCAGCAGTAGCCTGAAGCCCATGAGCGCCGTTGACGACGGAGTCCAGACGCGCCTGCGCTTCCAGGCAAGATCCGAGTTTCCGGCGATGTTCGTCCAGAACGACGATGGCACGGAATCCCTGTTGAATTTCAACGTCGAGGACGACGAGGTCGTCATCCACCGGGTCGCCCGGCGCTTCGTCCTGCGGCGGGGCAAGCTGGTGGGCTGCGTTCTGAACCAATCCTACGCGGGCGGCGGCGCGCGCACCAAGTCGAACACGAGTGTGCCGGGGGTCCAGCGCACCAACACGGGAGACGGCCCATGACCTGGCAGGATCGATTTCGCCATGAGCCACCTGCCCCGCCGCCCCCGCCCGGTGGCTCGCCGTCCAGCGACGGTGGGGCTGAATCTTATGAGGTTGATCGGGACACCGGTGAGATCCTTCCGCGAGGGGAAGCTCTGCAAGCTCGAAACGATCGGTCCGATGCAAATGCAGGAGCGGCCACGGTGCAGGGCGAGCGAGCAATCCCGTCGGTCAACCGCGAGCGTTCTATCCAGTCCCGTGTCAGCGGCTCGCTCGCGCTGGGTACGTTCGTTCTACTCGGCGCCGGGTTCATGTTCTGGTACTACAACACGCAGTACACGAAGGCGCATGAGGTCGAAGAGTCCGCGAAGAAGGCCGCTGCGGCGCGCGCAGGGGGTGAGATGAGAGTTCCCCCTCTGGGCCGCGTGGATCCGCCCCGCCCTGCGCAAGGGACCGCTCCCGTTGCTGCTCCCAGTGCCCTGCCCCCGTCGCCTGCCGCAGCGACACCGAATCCCAACGCAGGTCCGCCGCAGAAGACTCCGGAGCAACTTGCGCTGGAGCGTCAACTCGGCTTCCCGGTTCTCCGTCGCGCGCAGCCGACTCAGGGCGCAGGTGCTGCCGCCGCCTATGGGGCGTACGGTTCGCAGCCCATGCCTGGCGCGCTTCCTGGGATGGCGCAACTCCTCGGATCCCTGCAGATGCCAGGCACGGCAACTCCCGTCTCGGGCGGAATGCTGGCGGCCAATCTCAAGCCAACCCCCACGCCCGCCGTGACGGCGCAAATGCTGCCGACGCGACGCATGTTGCTGCCCAAGGGCGCATTCATCGATTGCACGCTGGAGACGGCGATCGACTCCACCTACGAAGGCATGACCACCTGCATTGGCGCAAGTGACATCTACGGAGCTGACGGCAAAGTCGTACTGCTCGAGCGCGGCACCAAATACGTCGGCGAGCAGCGCGGCGAACCGCGTCACGGCCAGGGCCGCGTTTTTGTGGTCTGGAACGAGGCCCGCACACCGACGGGCGTCGTCGTGCAGCTAGCTTCTCCGGGCACCGACGAGCTTGGCCGAAACGGCCTTCCCGGCTTCGTCGACCGGCATTTCTGGGAGCGCTTTGGCGCGGCCATCCTCATATCGGTCATCGACGGCACGATGCAGGCCATCGCCGCTCACCAGCAAAGCGGCACCAACGTCGGCAGCGGCGGTGGCGTGGTACTCGGGCCGCAAAGCGGGCGCGACGTCGTGACCGAAGTACTTCGCAGCACCATCAACATTCCACCCACTGTCATCAAGAACCAGGGTGAACGAATCCAGATTCTTGTGGCACGTGATGTGGACTTCAGGACTGTCTATGCACTCCGAAACGATCCAGCCAATCCGTGAGATCGCTCCGCGCGTGCCACCCCAGGCGCTGGGCGGCATTGCACCAGCCGAGGGGCCATCATCGCTATCCTTGTTCCTCGGCCCGCTTGCATCCTTGCTCGACGACCCCGAAGTCACCGAGATCTGCATCAATCAACCGGGCTCGGCATTCGTGGAGCGGCAGTCCGGATGGACACAGCAGACTCTCCCGTTCGCGACCTTCGAGTGGTGCATGTCGATCGCCAAGCTCGTCGCGAACTTCACGCGGCAGCGCATTTCGGCCAACGAGCCGTTGCTGTCCGCCACGTTGCCAGGCGGCGAGCGCATCCAGATCGTGCTTCCGCCTGCGACCGAGGACCGGACCGTCTCGATCACGATCCGCCGGCCATCTAACGTGCTGTGGACGCTGGAAGAACTCGAGGCCTTGCACGTCTTCGAGTGCACTCGCGGCGCACCGACCGTTCGGTATCGGGCGGCCGGCGACATCGCGCTTGCACCTGCCGACCGGGAATTGATGGGCTTGCTGGCAACGCGCAGGTTCGTTGAGTTCCTTCGCCGTGCCGTGCAACTGCGCAAGAACATTCTGCTGTCGGGCGCCACCGGGTCGGGCAAGACCACCATCAGCAAGGCCCTGATCCTTGCAGTGCCCGCTGATGACCGGCTGGTAACGATCGAGGACGTGAAGGAACTGTCGCTGCGCAACCAGCCGAATCACGTGCGCCTCTTCTATTCGCAGGGTGCACAAGGTCAAGCATCGGTCACGCCCGGACAGTTGCTCGCAAGTGCGAAACGCCAACGTCCGGATCGGGTCTTCGTTTCCGAACTGCGCACGGGCGACGAGGTCTACGACTACTTGGTGTCGGTGAACACGGGCCATCCCGGCTCGATCACGAGCATCCATGCGGACAACGCCGAGATGGCATTTGTGGCGCTCGCGCAGCTCATGAAGCGCAGCGAGGCCGGCCAGGGGATGAGCACGCGCGAAGGCGTAGAACTGGCGCAGCTCAGCGTGGACGTTGTGGTCCAGTGCGCGCGCGACCGCCAGCGCCGCGTGGTGCGAGAGATATGGTATGACCCGGACACCAAGCTCCGAGGACTCGCGTAGCCCGTTCAAGGTCCTGATCGCGCTGCTGCTCGCAGCGGTGGTGGGCCTGTACCTCGCGGGCTATTTTTTTCTGATGGCGGTGAAGTTGCCTCCGCACGATGCCACCCCGCTCACAACCTATCGGTACTGGCAGGACTACGGTGAGCGGGCTGACATCCGTCGCACTTTGCTGATGGCGCTGGCCGGGGGTGAAGGACTTGCGCTTGGGGTGATCGGCTTCGCGGTCCTTCCGCGCCGCCGCCCCTTGCACGGCGACGCGCGTTTCGCGCGCCGGCGTGAGATCGAACGGGCGGGTCTGCTCGGCGAGAGCGGAATCATCCTCGGACGTCTGGGCAACCGATACCTGGTGCTCCCGGGTCAACAGGGAGTCGAGCTTGAAGCCCCGCCGCGCAGTGGCAAGGGGGTGGGGGTCGTCATTCCGAACCTTCTGAACTGGCCGGGTTCAACGATTGTCAGCGACATCAAGGGCGAGAATTTCATCCGCACTGCGGGCTATCGCAAGGCTCATGGGCAGGAGGTCCATCTTTTCGATCCGCTGTCGGAGCGGGAGCGTTCCTCACGCTGGAACCCGTTGGGCTACGTCTCCGAAGTCCCCTACCGGTGCATCGACGACCTGCAGCGCATCGGCACGATGCTCTTTCCCGATCCCCACGCGGGTGACCCGTTCTGGACATCGTCTGCACGTTCGCTTTTCCTGGGCATCGCGCTGTATCTTTTCCAGACCGAAGGCGCGACGCGCACGCTCGGCGAGGTGCTGCGCCAAGGCATGGCCAGCGATGACGAAGGCTTCCAGAAGCACTGGAAGCGGGTCATCGATGCGTGTGAGCGCGCAGGCTATCCGCTGTCGCAGGAAACGGTGCAAAGTCTGTACGACGTGATCGATCTTGCGCCCACCACGGCCTCGAGCATTCGCAAGACCTTCACCAGTCGCCTGGATCTCTGGCTGAATCCGATGATCGATGCGGCCACCTCGGCGAACGACTTCGATCTGCGCGAGTTACGCAAGCGCCCGATCTCCATTTACGTGCAGATCAATCCGGATAACATTGCAAGGTTGCAACCGCTTCTGAACCTGTTCTTCCAGCAGGCAATTGGTCTGCAGACGCGCGAGTTGCCGGAGAACAACCCGAAGCTGCGGCACCAACTACTCCTCATGCTGGACGAGTTCCCCGCCCTGGGGCGCATCCCGGTCATCGCGGAGTCCACCGCGTTCCTGCCCGGATACAACGTCCGCACGGTGATCATCGTCCAGTCGAACTCCCAGCTCATCGAGAAGTACGGCGTCGAAGGGGCCAAGTCCATCCGCAAGATGCTGGCAGCGCGCATCGTCTTTCCGCCAAAGGAGTTCGAGGACGCCGAGGCGGTCTCGCGCGAACTCGGCACCTACACCGTCAAGCAGAAAAACGTCAGCCGCCCGATGTGGGGCGGCGCCGGCAAATCACCGAGCGTGAGCATCAGCGAGCAGCCTCGACGCCTGCTGCTGCCCCAGGAGGTCAAGGAGCTCGGCGCCGACCGGTTGATCCTCTTCTACGAAGGGCTGCGCCCCGTGCTGGCACACCGCGTCTTCTACTTCCGCGACAAGTACTTCGCCAAGCGCGAACTGCCCCCTCCCGAAGTGCCAAGGCTCGAAATCGCCAATCCGTCGGTCCTGCCTACATCGACAGCCGCACTGGAAGACCAGAACACTGCCACTGCCAAGCCAACCCGTTCCTTCTCATCCAGCACCCATGCCCACGCCAAGGAGGTACCCGAAATGCAAGTTGATCCCGCTCGTCTTGACGACCTCAAGCTCGATGACTTTTCCCTTGACTTCGACGATGTCGTGATCCCGAAGGCTGGGTGGACCGATGCGGAGGTGCAAGCCGCCGCCGACAGGTTCGTCTCGCAGCTGCTCGATTGAAACCGCGAGGCGAACATCATGGTCAACCCTCCCAATGACAGCGAAGATGCAACTTCTGCAGGTTCCGTTAGCGAGCATCCTCCTGAACCATCAAAGCCGGCGAACCGGATCGTCCCCGATGCGGTCGCACAGCGCTTCTTGCGCATCGACAATCGGTATTTCTTCGCCGACCGCACCTTGGCGTTTGTAGATGCCGGAGACCGCCTGAAGGTACGCACGCACAACCTCGAAGTCGTGCACAGCGTCGTGGCCATCATGCAGGCGCGAGGCTGGCATACCATTCGGGTGACCGGCACGAAGGAATTTCGCCAGAAGGTCTGGCACGAGGCCACCATCCGAGGTATCGGAGTCCAAGGCTACGGGCCCGACGCGCTGGAGATCCAGCAATTGCAGCGCGCGCTGGACCGTGATCCGCCCCACTATCAGCACGCGCCGGCGAATGACAAGCAAGCGGCGCGCGAAGAGCGCAACGGTTCTGCGGGCAACAGTCCTGCTCCCCGCACCGCCATGCGTCCACCGACCGTCGGAGTGCTTCTTGCGCACGCGGCAGCGCCTTATCAGTTCGATTCGGCGCAGCGCATGTCCTACTACGTGCGCGTCCGGACGGAGGTGGGAGAGCGTACGCTGTGGGGGACGGATCTGGAGCGTGCGATCGCAGAGTCGCGCTCTGCCGCGAGCGTTGGAGATGAAGTCGTCCTGGCGCAGCGCGGCGCGCGGGCAGTGACGGTCCGGGTGCCGGCACGCAATGCCAACGGAGAGCTCGCCGGCGACAAGAAACTCGTCGCTCAGCGTATGACCTGGAGTGTCGAGAAGGTCCAGTACCTCGAAACGCTCGAGCGCAAGGCCGCCGTTTTCAGAATGGGTGACGTCGCTCCGGCCGACGTGCTGTCGCAGTTTCCAGACCTGAAAGGCGCGGTGGCCGGCATGAAGCTGGCAGAGCAGTTCGCACAACGCCTGACGCCGGATGCCGCCGACCAGGCGCGTGTCGTTCAGGCTATTCGCACAGGCCTGGCCAATGCAATCGCGCAAGGTCAGCACATCAAGCTGCCTGCGCAACGGGCACATCAGAACCAGGTTCATCATCGCAATCGCAGCGGCCCGTCCCGGGAAGAACTGCAGCACGCCCGTGGTTGAGAGCAACGACTCACCTGAACGCGGCTTCTGCCATGTCAACCCAACAAATAGACTTCCAGCGCGCATGCCGTTTTCTCGCGACCATGTTGGCGGCTTGCTGCGCGCTTGCCTCGGCCCCATCTGCATCGGCGCAACTCGTCCCCGCGCAACCCGCCATGGTCGCGGCTGCCTTTACGCCGGGTGGGGCCTTGCCGCTCGTGCTTGAGACGATTCGGGGTGCGCGGTCGAGCATCTTCGTCGCCGCATACACTTTCACAAGCAAGCCCGTCGCCACGGAGTTGCTGCAGGCTTCAAAACGCGGTGTGAAGGTTTTTGTGCTCGCCGATGCAGTGGAAACCAGCAAAGGCTATTCAGCTGTTCGTTTCCTCGCCAACGAGAGAGTACAGGTGCGCACCAACGGGCGTTACGCGATCCAGCACAACAAGTTCATGGTGATCGACGGCCTCACCGTACAGACCGGCAGCTTTAACTACACGTCCGCGGCGGCGCAGCGCAACGCAGAGAACGTGATCGTGGTGCGTGACGCACCGGCCATCGCGGCGCAGTACGACGCCGAATGGCGACGTCTCTGGAGCGAAGGTTCTGAACTCGCGCCTGCCTACTGACATGGCCAAGGTGCTGCAGGTCAAGGGCCGGCGTGCCGCTACGGCCGGCCGCACTACTCACTTGCGGGTTGCTGCCGGGACATTGGAAGCCCTGAAATGGCTTGGCATGGTCCTGATGACGCTGGATCACGTCAACAAGTACCTCCTTGGAGGAGCAAGCCCAGCGCTGTTCGATCTCGGCCGCCTGGTGATGCCGGTCTTCGGCTTCGTACTCATGTACAACCTCGCGCGCCCCGGCGCTTTTGCCGCAGGCGTGCATGTGAGGGTCATGCGGCGCTTGCTGGTCTTCGGCGCTCTGTCGACGCCAATGTTCGTCGCGCTAGTCGGCTGGTGGCCATTGAACATCCTCTTTATGCTGCTGCTCTCCACCGCGATCACCTGGCTGATCGAACGTGGCGGGCGGATGCACACCGCACTGGCGGTGCTCTCGTTTGTCGTGGCGGGTGCGGTGGTCGAATTCTGGTGGTTCGGCGTGTGGACATGCCTCGGCGCTTGGGCGTACTGCCACAGGCCCACAGCCGGGCGACTCGCGCTCTGGACCCTGTCACTGGCGTCGCTGTGGCTCATCAACGGGAACTTCGCCGCCTTGGCAGCGCTCCCGCTAATCCTGGCGGCGACGCATGTCGACCTTCCGCTCGAGCGTCACCGGTGGCTGTTCTATGCGTTCTATCCTGCGCACCTCGCACTGGTCTGGATGGCGATGAAGCTCACGTCATAGTTTCAGGCAACGTCCAGGCGCGGCATAACAGTCAACACTCTTTTTTCTGAGTTGGGCGAGCGAGGCAAATGCAGGTGCTGCTATAACTCGCGTCGCCATGGACAACAGCCCGATCATTCGCTTCCGCCTCGACCGCGAGATCGCCGAGCGCGCGCAGCGCATGGCCGAGGAACGGGGACTGGAACTGCCGGACATCATGCGCATGATGCTGACCAAGGCAGTTCGCATCGGTGACTTTTCGATTGACCAAGAGCAGCCCTTGCGTGCCGCTCCCACCGAGAGTCGATCCGTGGCGGCCTACGAACCGCGCTATTGGTCGGATGCCTTGGCGGCGCTCGATGCCGAGGTTGCACTGGCCGTGTTGCACCAAGCCATTGCAGACCGTACGGCTTGGCTCGATGAAAGTTTGGCTTTCAAGGACTCGGACCTGCAGAGGGTTGAGACCGTCCGCAACGAGCGTGAAGAAGCGTGCGAACTGCTGGCCGCGTTCGATCCAAAGGATGCCGCTGCCGTCGCAAGGATCCTGGACCGCTTCTCACCCGACTCTGCCTCGGGTCCGGCACCGGAGGCAGAGGCATGACTTCGCCCCGCCTGAGCCAGGAAGAGCGCGACCAGATCTACGAACACAGGATTCGACCTGATGTTCTTGCCGGCGCCATGCCGTCGAGATCTCCAGCTGCGATGATCGTCGCGGGACAACCAGGGGCAGGAACGCCATCCGCGGCGGCGACGCTTCGCCTCGAACTGGCGAAGACGATCGGCGCCGTCGTGCAAGTCAGCGGCGATCGCCTGCGCGCCTATCACCCCGTCTGGCGGCCGCGCACCGCAACCGGAATCCTGAGCGCCCCTGCGATAGAACCAGAAGTCACCTACTGGTCAAATCGCATCGTCCAGGACGCGCAGCATCATCGCATGCACCTCCTGGTCGAGGATGAGATGCACGATCCGCGCTCAGCGTACCGGATGGCCAACACGTTGCGCAAGGACGCGTATGTCGTCCAAGCCGTGTTTATTTGCACCAACGCGGACGAGAGCACGCTGTCGGTGATGGCGCAGTATGACCGCTCGCGTGATCGAGGCCTCTCATCGCGCTTTGTCTCAAGGCAGGAACATGATGCGGCGCTGGCCAACGTTCGCGCGGCCATGGGTTTGCTGGAAGAACGGCGCGCCGTGGACGGCTTGAGAATCATCGACCGCAACGTTCTGCAGGTCTACGAGAACCGCTTGGTCGAGGGCGAATGGAAGCGGGAGGCGCGGGCACTGGTTGCGCTGGACGCCGTTCGCAACAAGCCCCGACATCCCAAGGAACTTGCGAAGTTCGCGATGCGATGGGAGACGCTGGTACAGCGGCTCGCGCCCAGCCCCGACGTGCCCCGCGACGTGGCGAGCCAGGTCCTCATGTGGCGCAGCGAAGCCGCCGCGCGCTGCGAGACCACGGCGGCTGCGTCTCAAATGCTGCAATGGGCACGTGAAGGTGCCGCCTTCCGGATCATGGATCGCTTCGAATTTGCGCGGGAATTTCCGCATCACGCACGCGCGGTCAGTTCACTTGGTGCGGCTGTCATCGAGGCAGAGAAGTACGAGGCACCCGAAAGCGCGCGCTTCCTAGCAAGCGCTCGCGAAAACATCGCTCAACGAATCGAGCGCGGCGACATGGCACGCATCGCGGCCCGCGAGAAGCGCGAACCGCCCACTCGCTGAGTAGCGTCATGCGCCATGCTTCGCCATTGCCACGAAACTCGCTTGGCGGCGTCGAGTTGCTGAGCCCGGTCGCGAAAGCACTCGGAGGCTGCCCCGCCTACTGCCGTAGCCCGCCATGAGCAGTCCTCGGGTCGCGCCGGTCGTCCGGCAGGTCGAGACTGATTGCTGACCGACGGATTTGAGAGACGAACGACCGCGACTGCAGCAACCCGCCGTTCGGGCCTCGGACGCGTAGCGGTCCGCTGCACCTCTGAAACCTGTCGCACGACAGCATTTCAGCGGCAAACTCATACATTTACATGACGGGAACGCTTCCCAACACCGCGTTTCGGCCGCACCGGCGACGATGGATCCATGGACTTGAGTGGTGTACGTCCCAGTGCGTTACCGAAGTGGCCAGCCTACTCCGCCAAAATGACCGCGAGAGCCTGCTCATCAAACGAGGGGCTGGCCGGTGCGTTGGCTGGTCCGATTTCTCGTGGTGACGCCGGGGTCGTTCGGCGGCACGTGGCCGACCTCAGAGCCCGACTATGAAGATTGATCGCCTGGATTTGCCGCCGAGGCGGCCTTTCATTTTCAGGCGAGCAGTTGCAGCGCTTCCACCAGTGCTTCGTGCTCGAACGCTGGCGCAAAGGCTCCCAGCTCCTGCTGGGTGAGCCCGATGGCCGAGGATGTCGCCAGCGTGCGCCATTGCTGCACCGCCTTAACAACCTCACCCAGCACTTTCAGCGCATCCTGCGTGGTTGCCAACTCGAACCGTGCGGCCTGGCCCATGAGCTGGTCCACTGAGGTGATGGGCCCGGTGTCCTCGCTGAGCCAGGTCTTGGATTCTCGGTCCTTGTCCGGGAACGGGTTCAGGTCGAAGGCCGGCGACAGCGTCCACTGCTTGCGGCCGACATACAGCAGGCCGATGTTGTGCAGGTGGTCGTCCACGTTGGTGATGAGGTGGTTGAATACCAGGCGGCGCCACAGCTCGCGGGCGTCCTTCTGGAAGTCCTGGCTGATGCCGCGCAGTTCGTCGATGACCTCGGTGTACGCGCGCTCCTCGCCACGCTTGGCCTGGAGCAGCGTCGTGCCCGACATGTAGGGGATGCGGCCGTCTTCAGCGGTTCTGTCGAACCGGCGGATGATGGCCACGGGGATGGCTCCTACCATCTGCACGCGAGCCCGGGCGCCGTCGATGCCCGCCAACTTAGCCAGTTGCAGTGCCAGCACTTCGCCGCGCGTGATGCTTCGCTCGTCCTTCACGCTCGGGAACTTGCCAATGGCCAGGAAGCCGTCTTCGTCGAGCACGGTGCACTTTGGTCGCATGCCGCCCAGCGAGGTGCCCTTGCCCTGCAGGTAGCGCAGGTCTTCCTGCGTTTCCTGATTCTCCTCGACCGCGCGAGAGGCTGTGAGCATGCGCTCGAGTTCCAGCAGCGGCGGCGTCTGGCGCCGGCCCTGCGCGGAGGTGCGCAGGTAGGTCTTCGTGTCATGCAGGCGCAGCGCGCCCATGCGGCTGAAATCGTCAACGTGGCACAGGAAGTCCAGCGTGGTCAGCGCCGGCAGGCTGGCGTCCTTCTCGCGAGCCTTGGCATGGGCCCGCGCGATGACGCGGCGGCCCCAGTCATCGGGCTCGGTGTCGGCCAGCGCCTGGAAGAAGCACGACTCTTCCTTCCCGGCTGGTTTGAACTGCTGGAAGCCCGGTGCGTTCAGCACGTCAGGTGACACTGTGAAGAAGTCGGCAGACGCCCGCCAGGCCGCGTCGTAGGCGAACTGCGAGAACTCGCGCGCGCCATCCTTCTGGTAGATGAGCTTGCCGAGCGGTATGCCGGCATTTCCCAGGTGGAGCGCCAGCTCGACCCTGGTGGATGCGGGCTTGAAGCCCTTCGCTGCTGCAGCTAGTTTGGCCATGGTCTCAGAAAGCTCCTGCGTTCTTGCGGCCCCGAGGCGGCTGGATGATCTTCGGCAGCTTCTCGTCCTGGAGAGCCATTCCGATACTGTCGTGGGCGGTGTCCATCAAGGCCTCGAGCTTCTCCAGTTCGCCGAACACCTGCAGTGCCCGCGCGATGTGCTGCAGCGCCACGCCCGGGTGGCCGGCTTCGAGCCGGCGCACGGTGTTGACCGTCACGCCGATACGCGCAGCCAGATCAACCTGAGTGAGGTTGCGCCGGCGCCGGGCCAGCGAGATGTTGCGGCCGAAGCGCTCCATGGCGCGTACCACGGGGGATGGGATGGGTGTAGAAGTCATGAGAGCGCCCCTATATGGGTTGAGATCGGATCACTTACGCAAAATAATGGTGATGTTACGCATTTCACCAAAACCAGTCGAGAGGGAGTATAGATACACCAAATATAGGTTGTTTGGCATTCAAACAATCAAAATAATGGCGAAATATCTCATCAAGCCAGGGCTGTGCGGCTTGTCCAGCGGGCCTTCCCAATAGGTTCCTTTCGGCAATGTGCCCTGGCCGGCCGGCGAAAGAAGCACGACTTCACCTCGCCGGCGCTCAGGGGTGGGGCTGGCCGGACGTGAAGCGGCAGTGCTTCGCTTTGGCGAGTCGATGGCCGCTCCAGCGGCGCCAGTGGCGATCTGATGCGTGCCTCGCACATAGCCTGGCAGGCGGTCGCGCACGCCGGAATGGATGAAGAGTTCGGCGCACTGAGCCTGTTGGCATTCTGTGGGCCACAACAGGGTCCCAGAGACGGCATCGCACTTTTCGCACCACTGGACAAGCAATCAGGTTTTCCAGTGTCCAGAAGGCTGTCCTTGGTCAAGCGGGCGATCGCGGTGAAAAGTCAGCTGTCAGGCGATGCCGCGAATTTGAACTCGCGGCCATGAGCGGAAGGTCGACGCTGCGTGGCTCGACGTTCGAGAAGGGGCAAACAGCGGACGCGTTCATTCCGCCGCTATGGTGGCGGCGAGCCGAAGCCCCTCTGCGACGATCTGCGCGGCACGCGACACATAGGGCTCTGTCCGAAAGCACACGACGAAACGCCGGGTGGCCCACTCGTCGGACAAGGGAATCACGCGAATCGGCAGTGCATCGACCCATGGGCGCAGGACCTCGCGAGGCAGGATGCCGATGCCGAGGTCGGCCGCGACGACATGGGCCACGCCCTCGAAGCTCTCGACTTCGATGCGTGGCTGCAAGGTCTTGCCCGCCACCGCCGCATGCCGGCGCAACATCGTCTCCATCATGCTGCCGGGCATCGCGCTCACATGGTCGTAGCCGAGCGTCTCCGCGAAGGGCACGGACTTCCTTCGGGACAGCGGATGGCCGCGCGAGACCAGGGCGCAGGCATGGTCGGGTCGATAGGGCACGGATCGCAGCCCCGTTAGGTCTGCGACATCCCAGCACACCGCGAGGTCGGCCGCCCCCTCCTTCACCTGCCGCACCATCTCGCTGGAGGACGCCTCGCGCAGACTAAGTTTCAAGGCCGGGTGCTTTCCGAGCACGGCGGCGATGTCGGCAGGCAGACGGTGCGACAGTGCCGCGAGGCTCGCGAGGATGCGAACCGTCCCGGCGCCGCCCGTCGCCATGTCGCGCATGGTCGTGTGCATGCGGTCCATGCCGGCGAGCACTTCCCGGGCCTGCCTTGCCAATGCCTGACCGGCCTCGGTGGGGCCCATGCCCCCGGCGCCACGCTGAAGCAACTCGATGCCGACATCGTCCTCGAGCGCAGCCATTCGCTTGCTCACGGCCGAGGGCACGATGGACATCCGATCGGCCGCCCTGACGATGCTTCCCTCTTCGCAGACGGCCAGGAAGAGGCGCAGGGTGATGGGATCGAAGTCGATGCGCATCGGTGCAGATAAGTTCCAAACGGGAACGAACGATGCGCGAAATTGAAGTTTGTGTCTCTAAGGGAAATCTAGAGTGCGGGTCATACCCACACCTGGAGACAAGCATGAGGTTCAACAACGGAAAATTCGCCATCGCAACGCTGATGCGTGCCGCCGCACTCGCTACCTGGGCCTGCGGCGTTGTCAGTGGAGCCATCGCCGCCGACGCCTACCCCACCCGGCCGATCACGCTCTTCGTGCCCTTCGCGGGCGGCGGCAGCGCGGACATCCTGGGTCGCGTGCTCGCCAACTCGCTGACCGAGACGCTCAAGCAACCGGTCGTGGTGGACAACCGCACGGGCGCGGGCGGGCTGGTCGGAACCTCGCTGGTCGCCAAGGCGCCCGACGACGGCTACATGCTGCTGCTGGCGACCGACAGCCTCTACGCCATCAACCCGGCGCTCTATGGGAAGAAGGCGGAAGACGCCATGGCCGCACTCACACCGGTCGCACATCTGGCGGAGGCGCCGCTCGTGATCGCGGTCAATAGCGCGTCCCCGGTCAACGACTTCGCAGGCCTCTTGAAGCAAGCGAAGGCCAGCAGCGCGCCGTTGAGCTTCGGCACCCCCGGCGTCGGGACCGATCATCATCTGTTGGGCGAGCTGATTGCCAAGTCAGGCCAGGTCCGCCTCAATCACGTGCCCTACCGCGGAGCCGGCGCGGCCCTGGGCGACCTTGCCGGGGGCCAGATCGACATGCTGATCACGCTGGTCAGCACGGCGCAGCCGATGGTGGCGGCCGGCAAGATCAAGCTGGTCGGCGTGGCGACCACCAAGGTCTACGAGGCACAGCCGCAGATTCCCCGCATGGGGCAGATTCTGCCCGGCACGGACATGCTGGTGAGCTACAGCCTGATGGCGCCCAAGTCGACGCCGGCGCCGATCGTCGCTCGGCTCAATGAAGCGGTCGGCATTACGCTGCGCAACCCGAGCGTCGGCAGCAAGCTGGCCGAGCTGGGCCTCACGCCCACGGGCGGGACGGTGGCTGATTTCGCCAAGCGAATGCAGGCGGAGCGGAAGCAGCGAGAAGGCATCATTCGCGATGCCGACGTCAAGCTGGTCGAATGACCGGCGCAGCCAGAGGAGCCGACATGCATGCCATCCAATTCGAAGGCCGCATCCTTTTCCTGTCGGAGGATCCGACGCTGGTCGAGCGGCAGATCGCCGGCGAGAATCTCTCACAGGCGCAGGCCGGCAAGCTGCGCGACGACGTCTCCACGGACGAGATCACGCCCGGCTGGGCCTGCTTCCATGTCGACGAAACGCTCGGCCGCTATCCCTACGTCGGTCTGACCTGCGAGGGTCGCAGGCCCATCGGCACGGACCAGGTGCGGCGCGGCGGCTTCGCGGTGACGGTGGCCGGCACGCGCTACGGAAAGGGTTCGTCGCGCGAGGCGAGTCCTTATGCCGAGCGCATGGCCGGCATCCGCCTGGTCATCGCGCAGAAGTTCGAGCGCATCTATCGCCAGAACTGCCACAACCTCGGCATCTTCACATCGAGCGACTTCGGCCTCGTCGATCGCATCCGCGCTGGCGAGGCGATCCCGGTCTCGGAGCTGGTGGCGGGACTGGATGCCGTGACGGCCGAGGTGTTGGCGCGCGGGGGGCTGTTCAACTACACGAAGGCCCGGCTAGCCGGCGAGATCGCGATGGAGCCGCAACCGCCCGAGAGCCGCCCGTTGACCTACGTCGAGAAGATCATCGCGCGCTCGGCCAGGAGGCCGCCTTCGACTTCGGGCATCAGCTTCGTCAAGGCGGATTGGCGCTACTCGCACGACTACGTGACCGGGATGTGCGCCGCATTCATGAACAAAGCTATGGGACCCGACATTGCCTTGCAGGACGTCGCATCGATCCAGTGCTTCGCGGATCACCTGGTCTATGTCGAAGAGACCATGTCACCGGCAAAGCGCGCCCTGGGGCTGCTCGACTCCGCGATGGCGATGGGCAGGATGCAGGAAGAATTCTGCGCGCAGCACGGCGTCCGCTTGCATCACCGCGTGCCCGGCAGAAAAGGGGCGGAAGGCATCTGCCACTCGATCATGACCGAGCGCTACGTGTTGCCGGGCCAGGTCGCGATCGGCACCGATTCCCATACTCCGCATTGCGGCGCGCTGGGGGCCTTTGCCTTCGGCATCGGTGCGAGCGAAATGGCCAACGCATGGATCACGGGCGATGTGCGCGTGACAGCGCCGAAGGTCTGTCGGGTGCAGCTGCGCGGGACGCTGCCCGCCGGGGTCGACGCCAAGGATGTCGTGCTGCATCTGCTGCGCCTGCCGGAGATCCGCAACGGCAGCCTGGTCGGCCTCGTCTTCGAGTACACCGGCGAGGCGCTGAGCGCGATGGGGACGGACGCGCGCGCTACGCTCACCAACATGGTGGCCGAGATTGGCGGCCTGACGGGCATCGTGGCCCCCGACGATGAAACGCTTCGCTTCCTGCGCGAACGTCGGGGCGTCGACTTCCGACTCGAACCCTGGATGCGCAGCGACGAGGGGGCGCAGTATGCGCACGAAATCGAGGTGGATTGCGGCACGCTCGAACCCATGGTGGCGCGCCCCGGGGATCCCGGGCAGGGCCTTGCGCTGTCGGCACTCGACAAGGCGGTCGCGATAGACATTGCGTACGGTGGCTCCTGCACGGGGGGCAAGCTCGAGGACATCGAGGCCTACCACGCGGTCCTGGCCTGGGCCGAGGAACACCGGCTCGGCATCGCGCCGGGTGTGCGGTTCTTCCTGCAGTTCGGCAGCGAGGACGTGCGCGCGCGCAGCGACCGGATGCAGATGGTGGCGCTCTTCGAGCGCATGGGCGTCGAGCTGGTCGAGCCCGGTTGCGGGGCGTGCATCAATGCGGGCCCTGGCGCCAGCGAGCGCGAGGACCAAGTCACGATCAGCGCGATCAATCGAAACTTTCCGGGTCGCTCGGGCCCGGGCGCGCTGTGGCTTGCCAGCCCTTCCACAGTAGCCGCCAGTGCGATAGCCGGCCGGATCGTGAGCTTCTCGGAGCTGAAGGCATCGATCGGGCAGTGAGAGTCTCGCCATTCGGGGATGGGCCCAAGCAGAACAAAAAATCCATCCGGCTCGATGCGCCTCGACTGAGGCAATGTCGGCATCACACGCATTGCAGACATGCTGGAGCCGAAGCCGAAAGACCGTGATGGGCCCTAACTTCCAGTTGGGCGACCAATAAAGCGGCCGTTCGACTCGGCGACAGCGGGGTGGCTGTTGGGATGCAGCCAGGCTACGGCCGCAATGCCTCCGGACCAGTCGTTATCAGCGGGGAATAGTTCGCCCAACGACTAGAGGTTTCGGCCGCACAGCGTGAGTTCGTCGAGCGACCCGCAAAGACAGCAGACGCTGCGCTGCTGCCGGTGGCGGCACGACGCCCGCCGACCGCCATGGGCCCCATGAAGCTGGTCGGATGCTCCAAGCCAAACTGAAGAAAGCAATGAAGCGGAGAACGCCATTGCACATGGCAGCCAGCATTGTCTTGAGCAGGTCGTACACATTTCCTGCGCTCGCATACTTGGAGAATTCTGCGCCAAACCTAGCGGCTTCGGTTCTTCGACTGCTCTTTAGCGTCACGAATGCGATCCCCACGGTTCGCCCGCAGAGCTTCACGCAACCCTGCAGCGATGAGCTCGCGTTCGGTGAGTACGGGGGACATTGAACTTACAAAATGCTCAACCTGGCGTGCGAGAGCCAGTTCGCCTTGCTGTCGCAACGCGTTGATCGTCACCAGCCAATCGGCCTCGACCTGGCCACGCGTCACGAAAAGCCTTTCCTTGCCTGAATCGGGGGAGGATCTACCGGCTTGAAGGTCTTTCGCCACGCTTTCAACCTTGCGCCGGAAGAAGGTCGACTCCGGCGGCGGCCGTCGCTCGGCACGCTGGTTAGCCGGAAGATTCTGAAAAGCCCGCATCGCGCGGAGGCGATGATGAATCGGATCCTTGCTGGGCATCTTCAATTGGCCCCGGATTTGTCGAGGCGTTGCGTTCGCCGCAACGCCCTGCTCACGCATCAGCAACGCAAACTGCTCGCGCCATTGCCGTAGCGTCTCCTTTCGGATGTAAAGCCGCTTGCCCGGCTCCGTCTCGTGCTCGCATTTCACGACCAGATGCACATGCGGATGCGCTTGATCGGTGTGCAGGGCCATGGCGTAGCGATACTGCAGGGCGAAGTTCTCGCGAGCGAAGACCTGCGCGGCGCGCAAGACCTTTTCTGGCGGCGTGCCAGCCGGCATCGACAGCACGATGTTGTGCGTGAGCTTCGCCCGCGTGTCCTTCTGGCCCGCGGCCGGCTTGGCCTTGTATTGGCTGCGACAAAGATCGAGCTGCCAGTCGGACAACAGGCGATCTGCGACATCGCGGCCCAGCAGCGACATGCCGTCATCGGTCTCGATTTCGAGCTTGCCGTGACGACCGATGTATTTGAGATGAGCCTTGGCGCCACCGCTCTCGCGCGCGCCGCCAGACACTTTGACCATCACCTCCGGCACCCGACCGACGGTTCGCTTGACTTGCTCCACCTGATCCGGATTCAGATGCAGTGACCCACCGGGGCCGCGACGGCCGTAGCTCACGATGTCGAGATCCATACCCGAGGTGCGAGGCAGCGTCACGATGTGCTTAGGCATTGCCAGCCTCCCAAGAGATCAAGTTTCTGCGTACGACGCCTGAGACAGCTTCACGCACGCTCTCAACAGCGGTCCCGACATCAATGAGCAATTCACTTGAAACCGGCATTGATGTCGCTCGAAGTTGGCGACCCATTGCGGCCAAGTGCCCGGCCATGCATCTGAGCTCTTCGAGCTCTGCGGGAGGCATGACCGCGGAGCTACGGACATGTGCGCGCACCAGCATCGCCAGATAGCTTGAGGTCTTCATGCGGCGAGTCGCAGCCTTGGCGTCCGCGAGCGCTCGATCGCCTGGACGCAGGCGAAGGGTGACCCGGTCGTTCGCACGTTCAGCTTGCGTGTCGAGCTCTATCTGGTCTGCCGCCTCGAGCGCGCCATTGGCGAGCAGTGCCCTTTCGACGAGAAGGCCCAGCATCGCCGATTCACTCAGACCCTGCTGAGCCGCTAGCGCGGCGAATCGTGCCTTCGTTTCGCACGAAGTGCGAGTGCCGAGGACGACGGTTCGAAGAGCGGTGGCCATGGAAAACGAAGAAACGTTAACAATGTCTGACGCCAGTCTATCCTGCCCTCAAAGGCGAACAAGGACTCCGCCCCATCTCGAACACCTTTGCGTCCTAAGACCATCGTAGGCTTCCCATTCGAACAGGACGCGCGCGTCACGCCGAACACGGACTGGGGCAGTCCGGGAGGCGCCGACGCATTCGCTCGACATGCGTCATGCCGAACACTTGTTCGGCGAGCTCCAGCGGCCGCTGTTGCTACGTTCATTCCAGGCGAAGCTCCGCCCGTCTCGTTGAACGTGTTCACTTCATCGGGCAATAGACTGACGCAGCGAAACCCGAACCCGCGTCATGCCGTACACGGCTCATGTGGAATTGCAGCAGACGCCATCTACCCGGTTGCAACCAACTCAGCAGAAGCGCGCGAAGGCCCGTGAAGCCCCATCACCGGTGTCTCGGTCGTGGCGAGCGCCGTCTTCCAAATGCAACCCTACCGATGACCGAACTTCGAGAGGAGCACTTGCGTCATGCCGAACACATTCTTGCCCTCGACGTCGAACAACGACACTGCTCTCATCATGTGAGGCACTTCCGCGCAAGAGAGGGCGATCGCATGCATCGATTTGAACAGGACGTGCGCGTCATGCCGAACACTCTTGGTCAGCTTCTGAGGCGGCGACGCGTTCACGCGAAGTGAGTCATACCGAACATCCTTCAGCTGCTTGTTGCGTGCGATTCGAACGCGGTCTCGTCGCGTCATGTCCCAAGCAGACCTCCTGCGTTTGCCAAACAGCCATCGACGTCGATATGAAAGAGACAACGCATCGAAATCTGACCTGGGTCATGCCGAACACGCATCTGATCGCGAGGTCGGACTGAACACCGACCACATGTCGAACACGTCGGAAAGTTCGAACCGGCGTCATGCCGAACACTTTCGGCGACGGCTTTGGCGGGGGCAGCACGCGAGACGGGGGCGCCTTCGGCCGATCTGCGTCATGCCGAACACTTTGCCGCCCGCCAGCCCCGAAACCGCAGAAGGACGCTGCCGAACACCCTGAGAAACGCCGAACTCGCGTCATACCGAACACGTTCCCAAGGACGACGAGCTCGCCGTCTTTACGCTTGGGCCTGTGATTGCATCGTGCCAAACACGGCTCATGTGGAATTCAGCTCTTACCAGGACCGTCTTCCAAAAAGCGCCTTCCCGATTACCTCACTCCGGGGAGCGCAACTGCGTCATGCCGAACACCCTTTCGGCGACATCAAGTTGCACCACTCGTGATTCCGATTCGAACGAGGCCTCATCGCGTCATGCCGAACACCATAGGCGGCGTGCGAAGCTCGCCTTCAGACGACGTGCGTCACGCCGAACACGTTCTAGCTCTCTCAATCGAACAACGAATCTACCCTTGTCTTCGAACGATTCCGGACAAGAAAACCATCGCATGCATCGAATCGAACCGGCCGTGCGCGTCATGCCGAACACTCTTGGTCAGCACGCCAGGCGTCGACGCGTTCACGCGAGGTGCGTCATGCCGAACACTTTTCTTGGAATCAGCGCGGGGTACAGCGATCACTGCCTCGACGCGAAGGGGCAAGTTGTTCGCATGCGTGCCCGCGCTGCCTACGAAGAAGAGGGTTGGCGCGATGACCACAGGCACGTTTCCCCTGACGTGAACGGAACACGCGATGCCGAAACCACGAAGGACCCAGGCGGTGCGTCGTGCCGAACACGCCGGCCGAAGCGGGATGCAAACCGCTTGCCTTCTCCGGCGCAACCTACTGACATCAGCGTTGTTGTGAGATAGGCTTGCCTCCAAGCGTCGGAGCCTGGGATGCTCTGCGCCCTTGGCAAGGAAGGACTCAGAGCTTCCTGCAATGCAGTCGTCGAGTGTCTGCCGAGTTCCACTCAGCACAGTTACCAGTGGAGTTGCGCGCGACAGTCGGTTGCATCTGGTGCCGAATCACCTTGTCGCTTCATTCGTCCCACTTTGCGGCAAGGCGCCTTGCCATTTCGACCCGTCGCTCGGCCTCATCAAGATGACGTGCAATCTCCGCCAAGTGCGGGTCGGCTCCATGGCGCTCGATCGCCTCGACGACGCCGAGGACCGCCAGTTGCAGCAGTGACTCGCACTCCCTTGTGCGTTGGCAGAGGCAGTGACCCTCGAAGCGAGAGAGCGGCTCCGTCAACGACGGGACGGGTGGGGGCCTATCGGCTTGTCTTTGCGGACTCATGATGCACACCTGCGCCGGCCGGCGCCTTGCTGCCGTTCGAAGAGTCAAACTTCGTCGCGCCAAGATCGACCGGTGTCAGCGCGCGGGTGCTGCCGATCCCTTCGATCACTGGGGCCACGGGCTGGAAGCGCGTCGCAAAGGCCGGTTCTTTTAGGGAACCGCTCGCTGCCTGAGGCGCACGGTTGCCCGTGCGGGATAGGACGCCAGCCAGCACGCCGAGTGCGGCCAAGGCAATGATGCCGTACGCGATGGTTCTGTTGAAAGCGGTCATGACATCTCTCCATATCGGTGAACAAAATGCCGGTCGAGACCTTGCGGGATGCTGGAGGTGGACCGGTTGAAGCAGCACGCGATGCCGGCAAGGCCGGCACCACTTGCGGGAAGGTCAATCGTCTGCCTCGGCCTCCGGAAGACCAGAGGAGACGAGGCAGGGCCGAAGCGGGGCGGGCACCCATCGCGTCCCCTCCAGCTTCGCGGCGCAGTAGCTGACCAGGTCAGGCTTCTTCATGCCCGCAGTCGCCTGAGTCGCATCGACACCTGTCGCCTCCCTGACCGCTTCAAGTGCTTTGGTCTTGCTGACGTGGCCGAGGTAGCGGCCTGCCGTGGGAACCCACCAGTCGGCCATGTCGACCCCCAGCGCCTGCGCGAGCGCATCGCTGTGGTTGGCGGTCGTGCGAGTGCGTGCCGCGATGGCGTTGACGCTGCGCGCAGTGCAGTAGGCCAGCAGGTCGAGCAAAGTTTCCTGCGGCTGCGCGAGCAGCCAGCGGAACAGCGCTTCAGGGTTGCCGGGTAGTCGGTCGCCCCACATCGTTTCCGCTTCGCCGAGCAGCGTGGCGGCGGGACTGTCGCCGTACTCGCTGGCTTCCTCCGCGAAAGTGCCGTCGCTGGTCACACGGACGGCGACCTTGACGATGTCATCGCCGCTGCCGTAGAGGCTGAACACGGTCTCCGACATCCGGTGCACCAGCGCCGCGAGGGCGACCTGCGGGTTCTGCAGCAAGGCCGCCTGCAGCGCTGCGGTGCGATGCGCTGTGAGGTCGCGCATGAGCTTTTCGCTGAACTCGGCGCGGGTCGATGCCGGCTCCACCGCTTCCGCGTCGGGACGCGTAGCGTCACCCGCCTCGCGGGGCGTGGCCTTGCCATCTTCCGGCCGCACCAGCCCGCGCTCGATCACGATCTCGCCACGATGGTCGAGTCGAACCAGCGCACCGGCCCGTGCGAGTTGGGCGGGTGCCCAGTGCTGCAAAACAGCCCGTGCGGCCATGAGGCTTTCATCGGCCAGGTCGAGCGCTTCGCAAAGCTGCTGCTCGATGAGTTCGTAGTCGTCGGCATCGGGGTCGCCCTCGTCCTGGTGCCGGTCGTAGGCCTCGGCGTGCTTGCGCTGCTCGGCGGCAAGTCGCTCGATGGACTCGGCTTCCTCGGGCGTCGGCTCGCGTTCGCTCTGCCGCTCGCGGCCGTGGCGCCGCCATGCACTCGTGTCGGCCTCGAGCGAGCACGCCACCCAGGACCAGCCTTCCTCCTTGACGATCATTTCGACGCCGCGCAGCTTGTCCATGGCGAGGGTTTGCAGCATGGTCGGGTTGTCGAGGTAGACACCAGAGAGGTCCTCGGGCGAGGAGAACAGGTCGCGCCGGACGCTTCCGCCTTCGGCTTCGTAGGTGTCGAGGCCGACGAAGCGCGCGAGCCGGCTGTCCGCGCTGCAGGCTTTCTCGGTGACGGCGTTCCGGATGCGCCATGCGCTGCGGTCGTAGGGACTGAGGCCGTCCCAGAGAGCCTCCTGAGCAGCGGGGTCGTCGATGAGGGCCAGCGCCTGCAACTGATCGGGTTCGATCTCGTCGGCGCGGTAGAGGTCGATGAAGCGCGGGGCGAGCCGTGCGAGCTTGAGGCGGCGCTCGACGGTCAGGGGCGAGACGCCGAAGCGCCCAGCCACCTGTGCGACGGACAGGCCGTCCTCAACGAGGCGCCGGAACGCTTCCATCTGATCGGCCGGATGCATCCCTTGGCGGCCCGAGTTCTCGGCGAGCGACACCTGGACGGCCTGCCCTTGTGCGTACAGCTTGCACTCGATGGGTTGGTCCTTGGGCCAGTGCCCTGTGGCCGCCAGCATCTGCATGGCTCGCAGCCGCCGGCCACCCGCAACCACGTCGAAGCGACCGTCTGTGTCAGCCACGATGCTCAAACGCTGCAGCAGGCCCTGCGATTCGATGAGTGCGGCCAGTTCGATCAGGCCTTCTTCATGGTGCACCTTGCGCACGTTGGATGGGCTGATGGCAAGCTTATCCAGCGGCACGAGCATGTCGCGACCCGATGCCGGGTCCTCGGCACTTGTCGTCTGCGCCTCCGGTTTATTCGGCGCAGTCGAGGTGATTGATGCGCCCGAGACCACGTTCTTCTTCCTGGGCTTGGCAATGGCAGTCATCTTGAATTCCTTTGCAGTTGAAGTTGAAGAGATGCCGGGTTCCTAGATTCAGAGCCCTTCGATGAAGGGTTCCGGTACGCATCGGCCTCCTACCCGGAGCTGGCCGCCGTTTTCCTGAGTTCTTCGCCCGGTGAACGACAGCGACGGCGGGGACAGGGGAGCAAGGGGGAAGGTTTGTAAGGCGAAGCCTTATGAAAACCCCCTTGCAGGCGCAGCCGGTCTCCTGGCGCCGCCGGCGCAGAGTCACCGGAGAAGGCGAAGAACTCAGGAAAACGGCAGCCCGGAAAGATCACGAGGCCGATGCGTGGCGGAACCGCCGCGCGGCGAGCGCCTCGACCTGCCGAAGGACAGGTCTGATCAGGGAGGTTCGAGCGGACGCAGTCCGCTGCGCCAGGGATGCGCAAGGCTGGCGCAGCCAGTCCCCGAAGGGGATGAGCGCGAAGGCGCGAACCTGGAGCAGCCCGACAGCGGCGCAGCCGGTGGGGCGCCCAAGGCATGGAGCGGGCCCGGTGCAAATCCCAGACGAATAGCAGCCAACAAACGCGGAACCGGGATCACAATCTGCAGGACAGCCAGTGTCCAGATCGAAAGCTGGAACGGCTATTGCAGGAGAAGTGCCATGCTGAGCACGGAACAAAAGGAAGTCATCCTTCGCAAGGCCGGAGTTACGACACCGCCCTTTCCGCGTCGACGCTTGCCGCTGCAGGACGGCGACCAGGACGGTGAGGCGTCAGCCTCGCATCGACAGCTGGTCGCCGGCACCGGCGACAGCGGCGACCAAGCCGCTGTCGCTCGACGGGATGAGGCAACCGACGCCTGGATCAAGGCCGTCGACAAGCTCTACGCCGACTACGCGCTTGCGCGCGCAGCCCACAGCCTGCGAGAAGCCGAACATGCGCGCACCCGCGGGGCAGGTCGAAGCGGCGGCACTGCAGCCGCTTCCCGCAGAGGCGGTTCGGATCCCGGTCCGGCTTCGGGCCAGGCTGGCTGACAGCCGCCGGCTAGGCCTAGATGCGCCCGTGCAGCATGGCTTCGTGCGCATAGGCACTCAGGGGCTTGTCCGCATGGAAATGCAGGTCCTGCTCGATCGGCCGGTTCGCGAGGCCGCGTATCAAACTGAGGTCGCAGAGGGCCGGATAGCCGAGCCTTGGGGCAACCCCAGCCACCGTCCATGAGCCCGTACGCAATCTCGCCGGATTCGTCGAGTCCGGTGAGCAGCCAGGTGCCGCCCGCATCGCCGCGCGTGCGCAGGCGTTTGCGGCCAAGTCGTCGGGGCGATGAGTCGCGGCCCAAAGCCCCGGTGTAGTCATCCGCAGCGCTCACGCCACCATGACTTCGCGGCGCTTTCCGCGACGCCTGCACTGCGTTTGAAACGGCCGATGCGAAGGCTGGGTGGGTCAGCCCCGCAGGCGATCAGACTGCCACTGCAGCTTCAATGGCAGGCGACGACACAGGAGCAATGCTTTCCACGGCCTCGGGCACGACCGCGGCAGCCGTCGTTGCGGCGATTGCAGACTTTCGCGCCGGCGATGACTTCTTCGAAGGCGCAGCCTTGGTCGCTGCCGCCTTCTTCGATGCGGCCTTCTTTGCCGCCTTGTTCGCGACGGCTTTCACCGCCTTCTTTGCTGCAACCTTGACCGCGGGCTTCGGGGGCTTGGCGACGGTGTCTTGTGTGCTCGCCCCGGCCTTCTCGGCAGGCGTCTTCTTGGCTGCTGCCTTCTTCGCGGCGACCTTTTTCGCAACGGACTTCTTGGCCGGAGCCTTCGCTTCAGTCTTTGCCTTTGCAGCCGCCGGCGCCGCGACGGCATCCGATCCTGCCGCAGCCTTCTTGGCGGGCGCCTTCTTCGACGCCGGCTTCCTGGCGACAACCCTCTTGGACGCATTGGCCTTGGTCGACGGTGCGGCGGATGCAGCGACGGCGGATGTCTTGACGGCTGCCCTATTCGACGCGGCCTGCTGCGCCGGCTCGGCGGCTGCCGCTGGGGGTGCTTCAGGCGTCGGTGTCGCGCCGGTGAGGAAGCTTTCGAGAGTCCGACCGGCGGCCAGTGCCGCTTTCAGCCAGGCAGGCCGCGGGCCGCGGCCGCCCCACTCCTTGCCCTCGCCGTCGCTGTAGCGGGCGGCGCTCTTTGCAACGGCGGCCTTGGCATTGCTCACCTTTTTGACGTTGCCGGCTTTGCTGGCGGCAGCGGCAACGCTCTTGGACGGCACGCTTTCAGCGGCGCTGGAGGCGAACTTGAGATCCGCTGCGGCGAGGCCGAATTTCGCGATCATCTCGTTGATCTTCGAAACAGCACCCTGGGATTCAACTTTTCGTTGCTTGTCGGCCGCGGCCTGAAGAACGGCAATTTCGCGCAGCAGTTGAGCGTGAGTCTTGGTCATGAGAAAGCAGAAAGTTGAAGGTGCGCAAGTCTAATTGCTTTATGCGCGCCAATGTCCTCCCGGCGCGCAAGCATTTCAATTCACAATTAGCCAGCAATTAGGGTGTGCCTTGAGGTAACGGCAGTTCTCGCGCCAATATGAATTCGTACGCCTCGCCCGCGTGGCGCGCGGCCGTGAAGATGGCCGTGCGATCGTTGCGGAGCACCTGAAGCCAGTTGTCCAGATAGGCGGCATGGCCTTCAATGGTGGCATCGACCAGTCTGATATGACCGAGCACGAAGGCGCAGCCGAGCTCAGCGACCAGCTCCTCGAACGCATAGGCCGCATCGCCGAAGCGCTCCCCGAATTTCCGGTTCAGGCGCTTCTCATTTCCCGTCCAGTGCACCAGTTCATGCAGGGCGGTCGCGCAATAGGCCTCCGAACTGGTGAAGCGGTCGACATCGGGCATCAGGATGCGATCGGCTGCAGGCGAATACGCCGCGCGTGCGTAGCCGTGCTGGATGTTGGCTTGGCAACCGCCGATGAAGCGCATCGCGCCTTCGATGGGGGAGCGGTCCGCCCATGATTGGGGTTCGGGCGCTTCGTCCGACGTCGACGTCGCCAGCCCATCAATCTGAGCGACGTTGAAAAGCCAAAATGGCATGCACAACATAGCATTGGAGCCGGTCCCATTGCCGCGATCGCTTGCATCGCCCTCCCCTTCTCCGTGCGATTCACCGTTGGCGTTGGCGTCGATCTCGGAATCGCGTCGATCGCGCATCGCTTTGCGTTCGAAGTGCGCGCAGAGCACCGCGCGTTCACCCCTGCGTACCTGCGCACCCATGCTGGCCGCCTGCTTGTAGGTCAGCCACACGTTGGAGGCGTAGCCGTTCTCGATCGCCGCATCCCACAGCAGCAGCACATTGGCGCCGTGGTACGGCGCGCCGGTCTTGCCGTTGCGCGGCATGCCGTGAGAGGCGGCACGCGTCCAGCGTTCGCGGAACACATTGCCGCCCTTCTCGAGCATCGCAATGACGCGGTCCGTGATCGCTTGCCGCACATCCATGCGGCCCCCGCCCTGACCGGCGGAAGTCCTGCCTTGGACAGGACCTGCTTTGGGTGAGTCCTCGGGGGGTACGGGGGGAAAGCCCGTGGCTGCTGGATTGGATGGGCTGTTGCGCACCTGAGTGACGCCCGCACGGGGGGAATGGAATGCACGCATGACGGGGCCTTTCTGCGGCGTTTGCCGCGCTGGTTGAACATCTGCTTTCGGAGCCGCCTCGACGCATGGAAAGCGAGCAGCAAGGGCCGATGTCCGGGGACCGCCCGGAAGCCGCAGCCGAGGCGCGAGCCGAGGACCGGGTGAGGACGGTGGCGCAGCCCGAAGCCCTGGACAGCGGCCCGTGTGAGCTATGCGTCGGTCAAGAGGTGGCTCTGACAGCAGATGTGACGCGTCCAACGCCGCATGGGCGCTCCGGCACGCAGCAAGCGCGCTCCCGCAAGTCGTTCAGAGGGGGATGGCCCAGTGCGTGCGCTGCCGACGCAGAGGCTTGTCATGTCCCTGTCGATCGCAGCGATCGATCACTACACTCGAAGGCCTGCCGCGCAGGGGCGCGGCCCGATCAAGGACAGCGCGCACAGCGCGCCACGCGAGGACAAGTCGATGGATCACCGCCGGCGACGCCGGCGGCGAGGCTCTCAGGCCTACTTCAGGCCTGGATGCGCCCGGCCATCCGGGCTTCCTTTGCATAGGCGCTCAGGCGCTGCGTCGCTCGGAAATGCCGGTCCTGCTCGATAGGCCGGTTCATCAGACCCCGCAGCGCCGCTAGCTCGCGGACGTCGACGAAGCCGATTTCCGGGTACCCCATGCCGAGGTCGCAAAGTCCGAATGCAACCTCGGCGGCTTCGTCGAGCTCGCTCAACAGCCAGGTTGCACCGGCATCGGGTGTGAAGAGCTTGAGAACCGGAAACGGATCGAAGTGTTCGTCCCTGGCTTGGCACACCACGGCCATGCGGCCATTGGCCAGCAGCCGTTCGAATTGTTCGTCGGTGATGAATGAGAAGTTGGAAGCCATGACGTTCTCCTGGAACGGTAGCGGGCGGGATTGCCCGTGACCGTTGGCGGCACGCCGCAGCGCAGGCGGTCAAGGCTCGAAGACGGCCGCAGGCCGCCAGCACCGCAGGTGCGCAGGCCTTGACGGGCGAGCACGGCGTGGCACGCTGCAGGGAACAGCAAGCCCACCAGCCTCCAACACGCGCTGGAGCCCCCTTCCCTGTCTTGCGGTTTCCTTGTGTCGATTTCCCGCCGTCTCGCGGCGGGCACTTTGACATTAAGAGCGGGATGCATTCGTGGCCGATCGACGGCCACGCTGATCAGCTCCTCGCACGCAGTGCGCTGGTCAACGCAAAATTGAAATGGGGCCGAAGCCCCATGCGTCACAACAGGCCACGTTCCGCGAAAGAAAGTGTCCTTGCACCGGCCACGATCATGTGGTCCAGCAACCGCACGTCGATGAGGGCCAGTGCGGCGGCCACGGTCTTCGTAAGCAGTTCGTCGGCGCGCGACGGATCAAGTGTCTCGCTAGGATGGTTATGACTGATAACGATTCCAGCCGCGTCATGATGAAGCGCTCTTTTGAGTACCTCGCGCGGGTAGACGTTGGTCTGGCTCAGCGTACCGCGGAACAACTCCTCGAACGCGATCAGCCGGTTCCTTGAGTCAAGGTAGAGCACCACAAAACTTTCGTGCGGCTGACCTGCGAAGTGCAGCTTGAGGAAGTCGGCCACGGCCGTTGGCGTATCGAACACCGAGCGCGTGGTCAGCTCCTCGCAGAGCAGTTCCTGTGCGAGCGCCAAGCCTGTCGCCAACCGATGGAAGCTCGGCAGGGTCGACTGCCGTGCGCTGTATGCGAGCTTCTGCAGCGAGCGACCGTTCGCTTCGTAGAGCGCATCGGCTTCGGCGCCGAAGAAGGGACGCAGTGCATCGACGATGCGTTGTTGCCGGGCATTGAGCTCGAGCGAGGAAGCGGAAGAAGTGTTCATGATGAACTCCTGTGGACGACACAGGCGGGATTGCCTGCGTGGCCCCGAGCCACCTCGCCGCAGCGCAGCGCTCAAGGTCGCCGCAGGCGTGCGGAACGCGCCGAGCCCGCGCAGCGGGCGACGGGCCTTGAACGCGAGAACGGTGAGGTAGCGTGAAGCCACACAGGCAAGCCCTCCCCCACCCTCAACAGACGCCACGGAGCCCTTTTGCCTGTTCTCTCTTTGGTCCTTGCCCCGCTCCCGCGTCAGGGATGCGCAAGGCGGCCAGGACTGTCGGGATGGCCGTCCCGAAGGGATGAGCGCGACGGCGCGAACCTGCAGCAGCCCGGCCGGCGCAGCCGGCGACGCCCGACAAAGCCTTGCCGATGCCTTTGCTTCATGAAGAGTGCGCGCACGACTTGTCGACTTGGAAGATCGGGCAGGCCAGCCCCTCGCGATCCCCCGCGATCAAGCAGGTCTCGCGGGACCGCGATCGCGGCGCACGCCCGTCGGTCATTGGCAATTCAACGACGCGCTGCACAATGCGCGCATGAGCCATCTTCGTCACGTCTCTATCTTTGTCGATGAACCCGATCCCGGGCATTTCTATTGGGTGCTTCACGAAAGCACCGAGGACGCCAGTGTCTGGATCGACATCGAGTCGAGCCCCAACGCGTTCACTTCGTGGACCGAAGCGTTCGAGGCCGGCACGGTCGAGCTCTATCGGCTAGCGGCCGACGAGCGCGTCGGACCGCGTGTGCCCGGTGAAGACGAAGACGCCGCGCCGGTGGGCTGACGATGTGCAATCGCTACACGCCACCGGACTGGGTGGAAATCGAACGCGAGTGGCACATCGGAGCGCGCAACCAGCCTGCGTGGCCACTCGAGATCTTCCCGCGTGCGCCGGGCCCTTTCATCCGCCGCGCGCGCGATGACGCGGGCTACTCACGGGAGCTCGTGGTCGGACAGTGGGGATTGATTCCGTGGTTCGCGAAGGAGTCGAAGCTCAAGTACCCCACGAATAACGCGAGGTCCGAAGAGCTGGCCAACAAGGCGAGCTACAAGGATCCGTGGAAGCGTGGCCAGCGCTGCATCATTCCGGCGGCCACCTTCGACGAGCCCAACTGGGAAACGGGCAAGAACATCTGGTGGCGCTTCGCGCGCGCCGATGGCGCGCCGTGGGGCCTGGCGGGCCTGTGGAACATCTGGACCGACAAGGCAACGGGCGAACAGCACGAGAGCTACACGATGCTCACCCTGAACGCAGACGCGCATCCATTGATGAACCGCATGCACAAGCCCGACCCCAAGGTTGGCCCCGATGAGCAGGACAAGCGCAGCGTCGTCCCGATCGAGCGCGGCGATGTCGATCAATGGCTCGAAGGCACCGTGAAGGAAGCCACCGAGTTGTTGCGCCTCGCACCGGTGGAAGTATTCGCGGCCGGCCCAATGGTGCCGCCAGCCAATCTCGTCGAATAAGGCCGGCACGCCGGGATTCGACCCCCTGCCAATCGCAGTAGAGCCCGCGAGGGCCGACCAAACCCAAGGCACCGTCGACCGGCGATCCAGGCCGAAAGGTGCCGCAGCGGCGTCCACATCGCATTGCACCGATCGCCGCCTGAAGTCACAACGCCGCACACGCCGATAATTGGCGACATGACATCCCCCGCGCCAAGGCGCACGCGTCGTTCGGACCCTGCGCTCGATGGAATGCAGGCGGCGCCAGGTATCGAGCCCGAGTTGCTCGAGAAGGCGTATGAGCGCGTGGAGTTCCTCTACGGCGAGGTGGCCAGGACTTGGCCCGGCTTCATTGCACGTCCCGGGCAGCGCCAGATGATGCACGCGGCGCTGTTGACCTTCCTGAGTGCCAGCCTGCCCGAGGGCGATGGTGCCCGGCCCGGGCATCATCTGGCCCTGCTCGAGGCGGGCACGGGAACCGGCAAGACCGTGGCGTACAGCATTGCGGCAATCGTGGCTTCGGAACTGCTGGACAAGCCCGTCATTGTCTCCACCGCCACCGTGGCGCTGCAGGAGCAACTGTTCTTCAAGGATCTGCCACGGCTGGCGAAGGTGATCCCGGACCTGCGCTTCGAGCTTCTCAAGGGCCGCGGGCGCTACGTCTGCGAAAGCCGCCTGGAAGCCGCGCTGAACGATGTTGCCCAGGATGGGCTGTTCGACGAGGGATCGCAGGAAGCACTCAACGGCGCGGGTTCATCGCGCCGCGACGGCGCGCGCGATGCGGCCCAGACCAAACGCTGGTTCGCGAAGGTTGCCAAGTCGTTTCGCAACGGCAAATGGGACGGCGACATGGACAGCCTGGCCAAACTGCCCGACCTGGGGGACTGGCAAAGGGTCCAGGCCAGCGGCAGCGCCTGCAATGGAGGTCAATGCGAGCACTTCAGGACGTGCGCGTTCTTCAAGGCGCGCCGCCGCGCGGCCGCGGCGACGATTCAGGTCGCCAATCACGCGTTGATCCTGGCCGCGCTGCAAACGGACAGCGCGCTGATTGATCCGGCCAATACGCTGTTCGTGTTCGATGAAGCGCACCACCTGCCTGGCATTGCCGGTGAGCAGTTCGCCTGCCGTGCCCGGCTCGGCGCGAGCGTGAGCTTGCTGGCAAGCTTGCGCGCGCTGGCCAATCGCCACAGCCGGGACATGCCGGCCTCCACCCGTCCCGACCTGACTGCTTTCGGGCAGGTCATCAGCGAGTGCACGGACAAGCTGGGTCTGCTGGAAGGGTACTGGAGCGACAACCATCTGGTCAGTGTCGACAAGACGGTACACCGCTTCCGCGAGGGGCGGATTCCCGAGGCGCTGATCCCGGAATGCGAGCAACTGGCGGCGCTGCTCGGATCGGTCGCGGCGGTGGTAGAAGCGATCGCGAACGCGTTGAAGGAGCCCGACGAATCGCGCTCACCTGCGGAGCGCGAAGAGCAGATCCGAGTCGGCGTGGAGCTCGGCGCGCACCTGTCCCGGCTCCAGGCCATGCAACGGCTGTTCAGCGCCTGGGCCACCCACGATGTCGTGGCGTGGGCCAAGTGGCTGGAATATGCACCGCCCTTCACGGCAAGCGCCGCGGGCACCTCCCAGGTCACCTATCAGGCAACGAGCGGCGCGCACGGCCCGCCGTCCGCGCCGGGCGCGGTCCACGTCGACGCCTGGCTGTGCGCGAGCCCGATGACGGCCGCCCAGTCGCTCTCGCGCGGCTTGTGGAAGAACGTGAGTGCTGCCGTCTGCACCTCCGCCACGCTGACCGCGTGCGGGCGTTTCGATTTCTTCGACCGCCTGAGCGGGATCAACCGCTTTCCGGAACGGCGCGCCATGGTGGTGGCGTCGCCGTTCGACTATCGGCGACAGGGAGAACTGCGCATTGCGCCAATGAACAACTCTCCGAAGAGTGCTGATTTTTCGTAAGAGCTGTGCCGCGTGTTGCCCATGCTGCTGCGCGAGCACCGGCACGGCCAGCTCGTGCTGTTCACCTCCAAACGCCAGATGCTCGCCTGCCACGCGGCCCTGCCGGAAGATCTGGGGGCGCAGGTGCAGATGCAGGGCGAGCGCTCGCGCACCGAGCTCCTTGCCGAGCACGGACGACGCGTCGAGCGCGGCCAGCGCAGCATCCTCTTCGGACTCCAGTCTTTCGGCGAAGGCATCGACCTGCCGGGTCGGCTGTGCGAGCACGTGGTGATCGACAAGCTGCCGTTCAGCCCGCCGAGTTCCCCTGTGGAAGAAGCGTTGGCCGAATGGCTCAATGCTCAGGGACGCGATCCGTTCGCCGAGATCGCAGTGCCGCGCGCCGCGATGAAGCTGGCTCAGTGGGCCGGCCGAGGGGTACGCACCGTGACCGACCACGCAGTCATCACCATCTGCGATACGCGCCTCGTGACGATGCGCTATGGGCGCGAGATACTGGCCGGACTGCCACCGTTTCCCGTGGTGCGTACAAAGCAATTGCCGCTGGCGGACGGCGGTCGCACGATTGAGTTTGACGCAGGCACGGCTGCTGCGCCGATCCGCGTCGCTTCGACGTGATGGCGATCGACAAGGCGGGACGACATCTTCGCGAGCCATGGCAATCCCGACGACGCTCATGCGTTTCCTCATGCGTCTGGACGCGGCAACGCTACCTGTGACCGTCGAGGACAACGAATCCATCGAGATGGTCCGCCGCCTGAGTGATGCTGGATTGCTGCAGGCGATCCTGCCGCCGCACGATCAAAAGACGAGAACCTATTCCGGCCCCGCGTGGGTCATCCGGCTGACCCATGAGGGCATTGAAGCGGCGCGAGCGCCGCCAAGCCGCGACGGCTCATCGCAGTAGACGAACTACTGACCGTGACTCGCCGGCTGGTCACGACCGGCCGCAAATCGCAATACCGTGCGGAAGGTCTTGTTGCCGACACGGCTCCTTGAATCGACCCGATATCGAGTACCGACGGAAGAGGCATCGGATCCGGGCACCGCAGGACGCAGGCGAACGCTTTGAGGGAAGGGGCCCCCGGATCCAATGGCTGGCGATTCGGCATACGCAACACCGCATCGGATTTCGCATTGAAGCGAGCTTGAAAAAAGGCCCTCAGAAGCCGGAGCCTTGAGGGCCAAATCCACCAAGGATGGGTGGAGGAGACATGCGGTGCACCACAAGCAGGATGGACCTCATCCTGCGTCCGGCGACATGATCTCATCTGCAACAAGCGTGCCTGCATACGAGCATGTGGCTGCGCGCCGTTTGTCTGTACTCTGTTGCATGAGCACTGCTACCAGTACTGCAGTCGACAGGCTCGGCGAGGCCCGCTGCCATTGAGGAGTTGGACGCGCACGCTCCTGCGCCGTCGCGAGCCAGCGACGAAGCCGGGCATATACCGAGTGTGCGGGCATGGGGACTGTCGATGAGGTCTTGAAAGGAAGCATCAGTGCCATGCCCCGCGTGGTTGCGGAATGCTTCAGGAAAGCCCTTGCCCTGCACCGTAGACGCTTTGAGCACCAACGCACGATTGATGCACAGCGCATACTGCACCATGCGCCTGAGCCACTTCATCAAGACAAACATCGAACCGATACTGGCGCAATGGGAGACGTTCGCGCGCACGATGATCCCGCCCGCGGAAACCATGTCCGTCGTCGAACTCAGGGACCACGCCCACGAGATCCTGCTGGACATCGCCAACGAGATAGATACGGGGCAGTCCGAATGCAACCGCGAGGCCAAGTCCAGGGGGATGGCGCCGCGCGCGCTCAAGCCGACCTTTGCGGCCGAGCACGGTGGCTTGCGCCAGCGCGTAGGTTTCGATGTCTCTCAACTGGGCGCGGAGTACCGTGCGCTGCGCGCGACGGTGCTGCGTTTGTGGATGGAGGCCGTGGATGACGTGGATGCTTCGGTGCTGGAAGAAGTTATCCGTTTCAACGAGGGCATCGACCAGATGCCTCGCCGAGGCAATGGTCTCTTACTCCGAGCGCGTCGCCAATTCCAGGGACACCTTTCTGGCCGTGCTGGGACACGATCTTCGCAACCCGCTGAGTGCACTGGGGTCCTGTGTGCAGCTGCTCGCAGTCAGCGGCGAACCGGCGAGCAGGGATCGCTCCATTCGCATCGCCAGGCAAAGCCTGGCCTCGATGAACGGGATGATCACCGACCTGCTCGAGTACGCGCGCAGCCGCCTGGGCCGTGGCATCGACGTGAGCCCTGCGGTTGGCGATCTCGCCGCGTTGTGCCGCGAGACGTTTGACGAAGTCTCCGCGGCCTACCCGACGCGCACGCTCAGCGCCGAGATCCCGGAGAAGGTGAGCGTTGAATTCGATGCGCCGCGCACACGCCAGGTCTTGACGAACCTGCTGGGCAATGCCGTGCAGCATGGCGACCCGGCGTTCCCGGTGAGCCTTGTTCTGCAGACGGACGTCCATGATGTGACCTTCATCGTCCGGAACATGGGCACGCCGATCCCGCCCGAGGCGATGCAGGTCATTTTCAACCCACTGGTTCAGGTCGCCAACGGGGAGTCCGCCCCGCACGAGCGACCGACAACCAGCCTCGGCCTGGGGCCTCTACATCGCGCGGGAAATCGTGGGCAAACATGGTGGCCAAATTTCGGTGACCTCGTCCTTGAAAGAAGGCACTGCTTTCACCGTGCGATTGCCATTGGGTGCGGTGCGCGACGCCTCTTGAGAGCCTTCGCTCGCGACCGCCGACCGTGGCCATGGCCATGGGGTTGTGCGTGCATGCCGACGTGCGTGTTGATCCGTCCGCCCTTTGCTCCCGGCCCGGCGGACAGGGGGTAGCTGACGCCTCTAGGCCCACTGGGAAGTTACGAGGCCAACGGCACGATGGACTCGGCCGCCGCCCGCGAGCAGCAGCGTACGAGGTCCGTTTCGTGAGTCCGACAGCGGTTCGAGCACGCCGCCCGCGCCGTAACACTGGGCCGGCAGTGCGCCTACGTCCCATGCTCGATATTCCACACAAAGGGGCAGGCATCGGGGCGTCAGATTTCGCTCACTTGCCCACGGTGGGCGGGCCAACCCAAAGGAACATCATGGACGATTCCAACAAGTCTCCCGAGCAGGTCGCCGACGATGCGAAACAGGTGGGCGAGGACGCGGTCAAGAAGGCCAAGGGGGTCGCCACGGACGTGAAGCGGGTGGCGAATGACGCAGTGGATACCGGACGGACCTACGCCAAGGATGCGGTCAATGCTGCGGGCAAGAAGATCGACGCGGCAAAGTCGCAGCTGGATCAGACGGCGCAGTACCTGGCGAAGGCCATCAACGACGAACCGGTCAAGGCGGTCCTGATCACCGCGGCGCTGAGCGCGGTGATCACGGCACTTCTGATCTCGGCCATTCAAAGCGACCGCCGCTACTGAATCCGGTCATGGTTCACCCGATTTTCATGGCGGTGCTGCGCCGACCTGAATTGCTGTTCACGCACCTGGCGAACTATGCCGAGTTGGTGAAGGGTGAGCTTTCGGCGTTCGGGTCTTCGCTGATGATGCGAGCCGCAAGCGCGCTGGTGGCACTGGTGGCACTGATGCTGGCCCTGAGCCTGACGGGTATCGCGGTGATGCTCGGCGTTCTGCATGGGGCATTTCAATGGGTCTTGGTCATCGTGCCAGGCGTGGCGTGGCTTCTGGTCGTGATCGGTGCAACGCTGGCCATGAGATCGTCGTCCGTGAAGGAAAAGGTGGACGACGTCAAGGACGAACTGGAAGCGGATGTGAGGATGATGCGTATCGTGAAGGAGATGAAAAATGACTGATGCAGTCGACCCCCTCACTGCGAAAGCCAAGCTGGCGTTGTCACGGACAGAACTGCTCGCGGCCATGGGTTACGAGGTGGTGCGGAACGCAGCCGAAGATGGTGCGAGGGTGGTGCCGTTGTTGCCGCGCGAAGAAAGCGAACACGCGTCCCCTACCCTCGGCACGAAGCTGGGTCGCAGTGCCGTGGGTCGGTGGTGGCGCCAACATCCGCTCAGCGACGTTTTCGAACTTGGCCGCCCCCTGCTGCAAGACTATGCGCGAACGGAACCGGTCAAGCTGATGGCGTATGGGGTAGGCACGGGTGCGTTGCTATGGCTCCTCAAGCCCTGGAAGCTACTGTCTGCAGCCACGGTGGCGACGCTCATCGTCCGCAACGTAGATATCCCAAGGATGGTGTCCGGTCTGGTCCAGAAATCCGGCGGCGTCTCCGGGACGGCCGTTCCGCCGGCTGCTCTTGCGACATTGCCAGAACGTCACCGCCAGTGACCCGGGGCACGCACACTGAGCCTGCTGGCCGGCCGCGTCTTGCGGGCGGCCGCAGATCGAGATAGTGGGAACCGAGCGCGCCCGCGCTAACCAGTCCATCGGTCCTCGCCGAGTACGCGAACGGCACCATGCGGCCCGTTCACGCGTACTTCGTCCGGCCGGTGCGCGGCTGCGGGCGCGGCACCTGCCAGCTTGGCGCTTCTACCCGAAAAGGCTCTTTCCAGCCCGTATCAGTCCTTTAGATCGGCCGGCACCTTTCCGCCGTTGGCCGCCACCTTGTTCATGACCTGACGATGCAGCCAGATATTCATCGACGCTGAGTCGCCGGTGTCGCCGGTGTAGTGCAGTTCCTTGGCGAGTTCCTTGCGCGCGGCCAGAGAGCTGTCTATTCCAAGCAGTTTCATCAGGTCGACGATCGAAGTGCGCCAGTTGAGCTTTTCGGAGGACTTCTGCGCCATGTCGTTGAGCATTTTCTCCACGTCCACTTCCGTCATCGCGGCGGCCGCCGGCGCGCCGGGTGCGGGCGCCGTCGCAGCCGTGGTTGTGTTCGGCGTCGGCGTCGACGCAGGCGTCGCGCTTGGGATGGGCGCAGTGCCCGCCGGTGCGTTCGCCGCGTGGGCGCCCGGAAAGATCTTGCTGAAGATGTTGCTGAGGATGCCCATGATGACTCCTTGATAGACGGGTTGTGATGTGCCGCTGCGCGACTCGCATGGCAACCAGTTCAGCATGTTGGTGTTTGAAGAGCGCCGCGGTCCGACAGCACGCCGAAGTGTGTTCGCCCGTTGCGACAGGCGAATCGCTCTTCAACAGCTCGACCTTAAAGCGCTGAGGGCGAGCCTGGGCGCGAATCCATGGCGCAGCGTGCTGACGAACCCCTCCCTGCGTTAGCGCGATGATGTGAAGCCGAGGACACGCATGGGTTTGGCCAAGGATTGCCTTGCCTTCCAGTAGTCGGCCCAGGGGTCGACCTTCTGAAAGGACAGGTGTTCGCGCGCGGTGGCGATGGTCCAGTGCGCGCCGCTCTCAAGGCTCTGCAGGTCGTCCCACGCGACAGGCATCGACACTCCGAGACCCGGCCGAGCGCGCGCCGAGAAGGCCGCCGCCGTCGTGGCGCCGTGGCCATTGCGCAGGTAGTCCACGAACAGCTTGCCGACGCGGTTCGCCGGGCCGCTCTTGGCGACGAAGCGCGACGGGATCGTCTTCGCCAGGTGCTGGACGATCGCCTTGGAAAACGCATTGACCGTGTCGTAGTCGATGCGAGGTGCCAGCGGCACCACGACATGCAGGCCCTTGCCGCCGCTCGTCTTCAACCAGGCCTTGAGCCCGAGTTCGTGCAGCAGCGCTTTCATGAGCACGGCCGCCTCCTGGACGTGGGCCCACGACGTGCCTTCGCCGGGGTCGAGGTCGAAGATCATGCGGTCGGGCCGGTCGATCGCCTTCTTCGTGGAGTTCCAGGTGTGGAACTCGATGACGTTGAGCTGCGCCGCACCGGCGAGCGCCTTTGCGTTGGCGACCTCGAGCAGCGAGGCATGGCCCGGCCACAATGAAGGGGCGAGTTCCGTGATGCCCGGGATGCCGATCTTCTCGCCATGTTTTTGGAAGAAGAGCTGGCCGGCCACGCCCTGCGGTCCACGCACCAGCGACACCGGTCGACCCTTGAGATGCGGCAGGATGAAATCGGCCACCGACTCGTAGTAGCGCACGAGGTCAAGCTTGGTGAGTCCGGACGCGGCGTCGATCACTCGGTCCGCGTTGCTGACCCGGATGCCGGCGCCGGGCGACTTCCCCGTCGCTGTCTTCCCAGGCGCTTTGGCAGCGGGCGTGCCGTCGACGAACTTGGCCGTCTCGCGCACGATGCGGCGTGCCGGCTTGTCGCCGCGCAGGCCCAGGTATGACGCATGGCGTACCTGGCCGTCCGGCGTCCATTCGGCAAAGGTCACCTCGGCCACGAGCTTGGGTTCGACCCATCGCTCGGCGCCGGCGGCACGCCGCGACCAGCGGCCGGGCTTGGCGGGGCCGGCGGCGAACGGCGAGGTCTTGATCTGCAGTGCAGAGAGCTTGTCCTTCAGCTCGCGCGCCGACTGCATGTCCCACCCGGTGCCGACGCTGCCTGCGGAAACCAGCGTGCCGTCGGGCGCATGGACGCCCAGCAGCAGGCTGCCGACCTGCGCGGCGTTGTCGCTGCGCTCGGTGTAGCCGGCCACGACGAACTCCTGGCGCAACTTGCACTTGAGCTTGAGCCAGGTGTCCGAACGGCGCGAGACGTAGGGCGCATCCGCGCGCTTGGCGATGAGCCCCTCGAGGCCAAGTCGGCACGCCGAGGAAAGGATCGAGGCCGGATCGCCTTCGAAGTCCGCGCTGTAGCGCACGTGTTCAGTGGCCTTCTCGTCTAAGAAGGCCTTCAGCAATGCGCGGCGCTCGCGCTGCGCGACCGCACGCAGGTCATACCCCTCGAAGAACGGGACATCGAACACAAAGAAGACGATCCGGTCGGCGCCGCGCCCGCGATCGAACGCGTTCTGCAGCGCGTTGAAGTCGGGCGAGCCATCGGGGCCGGGCACCACGATCTCGCCGTCGAGGAAGCCCGAGGACAGACAGAGCTGCTCCAGCTCGGCGACCAGCGTCGGCATCTTGGCAGACCAGTCGTGGCCGCCGCGCGTGATCAGACGCACATGACCGTTGTCGATGCGGGCCATCAGGCGGTAGCCGTCGAACTTGATCTCGTAGATCCATTCGCCGGCGAGCGGCACACTAGCAGCGAGGGTTGCGAGCTGCGGCGACAGTTTCTCGGGCAGCGCCGCCTTGACGGCCCCGGCTGCCTGCGCAGGGGTGCCCTGCCCTGCTGTCGCTTTCCGTGCGGCTTTCCGCGCGCCCTTCCCTGCGGCTTCCTTCCCTCCATCCTGCCCTCCCTTGGCAGTCGCGTTTCGTCTGGGCTTCTGCTTGTCCGTGGGGGTCGACTCAGCGCGCGGCTTGCCGGCAACCGGCGCGGCCAGAGGCTTCGTGATGACGCTGTCCGGCAGCGCGGCAACGACGTCGTAATCTTTCCTGGCTCTCGCGAACGCGTCGCGCTTCTTGAAGAGGAGCCAGGGTGGCTGCTTCTCGCCACCTTTGGCGATCTTCACGAGTTCCCACAGGCCCTGCAGTTTCTCGCCGTGCAGCGCGAAGACCAACTTGCCCTCGGCCATCCCCTTGCGCGGATCGCCGACCGGCTCCCACGTGCCGCGATCCCAGACAATGACTTCGCCAGCGCCGTACTGTCCCGGCGGGATCGTGCCTTCGAAGGATCCGTATGACAGCGGATGGTCTTCCACGTGGATGGCCAGGCGCTTGTCGGCCGGATCGAAGCTCGGTCCCTTGGGAACGGCCCACGAGACCAGGACGCCGTCGAGTTCGAGGCGGAAGTCGTAGTGCAGGTGACTGGCCGCGTGCTTCTGGATCACGAAGCTCAAGGCGCCTTGGCGATCCTGGAGTTGTTCGCCGCGCGGCTCCGCCGTGACGTCAAAGTCGCGTTTGGCCCAGTACCGCGCCAGCGGGTCGGTGCGCTTTTCAGCCACGGAGGTTTTCTACCCGCCCAATTGCCTATTTTTGAGCCAGGTGCTTGCGGACCGCTTCGGCCGAGTTGCCGACTGCCTTGACGGCGGCCTTCAGTTGTTCCGGCGTGCAGCCCAGGGTCTTGGACCAGTCGCGGACTTCGTAGTCCTCGTTGAGGCTGATCAGCTTGCGGTCCTGCCCGGTCTTTGTGGTGTCGTCGCTCATCGAAGTCTCCAGCTGGAATGGCAGCACACAGACTACTGCTGCGCACTTGGCGACGATGTAGGGCGGCGCCCAAAGCTGTGCGAACGAGGCACCGTTCTCACGCTCGCGCCACGGCATTGCCGATGGCCTGTGGTGTGGTGGTGACGGGGTTGATTAGGCGCCTCGGCGCTGTTCGGCCGCGGCAGGCGTGCTGCCCATCTGGGCCGTCAAGTCGATCCAGGCCTGGTAGTCGATCAACAACAGGCGCCGTCGCGAAGCCGGGGTTCGCGCCTTGCGCCTTCGGCGCGCGGCCGCGGGCTGCGCCGGGATCGATGCAAGATCCTGTTGATGGGGTTTGGCTTTCACGAGCAAGACATCCCTCTTGGCGTGGCACGGGTCTTTCCGAATGATCCCACGACGCCGGGGCCCTCACGCCCGCCGCTTCGCGGGCGTCGCCTTCCTGACAGGCTTCTTCGCAGCCGCCTTGACCGGCTTTTTTGCGGCCGCCGGGGGCTTGGCCTCTTCCTCTGCACGCTTGCGTGCCGCGCTTCCCTTGCTGCCCTTCAGGCTGCGCTGCAGCAACTCGGTGAGATCGATCACGTTGGCATTCTGCTCAGGCGCCTCTTCCTCGGGCTCGATGACGGTTTCGGTATCGCCTGCCTTCACCTTCTTCTGCACGATTTTCATGACGGCATGCTTGAACTCGTCCTTGAAGTCCTCCGGCTTCCAACGCCCGGACATCTGGTTGATCAGCTGCTCGGCCATCTTCATTTCTGCCGGTGTGACCTTGGCGCCCTTGACGCCTTCGGCCGGCAGGTCGAGGTCCGCAAGCGATTTCACTTCGTCGCCCCAGCGCAGAAGGTTCAGGACCAGGGCCGGGCCCGAGGGGACCAGCACCGCGAGATGCTGCTTCGTGGCGATGACCACCTTGGCCAGGCCCACCTTGCCGGTCTTGACCAGCGCCTCGCGCAGCAGCGC